>JAAAOJ010000086.1 GCA_009908915.1 Planctomycetota bacterium
AACATGGCCCAATTTTACGCGCGGGACACCCAAATCCGGAACACCGCTCCTGCAAAATAAGGACTTACAACACTTTTTCAGACCAGTGCGGAAGTCAGGAAGAAAAAGTAGCCTGTCCCCTTTTATCCGACGGCGGAAGGCAAGCACGGCGGATGACAACGGCGTAGGCGATAGCGAGCGGTACGGATACGGGAAGGCGGCTAAAACGGAATGTTGTCGCCGTCGCCGGTCGGTGGTGGTGTCGGCGTAAACTTGGCGTTGTCCGCTGTAGGCGGATGGGGTGTCGAACCGGGGAAGTCCTTGCGTTGAATGCGTCCCCTGACTTCCGCATTGGGACACCCGGGAGCGGATCAGTGGATCAGATCGTACAGAGCCTGTTGCTCGGGGTCCATTTGGAGTAGTTTCCGGTGATCTTGTGGATCATTCGGCAGGCGAAAGGTCATTTCGTACATCGTCTGGGTCAGTTCGGCTGCACGCTTGGGGCTCATCGTCAGTCCCGCTTCCGCCAGGCGTCGCTCCAGTTCCTTGTAGATCGTGTAGGCAACGAACGCCACGAGTACGTGGGCCTCGATCCGTCGGCGTCGGTAGTGGTACATCGGCCGGATCCGCAGGTCCGTCTTGGAGATCCGGAATGCCCGTTCGATCTGCCACAGCTCTCCGTAGGTCTCGATCACCACGTCCGGCGAGAGCTGCGTATTGGTCAGGTAGCCCTTCAGCCCGTCCCATCGGGCGGCCTGGGCGACCTTCGCTTCGTCCAGTTCCACGGTCGCCTCGCCGGTGAGCTTGAGGAATCGGTTGTACCCGCGATTGTTCAGATGCTCTTTGCTTAGCCGGCCACTGCCGATCCGCTTGCGGAGCCGACGCAGACCACGCTCGCGGTTGTAGACATCCTTCCTGGCCCGTTGATCAGAGTAGGCCACGATCAGCCGGCCGTGCTCGTGCTCAAGCTCGACGCACTGACCATTCTGCAATCCCCCGCAGCGTGCGAGAATGGCCTCCTGCACCGCCTGCGTCTCGTTGCGGATTCGGGCAGCGATGATGAACGGATAGCCCTGCCGGCTCAGTGCGGCGAGATTCCTGTGGCTGAGCATCGCCGCATCGGCAACCACCACCGGTCGGCCGACGTCGTACTGCCGGGCAATCCGCTCCAACACCGGGATCAGCGTCTTGCCCTCGAAGGTGTTGCCTTCAAAGATGTCATAGCTGATCGGATAACCGCCTTGGCCGACCAGCAGGCCCAGCATGATCTGCGGGTTCTGGAACTTGCCGTCCTTCGAGAAGCCGATCCGCCGCAGGTCGTCCTCGTCTTCGGCCTCGAAGTACAGACTCGTCATGTCGTAGAAGACCACGCTGATCTGGCCGAGAACCTTGCGGGAGTGCTCGTAGGCGATCTGCTGGGCCTGTGGGGCATAGCGCTCGTTGAGGCGATCCAGGAAGCGATAGACTTGATCGGGGTGAACTGTCTTGCCCCGGTAGCGATAGAGATAATCGACCGTCTTGAGCTTGCTGGTCGGATACACCAACCTCGTGACCACGATGTCGCGAAAGAGCTTCTCGGGAATGGCATTGAAGCCGATCTCATCGAAGAGTCTGCCGAAGATCAACTCCGGCCCGATGGTTCGGATCGAGGCATTGCCGAGCGTCTCAACGAAGTCGAGAATGACGGCGTTGTCCCGCTGCTCCGTCGGGAACAGCGAGTACTGCCTGCTCTGGCGGACGATGAACCGATTGCCAAGCTCAACGAGACGCTCAATCTCCTCAGGGCGCCTCGCCGAGCCCATCGTCTTGACCACGCGATAGCCGTTGGTCTTGTCAATGACCTGAACGCTGACCGAGCCCGATCGATTCCGCTTCTGACGCACAAACATGGCCCAATTTTACGCGCGGGACACCCAAATCCGGAACACCGCTCCTGCAAAATAAGGACTTACAACACTTTTTCAGACCAGTGCGGAAGTCAGGGCCATAGTCCGATAGGGTATATGCCTTTGACTGGACGGTGAGGCCTCACCAGCAACTTGACTGCTCGCTGGAAGGGAGCATCAACATGGACGTTGACGCACCGCGCGGACTGCTGCGCATTGGCCGAACTGAAAGACCCACGCATGGATCGAACCAAACGACACGGCCTCACCGATATCCTCGTCATCGCCATCTGCGCCACCATCTGCGGGGCCGACGACTGGACGAAGATGGAACTCTTCGGGCAGTGCAAGGAGAAGTGGTTCCGCACGTTCCTCGAACTGCCCAATGGCATCCCCAGCCACGACACGTTCCGCGGCGTCTTCTCGTTGCTGGACCCCGAGGCCTTCGAGCAATGCTTCATGGAATGGTTCCCCGAACGGGACAAGTGGGAGGGCCTGCGCAGCCTGATCCGTGTGCGGTGTGAACGAACGGTCGACGGCGAGACGTCCTGCGAAGACCATTACTATCTCTCGTCGCTGTCGGCCGACGATCCGGAGAAACTGCTGAATTACATTCGCGGGCACTGGTCGGTGGAGAACCGATTGCATTGGTCGCTGGACATCAGCGTCGGCGACGACGAGCGGCGGACCCACAGCGGCCATGGCGCCGAAAATGCTTCGCGCCTGGCCCGGATCGCCCTGAACCTTCTGAAAGCCGAGACAACGCTCAAGGCCAGCATCAAATCCAAACGCCTCTACGGCGGCTGGGACAACGACTACCGGCTCAAAGTCCTCCTCGGCCCACCGAAAAAGAATTTAGATGCGTAAGCCCTGTTGGCGGCCGAGCCGTCCGTTTAGAAATGGGTCGTGTCCGCGAGGCCGAGGCAAAAGGCCCGGCCGCGGCAGCGACAGCTTTCTGAACGGGCTGCTAGACGTTAGACTGGTCGGCCATGCAACGCCAGCGCCCCCCACGCAATCTGAAGCTGGTCATCGCCTACAACGGCCAGGCATATCACGGCTGGCAGCGACAGGCCGCCGGCATCGACACGGTGCAGGAACGCATCGAGGCCGTCGCCACGCGCATCCTCGGCCATTCGCTGACCGCCCACGGCGCCGGCCGTACCGACGCAGGGGTCCACGCCGAGGGGCAGGTCGCCAGCATTCCCACCACGAACACGCGTGTGCCGTGCAAAGGCATGCGGCGTGCGATGAACGCCCGGCTGCCGGCGGACATCACCGTCCGCAGCGTCACGGACGTCGATCCGGACTTCCAGGCAAGCCTCTCTTCGGTGGGCAAGACCTACCGCTACTGCATCCACGCCGGTCCGCAGCGACCCGCTGAGCGGGCGGGGCAGGTGTGGCACTACGGGCGGCCGCTGGACATCGAGCGGATGCAGGAGGCCGCCACGCGTATCGTTGGCGAGCACGATTTCGCCGGCTTTGCCACCAGCGGCGACGCCCGCCTGACGACGGTCCGCACGGTCTACCGCTGCGCCGTCAGCGAGGACGGGCCGCTGATCCACATCACGGTTCAGGGCAGTGGATTCCTGTACAACATGGTGCGGAATATCGTCGGCACACTGGTGGAGATCGCCCGCGGCCATTGGGGGCCGGAACGGGTCGACGCGATCCTGGCCGCCGCCGATCGCGCCCTGGCCGGACCGACCGCGCCGCCGGAAGGCCTGAGCATGATCTGCGTGCATTACGACCCGAATGAGTTCGTGTGAGACGGCATCGCCGATCACAGCCGCTTGACGGCAATTCCGCCCGGAAATCCGCTGTTACTTCTGGCTTTTCTGAATCTTTATTGCAGCACAAGCCACTTCTTTATAAGAGTTTACTCACACGTATTCGGCCCTGACTGACTGGTCAGTCAGTTTTCTGCCAACCTCGACGGCGGTCCGGGTGTCTCAATACATGCCGCGATCATGGATGCAACGAAGGATGCAGAAAAGCCAGTCGGGTGTAACCATGCAGATCCCCATTCGAACCATACCGACGCCGACAACAACCGTGCCCGTCCGACGGGCTCAAAGAAGCCTTCAGTACCGCAAGGAGCATGACTATGTCTCACAGGACTGCACCGACCGCAATCCGCTTCACTTCACGAGTTCTCCCCAGCGTGTTGATCTTGATGCTTGCGGCGACGGCTGGTGCCCAGGTCATCAACTGGCGGGCTGCGGCAACCTACCGCAACGCGCCGCAGGTTAGGCCATTGACCTGCGGCGAGCGGCTGGACAACCTCCGCGCCCGCCGCGGCGAGGAACTGCACTACCGCGTCTACGTTCCCGGCGATGCCGATACGCTCGACATCCGCACGGGCAGCGGTAGGGGCGATGCCGACCTGTACGTCCGCTTCGGCGAGTTGCCCGCCAAGGTCGCCTTCGACGGCCGGAGCACCGGCAATACCTCCGCCGAACAGATCGTCATCCGTCAGCCGCGCGAAGGCTGGTGGTACGTGACGGTCCGCGCGTTTACGGATATCGACGGCGTGGACCTGCGCCTTGCCCACGACGGGCGAGGCCGGCGCGACGACTGGCGGGACGACGGCGACAGCGACGTGCTGCATGGCGGCCGGACCGTCCGCAGGCTGAGCGGCCAGGCCGGCGAGTTGCTCGGCTTTCGCGTGAACGTTCCGCGCGGCGCTGACCGGCTCGTTGTGCGGATGGACGGCGGGCGAGGCGATGCCGACCTCTATCTCGCCCGGGGCTACGAGCCGACGCCCAAGCGCTACGAGCACCGCAGCGTCGGCCGGGCCAACCGCGAGCAGATCGAGGTCCGCAACCCCGCGGCCGGCACGTGGTACGTGGCGATCTACGCCTACCGCGACTTCGACGATGCCGAGATGCGTATCGACATCGACGGCGGCTACGACGATGACAACGCCGGCCATATCGGTGGGCTGCAACTGACGCGTCCCGGCCGGGGCAGCACGTGGACGCTGGGCGAGACGGAAGTGGTGACCTGGCGGGCGGCCGCGTACGTTCGCGACGTGCAGATCCAGTTCTCGCTGGACAACGGCCGCACGTGGCGGCGCAACGGCCTGCCGGAACGTATCAACGCCGACCTCGGCGAGTATTTCGTAAAACTGCCCCGCAATGACCGCTGGGCCAGCAACCGCGCCCGCATCCGCATCGTGGACGTCGACGGCCGACGGCTGTTGGATGTCAGCGACGTCTTCCGAATTCTCCGCAACCGGGACGACGACCATGACCGCCGCAACGGCGATCGCTACGAAGACGATGACCGCATGCGCCGCCCCAGCCGCATTCGCCTGGGCGAGGCCCAGCTGCGAAGCATCCGCCCCGAGGACGATCAGGACTACGTGATGTTCGTCCCGCCGCGTGTCGGTACGTATGTCGCCAGCTTCGCACGCGTCAGTACCGAACTGAAGGTTGACGTCTACGGCCTGGACGCCCGCAACCGTCGCCGGAAACTGAAGGACTTCGAGGTGGATCGGCGCGATGCACGGGCGCTGATCGCTACGGGCCACGACGTGCGGGCGATCGCTATCCGTGTCCGGGCGGAGGACGATGACGAGACGGGCCGATACCTGCTGACCGTCCGGGCGCATCCCGACTTGAGGCAAGGCCGTCAGCCCTTGCCGGACCGCGACCTTTGCCGCCAGGGCCGATGCGGCCATGACCGCTGCCGCGATGTGCGAATCGGCGACCGTCGCGACAGCCGCCATCGCCAGGCGGCTATCACCACCGTCAAGCCCGACGGCTCGAAGGTCGAGCACCTCTCCGGCCGGCGCGGCAGCCTCCGGCAGTTTCGTTTCAAGGTCCCCAAGGGCGCCAAGATGCTCAGTGTCCGCACCGAGGACGGCGACGGTCGAATCGACCTGTACTGCGACCGGGGCCGCCCCGCCGGCCAGAACGCCCGCTGGCGGTCGCGCAATGACAGCACCGAGCAACTCGTCCGCCTGACCAAACCCAGACCCGGCTGGTACTACGTGACCGTCTACGGCCGGGAGAACTACAGCGGCGTCGAGATCGCCACCCTGGTTCGAAAGTAAGGTGCCCCGCGAGCGCGGCTGGGCCCGGCTTCGTTGGTCGGGCCCGGCGCGGGGCTTTGATATACGAGGCAACGAACCTGCCCCGCAATTCCCGTCCGGCTGAAATTTTACGCCCCCGACGATCGTCCTGCAAGCCGTTTCGCTGCACCGCGGGGCGGCGGTGTGCGACACGTTTCGGTGGCGGCGAAGACCTTCCATTGGCCCAGGACCTGCCGGTGTTCAGCCCCGGCAGGG
>JAAAOJ010000045.1 GCA_009908915.1 Planctomycetota bacterium
AACATGGCCGATTCTACGCCCCGGACACCCAAATCCGGAACACCCCCCTTGTCAAACAAGGACTTACGACAGATTCTCAGCGGCGTGTTGAAGTCAGGAGAAACCCCACCTCACCATTCCAAGATCGCAATTCGCTGGCAACCGACCAAAAGGGGTGGACTTTTCGAACGATTCCGTTAACCTGTTGCACGCAATGCGAGGGCAACCGATGTGTCTCGCCGACAGACGGGAAGAATCCAGAAGGAATCCATGAACACCATTGTGATGAAATTCGGCGGGACCAGCGTCGCTGACGTGGAGAAGATCCATGCCGCGGCCACGCGCGCCGTCACCGCCCGCAAGAAGGGCCATCGCGTCGCGGTCGTGGTCTCGGCCATGGGCAAGGAAACGGACCGCCTGGTCGACCTGGCCTCGCAGATCAGCAAAGCTCCGCCCCACCGCGAAATGGACCAGCTCCTTGTCGCCGGCGAGCAAGTGACCATCGCGCTGATGGCGATGGCGATCGAACAGATGGGCCACCAGGCCATCAGCATGACCGGTGGGCAGATCGGCATCGTCACCGACGAGGCCCACACGAAGGCGCGCATCCGCAGCATTGACGTTCAGCGGCTCAATGAGCACCTGGACGCCGGGCGGATCGTCATCGTTGCCGGCTTCCAGGGCGTAACGACCGACGGTCACATCACGACCCTCGGCCGCGGGGGAAGCAACGTTACACTCGTGGCCATTGCCGCCGCCCTAAGCGCCGACGAGTGCGACAACTTTACGGACGTGGACGGTATTTTCACGGCCGACCCGCGCGTCGTGCCCAACGCCCGCAAGGTCGAAGCCATCAGTTACGACGAAATGCTCGAACTGGCCTCGCTCGGTGCCAACGTGTTGCACCACCGGGCCGTCGAGTTCGCCAAGAAATACGACGTGCCGCTGCACGTTCGCAACTCCGGACATAACCGTAAAGGAACCCTGATCGTGCATGAGACGGAATCCATGGAACGCATCGTCGTCCGCGGCGTGGCCCTCAAAGACGAACTCGCCCGCGTGACCCTGAGCAACACGCCCGACCAGCCGGGCATCGCGGCGAAGGTCTTCCACAGAATCGCCAGCCATGACGTCGTCGTGGACGATATCATCCAGACCACGGCGCCGGACGGCACGGCCACCATCAGCTTCACCGTCGACCTCGCTGAGTTGCCCGAGTGCCGCAAGGTCGTCGCCAAGCTCTGTAAGGAACTTGATTGCTCGGCCCTGTACGAAGATCACCTTGCGAAGGTGTCGGCCGTCGGCGTCGGCATGCGAACGCACACGGGCGTGGCCGAGCGGATGTTTGAGTCGCTGGCCAAGGCGAACGTCAACATCCAGAACATCACCACCAGCGAAATCAAGATCTCCTGCCTGATCGAGCAAAAGCAAGGTAAGAAGGCCCTGCGGACCATCCATGAGGCCTTTGATCTCGGCACGGACGCCGTGACCGATCGCTCCGTCCGGCAAGTCGTCAGTGGTCGGCGGAAAAAAGCGGCCAAGAAGACCAAGAAGAGCAAGAATCGCAAAAAGGCCTCGAAGAAGACCGCCACGTCACGCAGCAAGAAAACGGCGAAGAAGCACACCAAGAAAGCGGCCCGGCCAAAGGACAAGCAGTCCTAGGAACGTGTCCTGTCGGCAGGACTGACGGCCACGCACGTCCATACGGACGTGGCACGGTTTTCTCTTCTGGCCACATCGCAACCGGCTCTGTCAGGTGCCTGATCCTGGAACCAGCCGTCATGTCCTGAAGTATCCAGACCGTCCACGCCGTCGCCTACCTCGGTGGAGGTGAAATCGGTTAGTTCCGTGGCTGAAGGTCCTTCATGATCATCGTCCGAGTCATGACGGAATCATCGAGGATCAGTGTGTTCATCCGTCGAGTCACCGTTGGTTGTGTGATTGTTCGCCTGATTTCGTCTGGTGCATCAGGTTATGGATGACCTTCCGGCCACACCGCGCCATTCGCCATATGCCTATCGATATGGACGGCGTGGCAATTCAGGAACGTGGGCGAAGGATGGTATGCGATTCGGCCGGATGGAACGGCCGCCGGCCGTCGACGTCAGACGTCACACCATCCTTGCGCACGTGATCACGAATGCCTGCTCAATCGCCCCTGCTCAACCGACGATTATATCTCCGGATCGCCGCGCAACCCGGCCGCTGCCACAGCAGCCGGTCGTCACAGTCAGTGTGTACCCGCCGACCTCTCCAAGGAGAGGGTCGCCAGGGAAGCAAGCGAGCGTCATGAGACAGCAAATCGTCAATCTCGTATCGATGCCCCAAGACAGCAGCGACCAACCCGCCGCGTCCGACGAGATGCGCCTGCGGTTCACCACGAGCCTGCTGGAGAACATCCTGCTGTCAGCGACCGAATTCGCGATCGTGGCCCTCGACCTCGATTTCAACGTCATGCTCTACAATCCAACGGCCGAGTGGATGTTCCATTGCCCTGCCAAGCGGGCACTGGCCTGCCACATCAGCGAGGTTCACTCGCAGGGCGGTGCGGAGGTCGTCGGTCTAGACGATGCGATCGAAGACGTCGCCGAGCACGGCAAGGGCGAGTACATCATCGAGTGGGAACAGGCCGACCTGCCCCGCCAGTATGTCCGCGGGATCATCATGCCGATGAGCAACGAAGTCGGCAAATGGACGGGGTATACGCTGATTGCCGAGGACGTAACGGTCCTCAAACAAACCGAGCGTGCTATCAAGGAAAGCGCCGAGAAATTCCGCCTGACGTTCGAGAACGCCACCGACGCAATTTTCTGGATCAACCCCGACACCGACACGATCATCAACTGCAACAAGACCGCCGAAAAACTCCTGCAGCGGACGCGCTATGCCATCATCGGCCGGCCCCATGCAACGCTCTACCCCGGCGATCGAGCGCACGACTGCGAACTGGCCGTCAAGGTCGCGACAAAGGGCGGCGGTCACCTGGACGAGGAGGTCGACTTCGCGGTCGGCGAGGGCCAGACCGTTCCTGTCCGACTGACAGCATCGCTGACGCACATCGGCCCGACGCCCGTCATCCAAGCGATGGCACGCGACATCAGCGCCCACCGCAGCGTCGAAAAGAGCCTCCGCGAGGCCAAGGCTTCCGCCGAACGCGCCAGCCGCATGAAGTCGCAGTTCCTCGCCAACGTCTCGCACGAAATCCGCACGCCCCTCAACGGGGTGATCGGCTTTGCCGAAGGCATTCTGGCCGCCGACAGCCTGCAGACCGCCCAGGGGCTAGCTGAGACCATCCTCCGCGAAAGCGAACACCTCGTCGGTTTGATCAACACGCTCCTGGACCACGCGAAAATCGAGGCCGGCAAGCTCGAACTGAAGTGCCTGCCCTTTGCCATCGACGACATGCTCGAGACCGTCCTCTCCAGCACGCACAGCCAGGCTTGGAAGAAGCACCTCGACCTGCGTGTCGAGGTGGACGGCGACGTGCCGCTGCACGTCCTGGCCGATCCGATGCGACTGCGGCAGATCCTTTTGAACCTCGTCAACAACGCGATCAAGTTCACCGAGCATGGCCAGATCGTCATACGCGTGGAATCGGTCATCCTGCAGGACGACTGGGCAACCGTGCGATTCTGCGTAACGGATACCGGTATCGGCATTCCGCCGGAACGACAGGACGCGGTTTTCGAGGGCTTTACGCAAGTCGACGGCAGTACGGCGCGGAAGTCCGGCGGGACGGGCCTCGGTCTGACGATCTGCAAGGAGATCGTCGGCCTAATGGGCGGCGAGATGGGCCTGGACAGCGAGGTCGGCAAAGGCAGCACATTCTGGTTCACGGTCGACGTCGGCATCTGCCGCGATCTGGACGCCGGCGCACCCGGCCCCGACAACGCCGTCCGCGACGCCGCCATACCCCAGACTCTCAAGTCTCGCGCCAACATCCTGGTAGCCGAGGACTACCCGACCAACCAGGAAGTCGTCCGCATTCACCTGACCGCCCAGGGCCATCGCGTGACCGTTGCCGAGCACGGCAAACAGGCACTCGCCCTGTGCCACCAGCAGCAGTTCGACATGATCATCATGGACGTCCAGATGCCGGAGATGGATGGTCTGGAGGCGACCCGGCGCATCCGCGCGGACGTGCCCGGCTATGCCGACACGCCTGTCGTCGCCCTGACGGCCAACGGCGAGATCGACACGCGTCTGGCGTGCATGGAAGCAGGGATGAACGACGTGGTTACCAAGCCGGTGCGGCGCGCGACGCTGCTGGCCGCCCTGTCAGCGTGGCTCGGCAGAGACGAGCAGCCCGAGGACCTGCCCCAACCCACCGAGCCTCCCACAGCCACAGACACGCCCGCCACAGACATCAGCGAGCAGCCATCCGTCGGACCGCCGATGGACTACGACGAGGCCTGCCGCGAGTTCGCCGGCAATCGCGAGTTGCTCGATAAGGTGCTCACCCGTTTCGTCGAGCAGGCCCGGACACAATTGCAGGTACTCCACGAAGCCGTCCAGGCCGGCGACGCCACCACCCTCCAGGCCGAGGCGCACAAGCTCAAGGGCGGCGCGTCCAACCTCACGGCCAACGCCCTCGCCGGGGCCGCCCGCGAACTCGACGTCCTCTGCAAGGCCGGCGAGCCGGAACTCCAACAATGCCGCACCCTCGTCGGCAGCATCGCCGACGAGTTTGACCGACTGACCGCATTTCTGGCCGCCATGCCGACCGCCCAGGCCGCTAACGAAGGACACGCGACATGAAAATCCTCGTTGTCGATGACGAATTCGTCAGCCGCGAGAAGCTCTCGGCCATTCTCAGACACTACGGCCCCTGCGACGCCGCGCCCGACGGCCAGACCGCCCTGACAATGATCCAGGATGCCTACCGATCCCGCGCGCCGTATGAACTGGTCACGATGGACCTCAACATGCCCGACATGTCCGGCCACGTCGTGGTCCAGGAAATGCGACATTGGGCGAAGGAGAACCCGCAGATCGCCAACGGCTTCTTCGCAACCGTGTTGATTATCACGGCCAGCAAGGAGATCCGCGAAGTCATGGAATCCTTCGAGGAAGGCGCCGAAGCGTACATCGTCAAACCGGTCACGCCCGAGAACGTCGCCGAGGCCGTCGCGAAAATCGATGGCGGTCATCCGTATCAGGCCCCGAACGACACCCCGGCCGAGACGGTCACACCAGCCGCACCGGTCGCCGACGGCATCGGCAGCCACATCCTGCCACCCTCGCCGAGCGACCTTCAGCCGGACGAAATGGCGGCTGACTACATGGCCGATTACCTCGACTCGACGCGCGACAAGCTCAGCGAACTGGAAGCGGCTGCGTTGGACCTCGACGAGACCGACGATGTGCTCGCAACGACCAACGGCATCATGCGAGTGCTGCACTCGCTCAAGGGTGAGGCGGGAATGGTCGGACTCCGTGAGGTCAGCGACATCCTCCACCGGACGGAGACCGCCGTCAAAGACCACGAGGACGATCCGGCATGCGCCGAGTTCGTCCTGCGGATCAAGGACTGGATGAGCCTAGTGGTGGCGTACCTGCAAGCCCCCGTCGAAAGCCGGCAACTCGAGGCCACCCAGCAGGCGATCGCGAGTGAATCCGAGGAACCAGCCGCACCGGTCGCCAAGGCAAAGCCAGGCGCCGAGGTCAAGCTCATCCTGGCCGATCACCTCGACTGCGGCCGCGTAGTGACAGACTTCGTGCAGGACTACATTGACGCGACAACCCGTCGGCGGAAGATGCTCGACGATACGATCGAGCAGATCCAGGCCGCCGAGACCGGCACGGCTTTCGTCACGCCGATGATCGGCATTCTCAATGCCCTCAAGGGCGAGGCCGCCATGATCGGTCTCCGCCAGGTCAGCAAGGGCATCAACGACGCCGAGGACGTCTTCAAGGAACTGGCCGAGACGCCCAAGCAGTGCGCCCCCCTGCTGCGACGAACAAGCAAATGGCTGGCCAGCGTGGTCGAGCACGTCGGCAACATGCACGGCGTGACAGGACGTTAATTGGCCGCGGATTCGGCCCGGCGATCACGAGCCGTTCGCCAGCGGCAAGGTCAGGCGAAAGGTGCTGCCGCCGCCGGGCTCGCTTTCGATATCCAGCCTGCCGCCCAGCGTGACAGCGCGTTCGCGAATCGTCGGAATTCCCACCCCGCTGACCCCCACCGCGCCAGCCTCCAGCGCCACCGGATCGAAGCCCCGGCCGCTGTCGGTCACGACCGCTTCCAGCTCGCCGTCCCGCTGACGGACGACGACCCGCGCGTGATCCGTCTTGGCATGCTTGGCGACGTTGAAAAGCATCTCCTGAATCGCGCGGAAAGCCAGAACGCGCACCCCACCGTCGTTCGGGTCCTCGCTCTCCGGAGCCTCGATGTCGACATCCAGACCGTGCAATTCCTTCATCTGTCCCGCCAGCCAGTTCAGGGCCGCGCTGAGGCAGCCGTCGTCCAGCCCCGGCGGGTTGAGTTGATGCGACAGCCCCCGCGACTGACGAATGGCCCGCTTCAACAAGGCCCCGATTGCGCGGCAGGCTTCATCGAGGTCCTCGCCGTTGGCTAGACGGTCCGGCAGCATGCGAACCTGGTACTTCGCCCCCGCCAGCACCTGTTGGAGATCGTCGTGAAGCACGTCGGCCAGCCTCCGTCGCTGACGCTCTTCGGCCTGGGCAAGTTGCAGCGTGAGGGTTTCGAGCTGCGTGGTCCGCTGCTCCAGTTGCGCATTGAGTTCCCGCAGTGTGTCCGAGCGATCGCGAAGAACGCGTTCGGCCAGATCGCGCCGGGCAGCCTCGGCGCGCAGCTTTGTGACCGTTGCGCCCAGCTCTTCCGTGCGCTGCTCCACACGCTGCTCGAGTGTGCGGTTCAGTTCCTCGAGTTCCTCCCAGGAACGCTTCCGCTCGCGCGTGTCGATGCCGATACCGACCCACGTGTCATCCGGCAAATGGATGTTCGACCAGCAACTGCTGATTTTCGTACCCCCTTTCGCCATCACCACAAAATCGCGCCAGCCGGATTCACCCGCTTTCATGAATTCGGCAACCTCTTTGCGGTACTCGATATCCGGATAAGCCTTGACCATGAAGTCCCCGCCGGAGGCGTCAGCTTCGGTCCACCCCAACACGTTGCGGAACTCGCGGTTGAACCGGAAGCTTCGCAGGTCCGGGTCGTAGATCGCAATCATTACCGGAATGCCGTCGATGATGCGCGCCAGCAGTTCGCGATTTCGCCGACTGACTTGCTCGGCCCGCTTCTGGTGAGAGATATCCGCGATTGTGACGCGATAGCAGCGAGCGCCGGTTGAATCCAGGGCCGGGGAGACATCCATTTGCACCCACAGCGGCTCGGCCAGTCGCCTGGCCAATCGCAGCTCGCGGCGGCTTGCCATACCGGTGGTATCGGCACGGCGGATGCACTGGAAACATGCTTCGGCATCGTTCGCCACGACAAGTCTCTCGATGGGCTGCGTCAGCACGCGCCGGCGGTCCATCTCAAGCATCACGCAGGCCGTCTGGTTGGTCTCGTTCACCGTCCGTTGCTCATCGAGAGTCAGATAGCCCACCGGGGCCGCGTTGTAGAGAGACGCATAGCGGTCGCGACTTGCGGCCAGTTCCGCCTGTACCCTTCGCAGCTCTTCGTTCTGCATTTTCAGCTCGATCTGCTGAACCTGCAGTTCCTGGAGAAGCTCGTCGAGGTCGTGCTCGGCTGCTATCGCCGCACCCTCGTCGCCATCGTCCAGGCGTTGCTTGGCTTTCTCTCGCAGCGCCCGCCACCGCTCTGCCAGCGTGTCATGTTCTTCGTTCTGAGAGCCCATGCGTCGCTATCCTTAATCGCTCCGGCCTTAGTCAGCAAAACACACACCAGCCTATCATGCCGGGCGTCCTTTTCCCACCGTGCCGCGCCGAATGGCAGACTTCCGTCAACGCCTTTTCGGAAAAGCTGTTTGCAAATTGACCCAACGGGGATAACGTATTAGGGACAGTAACGCGTTTCAATCCATTGACCGGTATGCGAGCAATGCCAATCACGCCTGCGACGACGAGTCACTGACGCCCGGACGGGCGGGTCGTTCGTACGCGCGAATGTCGTGAGGTGCGCAGACCGGTTTTACTGTAGGCACCCGCGCGGTGGCGCCGGCACGAAGGACTCGCCCGCAAGAAGACGTACCCATGAGTGTGACAGTTGAACTTCCCGATGGCTGCAGCCGAGACTACCCCGACGGCGCCAGCCCGCTGACCGTGGCCGAGGATATCGCCTCCGGCCTGGCGCGGGCGTGCGTGGCCGCCATGGTCGACGACCGGCTCGTCGATCTTCAGCGACCGCTTGCCGCTGGCACGCACGAGCTGCGCCTGCTGACCGACCGCGACGAAGAATCGCTCGAGGTTCTGCGCCATACAGCCGCCCACGTCATGGCACAGGCCGTCCGACGCCTCTATGGCGACGATGTGCAGTACACCATCGGCCCGGCACTGACCGACGATTTCCAGTACGGCTTCTACTACGACTTTGACCTGCCGGACGGCATCCATATCTCCCAGGACGATCTCGAGAAGATCGAGGCCGAGATGAAGGCAATCGTCCGTGACAAGCAGCCTATCCAGCGGACCGAAATGAGCGTCGAGGAGGCCAAGGCCGCCATGAAAGATCGCGGCCAGTGCTACAAGCTGGAGATGATCGACGACATGCTCGCCGCCGAGCCCGCCACCGGATTGAGCTTCTACGGCCAGGATGACTTCCTCGACATGTGCCGCGGCCCGCACCTGCCGGATACCGGCAAGCTCGGCAAGGCCTTCAAGCTTTTGAACGTGGCTGGGGCCTACTGGCGCGGAGACGAAACCAAGCCGATGCTCACCCGTATCTACGGCACGGCCTTCTTTGACAAGAAGGACCTCGCCGCCCACCTCGAACGCGTCGAGGAGGCCCGTAAGCGCGACCACCGCGTTCTCGGCAAACAGCTCGAACTGTTCCTGCTCGACGAGACCGTCGGCCCGGGCATGCCGCTGTGGCTGCCGAAAGGCGCCACCGTCCGCCGCGAGCTGCAGGACTGGCTGCAGGGCCACCTGATCGGGCAAGGCTATCAGATGGTCGTCACGCCGCATATCGGCAAGCTCGACCTCTGGCGGACCAGCGGCCATTACCCGTACTACAAGGAATCGCAGTTCCCGCCAATCCGCTTCGACGACGATGCCGCCGGCGAACCGGAGGCCGACGAGCACGGATTCCTCCTCAAGCCGATGAATTGCCCCTTCCACCTGGAAATCTACAAGAGCAAGCAACGCAGCTATCGCGACCTGCCCCTGCGGCTGGCCGAGTTCGGGCAGGTGTATCGCTGGGAGCAGTCCGGCGAGCTCAGCGGCCTGACCCGCGTGCGGGCCTTCACGCAGGACGACGCCCACATTTTCTGCACGCCCGAGCAACTCGAAAGCGAAATCGAAAGCTGCGTCGGCCTGGCGGAACTGGTGCTGCGGACGCTCGATCTGGACGATTACCGCGTCCGCGTGAGCCTGCGCGACCCCGACCGCGACAAGTACGTCGGTGACGAGGAGCACTGGACCCTCGCCGAAGACAAGCTTCGGCAGGTCGTCCGCAAGCTGGCGATGAACTACAGCGAGGAAAAGGGCGAGGCCGCCTTCTACGGCCCGAAAATCGACTTCATCGTCAAAGACTGCATCGGCCGCGAGTGGCAGCTCGGCACGATCCAGGTCGACTACAACCTTCCCGTCCGCTTCGGCCTCGAGTACGTCGGGGCGGACAACCAGACGCACCAGCCGGTCATGGTCCACCGGGCGCCGTTCGGCAGCTTCGAACGATTCATCGGTATCCTCATCGAGCACTACGGCGGCGCCTTCCCGCTGTGGCTCTCGCCCGTGCAGGTGGCCGTGTTGCCCGTCAGCGACAAATTCAACGCCTACGGCAAGTCGGTCGTCGCCGCCCTGGCCGCCCGCGGGATACGGGTGGAACTGGACGACAGTTCCGACAAGGTCGGCGCGAAGATCCGCCGAGCCACGCTCCAGAAGGTGCCCTACATGGCCATCGTCGGTCAGCGCGAGGCCGAAGGCGAAACCGTCAGCATCCGCCACCGCACGGACGGCGACCTCGGCGCGACGGGCATCGAGGACGTTGCCGGCAAACTGGCCGTCGAGCGCGATTCTCGCGGCGCCACGCCCCTGACGGTCTGATACGTCACAAAACGGACATTGCATCGGAACGGTTCCGATGCACCAGAATACCGCCAGCCGCGGCAGGTAAGCACGGCCGGACCGATAACACCGTTCTAAGGAGAATGACCATCGCACGAGAGCTTCGCCGTAACCACGCCATTCGAATTTCGCCGATTCGCCTGATCGACGAAGAGGACAACCAGATTGGCATCGTGGAGTTGTCCGAGGCCCTGCAGCGCGCATATGACGCCGACATGGACCTCGTCGAAGTCGCCCCGAACTCCAAACCGCCCGTCTGCCGGATCATGGACTATGGCAAGTACAAGTATCAGCAGCAGAAGAAGGAACAGAAGGCCAAGGCCCAGCGGCACGAAACGGAACTCAAGCAAATTCGCATCCGTACGCCGAAAATTGGTGACCACGACCTGATGATCAAGGTCAACCACGCCAGGGAGTTCCTCGAACGTGGCGACCGCGTACAGTTCTCTTTGAGGTTCCGCGGCCGCGAGTTGGCCCATATCGACGAAGGCATCGGTGTGTTCAACCGGATCGTCGAAGAACTCGACGACGTCGCCCGCGTCGACCAGCCGGCCCGGCGTGAAGGCCGCCGCATCGGCATGCTGCTGTCGCCCCTGCCCAAGCACGTCCGCGAACAGAAGGCCGAAAGCTGACAGACCGGTCGACCACCGGTCGCTGCTGACTGATTTCGCCGCCCCAACGGCACGCGCAGTGAGATCTCCGTGTGTGTTGCCGCTCTTGCGCGGTCCGCCAGGAAATCTGCGGCAATGTCTTTACAACGATCGCGCGTGTGGTATGATACGACACTTTCGACCCCGTCACGACCGGCGGGTTGCAGTCACGACGCATATCCACGAGGTTACGAATATGCCGAAGATGAAAACCAACAAGGCCGTCGCCAAGCGCGTGAAGATTTCCGCGACGGGCAAGGTCCGCCGCTACAGCCCCGGTTCCGGCCACCTGAAAAGCCGCAAGACATCCAAGCAGCTGCGCAACTTTCGCAAGCCGAAGATGGTTGCCCCCCGCTTCGCCCGGCAACTGAAGCGCATGCTCGCCAAGTAAGGCCGAACGACAGACACACCGACAGGTCGATGGGACGCCGGCGGCACGGCCTGCCCGGCAGCCGCCCCCGGCCGGGCGGCGAGCAACATCCCGCAAGGGAGTCCATCACCGTACAAAGGAGACGACGATGCCACGCGTACGCAAAGGTGCCGCACGCCACCGCAAGCACAAGAGGGTCCTCAAGGAAGCCAGCGGTTTTTACGGGGCCAATTCCCGGCGGTATCGCACCGCCAAGCAGCAGGTGTTCCGCGCCGGCGTCAACGCCACCATCGGCCGCAAGCAGCGCAAGCGCCAGTTCCGCCGCCTGTGGATCACCCGCATCTCGGCCGCCTGCAAGCAGCGCGGCCTGCGTTACAGCCAGTTGATGGCCGCCCTGTTCGACAACGGCATCGACCTCAACCGCAAGATGCTGGCTGAAATCGCCGTCGACGATCCCGCGACCTTCGACGCCATCGTCAAGGCCGCCTGCGGCGACGACGCCATCCAGGCCTGACGCACGGGCCTGCCGGGCCCGCCGCGCCAGGCTGCGGAACCAACGGACGGTGCCCATGCCCACGTGGGATGAACGACCATAGTCGACCTGGGCTCGTCACACAAAGAAGGTTGCTCATGCCCACGTGGGATGAACGACCATAGTCGACCTGGGCTCGTCACACAAAGAAGGTTGCCCATGCCCACCTGGGATGAACGACCATAGTCGACCTGGGCTCGTCACACAAAGAAGGTTGCCCATGCCCACCTGGGATGAACTCCAGCAAGAGCTGCAGACCCTTCGAGACTCGGCGAGAGACCAACTCGCCAAGGCCACTGATCCCGATGCGCTTGAACGCTGGCGGATTGACTACCTCGGCAGCAAGGGCGCGATCAAGGACGCGATGGCCCGTCTGAAGGAACTGCCCCGCGAGACCAGGGGCCAGTACGGCAAGCTCGCCAACGAGGTCAAGAACACCCTCAACGAGGCCTACGAGCAGGCCAGGTCGGCCACGGTCCCGGCAGCCACGGCCTCCACGCCTGCCGAAGACGTCACCCTGCCCGGCCGCAAGCCTCGCGTCGGGCATACCCACATCATCACCCAGACCATCCAGGAGCTTTGCGACATCTTCAGTCGTATGGGCTTCGAGGTGGCCTACGGGCCGGAGGTCGAGGACGAGCAGCACAACTTCATCGACCTGAACATCCCGGCCTGGCACCCGGCCCGTGACCCGCTGGACAACTTCTTCATTGCCGGCTGCGGCGAGGACGTCATGCTGCGGTCGCAGACGTCGACCATCCAGATTCGCGTGATGGAAGACTCCGATCTGCCCGTCCGCGTTGTCGCCTGCGGACGCGTTTACCGGCCGGACACCGTCGACGCCACGCACAGTTTCATGTTCCACCAGGTCGAAGGACTCTACGTGGACGAAGGCGTGAGCATGGCCGATCTGAAGACCACCGTCGAGCAGTTCTGCAAGGCCTATTTCGGCCCGGACGTCGCCACGCGGTTCCGCCCGAGCTTCTTCCCGTTCACCGAACCGTCGGCCGAGGTTGACATCCTCTTCCATATGCCCGATGGCAGTGGCAAGTGGATCGAACTCGGGGGCTGCGGCATGGTGGACCCCAACGTTCTCGACGCCGTCAACATCGACCCCGAAACATACACCGGCTGGGCGTTCGGCCTGGGCATCGAGCGGATGGTCATGCGGAAACACAATATCCACGACATCCGCACGCTCTACGAGTCCGACATCCGCTTTCTCCAACAGTTCTGAGAGCACCCGGAGCCACCGGCGTAACAGGCAGTGAGCCCCAGGCATGCCTTGCGCTGCCGTCTGTCGCCCCTACCGTTTGCGTTCGAAGATACTCCCCGGCCGCTGCGTCACGACGCCCTTGAGCGTAAGCATGGTCATGGAGCAGGCAATTTCCGCCGGGCTCAGACCGGTTCGTCGCGACAGGGCGTCCATGGACATCGCCCGCTCGGCCAATGCCTCGTAGAGGCGTTGCTCGGTTGCATCCAGGCCGCTGGGGGCAGGTGTCGCGTCGGCGTTGGTCTCACCGGCTTCCAGTTGGCTGCCGACCTCGCCCAGGCCGTTGAGAATGTCGTCGAGATCGGCCGCCAGAATCGCGCCGTCGCGCAGCAGCTGATGCGTGCCCGCCGAGGCCGGCGAGTCGACGCGGCCGGGGACGGCAAAGACCTCCCTGCCCTGCTCGCCGGCGGTGCGCGCGGTAATCAGCGCCCCCGACGGCAGGCCCGCCTCGATGACCAGCGTCCCCAGAGACAGGCCGCTGATGATCCGGTTGCGGTTCGGAAAATTCCCGGCCAGCACGGCCGTCCGCATCGGCAGCTCGCTGAGCAGCGCCCCGCCCGCCGCGACGATCTGCTCAAAGAGTTCCTCATTCTCCGGCGGGTAGATATGCGACAACCCGCACCCCATGACGGCCACTGTTCGCCCGCCGGCCGTGAGGGCCCCGCGATGGGCCGCCGTGTCGATGCCACGCGCCCCGCCGGAAATCACCGTCAGCCCCGCCCGGGCGAGCAGCCCCCCAAACCGTTCGGCCTGTTCCACGCCGTAATGCGTCGCCCGTCGCGATCCCACAACGCCCAGCGACACGGCATCTTCCCGCTCGAGTCGTCCGCGTACGTACAGCAGCGGCGGCGGGTCGCAAATCGCCTTCAGTGCGGGCGGGTAGGCCTCGTCGTCGGGCGTGAACATCTGCGTTCCCAGCCGCTGGGCCTCGGCAAATTCCTCGTCGATGACGGCCTCGGTCACGTCGTCCAGAGCGGCCACCGTCTTCGGACCGACGCCCTTGACCGTTCGCCAGCGTCCCGGCCCGGCCTCCGCAGCGGCTTCTACACTGCCGAAGGCATGGACCAGCGCCGCAAATGTCTTCGCGCCGACCCCCTCGGCCAGCAGCAGACGCAACGCACTCCGCAACGTATTTGACATAGCACTGCCACACTATCCGTGGGCCCTGCAAACGTGGGGCCATCCAGTTTGGTCTTCTTCTCCGCGCCTTCTGCGTCTCGGCGGCAAGCACGCCTCTTCAATTCCATACGCCGGCGATGGCCTCGCCGCAGTCCGGACACGCACCGCCGCTCAGGCGGTTGTCCACCACGTAGAAGCCCTGCCGATGAATCACGCGTGCCTCGCAACCGGGGCAGTACGTGCTCTCATCAACGCGGCCGGGCATGTTGCCACTGTAGACATGTTTGAGCCCCACGTCCATCCCGATTTTGACAGCCTTGGTGACGGCCTCCGTCGGCGTCGGCACCGAATCGCGCATCCTGTAGTCGCCGTGAAAGCGGCTGACATGCCACGGCACGGTCGGGCCAAGCTCGTCATGGATAAAGCTAGCGATCTGGCGAAGCTCCTCTGCGCCCTCGTTCATGCCGGGAACCACGAGCGTGGTGACCTCCAGCCAGATATCCGCCGCCACGAGCGCCCTGAGGCAGTCCAGCACCGGCTCAAGCCGCCCGCCCATCACGTCCCGGTAGGTCTCCTCGCGAAAGGCCTTCAGGTCGACGTTGATCGCATCGAGAGACGAAGCGATCGTCTTGACCGCCTGCGGCGTCATGAAGCCGTTGCTCACGAAGCAGTTTCTCATGCCGGCCTCATGGGCGAGGGCGGCGGTGTCAAAGGCCAGCTCGAAAAAGATCGTCGGCTCGGTGTAGGTGTAGCTGATCGACTGGCAATGACGATCGCGGGCGACAGAGACAATCTGCTCGGGCGGAACGGGGCGGGCGTGGCTCGCCAGCGAGCGACCATCCTTCGGCGACTGGCTGATCTGCCAGTTCTGGCAGAACTCGCATCGGAAATTGCAGCCCGGCGTGGCGACGGACATGCTGTAGGTGCCCGGCAGCACATGGAAGAGAGGCTTCTTCTCGATGGGGTCAACGTTCATCGAGATAACCTGGTCGTACGTGTGCGTCTTGAGTTCGCCGCCGACGTTCTCCCGTACCTGGCATAGGCCGAACTGACCGGCCGCGATGCGGCACCGGTGTCCGCACAGATTACACTCAACGGCGTCGTCTCCCGCGGCTTTCCATAGCATGGCGTCGTGGGTTCCCATGGCATACCTCCGGCCCGCATTCCATTCACTCTTATTGTATGCGTACCCACCAGCCGAGCATCCAGAACGCCCCCGCCAGCCCGGCCAGCCATGGCCACAGCGTGACGTTCGCCTCGGCTGCAACCGGCTCGGGCAGCGGGGCCGCCCGCAGCGCATCGAGCGATATCGCCCTGTCCGGCCAGCCTCGCTCGTCCAGCAGATTCACCGCCACGAGCCGGCCCGCCGCGTCGCGATACAGGCCCGGCCACGGCAACGGACCGGCGGCGATGTCGTCGGGCCGGCCGCCATCGATGCATTGCCACGCCTGCCAGTCGGCCGCTTCTATGGGGCGAACCGCGGCGTAGTCGCCCGAGGCACGCGCATCGCCGGCCAGCCAGCGGACGGCGTTGGCGAGCAGCACAAGGAAGGCATCGCTGACGGCAAGGTTCGTGTTCTCCGGCGAGATGTCGAAGGCAATAGCCGCCCACCTCGGCCCGCCGGCGGGGGGCGCTTCGCTGCTGCGAACGGCAACGGCTTCGCCGTCCAACAGCATGACCGCACGGCCGGCCGCGACGTCGCCGGGGATCCACGGCGTCACGCGCCGAACCGCCATGCCGTCCACGTCTACGTTCCGCATGAGCGGGTCGTCGGCGGCGATGTCGGCGGCGTCGAGCGTGACAGCCTGCCGCCTGTCGCCGCGTCGCCATCCGGCGGGAGCGCCGGACGGGTCGATCCGCAGGACCGGCCTGCCGGAAGGTGCATCGGCGCCGACGGCGACAACCACGTCCGCATCGTCCGGTCCGGCCACCGGTTCCAGCAGTGTGTCGGCCTCAACATATCGTCGCAGCATGCCCGCGTCGCGCCCGATCAACGCGACGCGGATCGGCTCGCGTGGCTGCCGGGCGAGCCATGCTTGTCGGCCGATTATCGCCGGACGATGGGAGTCGTCGATCATGGACAATGCATATGCCTCCGCTGCGGCGACCTCGGCCGTGACCGTCATCTTCAACCGCGGCCAGGGAAGCTCCAATCGCCCAGCCGACCTGCCACCGGTGCCAACCGCCTCGACCTGAACGGCGCGGTCGTCCTCGGCCGGCTCGCCGCTGAGCATCATGCGAACACGCCCGGATCTCGCCGTGCGGGCATCGACGAACCGCGGGCCGTTCGACGATCCGGACGCGAGAAAGATCGACTGTTGCGGACCGCCACTGGCCTCGAACGTCACGGGAACAAACATGTAGACAGCCTGGGCGTCGGACGACGCCGCCGGCACGCTCAGTGCGTCGGCCGTCGCCGGCAGAACGTTTGCTTCGACCAGTCGCTGCTCCACCTGCTGCGGCGTCAGCCAGTCGCTCGCACCGCCAAGGATGGCCGGCAGGAGGAGTTGCACGCGGTCGGCCTCCCCAAGGCGCCCCACCAGCACCTTCGCCGCCTCCACGGGCGGCAGGCCGTTCGAGTTCGCTGTCTCCGCCGAAGGAACCACGACCACGCCAACGCGCCGTTGCGGCGCCTGGCGTGTCAGGATCGGCCGGGCCAGTGCGAGGACGGCCAGCAGGGCGCCGACCAGCAGGCACCACCAGCTCGCGGAGAGCCGGCGCGTGGCACGGCGCTGGCTGGGCGACAGCGCGGCAAAGGCCTGCTGCCAGAGATCAGTGCTCGCGACGACAATCAACTGCCGCCCCGGCCGCCACAACGCCCACAGCGCCGCAGCCGCCACCGGCCAAAGCCCCATCAGCCACCATGGTCTGAGAAGAGTCATGTCGCGATTCTAGCACAATGGGCCGGCCCGCGACAGCGGCCAGGACGATCCGTGGGCGATCCGTGAAGAACCCCCGGCAAACCCCCGCCCAGCCGGCCGAAATACTGTCCGCTCAGAACTGCCCCATGTCGCGTTCCACGAGCAGCCGGCGGAGCAGCACATAGCGACGGCCCTTGTAGCGAAAGACCTCGCCGGTGACGCGGAACTTGCGGGCGGCCGCGCCAGGCGCCTGCATCAGGCCGATGGCCCTGGATAGCAGCTTGTTCGGCAGGACGCGCATGGGAGGCTCGCGGAGCGTGTTGTCACCCACGAAGCGGACCTCATACCATCGCCCGTCCTCGCTACGGACAATTCGCACCGTCCGGTCGGCGACGAGGTCCCGCTCGCCGGCCGGCAGGGGCTCGGGCTCGGCGGGGGAGACGCTTTCGGCGGCTTCGGACGCGGCGTCTTCCGGCTGCCGACGAGGCGCAGGCAGCGCCCGGCCCGGCCGGTCGCGGAACAACTCGTCCATCAGGTCGTCGGTGCTGGGGACGTCGCCCTCCTCGGCGCTCATGGCTTCGCTGAGTGTCTCGGTGGGCTCGGCCGTCTCGCCGAACCCGGCGGGTTCAGCGGCGACGACAGGCGCCTCGCCCGTATCACCCGCCTCGACAGGCCGACAAGCGGCCCGACCGGCCGCCGCGGGACGCTCACCCTCCCAAATGGACGCCCGCCGCAGCATGAGGTAGACCTCGTTGTTGAACAGCATGACCTCGCCACTGATCTGAAACAGCGCGTCGGGTCGTTCATCCAGTACATCTTCCATGGCCGCGAGCATGGGGCACTGCAGCAGACGTACGGACGGCAGATCGCCGTTGTCGTCGCGCTTGCCGCGCAGCAAGGTCGCCGCCAGCCATCCCATTTCGCCGCGCCCAACGGAGACAAGTTTGTTCACCAGCCCCTCGCCGTTCTCGAATCGCGGTCGTTCGTCACTGCGCCTCGTTTCCGCCGGGCCGCCTTGGCGGAGATTCAGATCCGGGTTGGAGGGCGTGACAGGCACGGCCCGCTCCTCCAGCACGCGTCGACGGATTTCGGCAAACGTCAGTTCGCGCTCGATGTCCGTCTCACGTCGCTGCGCGTCCCCGGCTTCGGCGGGCTCTGCCGGCCTGTCGTTGGCGATCTGGTCGGCCTGAGCTTCGGTCATCCCCTCCAGACGGATGGGCACGGTATCGTCGGCCTGCTCGTCCGTCTGAGCGCAAAGATTCAACGGCGCGGTCATGACAACCGCAAGCACAACGACCGGCAGCAGGATGGCAGATCTGAGGTTCATGAATCGGGAGCGGACACGGGGGCCGACAATTCCAACACCCGCGTTATTCTACGCATCCGGGGCATGGCGATGCAACCACATCGCCCCTCCTCTCTATCGGCCGGGGGCGGCGTCGACGGCCGGAAAAACCTCGGCCAGGGCACCGGGGTCGGTCACGACGTGTACGGCATCGACCGACCGGCGTCGCTGGGAGACCATCATATCGACCAGGGGCTGCCAGAATCCGCCTAGGCAGGCGATGGGCTGGCGGGCCACGTCAAGGAAGCCCTTGCAGGCCTGCTCCCAGACCCACGCAAGTTCCACCAGTGTACCGGTCGCGCCGGGCAACACGACATAGCCGCCGCTGCCGAGGGCGATCAACGTTGCGAGGCGTTCCTCGTAACTGTCGGTCATGTGGACCTCGCTGAGCACCTCCCTCCGCGGCGAGGAGGACCAGATGCGGCACGGAACGCCGATCGTATGGCCCCCCACCTCTCTGGCCCCGCGGGCGCTGGCTTCCATCGTCCCGCCGTAGCCGCCGTTTGCGACGGCGTAACCCAGAGCCGCCAGCACGCGTCCGACCTCCCGGGCGGTCGCGTAGGCCTCACTACCCGGGGCCGGGTCGCCTGAGCCGTAAACGGATATAACAGGCACCTCAGACATGATATTGACAATGCGCATTGCCCTCGACCATCGGATCTCCTTGCGTGCCGTGTCATCAAAATCTTGCGCGAGCCGAATGATGACATCATTCGCCGCATATGGTATACCTTCTCACGCCGGTAGCTCAAGCGCCGCGCATCAAGTCGCACGCAACGCTAGAAGAAGAAGGACCGGATGAGACCGCCCCATCTCCCGCCCAGACGTCATCTGTTCAGCTTGGCATCGCTGGCCCTGCTGCTTGCAGCCGCCGCCACGGCGAGTGCCGAGTCGGCCGGCACGTCGGCCGTCACCGGACCGTTCCTCGGCACGACGCGCCAGCAGCATTGGGCCCTACGTACCGCACGCCTGTTCAATGAGCGCGACGCGCCGATGCGAATCCGCGTGGCCTGCCCCGCCATGGACCCGCAACTCGGCCGAATGCAGTACGGCTGCGTCCTCGACGTACCGGCCGGCGCGGAACGGACGGCCTACTTCGCCTTCCGCCCGGGCAAGGGCCTGAGCGACGGCGCCACACCCAGCGACCCCAAACGATTCACCGCCGACGCGCCCGTGACGGCCTGGAATGCGGAGACAGGCGAACGGCTCAATACCGATCCCGGCAAGAAAGCCATGCTGTCCGTCAACGCCGTCGGCCTGGCCATGATCACCGGCGAACCGGTCAAACACGATACGGACAGCTACCTGCACAAGGAACTCAAGCACTCGGCGCTGTCCGACAGCCGCATGCTCACCGACGCCGCCCGCCGCAGCCCCGACCGCTGGTACGGTTACGCGGGCGCCGACGTGGTGGTTTGTCGAGGAATGACGGCTGCCGACATGACGCCCGCCCAGGTCGACGCACTGCTGGACTGGACCCGCCGCGGCGGTACGGCCGTCGCCTGCGGATGCCCGCAGCTTGCGGACCTGCTGGCCACGTCCTTCGGAGGGGCCGCCGGCGTCACGGCGATCGGCCTGGACTACCCGGACCGCCTGGCCGTCGCAGGCCCGAAGATCAAGCCGGTCACCGTGAAATTGGCCTGGCCCTATCCGCGGGCACAGTTGACGACCGAGGGCGCCGAGGTGATCTACACCGCCGACGGCCTGCCGTTGCTGACCCACCGCCGCCTCGGGGCCGGACACCTGTTCGTCCTGGCCACTGTGCCGGGCGCCCTCCGCGACGAACGCCTTCACCCGGTGTGGGGCCACATCGGTGAATCGCTCCGCGAGGCACCCGGCATCGATCCGGCCCTCTTCGGGCAGGCCGCCGTCGAGACGCTCCGCCAGATCGAAGGTCGGCCGGCCCCGGCCCGAACCGTGCCCTTCTTGTTGCTGGTCGCGTTGGCGGCCGCCGCTATCATCATCGGTGGCGTGCTTCGCCTGCGTCGTCGTGGCGAATTGCTCTGGCTGGGGCTCGTGCCCCTGGCCACCGCCGCCGGCATCGCCATGTACGTCGTCGGCCGCAGCGGCGACGAACCGGAGCGACTGACACACATCGGGCTGATCAGCGACGTCGGCGACGGACGCGTCCATGCGCAGGCCGCCTGGAGCTACTTCAGCGGGCCAACCTCGGGCAGGATGGATTTTGACGCCGGTATGCCGCTGGGCGTTGCACGACGCATCGCCGCCCCCGGCGGCGTCGACATGGAGGTCCGCGACGTCCGCACGACGGCCGACGGCGTGGTCCTCGCCGAACGACTCGTTCGCCCCGCCGCGACAAGCGGCCTGACCGTCGACGGCATGCGGGCCCTGGCGCCGGTCTCGGTGAGCGTTACCTTCGACGCCGAGGGTGCCCGCGCCACCATCGAGAACCACCTGCCGGCCCCCATCGAGCAGGGCGTCATCTACATCAACGGCCGGAGCTTCGGCGCCGGCGATATCGGCGAAGGCAGCACGCAAACGTTCCTGATCGACGAGGCCGACCGCCTCGGCAAAGGCGAATTCACCAGCGGCGTCGTGCCGAACCAGCGCCGCAATCGTCTCATCGCCCGTCTCATACCGGCAGCCTCACCGGCGCTGACCGTCCGAGACGAGCCGCGATTCATCGGCTATACACCCATGGCACCGACCGACACGCTCGCTCATCGCGACCTCGGCCGCCAGGGATGGTCGGTGGTGATGACGAACATCAACTGGCGAGCCCCGCAAGCGGGACAGGCCGTCGCCGTGCCGACCGGCTTTGTTGACGTGGAGGTTCATCGTCTCAGCGCGACGGTCTACAACACGATCACAAACGAGTTTATCGAGTCCCGCCGGGACCAGGCCATCGGCATCACGGTTCGCCCACCGGGCGGGTTGTTCCATACGACCGACGCAACGGTGCGTCTGACGGTGGACCTGAGGGCGAACGGTTATGCGCTGAAGGTCGCCGGCGCGACAGACATTCGCGATAACAAGGCCGTCGGCCAGACGCCCGTCGAGACCATTCGCAATCCGCTGAGGCGGGTGGTGGTGGAGATCCACGACGCCGACCGGTTCCGTGACACCGACGGCAACTACAACGTCGTGCTGTCGGTGGAAGCCATCGACCGGTCGCTGCCCATGACGGAACGACCGGCGTGGCAGATCCAGGACATCCACGCTGCACTGAAAGGAACGACCGAGCAATGATCGCCACACCCTCGCACAACGGCGACACGATTGTCCGCTGCGACGGCCTGACCAAGGTATACGAGGAACTCATCGCCCTGGATCACCTGGACCTGGAGCTGCGGCGCGGCGAGGTGTTCGGGTATATCGGACATAACGGTGCGGGCAAAACCACGACGATCCGCATCCTCGCCGGTCTGCTCAAGGCCAGCCACGGCCGAGCCACCATCGGCGGTGTGGACGTCAGTAGTGGTCGCGACCGCATCAAGCGTCTCGTCGGCTACATGCCGGACGCCTTCGGCGTCTACGACCAGATGCGCGTCTGGGAATACCTCGACTTCTTCGGAGCGGCGTTCAAGATCCCGCGGCGAAAACGTCGCCAGCGGATCGACACCGTCCTGGATATCGCCGATGCCGACTACATGCGCGACCGCTTCGTCGACACGCTGAGCAAGGGCATGAGGCAGCGCGTCGGCATCGCCCGAACACTGATGCACGACCCCGACGTGCTCCTGCTGGACGAACCCGCCAGCGGCCTGGACCCCTCGGCCCGAATCCACATGCGTGAGCTGCTGCGGCGACTGGCCGACAGCGGCAAATGCGTGCTCGTCAGTTCACACATTCTCCCGGAACTGGCCGCCACCTGCGACACCATCGGCATCATCCACCAGGGCACACTGCGGGTGGCCGGGCCGATCAACGACGTCCTGCGGCAACTCCGGCGAGACCGCCTCATGGAGGTCCGCTGCACCGACGGCACGGAGGGCGACGCCAAGCAGATCCTCGACCGCCAGATCCGCTGCAGCGACGTCGCCCCGGCCGATCTCGACCCGACGGCCCTGCGGTTCCGTTTCAGCGGCAACGACGAAGCCCTCGCCGGCGTCCTCGACGCCCTCAAGACCGGCGGCGCCCGCGTGGTAATCTTCCGCGAGGTGCCCCTCAGCCTCGAAGACGCCTACATGGCCATCAGCGGCCTCGGTGAGCAAGAGGACAGCCAGCCCACCGGAAGCGAGGAGGCCACATCGTGACCGCCGCCGAGACCACCCCGCCGACCGGGCGGGTCGTCAACCCGATCATCCGCAAGGAAGTGCTCTCCGCCCTGCGAACGCGAAAGGCCGTCCTCATGCAGGGCCTGTTCCTGCTCGTCCTGGCCGCGCTGGTCTGGCTGCTCTGGCCGCCCCAGGGCCTGCAGGATATCGGCGGCCGCCAGTCGCGAACGCTGCTGAACGTCGTCTCCATCGGCACACTTGTGATGGTCATTCTGCTGGCGCCGGCCTTCACCGCCGGAGCCCTAACCAGCGAGAAAGAACGTAACACCATCGAAAGCCTCTTCACCACGTTCATGAAGCCGTGGGAAATCGCTCTGGGCAAGATAGTCGGCTCGCTATGCTTCCTGTTGCTGCTGGTCCTCACGGCCATCCCGGCCCTATGCACGCCGTTGCTCCTGGGCGGCGTGACCGGCTCGGAGATCCTTGCCCGCATCGCCGTGTTGTTGCTGACGGCGATCTACCTGGGCACGATCGGCCTGGCCGTATCGGCCTTCATGCATCGCAGCTACCGGTCCATGATCGTGACCTACGCGATCCTGCTGGCCCTGTGCTTCGCGGTGGCCCTGCCCGCCTGGCCCGTCAGCCAGCATATGCTGCGACGCGGCGGCGAGACCTGGCAGGCCGTCCTCCACACGCTCGCCTCGCTCAGCCCGCTGCAGGCCATGCTGAGCCTCTGCTGGCCGGGCAGCGACTACGACCAAGGCGCGATAACCATGCCCGCCTTCTGGATCATGTTCATCCCGCTGAGCATGGCCGTCGTCGCCGGGGGCGCCGCCGTCTGCATGTGGAAGCTGCGACGTCCCATCGCCCCGCCGCGACCGCGAGAGGCCCTCACAGTCGTCGAACGCGACATGAAGATCACCGGCCGCAAGGTGCTGTACCTCTGGTTTTTGGACCCCCGCCGCCGCAAGCGCCACATCAGCTGGTGGAAGAACCCGGTACTGGTCAAGGAGTTCCGCACGCGTCCGATGCTGCAGACGCACTGGCTGCTGCGGACGTTCGGCGGCTGCATGATCGCCTCGGTGTGCCTGATGCTTCTCGTCAGTGCCAGTGTGAGCGTCCTCGTCGCCGAGACGAGCGGCCTGTACGTCAAAATCGCCACGGCCGTGGCTGCAATGATGGTTGTGCTGATCGTGATGATCGGTCCGAGCATCTCGGGAGGCATGGTCTGCAGCGACCGGGAAAGCGGCGTGTGGGACCTGCTTCGGGCCACACCGATTCACAGTTGGCGGATTGTCAGCGGCAAGTTCCAGGCGGCGATTATCCCGCTGCTGTTGCTGGTCGTTGCGACGCTGCCGGCTCTGCTTATCCTGCTGCACTTCGATATGAACCTGATGGCCAGCATTCTGCGGATCTGCGCCGTGGTGGGTATGACCGTGGCATTCGTCGTCACGGCCGGTGTGTTCTTCTCCAGCATTTTCTCGCGAACATCGACGGCCACCGCCTGGACGTACGGCCTGGTGGTCTCGCTGGCCCTGGTGACGCCGCTGGCGCTGCTGGCGGGCGACCTGTTCTCCCAGCGGATGTTGGAGATTACTCTCACCGTCAACCCGGTCATCGTGGCCATGGAGGCCGCCGGTGAGAGCATGACCGATTCGCGACTCATGATGCCGCACTTGAAGATCATCGGTACGACCACCGCCGTCATGTTCGTCATTGCCGTTGCCCGCGTCTTCCAGCTCCGGCGGGCGGAGTAGCCACCATGAAGCCACTGCCTCACGTGATGATCACCCTTGCCCTGCTGCTCGCCGCGGCTGTTGCCCCGGCCGACGAGCCGGCGTTCACGCCCGAGACCCACTTCGCCGACAGATCTTACGGCAGCGCCTTTGCCGTGAAACTGCTCGGCGACGTGCTCGACGAACCGGACGTCCTGGCACGCGTCGCCGCCACCGCCGACCTTGGCGAGACCGACAACTCCGACGCCCTGTCCCTGCTGGCCAAAGCTTCCCGCGATAACGATGCTCGCGTCCGCGCCACCGCCGCAACCGCCGCGGCCGTGCTCAACAAACCCGGCTCCCTCGACGTCGTCGCACCTCTGCTGACCGACACCGACAGCCGCGTCGTCCTCCGCGTCCTCGACGCTATCCGCCGCCTGCAGCCGGCTGAGCCGCCGGTGGCGCTGACCGACCTGCTCGGCCACGACGACCCGCTCGTGCGGGCCTCGACGCTGCAGACGTGGACCGCTTTGGGCCGCCCCGCGCCCGACGCCACACTGGCGACGCTGGTCGTCGATCCGACGGTTTTCGTTCGCCTCCGCGCGCTGGCCAACGCGCTGCTGTGTTCCGACGGCGCACGATGGGTCGACGCGGTCGACGCCGCCCAGCCACCGGCCGTTCGCGCCGCAGCGATCGAGGTCCTTGGCAAGTTCGCCTTCGCGACATCCAGGGACAGCGTCGCGAAGGCGTCGAAGGACGACCATATCCTGGTCCGTCGCGGCGCCGCCCGTGCCTACGGCCACGCCCAAGCCGCCGACGACGTTTGCCGCATGCTCGACGATCCCTCACCGATCGTCCGGCTGGCCGCCATCCGCGCCGCCGGCGACCTGGGAATCAATGCGGCAACGGACCGGCTTGTGGAACTCATGCTGACCGCCCCAGACGAACAGGCGCACCGGGCCGCCCGCCGGGCACTCCTCACGATCGGCACGGATGATGTCGCCGCCCGTCTCGCCCAGGCCCTTTCGACACTGCTGGCCGAACTGACGGCCGACCGGGATCCGGAGACGAGCACCTCTCAGCGTCGCGGGGAGCGACTCGACCGAAATGCCATGTCCTGCTGCGACATCCTCGGCGAAATCTTTGCCGGCCGCCCGCAGCAGGCCGCGACCCTACCCGGCACGGACACGATGCTGAACCTGTTGGACGCCCTGGACATCAACGAACGGCCGGTCGGCGCCGCCGCCGAAGCACTCGGCCGCATCGGCGACGCCCGCGCCATCCCGCTGCTGCGGAAGCTGCTGGCCACGTGCGCTACGAACCGCGGCGACCCGCCGCCCAGCGGGGACGTCACGGGGCAGATCTGCCTCGGCCTGGCCGCCCTGCAGGACCCGAAGGCGCCGCCGCTGATGATCGACGTCATCAACGTCAACGGTCAGCCCAGCCGCCTATCGCGGGCCGTCCGCTACATCATGGACGTCCTGCCGACGTTTGACGGCTCGCCGCACGCGGAGGACATCCGCGAGGCCGTCCTCACCGTGCTCGACCCGGCTACGGGCTTCGGCCGCGCCTGCCAGGCCCATGCTGCCCGCGCCGCGGTCCGCTTGGACCTCAAGGACGCCACCACCCTGCTGGAGGAACTGCTCGATGAACGCACCGGCGGCCGGGAGGTCTTGCAGATCTTCGCCTGGGCCCTGTCGCAATTGACCGGCGCCGACGTGCATGCCCCGAACCCACGTCCCAAGGCATGCGACGGTTGGATCGTCCGGCCCGTCGACACCCGCTGACATCGCCCGTTCGCCACGGCAAACGCATTTGCCATAACTTCCCTCCCCATGGGAGAGATGACCGGTGGACTCCGAGAGGGCTCTTCCTGACTTCAACATTGGGACACCCGCTGACATCGCCCGTTCGCCACGGCAAACGCATTTGCCATAACTTCCCTCCCCATGGGAGAGATGACCGGTGGACTCCGAGAGGGCTCTTCGGGCGCCACCCAAGCCCCTCACCGGCTCGAAGGCCCATTCGGCCAGCTCAGGGCAGTCTCGCCACCTCTCCCAACGGGGAGGGGTCAAGGTAGAGAAGGCCGTTGCCCTGCATTCACCATCTCCGGTTTGCTCAAATCCCGGACCGCGCGGTATAATAGTTGGCGGAGCCACTGGAATGAGCACGGAACAGACACAACGCCTGGCCTCGATGCGGTATTACCTCTTCGAGCGCCCGCTCCACCCGGAGCTGTTCGAGATCTACGACGACGTACATCTCCTGCGCGACGGCTACGAGGCCCGCATCTGGGTGACCGGCTGCACGCATGTCATCAGCTTCTACCGTGACGAGCAGTCCATGGTCGAGGTCATCGCCAGCGAGGACGGCACGGACCTGCCGCAACGCGGACGGGCGCTGTCCTGGGCGCTGCGGGGCGAACGCTCGCACCAGCGACGCAGGCCGGACGGCATCAGCTACATGATGAGCTTTCAGGCCGAGACCATGTCCAGCCGCGTCTATCACAAGGTCCATCACGAGCTCGCCCGCCAGGGCACGCGGCGAGGCCTGTTCGTGCCCTTCCCCATGTGGATGGACCAGTCGCTCACGCCGTTCACCTACATCAGCTACGAAGCCAAGGCCAACCATCTCCACGTGCTGGCCTGGCACGCCTTCCCCGAGGCCCTGACCATCGTCAAGACCCAGAGTCTCTTCGAACTCGGCTGAGCGCCCAAAGCCGCTCGGCCTGCTTGCTGCCTGTACTTGCTGCGTCCTTTGGATACAATGGCCGGCCGAAGGGAGCAACCATGAAGCGTCAACTTCACATTTTCATGTCCGGCGTGCTGATTGTCGTGCCGGTGGTCATCAGCGTCTGGGTCGTCATCTGGATCACGCGTCTTCTGGGCGGCCTCGGCCACGCGCTGCTGGCCGGGACGGGACTCGGCGAGAAGGTCGCCAGCGGCTATCACGGCCTGGCGGCAGCCGGTGCCGTCGTCGCGGTTCTCCTGCTGATCTACCTCGTCGGGCTGCTGGCGAAGTTCTGGATCTTCGGCCGCCTGTTCGGCGGCATGGACCGGCTGCTGTCCCGGCTGCCGGGCATTCGCACGGTCTACGAGTCGGTGCGCGACCTGCTGAAACTCTTCGGCGCCGAGGGAAAGAAGATGGGCTACAGCGTGATCTACCACCCCAAGGGCGGTACGACAAAGATGCTGGGCATCGTCACCAACGAGAACCCGCTCGGCCGGCCCGAGGGCGACGACAGCGTGATCGTCTACCTTCCTCTGGGCTACATGATCGGCGGGCCGATCGTCTACGCCCACCGCGACGAAATCACCCGCATCGACGTCAGTCCGGAAGTGGCGATGAAGCTGGCGGTGACAGCCTTCGTGGGCGTCGGCGAGACGCCCGAGCAGCAGAAGCGCCACGCCCGGCAACTCGCCGGCGACGCAGCCGATGCGGCGGAGACCTCCGACACGTAGAACGGCTTGCCCCGTTACATGTCATGTCCACAATTCGCCGGTCCGCTACTGCCCCATAGGGTCTGCCCGCCGTGGAAGACGATGCCCGCAACCGCCCCGGTCATCAGGCAGGCCAGCATCGCAGCCGGCAGCGCTCTCGGGCCGACGGCGGCAATATCCTTCCGGCGCTCGGGCACGAGGGCGCAGACGCCCCCGACAAAACTCGCCAGCGACGCCACATGGGCAAAGCCGCACAACGCGTCGGCACAGATCACCGGCGTGCGAGGGTCGGCAAAGCCGCTCTCCCGCATCACGCGGGCCATGTCCAGGTACGTCACCAGTTTGGTGATGATCAGCCGCTCGCCGAACCATCGCCCCACCTCGACGGCGTCGGATGGCGGCACGCCGATGGCCACGGCAAAGGGATACATCACCCACGCCACAGTGTGATGCCACCGAGAATCAGGTCCACCAGCGCCAGCATCCCCGCAATCCCGTGGCTCGCGAGGCACGGCCACACACACCTTGACGCCATCGGGGCCGCTTGGTTAGCATACGGTGGACCGTTGACTCGCGAGACGGACTCTCGCTAACACTGAGGATCACGGATGGCCACACGCAAACCCACGTCGACACAACGTTCCCGCGGCAAAAGGTCCGCCGGTCAGGACGACTCCGCCCCGCTGTTCGCCGCGGAGGGCGAGAAGCCTTCCGGCCCTTCCGGCAAGGCCTCCGGTGGAAAGGCCGGCAACGGCAAGAGCAAAGGCGCCACGAAGACTTCCGGCGGCAAGAGCAAGTCCGCCGCCAAAAAGGCCGCTACGACGAACAGGGCATCGTCGAAGGGCAAAACGCGCCGCAAGAAGGCCCCGCGTTACGCGACGGCCGAGTCGATGGCCAAGGCCCAGCGCGATATTTCCGTCAGCGAGTTCTTCGCCAAGAACCGCCACCTGCTGGGCTTCGACAACCCGCGTAAGGCCCTGCTGACGACCGTCAAGGAAGCCGTGGACAACGCCCTCGACGCCTGCGAAGAAGCAGGCATCCTGCCGACAATCATCGTCCGCATCGAGCAGATCGACGAGGACCACTACAAGGTCGGCGTGGAAGACAACGGGCCGGGTATTGTCAAGGCGCAGATCCCGAACATCTTCGGCAAGCTGCTGTACGGCAGCAAGTTCCATCGCCTGCGGATGAGTCGCGGCCAACAGGGCATCGGCATCAGCGCGGCGGGCATGTACGGCCTGCTGACGACTGGCCAGCCGATCAAGATCACCAGCAGGACCAAGCGCGGCAAGTCCCATTTCTACAGTCTGACCATCGACACGAAGATGAACCGCCCGAATATTGTCGGCGACGAGCAGGTGGACTGGGACGTGCCACACGGCACGAAGGTCGAGATCGAGATGGAAGCGCGCTATCAGCGCGGGCGTCAAAGCGTCGACGAGTACCTCCGCCAGACGGCCATCGCCAACCCACACGTGACGTTGCACTACTATGCTCCAGACGGCAAGGAAGCCCACTACGAGGCGAGCATCTCCGAACTGCCCGCCACGCCCAAAGAGGTCAAGCCCCACCCCCACGGCGTGGAACTCGGCGTGTTCATCAAGATGCTGCAGGACAGCAAGGCCAAGACGGCCGCCCAGTTCCTCTCCAAGAGCTTCTCGCGGGTCAGCTCGCGCGTGGCCAGGAAGGTTCTCGAAGCGGCCGGGCTGACGGCGCGATCGCACCCGAACCGCCTCGCCCAGGAGGCCGTCAAAGACGTCTACCAGCGGCTGCAGGATGAGAAGATCCTCGCGCCGTCGACCGACTGCGTCGTGCCGATCGGCGAGGAGCAACTCGTTGCGGGCCTCAAGCAGGTGGTCGATGCCGCCTTCTACACCGCCGTCAGCCGCAAGCCGTCGGTCTATCGCGGCAACCCGTTCGTCGTCGAGGCCGCCATCGCTTACGGCAAGCCGGAGACCAAAGCCCAGAAGGAACAGCGGCTGGAGCAGGAAATCGAGGCGGAGGCCAACGGCGAGGACGAGGACGATACCTCACTGGCCCACGTGCTCCGCCTGGCCAATCGCGTGCCCCTACAGTACCAGCAAGGCGCGTGCGCGATCACCAAGAGCGTCGTCGGCACGAACTGGCGGGGTTACGGCCTGCAGCAGGGCCGCGGCGCGCTGCCCTCGGGCGACCTGACCATCGTGGTCCACATGGCCAGCGTCTGGGTGCCCTTCACCAGCGAATCCAAGGAAGCCGTCGCCAGCTACCCGGAAATCCTCAAGGAACTCCGCCTGGCCCTGCAGGAATGCGGCCGCCGTCTCGGGTCGCACATCCGCAAAACCATACGCATCCGCCGGGAGCTCAAGAAACGGAGCTACATCGAGAAATACATCCCCGCTATCGGCGAGGCCCTCAAGGATATGCTTGACCTTTCGGAGAAGCAGACCGACGATGTCTGCGAGAATCTCAAGGACGTCCTGGAACGCAGCCGGAAGATGTAGCGTCCTGCTTCACCGACCCTGGGGGGACGCGAGTCCCACGACATGCAAGATGATGGCCGGAGCAACACACCGCGCCGCCGACTGCTGCCTCGCATCGTGCGCAGCGTTTTCACCGGCGTCCTTGTCGGTGCCGTCGCGGCCGTCGCCGTTCGCCTGAGCGTCCGAGACAGCATCACCGCCGTGGCGCCAGTCTACTACGCCACCCCTCCCCTTCTGCTGGCGGCGATGACGCTAATCGGCGCCGTGGTCTTCGCCCGCGCTCGCGCGCACCGGCGTGGCATCGCCGCGTCCGTCCTCACCGTGGCCCTGCTGGCCTGGGGCATCGGGCGGCACGTGTCGCTGCGGAACCCGATCGACGGCGATGACGGCATCGCGCTGTGCACGTGGAATCTTTCGCACGGCTGGGGAGGCTGGTCGGACATCGCAGCCGTCCTGGCGGAGGATGACGCGGACGTCATCGGCCTCGTCGAAGCCGAACTGGGCGACGAGGCCAGGGAGGCGATCGCCGGCGCCCTGCCGCACCATATGATTCTGGCCGGCGATGCAGGCCTGGCCGTCGCGGTCCGCGGCGAGGCCGGCCAGCCGCAGATGATCCCGCTGGGTGAGGGCAGCACGTGCCTGCGCCTGGATGTTCGCTGCAAAGAGACCGATCTGGCCGTGCTTCTCGTGGATATCGACAGCAACCCCTTCACCGACCGCGGCGGACCGATCCGGGCCGTGCAGAAACTGGCCGCCGGCATTACCGACCGGCCCGTCGTGATCCTGGGCGACTTCAACACGCCGCGCGACTCGGCCCACTTCGATGACTGGGACGGTGCGCTCAGTAATGTCGGCGACTCGCTCGGTTGCGGCTGGCTGGCGACCTGGCCGGCCTGGGCGCCGGTCCTTGAAATCGACCACATCTGGCTGTCGAAGAGGCTGGAGGCCCGCCGCTGCCGCATCGGCTGGTCGTTCCAGAGCGACCACCGGCGCGTAATCGCCGTCATCGCCCCCACGGATCACCGCACTGCGTCGACAGTATCGCCGTGACCGCCCTCGGCACACCGCAAGAAAACGCCCCCGAGCGAACCCGGGGGCGTTGGAGTCTCCTTGGATGCGGCATCCTGCCGCTGCATGCATCCGTGTGTCTCAGGCGAAGGGCACGGACGCCTCAGCGTCGCCGGCTCGGGACCCACCTCACAACCGTTCAAGGCTGCGCCCTGCAAGCTGGCCTGTCCGTCGACGCGGACATCAGTCGATCTGTCGCCCAGCGCGGTGTCGTATGTACGCAGCCGGTGGACGTGAATTGTGATTCTGCCTCTCGTAAGCTCACAGGAAAGTGTACCCGCGAAATCCGATTTCATCAAGAAGATGTCGGAGTATTTACCGGCCACTTGTACGTCTACCCAGGTGAATCCACACTGGCAGTAAACGTAAACGACTATCAGGCGCACACATGCGGCGAGCACCCTTTCCCGTCGCCGCGCAAAAAGGAGAGAAAGGACGTGCGATCACTGCTCAGATCTCGCACGCCCTTCAAGCATTCCGCCCGTCGCGGGGTCGACCGCGTGGCCCCGCGCCGGCATCATACATCGATGCGTCGCGCACGGTCAGGCCCAAGAGGTTCCAGCCAGTCGGCTAGATCAGCAGGTCGGACATCGCAGCTTCCTCACTGTTGAGCAGCGCCAGAGGCTGGCGACAAGCGAAACTCGCTCCCACGTCGTGCCAGTGAGACACGCGCGGTTCCCCATGCAACCAGCAGAGGCTGATGGGTCGGCCGTTTACATCGGCCGGAAAATCCACAATGCCGCGGGCAAAATCCCGCAGCTCGACTCCAATTTGGTCCAACTCTTCGAGGCAGGTCTGCAAGACGTCCACGGCCTGGACGAGTTGCTGGCGAGCGTCTTCAAGATCGCCCCGATGGCCCGAGGCCTCGGCCGACTCGATCATCTCTTCCAGCTCCAGCAGCACCTGGTATTCGGCAACCACGTCCCCGACAATCCGTTTTACGAGAACCAGTGATTCGTTGGCTTGATCCGGTGTGAAAGTCTTCCGCGCAACGTCCCTGGCGGGTGCGACTTCCATGCTCCAGTCAGCAACACTCAACGTCTCTCTCCTGGCATCCCAGAGGTGGTTTGAAACAGAACTTCGGACTGAATGGGCATTCGACATTTGGCGCTCCCGTTGCAGATTCATGTATCGGCAAGACGCAGCAGGCGACATGAGTCGCAGGCACATCACACGCGGATTTCGAGCATATTCCACTTGGCGAATACACTTGCGTCCGATAAGCGGCCGCGACGCCTTCATTATCGGGCCATCGCCAGTCGGCCAGCCTCCGCCGTCAACATATTCGGCTTCCCTGGCGGCGGCCTGAGGCGATATGATCCAGGCGTGTTTGGCTTCCTGAACATCCACAAACCGCCCGGTCCGACGAGCCACGACATCGTCGCCCGGCTGCGCCGCCAACTGCCCCGCCGCACCAAGGTCGGCCATGCCGGCACGCTCGATCCGTTCGCCGAGGGCGTGCTCGTGGTCTGCGTCGGCCAGGGCACGCGGCTTGCCGAGTACGTCCAGCATCAGCCGAAGCGATACCGCGCGACGGTTACGCTTGGTGCGACGTCCTCCACCGACGACGCAACCGGCGAGATCATCCCTCGCGACGTGTCGCAGCAACCGACGCGCGAGGATATCCTGCGTGCCACCCGCGCCTTGACCGGCGGTATTCCGCAGGTTCCCCCCGCCTACTCGGCGGTTCATGTCGATGGTCAGCGTGCCTACAGGCGTGCCCGCCGTGGCGAGACGTTTGACATTCCGGCACGGTCAGTTGAAATCCACTATATCGAACTGGTTGGATACGACTGGCCGCAGGTCGTTGTGAATGTATGGTGCGGCAGCGGGACGTACATTCGCAGCCTTGCGCGCGATCTCGGCGAGGCCCTCGACGTCGGTGGATACTGCTCGGCACTGGCCCGGCTGGCCGTCGGGGCGTTCTGCATCGAGGCGGCGGTCTTGCCCCACAACGTGCAACCGCAGCAACACCTGATCCCGCCGCTGACCATGCTGGGCCTGCCCGTCGTCCGTCTCGGCGTGCAGGCGTCTAGGCTGATCGCCCACGGCCGCGCGCTCGACGTTGAGCGGTTGGACATGCCGCAAGCAGGGCCGAGGGCAGAGGGACGGGGGACAGACTTGTATGCAGCCGTCGACGCAGAGGGACATCTGCTGGCCGTGGCAACGCTCGTCGAGAACGGTACGGCCTTGAAGCCGCTGAAGGTTTTCAATCCCCCCGCAGGCCCAGCAGGCCGATAACTGCGTCGGCCACCTGCTCGGGCGTCTGCATCCGCGTGTCAACAACGACGTCCGACAGCTTCATGTAGACCGGCTCGCGCTCGCGGCAGATCGTCAGGAACGAGCCTTTTGGATCCGCGGCATCGAGGAACGGCGGCAGCCCGCCCGCCATCACACGCTCGTAAAGCACCACGGCGTCGGCCTTGAGATACGCGACCTTTCCGACCGACCGGATCACCGGCCAGAGCTCTTCCTGCGTGGCCGTGCGCCCGCCCAGCGCCACCACCAGTGGCTCGCCCTGCTCGGTCCGACCGGCCACCTCGCGGCAGGCACGCCGCTCCAGCCTGGCAAACCCTTCATACCCAACCTCTCGGAAGATTTCGCGCACACTGCGCGACGTGCCGGTCTCGGCGGTGTACAGATCGGCCAGCAGGTCATCGGTGTCAACCACGCTCGCCTCCAGCCACTCGCCGAGCAGCGTCGCGACCGTGCTCTTGCCGCAATGCTTCATGCCGATTAGAACAATATTCATGGCCGCATGCTACCAGCGCGGCCCGGCAATGCAAAGCATCCGCTTCCACCAGCGCGCCGTCCGCAGCCGAAACAGTCTTGCTCCGGAATTTCATTGACGCAAATCCCGTGGCACGCTAATTATGTAACGACCCGGGGCGATCGATGTCCAGCTTCACGTTCCGTAAGATGCATCGCAGGGATGTTTTGGCGTCACGGAGGGCGCGACCGTTTGTTCGTCCGAAACTCGGCGGTAATGTCCTTCTTCTTGCCGTGGTCGTCACGCCCGATTTCGGCTATCGATATGACACGGCTATATAATACCACCACACAGGTTCAACACTCAGGATCGACCGATGCGCGTATTCATGCTTGGATGGGAGTTCCCGCCGTTCATCAGCGGCGGCCTTGGCACGGCCTGCTATGGCCTGACACGCAGTCTCGATGAGGCCGGCGTGGACGTGTGCTTTGTGCTTCCCACGGCCGTCACGCCCGAACAGCGCGGGGCGGTCGAGCACGTGCAGCTGCGCTCACCGGCCGACGTTCGGGTTCCGGGCGGCGAGGACGAAGCCCGCTGGCCCGAGGCGTTCGAGCACGTGGAGTTCCGCAAGCTCGATGCGGTCATCCCTTCACCCTACGGCTCGCCCGATATGCCACAGCAGGACGTCGAAGCCGTGCGACGGCAGCAGCGCCGCGTGGCCGCCAAGCACCGCGTCCGCAAGGCGCTGGACGCCACCCGCAAGGCGACGCGCAGGGTCCACAGCCAAAGCACCGAACTGCCAGAGCCGGCCATGACACTGCCCGAAGGCTCGTTCGTACTCGGCGGCGCGGGCGTGAACTACGACGGCGATCTCATGGGCCAGATTCACCGCTACGCCCGGCTGGCCGTGGAACTCGCCCTTTGCGAGGACTTCGACGTCATCCACGCCCACGACTGGATGACCTTCCCGGCAGCCATGGCCGTGGCCGGCGCGACCGGCAAGCCGCTGGTCATCCACGTCCACAGCACCGAGTTCGACCGCAGCGGCGAGAACATCAACCAGCAGGTCTACGACGTCGAGCGTGCCGGTATGCACGCGGCCACGCGGGTCATCGCCGTCAGCCACCTCACGCGGAATATCATCGTCCACCGCTACGGCGTGGACCCCGACCGCGTGGCGGTCGTCTACAACGCCGTCGACCTACCGGAGAATGGCAGCTACGAGCTGACGCCCATCCGTCGCGACGAGACAATCGTGCTCTTCCTCGGCCGCATCACCATGCAGAAGGGTCCGGAGTACTTCCTGCAGGCGGCTCGGAAGGTTATCGAGAAGGTCGACAAGGTCCGTTTCGTCGTCGCCGGCAGTGGCGACATGGTCCAGCGGTGCATCCGCCTCGCCGCCGATCTCCGCATCGGGCGCTACGTGACCTTCACCGGTTTCCTCCGCGGCCAGGACGTCGACCGTATTTTCTCGATGGCCGACCTGTACGTCATGCCCAGCGTCTCCGAGCCGTTCGGCATCGCCCCACTCGAGGCCATGAGCCACAACGTGCCGGTCATCATCTCCCGACAGTCCGGTGTCAGCGAAGTGCTCACCCACGTGCTGAAGGTCGACTTCTGGGATACCGACGAGATGGCCAACAAGATCCTCGCCGTCATCCGGCACAAACCACTCCACCGAACGCTCCGCGATCACGGGCAGATCGACCTTAAGAAGTTCTCCTGGCGCGACAGCGCCTGCAAGGTCCGCGACATCTACGCCCGCGTGGCCACCGGACACTGACGCCGGCGCTGGCCCGCATGCCTATCCGCCCGTTTGTACATGAATGCCGTCTCCTCACAACGCGCTACATCCATAAACCGACTGTCAGTATCGAATTCATACAGAAAATGCCGTCTCCTGGCGACGCGCTACATCCATAAACCGACTGTCAGTATCCCATCGATACAGACAATGCCGTCTCCTCGCGACGCGCTACATCCATAAACCGACTGTCAGTGATCGAAATCGATGAATTCCTCCGCGATTCCGGGACGGGGGCTTTCGCTTTGCTCGCCGATACGGTTTAATGGCTGACATGGCATCCGTGGTTTTCTACTTCCAGGTGCATCAGCCGTTCCGTCTGCGACGCTACAGCGTCTTTGACACCGGCACGAACTACTTCGATGACCGCAAGAACGAGGAGATCCTCCGCAAGGTCGCCGGGAAGTGCTATTTGCCGAGCAACCGACTGATGCTTGAACTCATCGAGGCCCATGAAGGGCGCTTCCGCATCAGCTACGCCGTGACCGGCACGATCATTGAGCAGTGCCGCCAGTGGATGCCCGAAGTGCTCGACTCCTTCAAGGCCCTCGCGGATACCGGCTGTGTCGAGTTCTTCGCCGAAACGTACTACCACAGCCTCTCGTTCCTTTACAGTCGCGAGGAGTTCATCGCCCAGACGCAGAAGCATTCCGATCTGATGAAAGAACTCTTCGGCCAGCGCCCCAAAGTTTTCCGCAACACGGAGCTGACGTACAACAACGACGTCGCCAAGGTCGTCGAGGACATGGGCTTCGATGCCATCCTCTCCGAAGGCGCTGATTACGTGTTGGGCTATCGCAGTCCGAACTTCATCTACAACCCGCCGAACTGCGGCAGCCTGCGCATGCTGTTGAAGAATTACCGCCTCAGCGACGACATCGCCTTCCGTTTCGGCAATCGCGCCTGGAAGGAATGGCCGCTGACGACGGAGACGTTCGCCGGCTGGGTCGACCGGATCAATGGCAACGGTTACGTCTGCAACCTGTTCATGGACTACGAGACCTTCGGCGAGCACCAATGGGCGGATACCGGTATCTTCGAGTTTATGCGTTCCCTGCCCGGGGCTATCATGGCCAACGGCAAGAACGATTTCCTCACCGTCTCCCAGGCGATTGAGCGATACCCGTCTGTCGGTGAGGTCGACGTGCCGCACATGATCTCCTGGGCCGATACCGAGCGAGACCTGTCCGCCTGGCTGGGCAACAGCATGCAGTCCAATGCCCTGCACGACGTCTATGCCCTGGCCGCCGAGGTGCTCGACAGCGAGGATGCCGACCTGATACACGACTGGCGAAAGCTGCAGACCTCCGACCACTTCTACTACATGTGTACGAAGTACTTCGCCGACGGCGACGTCCACAAGTATTTCAATCCCTACGAGTCGCCCTACGATGCGTACATCAACTACATGAACATCCTCGACAGCATCCGACGCCGCGCGAGACCTGATTGACGCACGCGCCCCACCATGTTGAGATATGGGGTATACTGCTTTGGACCCCTCGAACCGGGAGACGCCGATGCCCAAGACGCCACGCATCAAGCCGTTGTCGCTCAAGGATCCCCTCAGCCAGCGAGGCCTGTCGCAGAGCCTGGAAACCGAATGGCTGCGGAGCAATCGACTCGGCGCCTATTCCGCCGGAACCATTCTCGGCTGCAACACGCGACGCTATCACGGCCTGCTCGTCGCGGCGACCAACCCGCCCGTCGGCCGCGTGTTGGCCCTCTCGACGCTCATGGAGCAACTCGTCGTCGATGGCAAGATCATCGACTTGGCCACGAACGAATTCGCCGACACGTTCAGTCCCAACGGCGCGGAACTGCTCGCCGAGTTCCGGGACGACCACGCCGCCACGTTTGTCTGGCAGGTCGGCGAGACCACGGTCACGCGTGAGGTGCTGCTGGCCGCTGACGCGAACGCCGTCGCCGTTCGCTACCACATCGACGGGCCGGCCGAGAAGCTGCTGATTCGACCGTTCACGGCCCTGCGGGATTTTCACGCACTTCGCCGCAACGACGGCCGCGAGTGGACCGTCGACACCACCGACGCCGGCGTCAGCGTTTGCGACCCCAAAGCCGGCATTGCCCCACTGCACCTGACATGCAAACACACCGATTTCGACGGTGATCCCCAGTGGTGGTATCGCCTGCTTTACCGGGTCGACCGCGACCGCGGCCAGGATGCTTTCGAGGACCTCTACTCACCCGGCCTGTTCACGTGGACACCCAACGGCAAGAACCGCTGCAAGCTCGTCGCCTCTCTCGGCGAGCCCGTGGGTGTTGGCATGAAGTCCACCATCAAGGCCCGCCGCGACACACAGAAAGCCTTCTTGGCCGGCACGGCCACCGACGATCGCCTGGTCGCGAGACTCGCCGCCTCGGCGGCTGCCTATGTCGCAAACCGCCAGACCGAACAGCACGCCGGCGGCCTGAGCATCCTGGCCGGATTTCCATGGTTCGCCGACTGGGGTCGCGATGCCTTCATCGCTCTGCCCGGCCTGCTGCTGGAGACCGGCCAACTCGAACTCGCCCGCGGCGTTTTTTGCACCTATGCCGAAGCGATCCACGACGGCCTCGTGCCAAACCGCTTCGACGACTACGGTGGCGAGCCGCACTACAACACCGTCGATGCGTCGCTCTGGTTCATTATGGCCGCCGAGCGGTACATGCAGTGCGTTGCCGACGACGTCGAGGCGAGCGGCTTCTGGACGCAGACGCTTCGTCCGGCCTGCGAGACGATTCTCCGCCACTACCGCGACGGCACTCGGTTCGGTATTCACGCCGCCGACGACGGCCTGCTGCTCGCCGGCGGACCGGAGACCCAACTGACCTGGATGGACGCGAAACTCGGCGAGGAGGTCATCACCGCCCGCTACGGCAAGCCCGTCGAGATCAACGCGATGTGGCACAGTGCGCACTGCATACTCGCCGAGAGGTGCCGCGGCGACGACCCGGATGCCGCCAGCACCTACGCGCGACACGCGGCCGGCATTGCCTCGGCGTTTATCGAGGCCTTCTGGAACCCCGAGTTCCGCTGGCTCAACGACGTCATCACGCCGGCCGGACCGGACGCATCGTTGCGCCCCAACCAGGTCCTGGCCGTGTCGCTGCCGCACAGCCCACTGAGCACCGAACAGCAACGTGCCATCCTCAACGTCATCGAAGAGAAGCTCCTGACACCGGTCGGCCTGCGGACGCTCTCGCCCGACGACAGCCGCTATCGCCGGCGATACGGCGGCTGCTGGGAATCGCGTGAGCGCGCCTACCACCAGGGCACGGTCTGGGCGTGGCTGATCGGGCCGTTCATCGAGGCCTACCTGAAGGTGGAAGCCGCCGCCGGCAATGCACACGCGCCGACCCAGGCGCGCCGATGGCTGAGCGGTTTTGCGGACCATCTCGAACACGCCGGCCTCGGGCACGTCAGCGAGATATTCGACGGCGACTGGCCGCATCACCCGCGAGGCTGCTTTGCCCAGGCGTGGAGCGTCGCGGAGGTCCTTCGCGCCTGCCGACTCGTCGACCGGGCCGAAGCGGAGGCAGGCAAGTGAGACTCCGCACATCCTCAGAGGCCAGCACACCCACCTGTTCGGCACGGCACCTGCTGCAGCGCGTCAGGCGATCCCGGTTGCGGCTGCTGGAGTACCCGCGCCGCCACCTCTTGACCTGGTGCAGCCGGACATGGCACCTGCGCCGGCTCGCCGCGTACCGGACCGCCGCCGCGCCGTCATGGGCACTGACACTGCCCGCTCTCGTGCTGTTGCTGCTGACATCCATCGCCCACGCTGAGGCGCAGCTTCTCCCCGGCGCGACCGATTCGCGCATCGCGCCCTACGCAACGGGCGTCCTGAGCATTGAGAACCTCACCGACACCGAGTGTGTCGCCGTACGCATGCGGTGGCGTGGCGGCGGCCCGACCATGCTCCTGCCGGCGGCCGTCCTGCCCGGCAAACGCGCGGACGTCGCCGTCATCCTCCCGCCGATCGCCGCCTCCCAGACCTACGACATCGAGCTGCTCGGCCGCGAAGGCGTGACCCTCGGCCGGACCGTCGCGGAGATCGCCTGGCCGCCGGCGGTCGTGACGCGCGACGCGTTCATCGACCCCATCGCCTACGACCCGTTCAAGGACGACTACCCGGCCTGGCCAGCAGGCACCAAGCAACGTGCGTTCCTGGTCGCGGCTGTCGTGACGGTACTGCTCGCCGGGGCGCCCCTGATCCGCCACCCGCAATTGCGAGTCGCGGGCGTGCTGCTGGTCGTGGTCGGCGGATGTGCCGCGTTGCTGTGGCGGGAGCAGCCGGTCGTTGAAGAGGATTTCACGAACGGCCTGGCGGTTTTCCGTACGCGCCGGACCGCCGAGATCCGCCTGGCCCCACCGCCGACGGGACTGCTCACCCCGGTCTACCGTTCGCAAGGCCAGATGCGGCGGGACAGTCTCACCCTTCATCCCGGTCGCGGCGGCGCGCTGACGCTCCAGCCCGCCGACATGCGACTCTTCTACTGGCGCGACGATCCCGACGGCTCGTCATCGTCATCATCCTCGCGGCCGTAAAGATCGTCCTCCTCGTCGCGCCACGCGTCGTCATCGTCTCGGATGTCGATGGCATCATCGGCCGGCGGCGCCCGCATGCGTTTACCCGCCTCCGACCACGCATCGACGTAGTGGCTCTGCGGGAGCGGCTTCTGCAGGCCCATCGACGAGCGGATCCAGCGAAGCACCACGCCCACCAGCGCAATCAGCGTCAGCCCCAGCATCGCCACCGATGCAATCGCGAGATTTCGCATCAGCCGGATGGCTTCGGCATCGGCGATGTCTCCGGTCTGCATCGTCATGCCAAACATCCAGGCCAGCACCAGCGCCATGGCCGCGAGACAGACGCTCAACAACGCGTAGCGCAGATGGGTGTGGCCTCTTACCTCCATGGCGCGCCCGCTCGTGGGTCGTCTTCCGTCGTAGCGGCAAACTGTTGCATCAGCTCCTTGCCCTTCTCCGAGAGTTCCGTCGGCGGGACGATTTTCACCACAACGTACTGATCGCCTCGCGGCTCGGCCTTGTCGGCAGCCCGCACACCCTTCTCACGGAGGCGCAGCTTCCGGCCGCTCGGCGTGCCGGCGGGAATCGTCACCGTCGTCATGCCATCGATGGTCGGCACGTCGATCTTGCCGCCCAGCGTTGCCTCGGCCACGCTGATCGGCACGTCGACGTACAGGTCATTGCCCTCGCGCCGGTAGTACGGGTGAGGCCGAATCTTGCAGACGATGTACAGGTCGCCCGCCCCGCCGGGGCCTTGCCCGCCTTTGCCGCGCACCCGAATCCGCTGGTCGTCCTTGACGCCCGGCGGAATCTTGACGGTGATGGTCTGGCTGCCGTCGCCGCCGGTAATCTGCAGCGACGCCTGCGTGCCATAGAGGGCCTGCATGAAATCGAGTTGCAGCGTGTGTTCGAGATCCTGGCCCTTTGGTGCCGGGCCGCCGCGACCGGGGCCACCACGCCGCCCGCCGCGACGGGCACGTCCGCCGAGGGCTTCCATGATCTCGTCGAGGCTCATGCCCATGAAGCCGTGACCGCCGCCACCGCCAAAGATATCGCCGATGTCGCGGAAGTCCACGCGCACGCCGCCCGGTCCGCCCGCCGCTTGCGGCCCGCCGGGGCCGCCCGGCCCCGCCCCCGGCCCCCCACGCTCGAAAGCGTCGGGACCGAACTGGTCGTACGTCTTGCGCTTCTCCGGATCGGAGAGCACTTCGTACGCCTTCGTCGCCTCGCGGAACTTCTCGCCCGCGTCAGCGGCCTTGTTTACGTCCGGGTGATACTTCCGCGCAAGCTTGCGGTAGGCACTCTTGATGTCGGCCTCGCTGGCGTTGCGCTTTACGCCAAGGATGTCGTAGTAGTCTCGCTGTTTTGCCATGGGCTGTATTCTAGCGGATGCACCGGCCAGAAGAAATGTCCCCTGCCGGGCTGGCACGAGAAACGTGCAGCGTCAAGACTCACGGCCGGGTGCCATGCCTTCTCTGCGGGCATGCGTATTCCGTTTGCCCGCCGGGCACCTGAGCAGAACGCGCGGCTCCTCAATGTCCCCGAGCCATCCTCGAATGTTCCTGTGGGATTCTTCAGCTTCGCGGCTCAAAGACTCGTCTCTGCGTTCGAAATGGCAACCGACACGATCGCTGGTCGGCGTACTACGCCTCGTCGGTATCAATCACCGCCAGTCGCTTGTGGACGTACGTGCTGCCGACGTTCATCGCGCGGATGGGACCGATCTGCTCGTCGCGCGGCCAGTGCGAGTGGCCGCAGACAACCCAGCGCACCGCGGAACAGGCTTCGAGGACCTCGCCGATCCGGGGCGAACCCATGTACGCCATTGCAAAACGGAAGCGGTTCGGCAAGGGGTGGTCCCGGCGCTTCGGCGGCAGGAGCTGCTCGAACGGCACATGGTGAACGAAGGCTGCAATGCGTGTGCACCGGCGGGCCAGCTCGTCGAGTTGTGCTTCCAGGGAGGCCAGCAGCCCGTGGAGAAATGTGCGGTCCTCCATCCCCAGCCGCACGCGCCAGCCGTCCATCCAGCGTGCGCCGATGTCCATGTGTCGTTCGGTCAGCACGTCGGCGTGTGCAGTCAGCATGTCCTCATAGCCGCCGTAGTACTCGGCTGCCCCGGGGGCGATTCTCCGCTCGTAGAACGGCAGCGGTATGCCCAGCGACGCGTCGCGAAAGCTGTAGTCGTACCAGCCGATGGAACCGGCCAGCCCCACGCCATCGCAGACGGACGGGCTGTGATCGAGCAACGTGAAGTCCCGCGACTCGGCGAGCCGCGGCAACTCGTCGCGGTATCGCTGCAGCGAGGCATCCGGGGCGGTCGCCTGCGCCGGCAGCCAGAGATCGTGATTGCCCGGGACGAGGAACTTTCGGCCGGGGAAGGCGGCAAAACGTTCGAGGCACGCGAGCAGTTGCTCGTCGAGCGCGCCGGCGATATCGCCCGCGAGGACCAGCACGTCCTCGGCCGACGGACCGGCGGCACGCAACTCCTGCTCAAGGCGGTCGTTCGGCGTGCGTGACCGTCGCACGTCGTCATGAAGATCAGCCGAGACGAAAATTCGCATGTGCGGAATTGTACGAGATTCGCCGACCCGAGGCACGCCGGCAACTTACCGGTCTTCGGAATCCGTCGCCTCGTCGGGGCTCTGTTTGCCTTGGCGTTTCTCGGCCTTACGGATGTCGCGTTGCCAGCTGCGAACCCGCCGCCGGTAGAACAGCCGCGTCGAGACGTTGTTGTGGACATTTGCTTCGATGGACCGCGCGGTCTCGCGAATCCGTCGCGAGCCGGGGTCGGGCATGCATCAGATGAACTGGGACTTCCGCCGCTGCGTTCGATGAGGATCGCGGCGGGCAGGTGCCCGAAGGTCGCAAGGAAGGCAAGGCCCCCAGGCCGACGTGGACCTTGTGAAAGCCGGGCATCCGCGCGAAGGTGGTCGCGCGGCTTCCGGCAACGATGGTCATCCAGATCACGCCGGCCATCCACGCCATGGTCACGGTTCGCAGGCTCTCGCCAAGCCGGTGGCGTCGCACGCTCAGGGCGGGCAGGACTTGGTAAGATTGTCGTCGCCAAGGCAGCATCTGGAGGTTACGTCCAGTCGCGTGCGACGGCCATCGCCGCAACCGCTGCGCGCTGACCTTACTGGCCTGGCCTCGCATCTCAACGGAAAAACTGGTTGTGCCACAGAAGATGCTGTTCGTGCTGCTCACCGGGCCGGATATTTCCCTTGTCGCCTGCGGGGATGGTCGTTACTATGGGCGATTCCCCTGCAAGCTGAATTCTGAAGACACACGGTGAGGTGAGTGATGCATTACCCACGTCGAGTTTCAAAACGCAAACGAACCCGCAAGATCGGTTTCCGCGCACGCATGCGCACCAAGGCCGGCCGCAAGATCATCAACCGCCGTCGCCGCCGGGGACGCCAGGCCCAGGTCGTCTAGATTTGCTGAGGAATCCGCCCCTGCTCGCCGGCGTTTCTTTATGCGCCGCTCGCCCGTTCAGTCCACGATTAGGTACTCCGCACTCATCTCGGCGGAAACGTCCATGCCCAGCAGTTTCAGCATGCGCCGATCATGCGGTCAGTCCGCGATCAGGCAGTCCGCGGTCATCTCGGCGGGAACATCGATGCCCAGCAGCTTCAGCATGGTCGGGGCGATGTCGCTGAGCTTGCCGTGCTCGCGGAGTTTGAAGCGATCCTTCGCGTCCCGGGCCACCAGAACGAAATGCACGGGATTCAGCGTATGGCTGGTCTGGACGTCGTCGGAGTCGCGCTTCGTCATTTCCTCAGCGTTGCCGTGGTCGGCCGTGACGAGCACCACGCCATCGCGGGCCAGCACCGCATCGACGACCTTGCCAAGACAGTCGTCCACGGCTTCGATTGCTTTTAGCGCCGCATCGAAGACGCCCGTATGGCCGACCATGTCGCCGTTGGCGAAATTGAGCATGATCGCGTCGTAGGTGTCGCCGAGATCGTCGCTGCCGCCTGCACCGAAATCGCGCGACTCCAGGGCCGACGTCTCGCCGTCCGCCGCCGCCCTGCGGACAGCCTCGATGCCGTTCGTCACGGCTGTCGTGACGAGTTCCGTCACTTCGTAAGCGCTCATTTCGGGCTTCTGGTCCTCGGGGATACTGATCGATTCGACCTCGATGTTATCCTGGCCGGGGAACGGCGTGAGGCTCTTGCCGTTGAAGAAGCTCGTCACGTGACGGTACTTCTGGTACTCGGCGATGCGGAGCTGCCACTTGCCATGCTCGGCCAGCACCTCACCAAGAAGCTTGGCCATGTTCATCGGCGGCACGAGTTCGCAGTCCAGTTCGTTGTAATATCGCGTCAGGGCCAGAAAGACGATGTCCATTGTCGGCCCGCGGTCGAACTCAGTGAAGTCGTCCTCGACGAATGCCTTTGTCAACTGGATCGCCCGGTCTTGGCGATAGTTCGTGTGCAGGACCACGTCACCGGCCTGGATCGTGCCGATCGGCTCGCCGTCGTCGCCGACGATGGCCGTGGGCATGATGAACTCGTCGGTCTCCACGAGGTCGTCACCGTCGGCCCTCTGCTTCTTCGAACGCTCGTAGGCCTGCTCGATGGCCTCTCGGGCGGAGGAAGCCTTGAGGCCCTCGCCGGCAGTCAGCAGGCGATAAGCCTTTTGGGTGCGGTCCCAGTTCTCGCCGCGATCCATCGCCCAGTAGCGGCCCTGGACGGTGGCAACCTTGCCGGCGCCGGCTTCGGCGCAGACGGCCTCGAGTTGGTCGAGATAGGTCAGCGCGCTTTGTGGCGGTGTGTCGCGGCCGTCGCCGAAGAAGTGAATGTAGATTGTCTGGATGCCCGCCTTGGCGAGGTGCTTGATGAATGCGAAGAGGTGCTCCTGCGTGGCGTGGACGCCCTGATCCTGAACGAGGCCCATCAGGTGGAAGGCCTTGCCGGTCTCCTTGCAGCGGGCGACGGCGCTGTGGAGCTTGTCGTTCTCCCACATCTCGCCGGAGCGGATAAGCTTATCGACGCGGACGACCTCCTGCTCGACGATGCGGCCGGCACCCATGTTCAGATGGCCGACCTCGCTCGATCCCTGCGAGCCTTGGCGGACGCCGACGGCCTCGCCGGCTGCATCCAGCGTGCACCAGGGGTACTCGGCCAGCAGGTGGTCCATGTTGGGCGTATTGGCGGCGGCGACGGCATTACCCGGATAGTCCGGGGCGATACCCCACCCATCGCGAATCAACAGAAGCACAGGCTTTCCCATCGGTATCCTCAAATCAGGGGGTTGGTGTTTCGCAAGTCAGATCAGTCTAGCGATCCGAGTCGTTCAAATCCAGCCGTCAGGCGGAGATTGCCCATCCCGCCTCGCTGAATTCTGTTTTGACGCGGACGAAGGTTCGTCGTAACGTCATACACAATCGATAGGCTCCTGTCCGCAGTTGGCAAGTGGGAGAACGCAATGAAGGTATCGTGTCCGCAGTGCCATCGTTCCCTGAAGGTCAGCCCGGAAGCCCTCGGCAAGCGTGGCAAGTGCCCGGTCTGCCAGGAGATGATCACCATTGAGGCGACCGGGTCCGCCCCCGCATCGGCCGGCGTCGCTGGGGGCGACCCGACGCGGCAACAACCGGGCCGCCCCGCCACGTCGGCCGCCCGTCAATGCGATTTCCGCGGCCAGCCCGTCGCGGATGGTCTGGAGCATTGTGCGTGCGGGCAGAAGCTCGTTGACGGCGATGCACCCGTCGCCACGACGCCGGCCGCCGGAGGCGTGGATCCCGACCTGCCCGCCTACGCCCAACCCGCCGCCGCGGCTGCCGCGTCTCGGTTGCAGGTGCAACCAACCGGCGTGAAGCTCATCCCGACCATCCTTGGCGGCTTGATCGGGGCCGGCCTGGCCGCAACATTGTGGGTCGTGGTCGCCGTCAGTACCGGCTACGAAATCGGCTGGCTTGCCATTCTCGTCGGCGCTGGCGCCGGCTGGGGCGCAGCCCTGCTGGCCAGGCGACGCAACGCAACCGTCGGCACGCTCGCAGCCGTTATCGGCGCTGCCGGCGTGGTCGCCGGCAGCTACGTGTCCTTCGAGATCATCAAGGACCGGGAAATCAGCGCTGCGATGGTACAGATATCCGCCCAAGCGAAGCGCGACCCCGAATTCCTGAGATACAATACCGAGCAACAGGCGGAACACCTTACCTACATCGAAAACGCATTGCGGGGCATCACGTACGTTGACGCCCTGAAGGAGAGCCCCGGCGACGCGGCTTTCCTTGTGCTCTTCGGCCTGCTGGGCCTGTACTACGGCTACCGCGTCGGGGTAGGCTCCGGCTGGAAGCAGTAGCGACGGTCTCGCACAAACGGGCACAAAAACGGGCGAGGCTGCGGCGGGCAACCTCGCCCTTCTGACCCCACGGAGACTCGAACTCCGGTTGCCGGGATGAAAACCCGGTGTCCTAGGCCACTAGACGATGGGGCCATCTATCGCACAACGGTGTGCGAATCGACACGCCCCAGCCGCAGTGTTCGCGGCGGGGGGATCGAGTAGTTTACTTACAAATGGGCATCTGTCAAGCCTTTCGCAAATCGAAATACGTGGAAGGCGTGTGCCTTCACAATATACTGTATTCTCGTGCGGTTCGGATGGAGAATGACGGGGTTGTGCAACGGCCCGATCGAAGTGCGATGGGGCGGTCGCGCATGAAAGAGGCAACCACGCATACATGATCGCCTGCCAATGAGGGAGCTGGGACTCGAACCCAGAACCTACGCCTTAAAAGGGCGTTGCTCTGCCAATTGAGCTACTCCCCCCTGGATATCCTATTGTAACGTATCGGCCCTGAGCGACGATCCTTTGTGTGCCAGACAATTTCTCAAGACGGGGTGCAACGCCGCGCTCCAGAATTCAAGTTCCAAGCAAGCGAGTACGCCCTCTACCTTGCTTGCGGCGTGGACGTTGCTTTTCCTTGGAGCCTACCCGCTCCGTGGGTCATGTTTCCTGGATCTCAGTCGTCTTGGTCTCCAGCAGGTTATCGACATCGTCCTCGTACTTCTTCGTCAGCTTCTGGACGTCGTCCTTGCCGCGATGGGCGTCGTCTTCGGTGATCTCCGAGTCCTTCTCCAACTGATCGATTCCCTTGTTGCCGTCGCGGCGGGCGTTACGGATGGAGATCTTGGCAGCCTCGGCCATTTTCTTGACCTGGTTGACCAGTTGCGTGCGTCGCTCACCGGACAGGGCCGGGACGATCAAGCGAATCACTTTCCCGTCCGTCGCCGGCGTGATGCCGAGGTCGCTGGACTGGATGGCCTTTTCGATTGCCTTCATCGAGCCGGGATCGAACGGCTTGACAATGATCATGTTGGCTTCGGGGACGGATATCGAGGCCAGTTGACGGAGGTCCGTCGGCGAGCCGTAGTACTCGACCTTGATGTGGTCGACAAGGCCCGGGTTGGCCCGACCCGTGCGAATACCGCGGAACTCCTTCCGCAGGTAATCGACGGCCGATTCCATCTGCTCTTCAACGTCCATCAGGATTTCGTCCATGGCTGTCTCCTGCTATGCGTGTTGCGTCACCAGCGTACCGACGTTCTCGCCCGCGACGGCTCGGGCGAAGTTGCCGTCGCCGCCGACGTTGAAGACCTGGATCGGCAGACCATGGTCCATGCAGAACACCATCGCCGTGAGGTCCATGACCCCGAGGCGGTCGCCAACGGCCTGCCGGTAGCTCAGACGATCGTACTTCTTCGCGCTCGGGTTGGTCTGCGGGTCGCTGTCAAAGACGCCGTCGACCTTTGTTGCCTTGAGCACGACTTCCGCGTCGATGTCCGAGGCGCGGATGGCCGCACACATGTCGGTCGTCACGCCGGGATGGCTCGTGCCGCCGACGAAAATCAGCACCTTACCGGCCGCGAGATACTCCATCGCCCGCGGGCGGAAGTACGTCTCGCAGACCAGCGGCATGGCAATGGCGCTCATGACGATCGCGTCGATGCCGCTGCCCTTCAGCCCGTCCCGCAGGGCCAGGCCGTTCATGACCGTCGCCAGCATGCCCATGTAATCGGCGGTGGTCCGATGCACGTGCGGGTCGTCGGCCAACTGTCGGCCTCGCACCCAGTTGCCGGCCCCGACTACGACACCGATCTGGACGCCCGCTTCAACAGCCGGGCGCATCTGTTCGGCAACGGCCCGCATACTGTCGGCATTGACGCCGGGCTCACCCGGCGTGCAGAGCGCCTCGCCGGAAAGTTTCAACAGCACGCGTTGGTAACCAGTCGCGTTCACGGGGTCCTAGTCCACACCCACGGCGAAACGGGCGAAGGCCATCACCGCTGCGCCGTCCAGCACGTCCTTGACCTTCTTCTTTCCGTACTTGTCTTCCCGGGCGATGAGCTGTTCCATAAGAGCCCGCTCTTCCAGGAACTTCCGCATCTTGCCTTCGACGATCTTCTCGGCGATATCCTGCGGCTTGCCGGAGTCGACGGCTTCCTGCGTGGCAAACTGCTTTTCCTTCTCGATCAGGTCGGCCGGGATGTCGTCCGGCGTGATGCCCATCGGATCGCTGAAGGCGATGTGCATGCAGACGTCCGTCAACAGATCGTCATCGAGTTCTTTGTCCACACCGACCAGCACACCGACCTTGCCATTGTGGTGCAGGTACGAGCCGACCCTGGTGGCCGAAATCTTCATGCCGCGAGCGTAGCTCATGTTCTCGCCGATCTTGGCGAGCGTGTCCTGCAGGGCCTGGGTCATCGTCTCCGAGGCCTCGACCTCTCCGTCCTCGGCATCGAAGGCCAGATCGGCCAGGTGGTGGACCATCGTCTGGAATTCTTCATTGCGGGCGCAGAAGTCGGTTTCGCACTGAACTTCCACGATCGCCCCGGCGGTGTTATCGCCGCTGACCTTGATCGCGACGAGGCCTTCCTTCGTGGCCCGGCCGGCCTTCTTCTCGGCAGTGGCCAGACCCTTGCTGCGAAGGGCGTCCTTGGCCGCGGCGATATCGCCCCCGACCTCTTCGAGGGCCTTCTTGCAGTCCATCATGCCCAGGCCGGTGTCGTCGCGAAGCTGTTTGACCAATGCTGCGGTAATCTCTGCCATCAGTATTATCTCCGTTGAGTCGTCTGTCGTCGTTCAGGTGTTGTGTGGATAGGGATCCTCGGTCGGCAATTCGTCGCTTGTGTGCCGGACCGACCGGCCGCTAGCTTTCGGTGGATTCGCCGTTGGCGCTCGCCGCCGGTTCGGGCTCACCGGCCTTCTCGGCATCGCTGACGAGTTCGCCCTCGGCCGCCGGCTTGGCGGGTGCTTCCTCGGCCTTCGCGGCGGGCGCTTCGCCAGCCGGCTTCTGGTCGGCCTGGTCGGCCTCGTCCTCGGTCGGTTGCTCGGCACGGGCGGTAGTGGCCCGACGGCTGCGCCGCTTGGGTTGCGGGCCTACGTCCTCGCCGTCCTTGCCCTCGGTCCGCTGGCCGATGCCCTGCTGGGCCGCATCGGCAAGCTCGCGAATGACGATTTCAATCGACCGCATCGCGTCGTCGTTGCCCGGGATCGGAATGTCGATCAGGTCCGGATCGGTGTCCGTGTCGATCAGCCCGATGATGGGCACGCCGGACTTGCTGCACTCGCGGACGGCGATGTGCTCGCGGACGGCGTCGACCACGACGATCGCGCCGGGGAAGCGTTCCATGTTGCGGATGCCGCCAAGGTTCCGCTGGATCTTCCGCATCTCGCGACGCAGCCGCGAGCCTTCCTTCTTGCTGAAGGCGTCCATGCTGCCCTCGGCCTCCATGGCTTCGAGTTCTTCGAGTCGACCGATCCGCTTGCGGATCTCGCGGAAGTTCGTCAGTGTGCCGCCCAGCCAGCGGTCGTTGACCCAGTGCATGCCGACGCGTTCGGCGTGGGTCTGGACCGACTTGCGGGCCTGTCGCTTTGTGCCGACAAAGACGATGTCCTTGCCGCCGCCGACGGTCTGGGTGATGAATTTCTTGGCCAGCAGCAAGCCTCGCAGCGTCTGCTTGACGTCGATAATGTGCAGGTCGTTGCGTTTGCCGTAGATGTAGGGCTTCATCTTCGGGTTCCAGCGGCTGACGCGGTGACCGAAGTGAATGCCGGCGTCGATGAGTTCCTTGACCAGTTGCGATGCTGATTCTGACACAATGCTCTCCTGTGCCCCGCGGGCGGCCGTTGCGTGCCGGATGTCAACCTTACTGCAGATCGACCGATCTCGCCCGTGACGCGATGGTATCCTAGGACAATCGTTCGGTTTGTGCTTCGGGCGGACGCCCACACAGGCCGCCTGGCCCCGCCGGTACGCCCGAAGGCGTCACGTGGCCGGCACGCCACGTTCCGCGCAGCCCACCTCGGACCGCGCATACCGACACGAACGCAGTAAATTACTTCACAACCCCCGGTCGGTCAAGCATTTTGCTGGCGGAATTCACGCGGCGAGCAGCCCGTCAGATCCCGAAACCGTCGCGAGAAGTAGTTGCTGTCGGCAAACCCCACCCGAAAGGCGACCTCCGTCACCGAACAATCCGTCCGCCGCAAAAGCTGCCTCGCCCGGTCGACCCGAACACCCAGCAGGTAACGGATCGGGCTCTCGCCCGTGCCCTCGCGGAACCGCCGCAGCAGCGTGTTCTTCGAAACGCACGCCAACTCGGCCAGGTCCTCCAGCGAGATTGGCTCGGCGTAGTGGGTCTGCAGATGGCTGATGACCTCGCCGATTCGCACCAGCGATCGGGCCGGCGCGCTCTCGATTTGACCGTACTCGCGCGAAACGAAGACCGCCAACTCCAGCAGCGTCGAGGCGATGAAGGCCTCGTACCCGCAGCGGCGGGCGGCGAATTCCTCCGACATACGTCGACAGAGATCCGAGGCGTGCTCCAGCCCGCCCTGCCCCAACCGCAGCCGACACGTAAAGCCGCGGCTGCGGCGGCATTGCGGTTCGAGCACGAACAGCGCGTGATAGCCCGGTATCCGCCGCAGCATGCCCTCCGCCGAGGCCAGCAGCGAATGGGCGTACATAACATTGACCAGCCGCAGGGAGTGGATGTCCTCGAACCCGTGGGCCATCTCGCCCTGAACCACGAAAACGTCGCCAGCGGTGAGTTCGTGGCGGTCATCGCCCGCGATGTGCATGCCCCGCCCGCCTTCGACGAGCACCAGCTCGACGAAGTCGTGGCTGTGCGTGGGGAAGCTGGACATGTCCAGTTCGACCTCGCCGCGATGGCCGACGAATGGAACGCACGCATCGAACGCATCCACGAAGGCTACAACGACGTGCCTCTCACCCACTGCGACTTCAGCGGGACGGCCTGGCTGATGTCCCTGGCCTACGGCTGCGAGCTGATCAAGATCGACGGCCGCATCAACGCCGAACCGCTGTTCCGCGACATCGACGAACTCGACGGCTTCGCCCCGCCGCAACGCATCTGGGAGTATGGCGTCTACCCCGTGATCTTCGAGCGGTTGGCCGAATTCCACCGCCGCTGGCCGCACACCGAGTTCGGCAACAGCGACAACCAGTCGCCCAATGACGTCGCCACCTGCATCCTGCATTCCGAGGCGGCCATGATGGCGATGTTCGAGGCCCCCGAGAAACTCCACCGGCTGCTGGACATGGTCACCACGTCGATGCTCGAACTGCACCGCCACTTCGAGGCGACCGTCCCGAATCTTGCCTGCATGTGCCCCGAATACTGGATCCCATATGGCATCCACTTCTCGGACGACAATGCCGCGTTCCTCAGCCCCGCGACGTACGAGGAATTCGCCCGGCCGTACGTCGAGCGGCTTGGCGAGGTCTACGGCGGCGTACACTATCACTGCTGCATGGGCTACGCCCAGAGCCTCGACGTGATGGCCGCGACGAAGGGCTTTATGTGCTTCGACCCGCAGGTGGACTACAACCCCATGGACAAGGCCATCGACCTCTGCGAGCAGTACGGGGCCATCTGGCTGTTCAACAACGACCCCTGGCAGAAGCATCCCGAACGAACCGCCAGCGACATCGACACGTTCCGCCGCGGCCTGGACGCCGCCGCCGACCGTATTGGCGTGGCCGCCTGCATTTGGGGCAACACCCGAGATGAAGCCGTCGCCCTGGCCGAGCAGGTCCGAGACCTCGCCGCCTCGCTCGACATCCTCGCCGAGTAGAAGACGCCCGGACAGGCCAGCCGCGAATCACACGTAGGAACGCGAATCAGAAGCACCACACGGGTGCCGTGCCTGCTTCCCCGACCGTGCGGATGCCATGCCTACTGCCCGCTTCGCTTCGCCAGGCTACGCAGGGCAAGCCACAGGCATGCTTGTTGCTGCCGCCGCGTCACTCGACCGGCTCGACCTGCCGATACGTGCCACCGCCATCCCTGGCGATACGCTCCGCCGTTCTCACCGCATCGTCCGTCGTCTTGCCGCAACGGATTGTGCTGAGACATTGCTGTCCAAGGCGGCGTGAAGAGGAACGGAGGCCCATGGCTTGACGGCTTCCTCAGCGCTCCGGGGGCAGTACCCCTCAGCTCCATTTTCGTGACGTTACGTCTTCGTTTGCGTCACAGGAAGGTTCTGCTTTTCGGCCATCTGACTTTTGTGGGAGGCGTCTGGCTTCGGATCGGTCGAAGTCTCTGCCCAAAATCGCCAACAATCGCCAAAAATCGCGGAAAAGACATGGACAAATGGGGCTGGCCGTCTGTAGCCTGACAACTGGTGATCCTTGAATGAACAGCTGGGTATGTCTCCATGTTGGTGGTTCGGATTGCTTCGAGTCGAGCAAGCCAATCATATATCCACCAAGGACACCTTTTGCCCAACAAGCCGTTTTTTAGGATTTTAGAAAAGGAAGGGTAGTGAAATGAAGTGCAAAGCATCTATGTTGTTGATGGGAGCGGTACTGGCGGTCGCCGGAAGTGCCTGGGCCGACCTGATGATTACCGAAGCGATGAGCAACTCTGACCATCCCGGCGGAGCCGCCAACGGCGACTGGTGGGAGCTGACCAACACCGGCAGCACGGCTGTGGATCTGGAAAACTACTACTGGGACGACGACGGTCCCACGGGCAACGATGGCGCCCTGTTCCCGGACATCGCGATCTCTGCAGGGCAGTCGATCGTGATTGTCGATGAAGGTACCGACAACCTGTCCGACTTCGTCAGTGCCTGGGGCGGTGGATTCACCGCATACTCCAGAGACGACTTTGGCGGTCCGAATGACTTCTCCGGGCTGAGCGCCGATGGCGACCAGATCGAACTCTGGGACGCCGATCCCAACGCCGGCGCCGCAAACCTCGTCGCGTCCGTCACCTTCGGTGACTCCGACGGCGGCGGCAAGAGCTTCGAGTGGCACACCGACGGGACGGATCTCGGCTTTAGCGTCGCGGGCGAAAACGGCGCGTTCGTCGCTCCGGGTAATGGCGATGGCGGCACCGGCATTGACATCGGCTCGCCGGGCGTTGTGCCCGAGCCGGCCACGATGAGCCTGCTGGGCCTGGGCGGCCTGGCGCTGCTGCCTCGTCGCAACCGCAAGGCCTGAACCAAGGCCCTGCGTCCCTCGTACGCGTCTTGCGTGTGACGGAATATCGTTCATCAGGACGACGGGCTCCACTCCGAAAGGCTGCGGAGCCTGTCTCCAAAGGCAGGCTCGGCCGCCTTCATCCAGCAGTCCGTCTAGAATAGCAACGCCAGGCAGGCCCTGCCGGGTGCCATGTCTGCTCCGCAGGGCTTACGCGCCTAACGTATCTTTGGGTGCGCCGGCGAGGACTTTGAGCAGGTTCTCATGCCATCTCGACAACGGTCGGTGATCCATGAGCACGGCGAACCCCTCGATGCCGAGATGAGCGTGTACGCTCTGGAGGAGATCGTCGCCGAGAAGCTTCGCGCCATCCTCCAGCACGCCGAAAAGCTCGAACATCGAGGCTGGAGCCGGTCACGGGCTCGCGACTACTACGACCGGTGGCGCGTGCTCCAGACGTATCGTGACGAGATGCGTTTTGACGACTTTCGAACGTTCCTGGCAAAGAAGTGCGCGGTTCGTCAGGTAGCTTTCAATGGCCCCGACGCATTCCTTGAGCCAACCCTCCTGGCCTACGTCGAGCGAACCTGGGAGAACTGGCTCGGGCCGCTGGTGGTTGATCTGCCGCCGTTCGACCTCGTGATCGAGGAACTCCGCCCGCAGATCGAGGCCCTGGTGCCATAGCAGCCCGGCGTATTGGGGACGAGAGCGACAGACCATCCGTCAATTGGGCCTTGTGCCAGTGCTTGAGCCGGGCCTTGATCTGCGACCAAGTGGGTTTGGATGCTTTCGCCATGTTCAATCCAGTCTGCATTTCTTCCGGTACGTCAGGGCTCGCATGATGGCATCCAGGACGTCGTCAAGGTGTTTGCCGACGTCTTGTGCCAGAAACCGCAGGACGAAGTATCCACTTTCCTGAAGCAGGGCATCTTTGCGACGGTCGCGGCGGTAGGCACCCGGATCAGCAAGATGCTGATCGCCGTCCAGTTCAACTGCCAGTCGTGCCTCCGCACAAAGCAAATCAACCTCCATTCTGCCTCGTCCGTCGAATGGGATGGGCAGGTCGACATTGAGGCGGAACAGCCCCGCCGTCTCGGGCAACGTTTCCAGGCGACGATAGAGAAACGCCTCTGTGGCGCTGCGAGCCCGCGCCGCTCCGGTGGCGTCCGGTTGATGTTGCCGGGCCGCGGAGACAAACAAGTTCGCGAGGGACGTATCCACACCGTCTCGAATGAGCCGTCGCACGCTGGCGGCATAGTCCTGCTTCCAGTGCGGATCGACCGGAAGTGGAACACCGACAGGCCAGCCGGACACGGCACTGGCAGGGAGAAGAATGCTGTAGCCGATGGCCTCGTATCCCTTGCATCGTCGGTCGAACATCCTCGACAGCATGGGCACGTTCAAATCGGCATAGTCGTAGATCCGGACTTCTCGTTTCTGGTCATGCAGGCGGTGCAATCGACCGGCGTACTGGGCGACCGTTCCGCGCCATGAGACCGGCAGCGTCAGGAACAACGTGTCTAGCCGGGCATTATCGAAGCCTTCGCCGATGTATCGGCCCGTCGCCAGCAGCACGCGTTGCTCGCTTTCGGCAATGGCCGCCAGTTGATCCTGGACGGCCTTCAACTGCTTTTTGCCCATGCCGCCCCGCAGGATGACCAGATGTCGGACATCGGGGGCCAGTATCTCCCCCAGGCGTTCAAGATGCTCCGTGCGCTCGGTGAGCACAATCGGTGACCGACCCTTTTCGACAGCCTGCACGACGTCGTGGCAGATCAACTGGTTGCGGCCTTCGTCCGCGATGAGTTCGCCATACAGTTGCTGGAACTGAATGCGGGCGTCCGGATCAGCGGTCACAGATGCTTGAAAACCTGTCGGCCGAACATGCACTGTATGCACGAACGGCCGCGCCCGCGCCTGCTGCTTGGCGTCGACACGGTAGCGCACCGGGCCGCACTGCATGAAGATGATCGGATGGTGGCCGTCCTTTCGCGCCACGGTGGCCGAGAGACCCGTGACGAATCTCGCCTTTGCGCGACGGGCTACCTGTTCGAAGCTCTGGGCGGACAGGTGGTGGCATTCATCGACAACAAGATGGCCGTACTCACCGACCCGATCGTCGACCACGCGCTTGCGCACCAGGCTCTGCATGATCGCCACATCCAGAGACCCCGTGGGCTTTTTACGCCCACCGCCGATCTTGCCGATGGCCTTGATGGGCAGGCCAAGAAACGTCGTCAGACGCTCCACCCACTGCTCCAGCAGTTGACGCCGATGTACCACGATGAGGGTGTTGACCCCGCGTTGGGCGATGAGCCAGGCCGCCAGAACGGTCTTTCCGAACGCTGTCGTGGCCGAAAGCACGCCGATGTCGTGGGCAAGCATCGCCTCGGCGGCGGCCACCTGTTCGGGCCGCAGTTCGCCGTGAAAGGTCACGTCCAACGGTTGCCCTTCGTACCGCTCATCACGCACGATGGGCTTGATCTTGAGGTCGGACAGAAGCTCGCACAGATCGTCCAGACAGCCGCGGGGAAGCCCGATGTGTTTCGGAAAATCTTCGGCGCAGGCGATGATCCGGGGCTTGTCGTAGGTGGGCAGGCGCATCGCCTGGGCCTTGTAGAACTCCGGATTCTGAAACGCCGCCAGCCTCAGCAGTCGGTTTCGAAGTCCGGGCGAAAGGTCTTTCTTGGCGAGGTATATCTGGTCGCCCAGCACCCATTCCATGCTCTCCGGCAACGGCTCGGCGATGGGCGGCTCTTTGCGTCGTCGCGAGGGCGGCGCGAACCACGGGGCATCCTCATCATCGTCTTCCGGCAGCGCCAGCCGTACGCCCACGATCCGGCCTTTGCCCTCCGCGTCACGGACGATTTCCTCGGCCTGGGCCGCGGTGACCTTGCCAATCAACGCCAGGAATGCCCACTGGTCTTCGTACGGCTGGAGGCCCTCATCGAGGAATTCGCTGTTCCCATGCTCGCGCGGGCCCTTTTGGAGCGGCAGCGCGATCAGGTTCCCGAAGCCGCCTTTGGGCAACGTGTCCTGATTGGGAAAGAACCGGTCGTAGGAATCCAGCCCGATGTCAGGTCGGCGCTCCATCGTCTCGGTCAGGATGTGCGCGCCGAGCTTCCTGGCCAGGGTCGCCGCAATGGCCTGAGCGAAGAACATCCAGACGTGTCCGCCATTACCGCTCCGGGATCGCTCCATCGCAACCGGCAAGCCGGTCTGGCGGCAGGTCTCCAGGAATGCCGACACGTCCTCCTGCCAGCTTTCCTTGTCGAAATCGGCAGCGAGGAAAAAGCACGTCTCGTCCTGAAGCATCGGATAGACGCCCATGACGAAGTCCCGCCCCGAACCGTCGCGGCCGGAGAGGTGCCAGCGGATCACGTCATTCGTAACTGGCAGAAACCGGCGGTTGGGGCACGCCACACACTTGACGGATCGCTTGTCGCACAGATCTCTGAGCCATTCGTTGGCACATGCGGGCGCGTAGCCGCTCTTGCCTGTCCTGCGGCTCTCGAATCGACGTGGGTAGACATCCTCGCGCCCCCGAAACAGCGACCGGAACAGGGCGATCTTCGCCTCGGGCGCGGAGTGATAGTTTACCTTGGCGAGATGATCTGCCTGGCCGGCATCTTCAATCATCCGCGTCCCCCCTGACCAGCGGTGGGATCAACGGCACCTCGCGGTCGTGGTTGACGACGGCTTCCTTCCCGATCCAGTTCAACGTCGGCACCAGCGGGCCTTCCGCGTGTTCTTGGTCTTCTTCGGCGCTTCCTTGATGGGTGCGGCTGGCTGTGGGGGCATCGTGCCAGTCCGCATCCATTCGTCGATGGCGCTCGTCTGGAAGCGCCACTGCTGGCCGATCTTCACGCCAGGCACCTTGCGTGCCCGGGCGAAGTGATAGAGCGACGAGTTCGACAGCTTCAGGTAGGCCGCCAGCTCGTCAATGGTCATCACATCGTCGGCTTGTTTGCCGGCCATGCGCAGTTCCTTTCCGCTCAGGAAGACAGCCACCCCAGCACCACAAGATGGGCGGCCAGGATCATACGCCATCTGTCAACCACTGTCAAACAATGAAAGCCGCGGATAAGCCGCAGCGCGGTCGCCGAGCCCCGGCATGTCCTTGGTCGAGCGGCTTGTCGTTGCCCTTGCATGAGTTGCCGTGCTCTTCGAACCTGGTGCGACCAAGGATGCGGCGATTGCGGTAGGCGCCTTCGCATCAAGAACTTGCGTAGCCTTGGACGCGCTGGGGGGTTGACCAAGCGGAACAGAGATTTTCGGGCGAAAGAGAGATATTCCGGGCCGAAACGGGGCGTGCGGGGATGGCGCGCGTCCAAGCGTGCGGCGATGTCGCGGCGGGCAGGGCTCGCAAAACCCTTTGAATACTGGCCGAAAACGCGACGGCCCGCCGGGGTGTCGGCGTCCATCGGGTGCGCGATACGTTTCGCTCCGAGGAGCGATTTTTTTGCCTGTCATGCAATGACTGGAGGTTGTAGTCCTTGAAGCAAAAACGGTCTATGTCAGACAGCCGAATCCGATCACCTCCGCGTTCATGATGATCTATTCTTGCCTGCCAGGTATTGCCGGGGACAGAACGGTCTATTCTGATTCCGACAGCATGAAGCCCGCTTTTGTGCTCCCATATATAGTCAGCCGCGATCCTCAAAGAACTTATTGAAAAGGCTCCTCCCAAAGAGACCCTGGGGCAAGGGGCGACACATGCCTGGACCCCCGTCCTTGCGGCCGACGGAGAAGGCTGTGATAGACTTCCATGCACCTGCGGGCGGCATTCGCCCAGGTGAGTGACCGAACCTCGGTGCCGCCGTTTTCGCGCAAGGCTTGGTGCAGCGCGGGCCTTGTAAGCGCGGAAACGATCTTGTTGGCCATCTCACCGGTGTCCCAGAAATCCACCTTCAGTGCGTGCTGGAGGACCTCCGAGACGCCCGACTGCTTGCTGACGATCACCGGTACGTCGTGCGCCAACGCCTCCAGGGGTGCGATGCCGAACGGCTCCGAGACACTGGGCATCACGTAGAGGTCCGCCATATGGAGGAGCCTTGAGACATCGCGACCATTCAGGGAACCCGTGAGGGTCACATGTCGGCCGATGCCCAGCGCTGCGGCCAGTTCCACGACCATGCCGACGAGGTCACCGTTGATCGATGAAAGCGTCTTGGCAGATCGCTTCGGCGTTCTTACGCGTAGCCGCGCGCCAGACGAACCTAGCAACCGCTCGGCCACAAAGGATGCACTTCGGATGGAAGCATGTCGTACTTCACCGGGTAGGCGAGCGTCTTGGCGTCGACACGATGTTGTTGATCCGGACGACATCCAGCCTTCTCTCCAGAGCGATCTTCAGGGTCGCCCGACCGATTCGGCCGAGTCCGTTGATGATCATGATGCGCATCCTGAATCTCCTTTCAATGAAAGCACAGCTCTCATCCATAATCGGCTCTACGGCGTGCTGCACAAATCCTTTAGGACCGTACCGGTCATTTCGGTTCCATGGGCCCGGGCGGCGATGTCGCCGACAGAGATCATCCCCACCGGGATGCCATTCTCATCCTCGACGATCAGCCGGCGGATTCTCTGCTCCCGCATCCGCTCGGCCACGGTCTCGACCGTGTCTTCCTTGTGACAGAACACCGGATCTGTAGTCATCGCTTCCCGGACGGAAGTCGTCTCGGGGTCCTTTTCGGCGGCAAGCGCCCGGATGACAATATCCCGGTCGGTAGTCGTGCCGACGACATCGCCGTCCTGTACAACGGCCAGGCATCCGACGTCGTGCTTGTCCATCAGCATCGCGGCCTCGGAGAGAGTGGCCCCAGTTTCGATGCGTTCCAGCGTTGCAGTCATGATGTCCTGAATGGTCATGGCCTATTTCCTTTCATGTCGTTTTTATCGATAGAGCCCACGCGTAGTGGGCAACGATGACGATAACCAGAGCGACCATCGCCAAGTAGAAGAACAGCCCCAACGCTAAAGCAGCAGCACTGGCTTCAGCAGTCTCTCTCGGAGGCTCGACTGGTCTGGCTCGGGGCGGGACTGCAGCGGCGAGGATCAGGGCGAGCACGACACCGATGATCAGGAAGGTCAGCCAGGGGACTCCCCAGGCGATCGGCCCGACCGGCTCTATCCAGACACCCGCAGCCCAGATCACGAGAAACAGCATCAAGAAGAAAAACAGCAAACCGTCCACCGGCGCGGCCGCGGCGCAGTCCGCGTCGACGGGAGAGTTACGATGCCGGAACTGCCGGACGTAGCGGGATTCAAAAAATATCTGGACGCCACGTCGTTGTATCAGAAGATCCGCACGACGCGGTGCCACGACGACCGGTTCGTCAAGGGCCTCTCGCGGCAGTCGCTTCAGCGGCGACTGAAGGGCACGAAGCTCACCGGGTCGCGGCAGTGGGGCAAGTGGCTGTTCGTCGCGCTGAACGCGAAGGGCTATCTCGTGCTGCATTTCGGGATGACCGGCGGGCTGGACTACGGCGCCGGCGACCCGCCCGAACACGCCCGGCTGGTGCTGCACTTCGACAACGACAAGCGCCTGGCGATCCTCTCCCAGCGGATGATCGGGCGGGCGTCCTGGACGGACGACATCGAGGCGTTCGGCGAGCAGCACGAGCTCGGCCCCGATGCGCTCGACGTCGATGCCGACCGCTTCGTCGAAATGTTCCAGTCCAAGCGCGGGGCCGTCAAAAGCGCCCTGATGGACCAGTCGCTCATCGCCGGAATCGGAAACGTCTACTCCGACGAAATATGTTTCCAGGCCCGCATGCATCCCGGCTCGAAAGTTCCGAAGCTCGGCGAATCGCGGCTCCGCGACCTGCAGAAAGCGATGCGCCGCGTCCTGTCCGTCGCCAGCCGCAAAGGCGGCAACGGGCACAAGGCCCCGCGAAGCTGGCTGCTGGGCGGGCGGGGCGAGGACTCTCCCTGCCCGCGCTGCGGCGGGAACCTCGACAGCACGAGCATCAACGGGCGGACGTCGTGGTTCTGCCCGGCCTGCCAGCCCGCACCCTGAGGGGGCTGTGCCCGTGAACCGCTCCGAGCGAACCCGAAAGCTCCAGCGCCTCGCCCGCGGCATCCGCCGCTGCCGGAAGTGCCCGCTCCACGCGAGCCGGACCCACGCCGTCCCCGGCGCGGGCGACCCGCACGCCGACGTCCTGTTCGTCGGCGAAGCTGCGGGCAAAGCCGAGGACCAACAGGGGCGACCGTTCGTCGGGCGATCCGGGAGGTTCCTCGACAAGGTGCTCGCCGACCTCGACCTCGCCCCGCGAGAGGCTGTTCATCACCTCGACCGTCAAGTGTCGCCCGCCCGAAAACCGCAACCCGCGCCGGGCCGAGTGCGACACCTGCCGCGACGCCTGGCTGGACGACCAGATCGACTGCGTCCGCCCGAGGCTCGTCGTTCTGCTCGGGCAGGTCGCCATCCGCGCGGTGACCGGCGAGAGCGGGCGTCTCGCCGAACTCCACGGGCAGAAGCGCCCCCGCGGCGAAGCCGAGATGCTGCTGACCTATCACCCCACCGCCGCGATGCGATTCCCGCGCGTCGAGCGACGCTTCCGCCGGGACCTGCGCCTCGCCGGGCGCGTATGATTCAGTGAGGCGCGCTGCAGCGCCAAACGCCCATGGAAAACGCAGAAATTGCCGACATCTTCAACACGATCGCCGACCTGCTGGAACTGAAGGACGCCAACGAGTTCCGCATCCGCTCCTACCGAAGCGCCGCGCGGACCATCCGCGGCTTGCCCGACCGCATCGAGGACCTGGCCAGTGAGGGCAAGGACCTCGCCGAGTTGCCCAACATTGGCGACAGCACGGCCGAGAAGATTCACGAGATTCTCGACAAGGGCACCTGCAAGCGGCTGGAAGACCTGCGTAAGGAAATGCCCGAGGGTCTGACGCGGATCATGCACGTGCCCGGCCTGGGGGCCCGCAAGGCCATGAAACTCCATGAGGAACTGGGCATCACCCACCTCGATGCGTTGAAACAGGCCTGCGAGGACCGCAAGGTGCGTCACGTCGAGGATTTCGGGGCCAGGACCGAGCAGAAGATTCTCGAAGGCATCGCCACCGCCCGGTCCGACGAAGGGCGCATCCTATATAAGGATGCAACCGACCATGTCGAATCGCTCGGCCGGCATCTGGACGGCTGCGACCACGTCAAGCGGTGGGAGGTAGCAGGCAGCTTTCGCCGGGCCAAGGAGACCGTCGGCGACCTGGACGTGCTGATCGAGGCCTCCGACCGCAAAGCCGCGGCCGAGGAACTGACCGGCTACCGCGACATCGCCAAAGTCGACAGCCGGGGCAAGGAAAAGGTCACCGTGCATCTCGGCAGCGGATTGCAGGTGGACTTCCGCTTCTTCGAGTCCGAAACGTTCGGTTCGGCAATGCTGTACTTCACCGGCTCCAAGGCCCACAACATCGCCCTGCGCCGCCGCGCCCAAAGCCACGACTGGAAACTCAACGAGTACGGCCTGAGCAAGGGCGAGACCCTCCTGGCCGGGGCCGACGAGGAGTCGGTCTACCACCGCCTGAACCTGCCGTGGATCCCGCCGGAACTGCGAGAAGACTGCGGCGAAATCGACGCGGCCGAGAGGGACGAACTGCCCGACCTGATCGAACCCGGCGACGTCCGCGGCGACCTGCAATCCCACACCACCGCCAGCGACGGCACGGCCGGTATCGAGCAGATGGCCCAGGCCGCGGCCGAGCGGGGGCTGACGTACCTGGCCATTACCGACCACACCAAGCGGGTGACCATGGCCAAGGGGCTGGACAATGATGGCTGCCGCAAGCACGCCGACGCCATCCGCGAGGTCAACGAGGACATCGACGGCTTATGGCTGCTGGCCGGCATCGAGGTGGACATCCTCAAGAGCGGCAAGCTGGACCTCGATGAAGACGTCCTGGCCGAGTTGGACTGGGTCATCGCCAGCATCCATTACAACCGCGACCTGGGCGAGAAGAAGATGACCGAACGCATGCTCTCGGCCATCCGCAGCGGCGTGGTGCACGGCATCGCCCATCCGCTTGGGCGGATCATCGGCGGGCGCGAGCCGATGGCTTTCGACTTCGGCAAGGTCGTTGAGGCGTGCGCCGAAAATGACGTCCTGCTGGAGATCAACACCCAGCCCGACCGCCTGGACCTGCCGGACACCTACGTGCAGCAGGCCCGAAAGGCCGGTGTGCGGTTCAGCCTCGGCACCGACGCCCACAAACCGGCCGAACTGGGTCTGATGCCCTACGGCGTGAACATGGCCCGGCGGGGCTGGCTGGAAAAGGCCGACGTCGTGAACACGCTGACGCCCAAACAACTGGCCAAAGCCTTGAAGCGAGACTGATCATGGCTGACCGACAAAACAAAGACGTCTCGAATTTGACGAAGAATCAGGCCGAGAAAGAAGCCCAACGCCTGCGCCAGCAGGTCGAGCACCACAACCACCTTTACTACGTCAAGAACCACCCGGAACTCTCTGACGCCGAGTATGACCGGCTCAAACAGCGGCTGGCCGACATCGAGGAGGCCTTTCCCGACCTCCAGACCCCCGACAGCCCGACCCGGCGCGTGGGCGCTCCACCGCGCGAGGAGTTCGGCACCATCGAGCACGAAACGCTCATGCTCAGTCTCGACGCGGTCACCAGCGAAGAGGACTTCCGCCACTTCTGGCAGACCTGCCTCAACGAACTGGACGCCGACAAGCTGACCGTGGTGGCCGAGCCGAAGTACGACGGGCTCAGCGTGGAGTTGGTCTATGCGAACGGCACGCTGCAACAGGCCGCCACCCGCGGCGACGGCCGGACCGGCGAGGACGTGACCGACAATGTCCGGACCATCAACGAGATTCCGCTGCACTTGCGGCCCGCCAAAGGCGAATCCACCCCACGTCACCTCGTGGCCCGCGGGGAGGTCTACATGGCCAAGGAGGAGTTCCAGGCGTTCAACCAACGGCGGGAACAGGCCGGGGCGAAGACCTTCGCCAACCCGCGTAACGCCGCGGCCGGCAGCTTGCGGCAACTGGACTCGCACATCACGGCAGACCGGCCGTTGCATGTGTACGTCTGGCAGTTGGCCCCCGGCAGCACGGGCCGGCCCGACACTCACTGGGAATGCCTCCAGAAGCTGGGCCGGCTGGGCCTGCGGATCAACCCCGAGGCCAGGCGAATGAGCGACTCCGACGAGGCCGTCGAGTGGTTCAAGGACATGGTCCGGCGGCGCGAGGAACTTCCCTACGAGATCGATGGGTGCGTGTTCAAGGTCGACAATCTCGCCGCCCACAAGAAGCTCGGCGCGCGATCGGCCTCGCCGCGGTGGGCCATCGCGTGGAAGTTCGCCTCCCACCGCGAGACCACCCGCATCGAGGCGATCAAGGCCCAGGTCGGGCGGACCGGCGCGCTGACACCGGTGGCCTCTCTTCGGCCGGTGCATATCGGCGGCGTGGAGGTCACCCACGTCAGTCTGCACAACCAGGACGAGATCGACCGCAAGGACATCCGCGTGGGCGACCACGTGGTGCTCGAACGCGCCGGCGACGTGATTCCCCACGTGGTGGAGGTCGTCACCTCCAAGCGCAACGGCACCGAGAAGACCTATCACCTGCCAAGCCGCTGCCCCTCCTGCGGCGGACCGGTCGAACGCTCCGAAGGCGAGGCCATCGCCCGCTGTATGAACACCTCCTGCCCGGCCCGATTGAGGCAAAGCATTCAGCATTTCGGGGCGGCAAAGGCGCTGGACATCGACGGGCTCGGCGAGAAGCTCGTCGAGCAACTGGTGGACCGCGGCCTGGTCGAATCGCCGGCCGATCTGTTCGAACTGGAAAAGGACGACCTGACACCGCTCGACCGCATGGCCGACAAGAGCGCCGAGAACCTGCTGGAGGCCATCGAACGGGCCCGCGAGAACGCGACGCTGCCTCGGCTGATCTTCGCGCTGGGCATCCCCCACGTCGGTCGGGCCGTGGCCGGCAAGCTGGCCCGGCAGTTCGGTTCCATCGAAGCCTTGGCCGGGGCCGGAGAGGAGGAGTTGGCCGAGATGCCCGAAGTGGGCACGACCATGGCCTCGGCCATCGCCCAGTGGTTCGCCAACGACCGCAACCGAAAGCTGATCGATCGGCTAAAAGACCACGGCATCGACCCCCGGGCCCGCAAGGCCGACGATAAGCTCGAAGGCGTGACCGTGGTGATCACCGGAGAGTTGGACTCGATGACCCGCCAGGAAACCAAGGACGCCGTGGCCAACCAGGGCGGCGACACCACCTCCAGCGTCTCGGGCCATACCGACTACCTAGTGGTCGGACAGGACCCCGGCAACAAGAAGGTGCAGGACGCCAAGGCCAACGACATCCAACAGATCGACGAGAACCAGTTCCTCGACATGCTTGGCCGGAAGGGAGGCCAGGGCTGATCGGCCCGGATTATGGGACGCCCGAAACCCATACCGCCTTGCTGGTGCTGCTGTTCGGCGGCCTGGTGGTACTGGCCCTGCTGGCCAAGGCCGGCTGCGAGCGGCTGGGGTTGCCGCCCCTGGTGGCCCACATCGTGCTGGGCCTGGCGCTGCGCTACGGCGACGAGCAGTACGGCATGCTGGCCGCCCACGGGCGCGAGATTCTCGGCTTTCTGGCCAGTGTGGGTGTGTCGCACTGCTGTTTCGCCTGGGCTTGGAAAGCGACCTGCCCGGGCTGGTCAAACAGTTCCGCAATGCCCTGCCCATCTGGGCGGGAAACGTTGCCGTTGCCGGCCTGGCCGGCTATGTGGCGGCGCGGTACCTGCTGGGTTTCGACGTGCTGGTCAGCCTGGTGATTGCCACGGCCATGACGGCCACGAGTGTGGGCATCCCCGCGCGCGTCTGGCAGCGGTGCGACCGACTGGACACCGACAACGGCCAGCGTTTCCTGGACGTGGCCGAGTTGGACGACCTCTCGGGCGTGGTGCTGATGGGCATCCTGTTCGCCATCTTGCCGGTGGTTCGGCAAGGCGGGGCTTCGGGAGACATCGCCCTCGCCGCCGGCCGGAAGGCGGGGGTGTTCCTGGCCAGCCTGACCGCCTGTGCCGCGGCGTGCGTGGTGTTCTCGCGCTACGTCGAGGCGCGGTTTACGCGTTTCCTGCGGAGAATCGAGACCGGCCCCGACCCGATGCTGGTGATGGTGGGCACGGGGTTGCTGGTGGCGGCCCTGGCCGGCGTGTTGGGCTTCTCGGTGGCGATCGGGGCGTTTTTCGCCGGCCTTGTCTTCAGCCGCGACCCGGAGAGCGTCAAGGTCGACGCCTCCTTCACGCCGCTGTATGACCTGTTCACGCCGTTTTTCCTGATGTCCGCGGTGGTCTGAAAAGTTGTTGTAAGTCCTTTTTGGCACTGCAAGCGTCTTTGGCACTGCAAGCGTCGGAAATCGTCCGAAAACTCGCCCGGTGAAGCCGCTTTGCAGTGCCATTCTGTCACCGGCTTGTCATCGGCACCACGCCCAATGGCACAGCCACGCCGTCATCGGTGAAGCCCAATGGTCTACCGACGCCGTCACCGGGTGACGTGTTGCCGGTGACGGTGGCCCCGCCTTGCCACCGACCAAGGCGAACGGCGAACGCCTGTTAGAAAAAGGTGGCCCGTTCTTCTAACCGACGGCGATTGCCTGATCTTCTGCTGGCGAGAGACGCCCGGCGGTTTCCTCTTGCGGTGTCACAAAAAATAAGGTAATTTTTGTGACACCGCGAGGTGATCATCATGGACCTGAGAGAAGCAATTGAAAGCCGGTTGCGAGAGCATGGGCGGGGGTACGCGTTCACCCGCAAGGATCTGATCGACATGGCGAGTTCTGGCACGCTCGGCCGTATTCTTGCTCGGCTGGTCGAGGACGGTACGATCCGAAGGCTCGACCGGGGACTGTTCGATTATCCTCGGGTGAACAAGAAGCTTGGGGGGCAACTCAGCCCCGACATCGACCAGGTAGCGCAGGCTCTGGCGCGCAAGTTCCGCTGGACCATCGTTCCGCAAGGAGCACTCGCCGCAAACCGCCTTGGCCTCAGCCAGCAGGTTCCGGCGAAGTACGTCTACCTTTCAGATGGCCCAACAAAGCAGGTCAAGGTTGGCAATCAGGCGATTCGCTTCCAACATGCCCGCCCCAAAGACCTCCGGGCCGACAGTGTGCTGTCGGCAACAGTGATTCAGGCCCTGCGGCATATCGGCCGGGAAGCCATCGACTCGGAGACGATCAAGCGATTGTCGCGAGCATTGCCAGCCCAGGACCGCAAGCGTCTCGTGGAGGATACCAAGTACGGCACGGATTGGATTCATCAAGTTGCCAAGCAACTGGTCGGGAGCAAGTGATCGATGGATAGCGTTGCGACCATGGCTATTGGCGACAGGTCCGATCTGTTCAATGAAACTGCGGCCCGTGTGTCGATTCATGAGGTCGTCGTCGAGAAGGACGTCTGGGTCTGCTGGCTCCTCAAGCAGCTGTTCAGCATTCCGGAACTCGACGGATGGCTGACGTTCAAGGGCGGCACCAGCCTGTCCAAGTGCTTCAGCCTGATCCAGCGGTTTTCCGAGGACATCGATCTGGCGGTCGATTTTGAACGCCTCGGCTTCACCGGCAAACGCGACCCACGCCGTGCCGACTTGTCCTACACGAAACGCCAGCCCCTTTTGGACGAGATGCTTGACGTCTGTCGTGGCTTCATCGCCGGGCCATTCAGGGACGCCCTAGCGGCGCGGATCACGGAGGTTCTGGGCAGCGACGGATGGAAGCTGGAGATCAGTCCTGACGACGCCAATACGGTCGAGTTCGAGTATCCGCCGTCCGTTGACGCTCAGCTCGAATACATCCGGCCTCGAGTCATTCTCGAATTGGGCACCCATGCCGAGCCCATCCCCCATGGCGAATTCTCAGTACGCCCGTTTGCTGCCGATGAATTCCCCGACGTGTTCGAGGATTCCGATTGCACGGTCACGACGGTGCTTGCACATCGCACGTTCTGGGAGAAGGCGACCATCCTGCATGCCGAGTACCACCGCTCACTCGACAAGCCGCTGCTTCCTCGATACTCGCGGCACTACGCGGACGTCGCCGCGATGGCCCAGACGACCACCAAAGACGATGCGCTGGCGGATCTCGGCCTTCTTGAAAGCGTGTGCCACCACAAAGATCGCTTCTATCACTGCCGATGGGCTCGGTATCTCGAAGCCAAGCCCGGAACGTTCCACATCGTTCCGCGAGATGAACGGCTTGCCGCGTTGCAACGCGACTACCAGGACATGCGAGTGATGTACTTCTCCGAGGCTCCAACCTTCGGCGTGGTGCTCGATCAGCTCGGCACGCTCGAGCGAGAGATCAACAATTCTTGATCCCATGACTTGAGATTCTTTCTACAGCCCCCCGAACAGAGCTTGATCTTTCGCCACCCCGATGGCTCCCTGTCCACACGACACGACGCGTTTACGAAGTCGCAGTAGGGATGCCCCTTGACGGGGCACCCCCTCCACGGATCCGGACGAGCGGAATTACCGCATCCGGCCCTTGCCTCAGGTGACAACGCCGAGCCTCCGCAAAGGATAAGGATGACAGATTCAGGCCATAGGCAGGTACTGGGCCATCGCGGTCGATGGCGTCGAAGAACCCGCGAATGTCCGCGTCCAGTACCCAGTTCACCTTCCTCGTCAGCAGCCCGGTGTACAGGGCGTCCAGCGCGTTATGCTGGCTGCGCCCCGGCCGGAAGCCATACGAGAAGCCCAGAAAGTCCGTCTCGTACACGGGCGTTGAGCACCTCCGTGGTGGCGCGCTGGACGAGCTTGTCCTCCAGCGTGGGCGCGTGCAACCGACCTGGACCCGCAAGGCCGGCCGAGAATATCGCTACTACGCGTGCACCAAGAAGGTCAAGGAAGGCTATGGCCAGTGCCCGCTGCCGAACCTGCCCGCCGAGGAGATTGAGACGGCCGTCGTCGACCAATTGCGGGCGCTGCTGCGGCACCCCGACGTGATCGCCAGGACATACCGCGAGATCAGCAAGGCCGGGGGCACCGGCCCGGAACAAGCCACATGCGGCTGCGCCGTCGCAACGGTCGGTGCATGGTGCTGACCGAAGGGAAGACCGCGCCCGTCTCGGCCGCCCAGCACGTCGAAGACACCAACGAGGCCAACCGGACGCCCGTCTCCGCCCCAGGCTGCATCGCGACGATAGGCCATCGCCAAAGGCCATCGCTGGCAGGCTTGTCACGCCACAGCCACAGGCGACGGCGGGCCCAGCTCGAACCTGCCTGCCGGCAGGCAGGTCCGGCGAGACCGCCAGCCCGCCCTGAGCGAAGGCGGAGGGGCCTGTCCCGAGCGATGCCGAGGGGTCCCGAGGACCTGGCCAAGGACGTCGGCTGCGACCGCACTTACGTCGGCCGGACCTGTCCTCCGAAGCCTTGGCGAAGGAGGATGCTGCGCCTGACCAGCCTCGCGCCGGACATCATCGAGGCGATCCTGCGCGGCGACGAGCCCGATGGCCTGAGCCTGGAGAAGCTGCGGAAGAACCTGCCCGTGCGGTGGGATGAGCAGCGGAAAACATGCCATGACGTTCAGCTCAGCGGCCGGCAGACCGGCGCAGTCACTTACGTCCGCGACCGTCCGTTCGCACGGCATCGCCAGGTTACTTCGCGCCGCCCTTCTGCCGGTCCGCCTCGAGCATCTTGTTGGCCATATCCTTCTCAGCGGGATAGACGCTGGTATGCTGGTAGTTATAGAGCACGTGCCACCCGATTTCGTCTCCGTCAGTATCAAGCTCCCAGCCAGTTGGGTAGTCCGTGAACTTCTGTCTGGCAATCTCAGCCGCATTGGTTCCATCCCACTTACCCACCTGGCTCTCGACCGAGTGCTTCAAGCCCTGCTGCTTGATGAAGAACACCCGTTTGTACGTCATATCATCAAAGAACACGATCTGGCTCCACGCCACGTAGGGGACCCCGGACCCCTGCTTCGAGTAGCCATGTATGCGACCGCGCCCCCCAAGCTCCCAGATCTCTCGCACTGTGCTAAGGCGCAGTTTCTCCCCCGTAGCACAGGAAGGCAGAAGAACAAGCGATGCAAGGATCAGTATGAGTCTACGCATGTTTTCGCCTCCAACGTCTCCGCTAGCGGGCGGCGGTACGCTGTACCGTTCAGCGGCTTGTTCGCAGTCCTATTCCTTCCCCATCCACTCCGGCATCTTGAAGGTTGGATCGGGCAGATCGTCGGGGAGGACGAAGTCCTCCTCCTTCATCCCGTCCACGAAAGCTGTCGTGTCGTTCGCGTCCCGAAACGAGACGTGGATAACAGCGTGATGGTCGGTTTGCAAGATGTACTGGGCGTGGTCAGGTACGACGTAGAGATCCTCCCCCGCAGACCAACCGAAGACGGTAGTTGAGAAAAGAAGCGTCACGAGGCGGTCGGTCTCTGACCGATCGAACTCGATGATATCGGCAGTGCCCATCGGCAGGCCGAGTCCGCTGAGAATCCGAAACGCCACCTGATCGTTCACGCGTTGGGGGTCTGGATTCGACGGCCAACTGCCCATGTGACGCCACACGAAACATGACTTCCAGTCGGACATCAGCTCCAACATGAGCCACAGAAAGTACGACCTACGCTCCGGTTCCGGTGGTGTTTCCCAGAAGCAGTCGATATCGCGGTCCGGCTGGAACGTCAGCACTGCCGAGTCGGGGTAGCGGTCATCTAACCCCATACCGTGGGCTTTGGCCCATTTGACGAATTGCTTCTCGCGATGGCTCTTCATTGTCTTTTGCGAACGCTATGCTGAGGGTTTCCGGGAGGCGCTTGCGCCTACCGGAATACCCTCCAGTATGATGTTCGAATCTCTCGTCATGCAGTTATATGCTCAAGGTGCTGAGCAATCAGCACCTTGATCAGTGATTGACGGGGAACGCCGAGGCGCTTTGCCTCCTTGTCGAGCGAGTGAATCATCCACACCGGGAAGTCCACGTTCACGCGCTTCTGCTCTTGCGCGGGACGGCGCGCCTTGGACAGGTCCAGGAACTGCGTCACGTCCTCGCCGGAATCAAAAGCCCTGTCAAAATCCTTAGCTTTCATATATCTCCACCTCTTCCTTTCGGGATCGCCGAACCGAGATGATCCGGATGCGGCCATCACGGTAGGTGATGACGCCGGACCAGTGCTTGCCGACAATCATGCCGATCACAAGGAAACGCGGCTCGTCCTCTGTTCGCGCCGGGATCTCAATCAGATCCGGGTCATCCCACAGTGCCTGAGCCTCGACGAAGTCGATGCCGTGCTTTCGCTTGTTTGCCGCGCTCTTCCTGGGGTCGAACTCGAATTCCATGGTATGGATAATATACCTATGCGGTGGTGGGTGTCAACGGAGCGATTTTCGTTTTCCTGATTCGAACTTATCTTTCTACAGAAATCTGCTTTACCCGGACTGCCGACGACCAGATTACCGCCCCCCTTCGGGTTTTGTCGAGCCTTTTTGAGCGAAAGACGCCTTCAAAGGCGAA
>JAAAOJ010000064.1 GCA_009908915.1 Planctomycetota bacterium
GATTGGCCTGGCGCTGTGGGCCATCGCCGTCGCGGCCGGGCTGTTCGTCGTCGGCTCGCGTCTCGGCGAGTTGGCCGACCGGGCCAGCGGCATCCTGGCCATGGACAACATCCCGCTGCTGTACGCCAGCTTCATCATCGTCAAGGTGTTCCACGAATTCAGCCACGCCTTCGCGTGTAAGCGCTTCGGGCGGCTGCAGGGCTCGGGGGGCGAAGTTCACACGATCGGCATCATGTTCCTGGTCCTCACACCCATGCCATACGTCGACGCCTCCAGCAGTTGGGCGTTCCAGAAGAAGTGGCACCGTGTGGTGGTCGGGGCGGCGGGCATGATGGTCGAACTGGTCGTCGCCGCCATCGCCGCCGTCGTCTGGGCCTACACGTCCCAGGGCGACCCGCTGCATGCGGTCGCCTACAACGTCATGTTCATCGCCAGCGTTTCGACGCTGGTTTTCAATGGCAATCCCCTGCTGCGGTTCGACGCGTACTACATTCTCTCGGACATCATCGAGATCCCGAACCTCGCCCAGCGCAGCAAGGGCTACATCTACTATCTCGTCAAGCGATACGTCTGGGGCGTCAAGCGCGCCCGCAACCCGGCCAGCACGCCGGGCGAACGCGTGTGGTTCTTCGTCTACGGCATTGCCTCGACGATCTACCGTGTCATCATCTGCGTCGGCATCCTGTGGTTCGTCTCGCAAAAGCTCTACGTGCTCGGCCTGGTGCTGGCCATCGCCGCCGGGATCGCGTGGGTGCTCGTGCCGCTGGGCAAGTACTTCAAGTACGTCCTGACCAGCCCCGAGCTGGCTCGCACGCGATGGCGGGCGCTGACCTCGACGGCTGCGGTCATCGCCGCCCTGGTCGTCGGCATCGGGATGATCCCGGCCGAGCAACACGTGCGCGTCGACGGCGTCATCGAAACCATCGACCCGGCCGTCGTCTACATGCAGGAAGACGGGCAGCTCGTCGAGATCATGCCGTCCGGCCTGCGTGTCGACACCGACGGCGAGACGCTCGTGCGGGCAACGAACATCGACCTGGAGACGCAACTGGACTATCGTCGCGGCCAGATCGCCGAACTCGACGCCCAACGCCGCCTCGCCGAGGCCGAGGGCAAACTCGCCCAGGAACAGATCCTCGAGAGCCGCATCGACCTGCGCCGCCAGCAGATCGAGGAACTGCAGCGGCGCCTCGCCCTGTTGACGGTCTCCGCGCCGCGAGACGGCCAGTGGATCAGCCCCGCCGCCGACAAGCTCAATGGCGCGTATGTCGCCCGGGGCGAGCCGCTGGGCATGGTCGTCAACCCCGACGCCGTCCGGATCCGCGCGACGGCCGGCCAGGACGTCGCCGCCCTGCTGCTCAACGAAGAGGTCCAGGACGTCCGCGTCCGGGTCCGTGGCCGACCCGACCTGGAGTTCCCGTCGCGCATCGAGCGATTGCCCAAGGCCGGCAAAGAGCAGCTGCCCTCAGCGGCGCTCGGTATCGGCGCAGGCGGATCGATCCAGACCAGTCGCGAGAAACCCACCCAGGCCACCGAGCAGATTTTCGAGCTCTGGCTGCGCCCGTCGGAGGACACGTACCTGCGACTGCTGGGCGGACAGCGCGTGACCGTCCGGTTCACGTTGCCCGACCGCCCACTCGCCGTACAGTGGATACGGCGGGCCAAGCAGCTCTTCCAGCGCCGCCGCCAGTGATCCAGTCATGACCGTCGTACCCAGCACAATCTGGCGAACGCTTGCCGGACGAACCGGCAGCGACTCCCTGCCCCAGGGGCTCGACGCGATCTGGGACGTCGCGTCGGGCTTTCTCGCGAGGCTCGTACCGCGACGCCGACGCTATCTGCAACGGGCGCAGCGCGTCGTCGCCCTGCAGGACATGTACGCCGAGATGACCGACGCCGCCCTTCGCGACGTCATCGCCGACCTGTGGGAACGCTACCGCTGTGGGCGCGACGAAGCCGCCGACCTCGTGACGGCCTTTGCCGTGGTGTGCGAGGTGGCATTCCGTAAGCTCGGCGAACGGACGCACCCGGTGCAGCTCGCCGGGGCGTTCGCCCTCACCGACGGCTGCATTGCCGAAATGGCCACCGGCGAGGGCAAGACGCTCGCGGCTGTCTTTCCGGCCATCATCGCCGGCTGGCGGGGCAAGGGCTGTCACGTGATAACCGTCAACGACTACCTCGCCCAGCGCGACGCGGAGTGGATGGCGCCCGTCTACAAGATGTGCAACTGTCGCGTCGCCAGCGTTGTCGGCGAGATGCAGCCGCCCGACCGCCGCAACAGCTACCTCGCCGACGTGACTTACCTGACGAACAAGGAAGCCGCCGCCGACTTCCTTCGCGATCGCCTGGCCCTGGGGCGGCTGGATAACCTGCCGTCGGCCATCTGTCAGCGGATCGTCGCCGGGCAGGGGCGCGGCACGGACCGCCTGGTCCAGCGCGGCCTGCACTGTGCGATCATCGACGAGGCCGACAGCGTCATGATCGACGAGGCCGTCACGCCGCTGATCATCTCCGGCGAAGCGCCCAACCCCGAGCAGGTGGAGGCCTTCACCCAGGCCGGCCAGTTGGCGGACGGCCTGGACGAAAGCCGCGACTTCAAGGTCGACCGACGCCGGCGGGACATTGAGCTGACCAGCGCCGGCAAGCGTCGCCTCGCTGAGCTGGCCGGCGGGCTCGGCGGCATCTGGGCCGGCGCCCGCCGACGCGAGGAACTCGTCACGCAGGCGCTGACGGCCCGGCTGTTCTACCTCCGCGACAAGCAGTACGTCGTTCAGGAAGACCAGATCGTGATCGTCGACGACTCGACCGGCCGGCTCATGCCCGACCGCGAATGGCGCGACGGGCTGCACCAGGCTGTCTCCGCCAAGGAGCAGGTCGAAGTCCAGGCGCCGAAGGACACCTACGCCCGCATCAGCTTCCAACGGTTCTTCCGCCTCTATCGCAAGCTCAGCGGCATGACGGGCACGGCCAAGGAGGCCAGCCGCGAGTTCTGGCAGATCTATCACCTTCCTGTGGTTGTCGTTCCCACCCACAAGCCCTGCATCCGCCGGCAACTGCCCGGGCGCGTCTTCAGCAGTGCCCAGGCGAAGTGGCAGGCCGTCGCCGAAGAGATTCAACGCATCCACGCCACCAACCAGCCCGTCCTGGTCGGCACGCGAAGCGTCCGGGCCAGCGAGCACCTCTCGCGCATGCTCGCCGAGCGCGGCCTGGAGCATCAGGTCCTCAACGCCGTCCAACATGAAAAGGAGGCCCAGATCGTCGCCGAGGCCGGCAAGAAAGGCCGCATCACCGTCGCCACGAACATGGCCGGCCGCGGCACAAACATCCGCCTGGGCCGCGGCGTGGAGGAACTCGGCGGGCTGTACGTGATTTCCACCGAACGCAACGACGCCAGCCGCATCGACCGCCAGCTTTACGGCCGCAGCGCCCGCCAGGGCGAGCCAGGCATGGCCCAGTACTTTGCCAGCCTCGAAGACGAGCTGCTCGAGCGCCACCGTCCGCACATGGCCAGACTCCTGCGCAAACGCTATGGCAGCGACCGCGAAATCAGCAACACGGTGACCCGCAAGCAGTTCAACCGCGCCCAGGCCAGAGCCCAGAAACAGGCGCTCCAGCAGCGCAAGGGCGTCCTCCGCACGGACGACTGGCTGGACGAGTACCTCGGCTTTGCCGGCGTCGAGCGGTGACGGACGCGTGCTCAACGTCAGCGGCTTTGCTTCCTGCTGGCACGTCCGCCCGTATCGACGATCCGACACGCCGGACCATGGCCAGTCTGGCGGTCTATCCCGCCGGGGCCGGCTACGGATACGACGGCACGATCATCGGGCGCACGTGCCCCAGCGACGGCTGCCGGTCGAGCGGCACCCGAACGGACATCCGCAGCGTTGTGGTTGACGCATCACGCGTAGGGCCTGGCCGGGGCAACGCTCGCAAGTCCCTTGCTGACAGGAGATTGGGCTTGTAAATCCTCGGACGATGTCTAAACTGGATTTCCGTGCAACATTTGCGTGCCAACCGCGTTAAACAATTGTGAATATGAATATAGAAACTCCGCGCCGAGAACGCGGCAAGCCACGAAAGACACACCCATGGCCCGCTCGAGTATCTTCGAAACCACGGTTGAACATTTTCTCAGCCCCATCATGGGCTACATGAACGACCCGGCCGTCTCGGAGATCATGGTCAACGCCCCGGACGAGATCTACATCGAGAAACAGGGCGAATTGATCCGCATCGACGAGACGTTCGAGAGCGATGAAGCCCTGCGCGCCGCGGTCACCAACCTCCTGCAGTACACCGGCAAGCGAATCAGCGACGAGCACCCGCTCATCGACTCCCGCCTGCCCGACGGCAGCCGCGTGCATGTTATTCTTCCGCCGCTGAGCCGCCGCAGCGTGTGCATGACGATCCGAAAATTTGCCAAGGTCGTCTTCGACGCACAGGAACTGCTGCGGCTGGGCTCGTGGACCGCCGAGTGCATGGCCTACCTCAAGACGGTCGTGATGGCCGAGAAGAACCTTCTGGTCGCCGGCGGGACGAGCAGCGGCAAGACCTGTCTGCTGAACGTGCTGAGCGACTTCATCCCGCACCACCAGCGGATCGTGACAATCGAAGACTCGGCCGAACTGGAATTCCAGCAGGACCACGTCATCGGCCTCGAGGCCCGGCCGCCTGACCGCTGGGGCCGGGGCGAGATCACGATCCGCGACCTGTTCCGCTCGTCACTTCGGCTGCGGCCGGACCGCATCATCGTCGGTGAGGTCCGCGGCGGCGAGGCCCTGGAGATGATCCAGGCCATGACGTCCGGCCACGCGGGCAGCATGTCGACGCTGCATGCGAACATGGCCATCGACGCGCTCAACCGCCTGGAGACGCTGGCGATGATGAGCAAGGTCGAACTGCCGCTGCACGCCCTGCGGTCGCAGATCGCCTCGGCTATCGACGTCATCGTGCTGACCACGCGGTTCAAAGACGGCCGCCGACGCGTCAGCGAAGTCGCCGAAGTCCTGCCGCTGAGCCCCGAGGGCCACTACCGCGTGCAGACGGTCTTCAGCTTTGAATTCGACGAGACAACCGGCGAGGGCGCCATAACCTGGTCCGGGCATACGTCGGTCTTCGCCGGCGAGCCGAAGGTACGTCTGCTGGAACCCCAATGGGGTGAGGCAAGACAATTCTTTAGCGGTGAGGCCGCCGAGGCCAACCCCGACACCGTGGAGTTTTGAGACCATGATATCCGTGCGACTGCAACGCGACGAACAGGGGGCGGCCACCGTGGAGTGGACGCTGCTGGTAGGCGCGTTTGGCCTGCCGATGTTCTGGGTCTTCGGGCGACTGCTGGACCTGCTGCAGGCCCACTACGGTCTGGCGACATTCATCGAGACACTGCCGTTCCCATAGCCAACCGGAGCGCGGGAACATTCGTATAACGTACCGATTATGACTGCAACGTAACACGAGGACATGACATGAATCTGATCCGAAACATCCGCACGACACTCGGCCGACTGCATCGCGACGAGCGGGGCGCCGACATGGTTGAGTACGCACTGATCGTGCTGGCCATCGCCCTTCCGCTGATCGGCGTGATTATCGTCTTCCGCGACGAGCTCTGGGAGCTCATCACAGGCCAGTGGGAAGACGTGCAGGACGACTACGAGATGAATCCGTAACGCACCTGACCCGCGGCGGCTCCGCATCGTCGCGAGGCTCGAAGGAGCCGGCATGCTCGGATTCGGACCGGACGCCTGGGCGTACGCCGTGGTGGCCGTAACGCTTGTCGTTGCGTCCGTGACCGACGTCCGCCAAGGGCGCATCTACAACTGGACGACCTACCCCGCCGTCGCCGTCGGGCTGATCGGACATTCCGTCCTCGGCGGCGTCGGCGGCCACGACGGCCACATGGGGCTGCTGGCCTCACTGGCCGGCCTGGCCGTGGGGTTCGGCTTCCCGCTGCTGGCCTGGATGGCCGGCGGCATTGGCGGCGGCGACGCCAAGCTGATGGCCTCCGTCGGCGCCCTGACGGGTTGGCAGTTCGCCCTGTCCTCGCTGGTCTACGGCCTGCTGGCGGCGGGACTGCTGGCCCTGCTGGTTATGCTGCGACACCGCGTGGTCAAGGACACGGTCGGACGCGTCCTGCGGTTCCTGTACCTGTTGGTGCTGCGAGCCCAACCGTCCGATCCGTCCACGCCAAGCAGCCCGACCATACCGTTCGGACTGGCCTTTGCCATCGGCACGGGCGTGGCGATGGTGCTGGCCGCCATCTGGGGTCCGGACAACGCCGGCCTGCTGTTTTGACACGCCGCGCCAAGACGGCCTGGACAAGCCCGCCAACACAACTGATATTCAACCGCAGACGGACATGAGCGAAACCGCCGGACAACCCGAGCGACGACGAGGCCGACCCGGCCGAACCGCATGCCTGACGGCAGCGACCGGCCTGGCGAGTATGGTCCTGCTGCTGAGCTGGGCGTCGCGTGGCGTCCCCGGCGGCTGGACGCTCCGCCGCGGACTCGGGCGGTCGCTGAGCTACGCGCAGTTCCGCGGGTTCCTGCTGATCGGCCTGTGTTGCATTGCCGCCCTGGCGGCACTGGTCGGCTGGCTGTTTCGTCGCGGCCTGCGACGTCGGCTTGACGGCCAGGCGGGCACGGCGATCATCGAGTTCGCCCTGATCCTGCCGATCATCCTGTTCATCGGCCTCGTGCTGATTCAATCGTCGCTGCTGATGGGCGGCTTCGTGGCGACGAACTACGGCAGCTACGCCGCGGCCCGAAGCGCGATCGTGATGGTCCCGGCCTCGACAAACACCGAGCCCCGCAACGTTGTCATCGACACCATCGGCGCCGGCGCCAGCCCCAAGGTTAACCGCATCTGGGGCGCCGCCCTCTGGCCGCTGCTGCCGACCGGCGACGGGGCTTACGATCGCAACGGCCAGGGCTCGGGTGTCCTGACCGACGGCCTGGACGACCTGCTCGGCGCCTACGGCGGGCGACTGCCCGGCTGGGCCGACGAACGCCTGAGTGCCAAGCTCGGGTACGTGCAGGACCACACACGCGTGGAACTGGCGCCGCCGAACAACGGCGACGTTTACACGGACAACGAAGACCTGCGGATTGAGTTGCGGCACGACCTGTACCTGTCGATTCCATACGCGGCGAAGTTTTTCGCCGCAATTGACGACAGCCGCAGTGTCAACCTCGGCGACGGCAAGTACGCCGTGGAAGTCACCGTCCGGTGCCGCCTCACCAACGAAGGCCGACAGGACTTCATCGAAGAAGAAACGGTAGACTAGAACATACAAGCGGCATGCGAGCTGTGCGGGCTGGCATGGCGGGACAATCGACGCGACCTGAAGACGGGTGCAACGAATGGCAAATGAAGACAGTCAACAAAAGGCAACACCGACCCTTTCGGCGGGCGACACGCTCGGCAAGTACGAGGTCCGCGAGGTCCTCGGCGTCGGCGGCCAGTCCGTGGTCTACAAAGGCTACGACCCCCTGCTCGACCGGGAGGTGGCGATCAAGCAGCTCGCGCCGCATCTGACCCAGGACAAGAGCTACCTCAATCGTATGCGCGAAAACGTGCAAACCATCGCCAAGCTGGGCGCGAAAAACGAAGCCATCGTCAACATCCTCGACATCATCGAAGAGCCGGGCGGCCTGTTCTACGTCATGGATTACGTCGAGGGCCCCACGCTCCAGCACGTGATCAACGACGCCGCGGCGGCCACCGAACCGCGGGCCGTGCTGCTGATTCTCTTCCGGCTGGCGGCGGCCCTGCACGACGTCCATGCCGAAGGCATCGTCCACCGCGACGTCAAGCCCAGCAACATCATTATCACCGAGGGCCTGCGCCCGAAGATCATCGACTTCGGCGTGGCGGCCCTGCACGACGACGACGTCTCCATGCCGCTGGCGACGACCAAGTACCTTGCGCCGGAAGTCTACTCGGCCGAGACGGTCGACGGCCGGTCCGACATCTACTCGCTCGGCTTCATTGCCTACGAGTTGCTGCTCGGGCCGGAGACATTCAACGAGGTCTTCGCCGACATCGTCCGCGACAGGCATTCGACCGCACTGCGCTGGATGAAGTGGCACGGCAATGAGTCGGTGGCGGCGCCGCCGCTGCACGAGGTGGACCCGTCGATCCCGCTGAGCCTCTCGCACCTCGTCGCCCGCATGATCGAAAAGGACCCGGACAATCGGTTCCAGAACACCGAAGAACTCGGCCGGGCGATGAAAGAGAGCTTTTCGACGAAGGCCAAGCGGGCCGGCACAACCGGTGCGGCGCGTCCTGCCGGAGAGACGCGCGCGGGCGCAGCGGTCGAGGTCGGCGAGGGCGTCGGCACGCTGTACGAGGAAGGCCTCCGCGAAATGGAGAGCCAGCTGCCCGCCCCGGCCGGCCCGACTCGCCGACCCCGGCCGACCGGCGACGGCGACATGGAAGGCCCCGCCACCGCGCCGCTGCCGAGCGACGATGTAGAAGGTCCACCGACGGCCCCCCTGCCGAAAGGCCCGATGAGCCGCAAGACCAAGGTCCGCCTGGCCGTCGCCGGCGGCGCGGTCCTGCTGCTGTTGATCGTCGGCGCCGCCTGGTGGATGTTGCACCAGAAAGACCTCGCCCGCCAGCGTATGCAGCAGGCCGACCAGCTGTACGCCGAGGCGATCAACCACTACGAAGAGGGCGAATACGGCCAGGCCATCGCCGGCTTCACCACGCTGATGCGATCCTACCCGGGCACGCGGTTCGCCCGCCAGGCACGCGTGCAGCAATCAATGGCCGAGGCGTGGCAGGCGATCCACGACCGCAACTGGGATGAAGCCCAGCGGCGAGAGAACGAGGCCGAGGAGACCATCGACCGCCTGCAGAAGCAATCCGACAACCCGAACCTGACGGAGTGGACCCGCCGCCGCGAGAACGAGCTGCGCGAACTCAACCAGACGCGTCTGAGTTCCCAGAGCTTCCACAACGCCCTGGCCAGAGCCCGGCAGGCGCTAAGCGCCACGGTGCGCGAAGAAGATTACATCGACGCGCTGCGCACACTCAAGGACGATCTCGCCTCCTCGGAGATCACCACCACGCCCGAACAGGAAGCCCAGGCCGCCGCCCTCAAAGACCGAATCCGGCGCGAGCGAGTGGTCTGGCTGTTCGAACACTACGTTTCCAACGGCGATCAGCAGATGCAGACCGGTAACCTCGCACGGGCCGAGCGGGCCTACAGCAGGGCCCTGTCACTGATGGGCGGCGACGATGAGGACGCCAAGCTGATCCCCGCCGATCAGCGTGAGCAGATGCGGCAAAGCGCCCGAATCAAGCTTCAGCAGCTCGCCCGTCGGCGGCTTCAGAGCACCAAGCTGCAGGAGCTGGCCGATGCAGAGACGTCCGGCAACCCCATCGAAATCCGCCAGGCCCTGGAGGCGCTCCTTAAAGAAGCCGACCTGCCAGGCGACGACCGCCAGCGCTACCAGCAGCGTCTCAAGCAACTGGACGTCAAAACCGGACTGGCCGCTGCCAAGGACGCCCTGGCCAAGGGCGATCAGCCCGCCGCCCGCGCCGCCCTGCAGCAGGTTCTTCAGGCCGACCCCGACAGCGCCGAGGCCAAGTCGATGCTCGAGAACATCGCCAAGGCCGCCCAGAAGCAGAAGCTTATCAGCGAGGGCGACGCCCTGCTGGCCGAGCGGACGTTCGACGAGGCCCTCAAGAAATACTCACAGGCCGCTGGCATGGGCGGCGCCGGCGCGGAGCTGCGCGACAAGATCAACGAATGCAGCTTCAACCTCACGCTCCAGAAGGCGCTGGCCGCCCGGGAAGCCGGCAAGTACGTCGAAGCCGAACGCCACTACGAAAGGGCCAAGACCCTCAAACCCGACGCCAAGCTGGTCATCGACGCCCAGATCAAGGACATGCGGGTCGAGCAGACCTTCGATACGCTCAAGGCCCAGGGCGATGAACTGCTGGCCCAGAAGAAATGGGACGAGGCCATCAAGGTCTACCAAGAGGCCAAAGCCGGCTTGACCGCCGGCAAGGTCCAGCGAAAGCAGGCCGCCGAGAAGGCCGTCACACTTGCCAAGTATAAGAAGTACGTCGAACTCGGCGACGAGGCGGCCGCCATCAACGACGTGCCGACCGCCCGCTGGTACTACGGCCTGGCCCAACGCGAGATGAACACACCTGAGATTCGACGCAAACTGCAATCCGTCGGCGGCAGCGGATAGAGCCGCCCGCAACCGAGACGCAGAACCTGCCAGAGCTATGAATGACCAGTTCGGAGTTATGAATGAAGCGTCGACGCACATTCCAATTCATCATTCTGAACTCATGACTCCGAATGGCCGAATCGAGGTACGACGATGAACAATTCACGCCAACGAGCACGAATCGGCCGACAACGCCGCGGGGCTGTCATCGTCGTGATGCTGCTGGCGGTGACGCTGCTGACGGGCATCGTCTTCTTCGCCTATAACTTCAGCGACCAGGTCAACCGCCGCCTCGCCGTCCAGAACACCGCCGACGCGACGGCCATCTCCGGCTCGACCTGGATGGCCAAGAGCAACAACATCATCGCCATGAACAACGTCGGGCAGGTCAAACTCATGAGCCTCGCCCCGGTCCTGGACGCCCTGCCCCTGGCGGCCGAAGTCGCCATCCGCGACATGGACAGCAGCATTGAACTGGCCGAAGGCCTGCGCGACCAGCTCGACCGCGGCGTGCCGAACAGCGTTATTGAGCGCGGCACGATGCGCAGCAGCGGCGGCTGGCGGGAGGTGAACTTCCTGCGGGCGGGCCTGGAGAAACTGGAGGCCGAAATCACGCCGGAAGATGATCCACGGCAGAAATATCCCTCGCACTACGAGCGGCTGGAGAACCTGGACGCGGCCCTGGACAGCGAGGACGAATACGAGCGGGACGACGGCTATGAGCTGCGCCAGTTGACCTATTGGAACGACGGCGACGGCCTGCTGTGGCAGGCGGCGATCGCCTTGGACGAGCTGTCGCAGGCGACGGCCGACGCGGCGGGCATGCTCGCCCAGGCCAACGCCGACCGCTTTGGGCGACTCAACGATGCCCAGACTGCCTTTGTCATTCCGATGATTCCCACAATCCCCGCCGACCGCGGAGAGCTGGGCGACTTCTACCCATCGCTCGTGGGTAGCTTCACGGTCAATTTTCGCGACCGCACCGCCGACCTCTCCATGCCCATCTGGGAACGCGTCAACCGCATCAACGCCATCGACCAGCGACTGGACGAGATCACGCATCGGCTGCAGACGATCGAGCAATTGCTCAGTGACGTTGTCGACGAAGACACAATCGCCGAGTTGACCGCCGAGATGCGGCGGCTGATCGACGAATGGGCTCGCCTCGACTACGAGAAGGAGCGCATCTTCAGGAATCTGCATCACAGTTGCCCGGGTGGTGGCATTGTCGACTGGGAGTACCCGCACCGCCTCGGGCCCTGGGCGAGGCTGCACCGCTGGCGGCACATCATCTGGCACACCACCGGAGGCTCCTCACGCAGCGGAGGCGGATCGGACCCGCTCAGCCCGCCCACCCGCGTGCCCACCGGCAACAGCCAACGCGAGACAATCGGCTATCACACCTACGGGCCGTATCGCTGGGCCCTGGACCGCCTGTACTCGCGTATGGGCGTCCCGGGCGGCCACGTTGGGCCGGTCAGCGCCACGCGGTTTGTCTACTTCCACCACTGGATCAGCAATATCAAACTCGCCTACGCCTTCGGCCTGCAGCGCCCGCAGCGGGTGAAGTATCCGACGGAATGGATCACCGACTACGAGGAGGCGAGGGAATTCGCCGCCAACCCGGAGAACCGCCAGAAGCTCATCCGTACGCGATACTACCGTGTGACCGTCAAGAGCCGCCTCCGCTGGGACGACGCGGACTGGCTCAAGCCCCCCGAAGCCCGCAACCAGGACCCGCCGACGTCCAAGACGTTCCACAGCTACGACGGCATCGAGCCCTTCGACAGCCCGCCGTCGTCTCGCTGGATCATCGAGCCGCGGCAATGGTGGGACGTCGAGCGATGGCTCAGCGGTCAGCGCAACGGCACGTGGACGCGCGTCAACAACTACGTCTGGCGGTGGACGCGACAGGTCGAGGTCGCCTTCGACCCCGATATCGGTTACCCGTTCCCGCCGGTGGATGAAGACGACGACCCCACGAACGACGACGAGGTTCGCATCAAGTACCTCGTCACGTGGTGGGTCTTCGGTGGGCTTCAGGTCGGCGAAGAATCGCCGAACGTCGCCCGGCTGAGCTGGCCCGAGGGTGACGACATCGCGCCGCTCCTGATGGACACGACCGTCGGCGATTACGACCCGACCATCGGCCCCGCCAGCGACCTCTCGCAGGCCTTGTCCTACGCCGACTCGGCCCGATCGTTCGCACACGACAGGGGCGTGCGACGCAGCCACTTCAGCTACCTCGGCGTGGCCCACCGCGAGCACGCCTCGCGAATCTGGCGACAGCAGTTCCAGACGCCCAACCCCGTCAAGGGCCCCGTCGGGCTCGCCCAGGCCGAAGTGTTCAACAACAAGAGCTGGGATCTCTGGACTCAGGACTGGCAATCCCAACTCGTGCCCGTGACGGGCTGGGATGACTGGGGCGGCCGTATGCGGGACGGCCGGGCCGAGATCGACAAGGCCGGCGGCTCGCTCGACGCCGAGAAGGTCGAAGCGATGCTCGATTTCCTCGAAAGCCTCTCGCCGGAACTGTTCAGCGCCTTCGGCGGGACATAGACGGAGCACGATATGATTCATCGACAGACACATCGGCGGCGGGCCGGCCGACGCGGCACGGTGATGGTGGAGTTCATTGCCTGCATCCCGCTGCTGGCGCTGGTGGTGGCGGCGACCTACTTCTTCGGCTGGTCGATGCGCAACCAGCAGCGCGTGATCGTGGCCGATCGCTATACATGCTGGCGGGGGTTCCACGGCACGCACAATTATCGGTCGGAAGACGTCTCGCGTCACTACGGTGTGCAGGACTGGGCCGGCTTTCTGGACACCGTCTTCTTCAACCGGCGCACCAACTCGGTGGGTCACAGCATTGGCGGCGGGCCTCGCGATGTTCGCCTGCAATGGATCGACGAAGCTCGCACTCGTGGCTCGGCCGATGCGGGCGAGGTGGCCGGCGATCTTGAAAACGGCCACCTCCCGTGGGGTCGGCGCACACACCTGACGGCGGACTTCGCAGCCACCTACCGCATCTACGAACGGCTGGGGCCGGGCGCTATCGGCGCACGTCACGGGCGCGACGGCCAGCCCTGGCGGCGGGGACAGGCCAGGCTCCGGCAGACGATTCTTGACCTTTACCTCGGCGACCTGGATGATCAGATCAGTGGACTGGACCTCTACGAAGAAATCCGCATGCTCTACATGAACGGATGGTAACGTGAACGACGTCGGACGAGAGACACCCCCCCGCGAGCCGGCCCCCGCGGCCGTCTACATGCGAACCGCCCTCTACGTTGTACTCGTCGCCGCCGGTGTTTTTGCCGGCCTGCAGGCCCACCAATTCCTGGTCCGCAAGCGGCAAGAGCCGCCCCCCCCGATGCCCGCCACTGGCCGGCACCAGCCCGGCCACGAGAGCGAACTGGACCTGACGCTCGATGCCCCGGCCGAGATGACGGGGATGATTCCCGTCGCCGCGCTGCCCCCCGTTGACATGCCGCCCGGCAGCGATCTGTGGTTCGCCCTCGGTCGACCGTCCATTGAGCCCGGCCACGTGCAACTCGTCTGGCTGCATCGTGGCGACTTGACGATTGAGGAAGTCGAATCGCATTATCGCAAGGGCTTCCAGACAGAAGGCTACGTATTCCAGGGCGTCAAAGACGCCGACGACCGGCGGACACTGGTGTTCACAAAGAACGGCCAGGTCGCCGTTGTGACCTTGCGGACCGAACCTGAAAAACAGACAATGGAGCGATTCGTCATTACGCTCAACCGTCCCGCGCGTGAGGGAGATTTCGTCGCCAGACCGCCGGGCGAACCCTCCGCGGAGCCCTGAGGAGAACGCATGGCTGAGGAAGCATCGAGTATTCAGAACAAGTGGCTGCTGATCATCGCAATCGCCCTTGGCATCATCGTGGTGGTGATCTACAACGCCCACGTCAAGGCAATACAACAGGCGCAGGAGAGCAACATGGTTTCCGTCGTTGGCCTGAACAGGGATTTGCGCGTGGGCGACCGTGTGACGGCCGACGCCATCGAGAAGGTGGAGCATTCCCAGGACGCGCTGGCGGCCGTCGGCGACGTGGTCCTGTGGGAGAATCGCGCTTCTGTTCTTCGCGACGCGGGCTATAGCATCAAGCGGTCAGTCTCAGAGAATGATTTGCTGCTGTGGTCGGATGTCGAAGGAGGGGCCAACGATCGCAAGCGTCCGGAGAAGGCGCCGGAAGGAACGCTGAAGATCACGCTGAATATCGAGTCCCGCCGGTCGCCCGGCGATGTCCTTCGCGTGGGCGACCACATCAACCTGGTGGGCATGTTCACGGTGGCCGGTTCGTCGCTCAAGAACTACTTCGCCATGAAAGGCGTGCCGGTCGTCGGCGTCGGTGGGGCCGGGCCCCAAGACGATGACGACGCCCGCGGCGGGCGACGCGCCATGCGCAGCTACCGCCGCATCAACCTCGCCGTGACGCCGGAGATCTCGCTGAAACTCAAGAACCTGGAAACACACCTGGTCGGAAACTGGAGCGTGGACGTTCTTCCTGCCAACGCCTCCCTGCCGGCCGACCACGGCACGATCAACCCCGCCCTGCAGACCCTCGCCAACGAAGCCCGGGCGCCCGAAGCACCGTTCGTCCCCGCCGGTGGCAACGGTGGCGCGGACAAACCGGTCTACCCGCTCGGCGGCTGAGTGCCACCGATACCTGCCTGAGGTCACTGCCCTTGGAAGTCTGGGTCTACAACCAGTACAGCGACGACCGCGAGACCGAGAAGGTCCCCGACGAGGAGGTTCTCATCGGCCGCGACGATTCGTGCGACGTGACGCTTCGCTCGCCGTTCGTGTCACGCAAGCACGCCCGCATTTTCTTCGACGGCGGCAGCTACTTTATCGAATCCCTCGGCCAGAACGGCCTGACCGTGACCAACAAGGCCCTCCCGCCGCACCAGCAGCGCAAAATCGACTACGGCGACGAGGTCCGCATCGGCGAATTCAGCCTGTACATGATGCAGCCGTCCCAGCGCCGCATCGCGGCGGCCGAGCGGGCGACCAGCCCCCGCAAACGCGTCATCGACCTGGAACAGAGAATGCACGCGGGGCTGCTGGACCGCCTGAACCTGCGCGTCACCGGCAGCCTCGGCGACGCCGACGAGCAACTCGTCACGCTGATCAAACGGCACCTCGCGGACATCATCGACGAGCACCTCGACGATGTCGACACCGACATGCGGAAGTACCTCGTCAAAGAGTACCTCTGGCGGTCAGTGGTCACCGAACTGGCCCGGCGGGCGACGGGTAAGCTGATGTACAGCTACGGCTTCGAGAACACCGACGTGGTGAACACGACGTACGAGGAAGCGATTAGCCGCATCATCGGGAATATCATCGGCTACTTCCCGCTGCAGCTTCGACCCCACACGCTCAAGGACGACATCGCCAAGATCGAGGCCGACTGGATGAACCAGTTAGGGCGCATCGCACCGGGCATCACGCCGAAACTCCGCGACTACATCGTACGGCGGCTACTGAGCAAGGAAATCGAAGACGTGGTGCTCGGCTACGGTCCGCTGCAGGACCTGCTGGAGATGCCGAACGTCAACGAGATCATGGTCGTCGGCAAGGACCGCATCTACATCGAGAAAGACGGCGTGCTGCAGAACACCGGGCGCAGTTTCTTCACCGACCAGATCGTCGAAAGCATCATCGAACGCATCATCACGCCAATCGGTCGACGCATCGACCGCAGCCAGCCGCTCGTCGACGCCCGCCTGCCGGACGGCTCACGCGTCAATGCTGTCATCAACCCGCTGAGCCTCTCCGGCCCGACGATCACCATCCGGAAGTTCGCGCGCATTCCGTTCACCATCGACGACCTCATCGAACGCCAAACCATCACCGAGCAGGTGGCGGCCTTCCTGCGGGCCTGCGTGATCGGCCGCAAGAACATTATGATCTCCGGCGGCACAGGCAGCGGTAAGACCACGACGCTGAATGTCCTGAGCAACTTCATCCCCGACGAAGAGCGCATCGTTACCATCGAAGACTCCGCCGAACTTCAACTGCACCAGGAACACCTCGCCCGCCTCGAGACGCGACCGGCCAACATCGAAGGCCGTGGCGCGTATACCATCCGCGACCTGGTCAAAAACGCCCTGCGCATGCGGCCGGACCGGCTGATCGTCGGCGAGGTGCGCGGCCCGGAGGCCCTGGACATGCTCCAGGCGATGAACACCGGTCACGACGGCTCGCTGAGCACGATCCACGCCAATACGCCCGACGACACGATGCTGCGGCTGGAGACGATGGTGCTGATGGCCGTCGAGATGCCCATCAAGGCCATCCGCGAGCAGATCGTCGCGGCCCTGGACCTGGTGGTGCAAATCACCCGGCTGCCCGGCGGTGAGCGACGTGTCACGCACGTCAGCGAGGTCATCGGCCTTGACCCGGACACAGACCGCATTCTCACCGAGGACGTCTACGTGCTGCGTCATCGCGAGGCCGGCAGCGACGAGATCGGTCACATGCGGCACACGGGTTACATTCCGGCCTTCGCCGACCAGTTGATCGATGACGGGATGCTGGAGATCGGAGCGTTCACATGATCCTGGCAGCGAGCGACGAGGGTCTGCGGCTACTGCTGGGAAGCATCGTGATCTTCCTGGGCACGCTGGCCGCGGTGGCGCTCGGGGCCAATCCGCTGCTCCTGGCGATTCGCCGACGCGAGCGCGAATACGGCAAGGTCCTCAACCGCGCGCTGCTGCTGGATATCTCGCCGCGCATGGTCACGATCATCACGGCGATCTGCATGGTCGTCCTGGCGGCGATGCTCTATTCGCTGACGGGCTGGCTGCTGGCCGTCGGCGTGGGGCTCTTCCTCGGCGTAATGGTGCCGTGGTCCTTCGTCCGCTACCTGCGGCGGCGGCGCCTGCGAAAGCTCGAAGAACAACTCGTCAGCGCCATCCAGACGCTGGCCTCGGGTGTGCGGGCCGGGCTGAACCTCGTCCAGGCGATGCAGATGATCGCCCGCGACGCACCCAGGCCCATCAGCCAGGAGTTCGCCCACCTGCTGCGAGAGTACGAATACGGCGTACCGTTCGACGAGGCAATGGCCGCCGCGGCCCAACGGATCGGCTCGAACGATTTCCAATTGCTGTTTGCGGCACTGCGAACCCACCGCGAACGCGGCGGCAACCTCGGCGAGACGCTCGACCGCATCGCCACGAGCATCCGCGAAATACAGCGTCTCGAGCGCCAGGTCGAAGCCCTCACCGCCCAGGGCCGGGCCACCGCGCGATGGCTCGGGGCCATGCCGATCGCCGTCCTGGCGATCGCCTACCTTTTCATGGGCGACGACGTGAAACTCCTGTTTACGACCCCGACAGGCAACTGGGTACTCGTGACCGTGGTCTTCCTGAACCTGCTGGGCTGGCTGTGGATCCGAAAGATCATGGCCGTGGACATATAGAGGAACCCGATGATGTACATCGATATGATCGCTGCGAACATCTGGCTGGCCGACTGGTGGGACTACATTGTCTCGGTCTGCCTGTTCTTCACCGTTGTTCTGGGCATCGTGTTCATCTTCTCACAGCCGGGCGAGATCCGCGTGTCACACCAGCGGCAGGCCGCCATCGCCACGGGGCACACCGACCGCAGGACGCTGTTCGAGTCCGGACCGATGCGGCCGCTCCTCTGGCTGATGCTGGTAATCGCCCACCGCCTCAATATCGGCGGGGCCAAGGACTGGCTGCGACGCCGGCTCGTCGCCGCCGGCAGCCCGAATTACTACACAGCCGAGGAGTACCTTGCCCTGAGCCTGCTGCTGGGCCTGGCGCTGGCGATGTTCCTGGAGGTGCTGGCCTTCGCGGCGACGTCGCAGTTCAGCCTCTTTGCGATCCTCTTCGGCATTCTCGTCGGCGTGACCCTGTCGCTATACAACATCGCCGAGAAGGCCAGCAAACGCCTGCGCGATATCACCCGCCAACTGCCCTATGCGCTCGACTTGATTTCCCTGGCGATGGGCGCCGGGGCAACCTTCGTCGAGGCCGCCCGAACCATCATCACCGACAGTCGCGAGGATCCGCTCAATGTGGAACTGCGGGCCGTCCTGGCCGAAATGGAACTCGGAACGACCCGTCGTCAGGCGTTGCAGAACCTCGCCAACCGCGTGCCCATCGAGCCCATGCGAAACCTCGTTTCCTCCGTCATTCAGGCCGAGGAACTCGGTACGCCGCTCAGCGACGTTCTGCACGACCAGGCCACGCTCCTGCGGATGCAGCGGTCGGTCCGGGCCGAAAACAAGGCCGCCGTCGCCGGTGTCCGGATCCTCGTTCCCTGCCTGCTGCTGGTCATCGCCGTGCTGCTGACGGTCTTCGGGCCGGCCATCGTACGCATCAGCACCGGCGGGCTGTTCTAGCGGGCAACGACGTTGCAGTGTGAACGGCCCTGCGGTAGACTTTGCATCCCGCGGTCGCCGGTCGGCCGCGTCATTCCCAAAGGCGATAAGAACAGGACACCATGGCAGGAGTCAGACCCGAACTCATCTTTGTTTCCGGCCCGCAGAAGCACGAACGGGCCGTTCTCATGAACAACGAGGTCATCGCCGGGCGATCGCCCCGGGCCGATGTCATCATCCGCGAACCCTACGTCTCGCGGCAGCAGATGAAATTCACGCTCATCCCCGATGGGTGGGTGGTTGAGAGTATCTCCGACCGTCGAATCGTCATCAACGGCAAGGGCTACAGGCGCGGCAAGCAGATCCTGCTGGCCAGCGGCGACGTCATCACCTGCGGCCAGGAAAGCGAGCTGCTGTTCGTCGCCGCCAACGACGACCCGGGCGAGGTCCTGGGCGCCTACCGGGCTGAGCACCCGGACACGCCGTCGGCCCCCACGCCGCACACACCGCCCGCCGAAGAGGAAGCGGACGACGACGGGCCGCCGACCGCGCCGGTTCCGGTCGAGGAACCGGAGGTCTTCAGCTTCGATCCGGAACGTCGCCAGCAGCAGGCCGAGCCCGAAGAGCCCGAGGCCTCCGAGGAAGAAGTCGAGGCTGCCAAGCGAAAGAAGCGAATGCGGCTGTACCTGCTGGCCTTCGGCGTCTATGCGATGCTGATGCTCGTGGTCATGATCGGCCTGGCCGGCCTCAAGGGTGAAAGAGGGCCCGAGGTCCGCAGCGACGCGCCGCGAATGCTGACCGAGGACGACGTACGCGACGCCCTGACCACGCCCCTGGAGCGGTCGCCCAACGCCGAGGCCTCCTCTCGCGAGCTGCAGCGCGCACGGCAGTACTACCTCCAACGCAACGCCCGCGATGTCAACCGCTACCTGACCGTCAAGCACTACCGTCTGTACCGTGCGTTCCGCCGCCCCGCCGATCGGATATTCCTGCCGCAGGACGAACGCAAGTACCGCGACGTGCTGGACGAACTGACCGAACGGATCATGCGGACCTACCGCGACGGATACGCCTTCGAGAAGGCCGGCCGGTGGAGCCGCGCTCTCTCGGCGTTTAACGAAGCGCTCGACTACGTCCCCAGCGCAGACGCCTACACCGACTTGGCCGTCAAGCGCGTGATCATCCAGAATATCCGCGACCATATGGCCTACGTCAGCAAGCAGATGGGCGAAAAGGACGACTGACCAACGCCGCCTCAGGAACCGTCGTCCGACGACGCTTCACCGTCAGTCGACTCGGCAGAATCGTCCTGTTGGACAGCGTCATCCGCTTCCGCAACTTCGCCGTCATCGACGCTTTGGCTGCCATTCGCCCCTTCCCCGTCCTGGGACGAACGATTGCCCGTCACCGCGTCAATGAACATTCGCGGCCGCATCTCCGGTGGAGCAACGTCCTGGTCCTGCTCTTGCCGCCGCTGCCGGTAGATGTAATAGTGAACAGCCGTGCCGATGACGATCACGCCCATGACCACCAACATGATGATCATCTGCTTCTTTTCGTTTGGCTGTTTGGGCTCAGACGCGTCTTGCTTCGCTGAATCGGGCATGTATCCCTCTCTGTCCCGCTGGTCGTCGTATTCTGCGCCACCTGCCGCGTGTAGGGCCAGAACATTGCCGTCCCTACCACCCGAACGGGCGCGGCCTGAATTGGGTATGCCGTCCGTTGAGCGTCTTGCATTGACCCCTCCCTCAAAAGTCAAATGGACGGAAACTCAGAACGATTCTGCGACACAAACAAAGAAGTTATGTCACGAAAACGGTGCTGAGCGGCACTTCCTCGGATGTCTGAGGGAGGCGTCTTGCATTGACCCCTCTCCCTGGGGAGAGGTGCCGTGCCTGCCCTGAGCTTGCCGAACGGGGCCGCGAGGGCTTTGTCCTGCGCGCAAAACCGTTCGCCTCGTCCTGGCGCAGGCCGGGCAAGAGCCCTCTCTGGCTCGAAGACTCGCCATCTCTCCCAGAGGGAGAAAGGTCCAGGCGCTCTCACGCCGAACTGCCTGCCATCATTCTCCAGCCCCATCCACTCGCACCGGACCGGACTTTCCGCCGGCGACGCGTTGCTGCCACCGCGGATGATAGTGTCATCAACGGTGGACACTGACATCCGGGAGCATATGCAGCTATGAAGACCTTCGATGCTATCTCCATCGATCCGGCGGAATGAGGCAACTCCCGCTGGACGCGTAAGCGCACACGGGCGACCGCTTTCTCGTGGCGTGCGCGATGGCGCTGGTGCGGTGTCGATGCCTACGCTTTCGGTTCGATGCGTTCCATGCCCTGCATGTACGAGCGCAGGGCCTCCGGGATGGTGACACTACCGTCGGCGTTCTGGTTGAGTTCCAGCAGCGGGATCAGGATTCGCGGGCTGGCGACGACGGTATTGTTCAGCGTGTGGACGAACTGAACGTTCCCGTCTTCGTCCCGGTAGCGAATGTTCAGCCGCCGGGCCTGGAAATCGTGCAGACTGCTCGCCGAGTGCGTCTCGCCGTAGCTCCCGCGGCTGGGCATCCACGTCTCGATATCGTACATGCGATACTTGCCCTGGCCCATGTCGCCGGTGCAGACCTCGATAACGCGGTACGGCAGTTCGAGGGCGGCCATCACCTCCTCGGTGTTGGCGATGATCCGCTCGTGCCACGTCGCGCTGTCGGCGTCGTCGGCCTTGCAGAGCACCACCTGCTCGACTTTGTCGAAACCGTGGATGCGGTAGAGACCTCGTGTGTCCTTGCCGGCCGCCCCGGCCTCGCGGCGGAAGCACGTACTCAGGGCGGTCATGCAGCACGGCAGTTCGGCCTCATCGAGAATCTCCTCGGCGTGGTAGCCCACCAGGGCCACTTCGCTCGTGCCGGCCAGTGCCAGCCCGTCACGCTCGCAAAGATAGCTCTCGTCGCGGTGCAGCGGGAACTGCCCCATACCCTCCATGACGCGTTCCTCGACCAGCACGGGCACGGTCATGGGCGTAAAGCCTCTGGCGACCATGTGATCGAACGCCAGCCGCAGGACGGCCTGGTGGAGCATGGCCCCGGCGCCGCAGAGGATGAAGTTCCGGCTGCCGGCGAGCTTCACGCCGCGCGGGATATCGATAATGCCGAGGCTCTCGCCGAGTTCCACATGGTCCTTGATCTCGAAGTTGAACTGGCGCGGCTCGCCAACGCGGCGGACCTCGACGTTGCCACTCTCGTCCGGCCCGACGGGCGCCTCGGGCGAGGGGATCAGCGGCATCTGCAGCATGAGTGCGTCGAAGGTCGGCTGCAGTTCGGCCTGGCGGTCCTCGAGGTCCTTGACCTTCTGCTTCAGCGCGCCCATCGTCTCGATGGCGGCCTGCTTGTCGTCGCCCTTGAGCTGGGCGATTTTCTTGCCCGCCGCGTTCTGCTGCGTGCGAATGTCCTGAAGCTCACGCGTGATGTTCAGCAGTTCACCGTCAAGCTTCATCAGCTCGTCGACATCGGCCTTCATGTTCTTGTCGTTGGCAGCCTGGCGATAGGCGTCGGGGTTCTCTCGCAGGTGCTTGATGTCGATCATGGCTCTATCCTTTGTGGCAGAGCCAACAGGGTACACGCCTGCGGTAGCGGTGGGAAGAGCAAATCAGCGCCGTCGCGCCAGGCCAGGTCAGACGGCCTGCCGCATCTCGCGGCGTATCCTGACCGTCGCGCCGCGAACGACAAACATGCGCCGGTTGTTCGATTGCGGATCGACCGGCGTCATCCAGAAGCCCGCCCCGCTCATGTTGAAGGTCATCGACTGGCCGCGGATCGTCTCCCCGTCAGCGAACTGCACGTCTATCACCACGCCACGGCCGGGCAGGGGGTCGAGATCATTCCGCACGTGGTAACCGGGGTTGCCTTCGTAGCTCTTGACAACGAAAACGGCTTTGAGTTGGCACAGGTCGATCTCGACGGGCGCTGCGCCGGGCGCGCTGCCGTCGGTGAGCACGTGGAACGTCGAGCAGGTCTCCGGGCGGAAGTTCCGCGTCGTCCCGCGGATGATCGCTCCGTTTCGGAATCGTGCGATGACTTTCATCGGATCCATAGGTCACTCCGGTTCTTGTTGTTCTGCTCGCCGGCTTGGCACGGCCGGCGAGGCCACAGGTCAGTAGGCGTCGTCAATCAGCGATTGATGCACCGCGCTGTCGTCATGCTGCTGTCGCCGCAGTTTGTCGACGCCTCGGTATCGCCACCGCCGCACATGATTGTGTCGCCGATCGCGTCCCGGCCGCCGCACATACGCATGGATCGCCTGAGGCCGGGCCAACGGCGTGGCCGGCCCGCTGGCGGCGTCTCCGCCTGTCGGCCCGTGCAGAGCGGGCGCAAGCGACGTTCGCGCCAGTTGCGTATGCCTGCACTGCATCGATCCGCCTCCAACGTGCGGCTCACCGATCACTGGGAGCATAGGATTCATCCAACCGCCCGGCCAATGAAGCTCTCGTTTTTCCGTCCACAACGAAGAACCTCCTGCCGCACGGACACGACGTAGAAACTATCCCAGAACCCCCTTTCGTCGCAGGGCCGCGGGATGTTGTAGCCTGGCAAAGAAAGAAACCGGCGGCATATTCGGCAGTGTTCTCGCGGTCTTCTAACGCCGCCAGGACGCAACAGGCCCAGCCGCAGCAGACACCCGTTCTGAGATAGTTCCTTATAAGGAACGACGGATCCTCCGATCATAGGGCTGCAGACGTGACCGCAACGGACGGCAGACAGGCGACCTGTCCCGGCCGCGGTCGCTCGACGGACAACCCAACTGGCGAGAGAGCGAATCTCTCTCTCCGAAGCCTCGTCTGACGGCCCCGCCGTGGAGTAGCCACCGCGTCCGGGGGCACCGGACCCCTCCCTGTCGGGTCCGGCCGTTGGAGGCTTCGAACGCGGTAGAGGTTCCGCGCGCGGAACTCTTGCGGAGATGAGCGCCGCGGGAGGGCCTTGGTCTCTCCTCCTTCCAAGGCGCCGTGCGTGGTGTACTGGAGTGGCCTCTACCCAATGGCGAAGGGCGATAACAGCGACCTTGAGCAAGTCGTGTTGTCGCCCCTTCTTATGCGCCGCGTACTCGTACTGTAAATGACAGTTCGTGCCGCGGCCTTCCAGCCCGCGCGCCGAGGGCATCTTACGCGCGAAAACAGACAAGGCCGACCCAGACGGACCGGCCCATCGCGGACTACGGAGAGGGCGGGATGTCCCGCGACGGCAGCGCCTTCGGCGTCGAACCCACGGAGCGTCTGCATCGCTGCGCTTGCAGCCGCGGCGTCTTCGAATCCCGGGAACACTCGTGCGAGCGAAACAGACAAGGCCGACCCAGACGGACCGGCCCATCGCGGACAACGGAGAGGGCGGGATTCGAACCCGCGGTACCCTTACGGGTACACAGCATTTCCAATGCTGCACAATCAACCGCTCTGTCACCTCTCCAGCGGACAGGTCATCATAGCATCTATGCTCCCGTAGGCAAGTAGCCGTTGCGTGCCATTCCGTTGCGGCTCGACTCGACGACGACCGCCAAATCCCCGGCGCAGAACGTCTGCGGAGCAGCGGCAAAACCGGTGGTGCGGAACAGCCCCGTATACTTAGCTTTTCTTCACTTTCATCTTGACGTACCCATAGCGGCGACCCATCATATGGTGTCAGGAGTCGAGCAGAGTTGCTCGGCAAGCGGGTTGATGCGGCAAGGCAAGGACGTTGATGGATCACACCGCCCAGCCCGAAATCGCACTGGTCAGCGAACAGGATCTTTTCAAAGGACTAACAGAAGGAGCGTAACATGGCCAAAGCAATGACAAAGTCGCAGATGCTCTCGAAGCTCGCCGACGAACTGGACATCACCAAGAAGCAGGCAGGTGAGTTCGTCGACACACTGGTGAACCTCGCCTACAAGGAAGCCAAGAACGGCTTCACGATTCCAGGGCTGGGCAAGCTGGTGCTGGTCAAGCGGAAAGCCCGCATGGGCCGCAATCCCGCCACCGGCGAGCAAATCAAGATTCCGGCCAAGACGGTGCTGAAGTTCCGCATCGCCAAGGCTGCCAAGGACGCCGTCCTGGAAAAGAAGAAGAAATAGCAGGCCTGCGCCCGTTGAATCGTAAGGGCCGATCTCTCGCGTGGAGATCGGCCCTTTTTCTGGCGCTTGGGCCGACGCGTCGCCTCCGTGGTGCGCAAGCTGGCCTGGACGCTTCGCCGGTGAACGGCGTCCTTCCGGTTTCGGAACGTCTTTTTTGTGGAAAGATTGTCGTGTTCAGGCGCTGGCGAGGACGAGGCTGACAAGCACGGCGACTCGTGCGTCGTAGCGAAGTTGCTTCGCAGAGTAGCAAGCAGCCAACCCAGCAGGCTGCCGACCTGCCTGCCGGCAGGTAGGTGCAGCCGGACGCAAACAGCCGAAGCCGAAGACAGCATGGCCGCGACAGGATGCTTGCAAACCGCGCTAAACGGACTCCAAACGGCGCGCGTGGTACCGGCGTCAGTGGACGCGTTGCGAGACGCGCATCAAGGCACACCGCCGCCGGGCCAGTCACATGAATCAGGCTGTTTGGACCACCGAATGGCGTCAACCCGGCTCGTGAGCCTGTTTGATAAAAGTACCAACGCCTTGTGAACTCCCTGCGAACCTCCATGCATCGACCCGCACGCCCGACGGTGCGGGAGGTGGGGATCCGCCGCTGCCACAACGCACAGCGCAAACAACAGGCCCGCGGCGCTACCCGCGAGCCTTGCCACCTTTTCGAATCAGGCCGAATGTCGTAAATCTAGAAAGGTATGATACCGTACAGTACATTTCCGTTTGCGTCCCCCTGAATTCTACCACAACATCACACGTCCGCCAGCTCCATTTGCAGATACTTAGCATACACGTTGCATGCCAAAGGGCCCGATGGGACCATTCGTATCGCCACGCCCTTGCCAATGTCAAGGCGGCCCCCGTTTCCGAGCAGCTTGAAAGCGACGCAGAACTCATGCACAATGCGCCCACGAGAAGGAGGCCCCTATGAAGGTGCTGTACATCGGCGGAACCGGCGAGATCTCATACTCCTGCGTCAAACGCGATGCCGAACTCGGCCGGGCAGTCGCTGTCTTCAATCGCGGGCAAACCGACGAACCACTGCCCGACAGTGTCGAGCAGATCACCGGCGACATCGACGACCGCCAGGCCGAGAGAATGGGGGGGGACCTGGCCAGGCGGCGAGCATCTGCTTGCTCATCCGAACCTGATGCCGATTGGCCACGCATGACAAAAAGCCGACGGTGAGAATCGAACTCACAACCCCAGCTTTACGAAAGCTGTGCTCTACCGTTGAGCTACGTCGGCCATTGAAACCGTAAGTTTACCACCCGGGCCGCGGGCGGTCAAGCGGATTGGCCCCAGCGCCCAGGCTATGTGCCCGCAAACTCGGTCTGCTGCGAATTAGCGAGTCAACCAATGAACGAATCAACCGATTGTCCTGCGTTTCCGCCCCTTCATACTCGGTGAAACTCCTCGGCTCAGCGGCGCGACCCATTTCTAAATGGACTGCAAGGATGGCTCCGCAAAGCCAAGATCG
>JAAAOJ010000062.1 GCA_009908915.1 Planctomycetota bacterium
TGGCCTTGGCCGGCATCTACCACAGCGGCCTGTGGCGGACATACTGGAAGTCCGAAAGAGCCGCTGCATGAGAAGTGCCAGGATTTGTGCTCGCACACCCGGGATGGATACATCTCCAAAGCGCCCTTGCTATCTGCCGGGGGCTTCTCTACACTCGGCTGCCCAATTTCTCAGACAAGGCGGTGTTCGCTTTGATGCCGCCGGCGTCTGTGAGGCACATGGCAAGCACGAAGGAGAAATGCCCCATGGCAAAAGCGAAGAAGCATCTGTTTACAAGCGAGTCGGTGACAATGGGTCACCCCGACAAGGTTGCCGACATGATTTCCGACGGCGTGCTCGACGCGCTGATCGGCGCCGATCCCAAGGCCCGCGTGGCCTGTGAGACGCTAGTCACCACTGGCCTGGTCGTCTTGGCCGGCGAGGTTACAGTCCACAATGCCAAGGCGGAGAAACAGCTCCAACGCGTCGACGAGATCGCACGCGAGACGATCAAACGCATCGGCTACACGCATCCGGAGATCGGGTTTGACTACCGCAGCTGTGCCGTCGTCCGTGCATTGCACGGTCAGTCGGCCGACATCTCGCAGGGCGTCACCGAAGGCCAGGGCGTCGACAAGCACCAGGGCGCCGGCGACCAGGGCCTGATGTTCGGCTTTGCCTGCGACGAGACCAAGGCGCTCATGCCGCTGCCGGTCTATCTCGCTCACCGGCTGACCGAAAGCCTCACGCGGGTCCGCGAGGACGAGATCCTGCCGTGGATCCTGCCGGACGGCAAGAGCCAGGTCACCATCGAATACCACGACGACGTGCCGGCCAAGCTGCACACGGTTGTCATCTCCACACAGCATACCGAGGAGGTCGTCAATCGCAGTGGCAACGTCACCAACAAGGCCAAGAAGGAGATCATCGAGAAAGTAATCAAACCGGTCATCATGGACGAGTGCCCGAACCTCTGGAGTAATCGGGTCAAGTTCCACATCAACCCGACCGGGCGATTCGTGGTCGGCGGACCGCACGGCGATGCCGGTGTCACCGGTCGCAAGATCATCGTCGACACGTATGGCGGCCGGGGCAGCCACGGTGGCGGCGCGTTCAGTGGCAAGGACCCCTCTAAGGTCGACCGCTCGGCAAGCTATATGGCCCGGCACATCGCCAAGAACATCGTCGCAGCCAAGCTGGCCAAGGCCTGCGAAGTGCAGCTTGCCTATGCCATTGGTGTCTCCGAACCCATCAGTGTGCTCGTGGACTGTGAGGGCACGGAAGTCATCGCGGAAACCAAAATCGCCAAGGCGGTTCAGGAAGTTTTTCCGCTGACACCCAGGAGCATCGTCGACTACCTCGACCTGCTGAAGCCCAAGTACCAGCAAACCGCGCACGACGGCCACTTTGGCCGAAAGGGCCGTGGCTTCACCTGGGAGACGACCAACCGCGTTAAGGACCTCAAGAAGGCCCTCGGCATGTAAGCGGTCATCATCATGGACAATCAGCGAGAAGCCCCGCCCCCATGACGCTGGCGGGGCTTTGTCCTTTTTCGTGTTCGCCGTGTGCGTCGTACGGTGTTGCCGAGGATTTGCCCCGATGTCGGTGCCTGCAATTCCGTCAATACGACATCGATATGAGGAAGCGGAAGCGAACTGCGTCTCTGGCGATCTGCCTGACGGGCGTGGTCAATTCGTTGCCGAAAAGCCTTATCGATTGTGGAGGCGTCTCTGTATAATCTGGCCCATGCGTTATCACCATTTGGGAATACTGTTGCTAGCCGTGGTTGCGGCCGGCTGTGGGCGGCCGGGCACGTACATGGGGTTGGACCGCCTGGAGCGGGGACTGGTCATTGTCTTGCCCGGCATTGAAGGTCGAGGTCCGCTGAATGCGGCCATCACTGAGGGTCTCAACGAAGGTGGCGTGAACTGGGGTATCGAGGTATGGGACTGGACGAGCCCGCTCGGTGAACTGTACAACCTCCGCGCTACCGATCGCAACAAGCGCAAAGCGGTGGACCTTGCATACCGGATCAACCGGTATCGCACGACGTATCCGGACCGCCCGATCGTGCTGGTCGGCCAGAGTGGCGGGGCCGCCATTGCCGTATGGGCCGCCGAGGCGCTGCATCGCGAGCAGCGCGTCGACGGGGCGATTCTCATTAACGCAACACTGTCGCCCACGTACAACCTCACGCCGGCGCTGGGCAATACGCAACGCGGAATCGTGAGTTTCCATTCGCAGCGCGACTGGGTTCTGCTCGGCGTGGGGACGAAGACATTCGGGACGATGGACGGCAAGCATACGGCGGCGGCCGGCAAGGAGAGCTTCGTTATTCCGCCGTCGATGCCGGATGCCTACACGCGGCTGTATCAGATTGGCTGGACGAAGGACATGGCCAGCACCGGTCACGGTGGCGGGCACTTCAGCAGTGCGGCCGAAGGGTTTGTGGCGCGCTACGTTGCGCCGCTGGTGCTGGCGGACCACTGGTCGCCGGAGTTGATGGCCCGGCTGCAGCGGGAAGATCCGCGTTTGCGGCGTGGCGGCTCGCCCGCTCCGGCGATGGACGAGCCCGTCGACACGTGGGCGCCCATCCAGCCGGGACGGTAGGCGAGGCGATCGGCGAGGCCGGAATGCCGCCGACAGGGGCGCCATACGGGATGCACCACGTGCGTACATGGTGGCCCGTCCGGGCTGCCCTGTCAACGCATTGCATATTGGCACGTCGCGCGGTGCAGCCGTGCCAATGGCATCCCGGCGGGAGTGCTACGCCACGGCCGAACTTTGTGCGCGGCGCAGGATCATTCTTCTTCTTCGACTTCTTCGACGATCTCGGCTTCGTCGAGTTCTTCCTGGCCGATTCCCTCGGCAATGATGCCGCCCGAGCTGCCCTCCGGCGGTTCACCGAGCACGCCGGTCAGCAGGTCAATACGGTCCAGAATCCAACGGACCTTGCGCTCGATCATCGTCAGGAATTTCACGCCGTCAAATCGCCCGAATGTGCCCGTCGCGGCGATGGGCAGAACGGCTTCGGCGATCATGGCCTCGCACATGAGGTAGGGCACGGCCCGGATTTCGTCGGTAGCGATGACGTTGACCGAGTCATAGCCATTGAGGAAGCGGCTATAGCGGTCGACGTCGATCTGCACGGGCCAGGTCATGGGGTCCTTGCCGCCGCCGAGAATCGAGAACTGCAGCGCGCCGTTGGCGAAGTCGATCACGCGCTGCTGCATGCGGGCGGTATCGTAGTCGATGACGGCGACGATAAGCTGGTCGCGAAAGAGCATATTTCCCGGGTGCCAGTCGCCGTGGACGATCTGCGGCGGCCATTCCTTCAGCCCCAGGTTGTTGACGCTCTCGGCGCAGTGCCGATAGATCTGTTCGAGATAGCGGATGGTTTCCAGCACGCCCTTGCCGTTCTGCTCGATTTGCTCCTTCAAGGCCTGGGCGCTTTTGATGATCGCTTGGTGGATAGCCTTGGCGTTGTGATAGCTGGCCGTCGGCGGGTCGTAATCGCTCTGGAACCCCTCGAGCAGCTTGTGATACAGCCCCAGGGCGTGGCCGGCCTGTTCCGTCGCCAGGGCCGAGCCGTCATAGCCCGTGCCCGAGATGTACTCCTGCATCTCGTAAATCCTGTTCATGAGTACGAGCATCGAGTTGTTATCGTCGCGCGTACCGAGCAGGTGAGGCAGCGGGAAGTTCTGGGCGGCCAGCGACAGTTGGATCTGGTGGGTGAAGGCGACCTTCTGGATGTCCTCCTTGCCCTTCTGCCGCCGTTTGAAGAGGAACTTGCCTCGCTCACAGTCGAGCACCGTCTTGGGCGCGCGGCGCGAGCCACGAGCGAATTCCTGGATGCTGTAGATGACGCCTAGGTCATAGTGGCTGAGGCAGATCGCCAACTCTTCGGCACTGAATTGATCGCGGATTTTCTCAGCCATGTTGCAGCGTTTCCAGCAGATATGTCCCGTGTTCCGGCACGACTGCCATCATAAACCTTGACGCCGCCGGGGTCAACGACTCACGCAGAGAATGCCCCATTTCGTCCGACGGGGGGGTCCGTCGCGCAGGGCGCCCTTGATGGCCTCGGCGAGCTATCGGGCCTGCAGGGCTTGGCGAGGACCCCGTGAAAGCCGGACACCTGGCAGCCAGAAAAACCGGTGGCCAGGTCGGGGCAATGCGGTGTTGCTCAAAACAACCGCCGTTCGCCGTTGCAGGCACCGGGCCAAATGGACTAGAATTGCCGGCCATGGCACTGGAAGTCGAAACCAAGCTGCGCGTCGAGAGCTTCACGCCCATTCGCCAGGCGCTTCGCGACACTCAGGCGGTTTACATCGGCACGGTCGTGCATCGCGACCGCTACTACGACCGTCCGGATGGCCAGTTCCGCCGAGAAGGCTGTGGCCTGCGGCTGCGGCTTCGGCAGGTCCTCAAGCACGGCCAGGACGGCAAACTGGACGACCGAGCCGAGGTCACCTACAAAGGGCCGGTTGACGCCACGTCGCGCCTCAAGAGCCGGCGGGAGATCCAGACGCGCCTGGATGACGCAGCCTCGGCCGCCGACCTGCTGGACGCGTGCGGGCTGGTCTGCGTCCGCGTCATCGAGAAGCGCCGTTGCAGCTACCGGCTCGGACGGGCGCTGGTTGAACTCGACGAGGTGCCGCTGCTGGGCAGTTTCGTCGAGATCGAAGGCGTCAGCGAGAACCACATCGAGACCGTTCGGAAACGCCTGCATATTGACGCCGAGCACATCGACGATTCGTACCTGCACCTCGTCGCGGAGTGCTGCCAGGCCGACGACCTGGACCCATCCACAATCACCTTCAAAAACTATCCGCCGCGAGAATCGGCCCACGGTGACTGAGGCGCCCGGCCGCTGGCGGGCGAAAGCCCACAACCCAGGAGACAAACATGCAACGACGTCTGAGACGAAAGCCGCATACGACCATCGCCCTGATTGTCCTGCTGGCCATGTGCTGGCTGGCGATTCCCGCCTGTGAGCAACCCCAGGCGCAGAAGGCTGACACGGCCGCCGGGCGCGCGGATACGACGTCGGCGGCAACCCCGCACATGCACAAGCCCAAGCCCGAGCCATGGCCTCATCGGGTGCTGCTGAGCGGTGACCTCGGCATGAAGGTCTATCTGCCCGACTGGGAGAAGGGCTTCTACCGCGGCCTGCGCTTCGACCACAGCGGCATGATCAAGCGGGTCTGGTACAGCGGCCACAAGTGGTACGGATCATTTCATGACAAGTCGAACCCGGATCGCCACGACAACGTCGTTGGCCCGGCCGAGGAGTTCGGCCTGGAGAGCCCGGTGGGCTTCGACGAGGCAGCCGAAGGCGAGCCGTTCGTCAAGATCGGTGTCGGCATTCTCAAGAAGGTTCCGCACGACACGAAGAAGTCGGTGGACTACAAGTTCTTCAGGAAGTATCCGATTATTGAGCGCGGCGAGTGGAAGATCACGTCCGGCAAGGACTGGATCCAGTTCCGCCAGCAACTCAGCCATGAAGAGTGGGGCTACGATTACACCAAACGCATCCAGTTGGACGCCGATCAGCCTGGCTTCATTATCATGCACGGGCTGAAGAACACGGGCCGCAAGGCGATGAAGACGCGGCATTACTGCCACAACTTCACCATCGTTGATGACGTGCCCATCGGCCCAGACTACGTTGTCGAATTGCCCTTCACGGCCCCCGAACCGCAGGACGTGAAGAACGGCACGTTCGAGGACAACACGATCCGGCCCGCCGGCCCGCTCGCCGAGAAGTCTATCTGGGCGATACTCGAAGGCTGGCAACCGATCGCGGATCACAACGCCTTCGTCGTCCGCAACACGAAAACGGGCGTCGGGCTTGCCTACAACGGCGATGAGCCAATCGTGGACTACCGCGTCTACGCCGTGCCGTCGGCGATGTGCCCCGAGCCGTTTATCGCCATCGACCTCGACCCCGGCGAGTCGATGGACTGGGTCTCGACGTACCGCCTGATCACGCCCGAGACGGACTGACGCACCGCGACGCCTCAGCCAGCCGGCCGCCGATGAACGTCACGCCCTCCTCGGCGAGCAGGGCGCGCTTGCGACGTAGTTCGGCGCCGTCGCGTTCGCCGGCAAAGCCGCCGATCCGCAGATCGCCGCCGATGACCCGGTGACAGGGAACGGCCGGGGCCAGCGGGTTCCGCCGCAACGCCTGACCCACCGCCTGCGCGCTGTTACAGCCGATGGCCTCAGCCAGGCGGCCGTAGGTGGTTACACGTCCGGCCGGCACGCGCATCAGGGCGCGGTAGACGTTTCGCTGGAAGCCCGTGATGTCGGCGTTGTCGAGGTCCATGTTGCTCATGCATGGCATTGTAGTCCATCGACCCAAATGGGCAACACGCCGCCATGAGCGCAGGGTTCCAGGCACGCCCAGACATGGGAAGCAGAAGTCGGCAGACAGGAGTCAGCATCCAGGAATAGCGGAAAAGGATTCGGTATGCAAAAGCCGCGAAGCGGCGACAGTGCTTAGCCGGGGGGGGTGAGCCCCGGTCATGGTTGCCCAGGCAGTCAGAGCCCTGCAAGGGCGAACGAAACGACGCATGGATTGCTCGCATGCAGCCTCACAGCGCGCACAGCACGGTGCAGGCCAGCAGGCACAGCACGACGCGCAGCGTGCGGGGCAGCTTTCGACGTCGCGGCCAGGTGCCGAGCATCAGCAATCCCATTCCGACGCCCGCCATGGCCGTTTCACTGCGCAGGCCGGTGTCGGCAGCGGACATCTGTATGTAGTTGTCAATGTGCCGCCATTGGACGGGCACAAGCACGACATCGTGATCCATGGTCGTGGGCGGCATGACGGTGCGGAGGCGCGTCAAATAGGCGGGCTTGGTCTCATCTGGCAGGGCGGCGGTGATTGTGTCGAGCATTTCGCGGAACGTCTCCGCGTCGAAATGTCCGAAGCCACCTTCGTTGACGGGAAGCGCTGACTCGGTGATAAAGATGCGGCCGTCGCGGCTGTTGGTGGCTGTCTTGAAGTAGTATTCGTACGTCGTTCCGCTTGGCGTATTGTTGGCACGCTTGAACTCGTCATAGAACTTGCGTGCCTGCGCGTCCCTGTAAATGAGTTGGTCGACCGACAGGTTCGGCCAGTTGGCGACGGCGTATCGGAAGGGAGCGAGGACATAGAGGAGGATTTCGTTTTCGAGGCCGGCCGAGATCTGCGAGATCACCAGCGGGAAGGTGAGCGTCTCGCTGTCATAGGTATAGGCGATGGGGTGGGGCACGAGTTTGCCGTCATCGTCTTTGTCAGCATCACTGAGGTCCTTCCGCAGGCGCATGGCCAGCCAGTACCAGCCTTTCTCGACGTATCGGCCGAGGACGCGCTCGGCACCGATCGGCAGGGCGTAGCCGTTTTCGTTGAGCCATGTCGTGAGTTCGTCGCCGCCGGTGCTGGAGAGCACGACGAACTCGTAAATCCCGGCCGTGCCTTGCTCATGAACGGTGACGGCATTCCGCCACGTGCCCAGGCCCTTGCGTCGCATTGCCATGGAATTGCATCCGCACCCGAAGGGCCCCTTGGAGGATTCGACGGTGTAGAACGTCGGCGCGGTGGCCTGATCGAGGGCGGCGAAGAGTTCGCCGTCGGCCTTCTTGATGTCGCGGGGTTTGGCGGGGATGGGCACGACCCAGGCCATCTCAGGCGAGGGCGTTTCAAAGTGTGTGCGAAGGACCATGCGAACGGTCCTGCCGTCGGCGACCATCAGGCACTCCTGGCGGGGTGAGGTCACGCTGGACTTTTGGTTATCGTGGGCAACGCTGCCGATGGGCACGAACGCGCAGCCGTCGGCGAGGGCGGGCGTCGAGGCGAAAATGGCAAGACAAACAAGAGCGGCTGCAGTAGCGCGGGCGGTGCGGGTCATGTCGCGTCCTTTCTGTCTCAGTACCCGTATGCGCGGCGGGCCGGACGTGCGGGCATCCCAGTTGCCCTGTCCCGACCCGCCGCACTGTCCGGCGTTGGCCAATGGGTGTCAATCGCGGGCGGCCGGGCCCGGCTTGTCGGCCAGCTTGCGGGCCTTGGCCACCAGCGCGACAAACTCCTTGCGATAGCCGTGGTGGTCCTTGCCGCGGGTGGCGCCGACGAGTTTCTCGACGGCTGCCAGCGTGTACGTGCCCGCATGGTCGCTCTCCCGCAGCAGCATACCGAAGGCCGCCACGCCCGCCGCGAAACGCATGTCCGTGCTGGCCTTGTCCAGCGATCGGCCGTCGTCACGGACGCGATGCGTCATCAGCGTCGAGGTTTCGCCCTCAGGCTGCTTGTATCGCAGCTTGAGCGTCAGCAGTTCGCCGCTGCCGGCCGCCGGGACGAGCGTCGGCTCGCTCTGGTAGCGGAGGTCGTCGACCTCGCCGCCGGGAATGTCCTGCCCGGCGGGCACCACCTCGTACAGGGCCGTGACGGTATGGCCCGCTCCGATCTCACCGGCGTCCTTCGTGTCGTCGTTGAAATCCTCATCGTTCAGCAGCCGATTCTCATACCCGATCAGTCGATAGCCGGCCACCTCAGCGGGATTGAATTCCACCTGGATCTTCACGTCCTTGGCGATGGTCACCAGCGTGGAGTTGATCTGATCGACCAGAACCTTTTTCGCCTCCCGCTCGGAATCCACGTAGCCGTAATTGCCGTTGCCGCGATTGGATATCTCCTCCATCATCGCGTCTTTGTAGTTGCCCATGCCGAAGCCCAGCACCGTCAGGTACACGCCGTTACGCGTCTGCTTGCGGACCAGGCCGACGAGCCCGCTGCGGTCGGTCGTGCCGACGTTGAAGTCGCCGTCGGTGCAGAGGATCACCCGGTTGATGCCGCCCGTGATGTAGTTCTCCCGGGCCGTCTGGTAGGCCAGGTTGATCCCCGCGGCCCCGTTGGTCGATCCGCCGGCTTGCAGGCGGTCCAGGGCGGAGAGAATCTCGCGGCGATTGTCGCAGGTCGTGCTGTCCAGCACCCGGCCTGCCGCCCCGGCATAGACGCAGATGGCGATGCGGTCGCGCCCGTTGAGCGTCTTGGTGAGCATCGACATGGCCTTCTTGACCAGCCCCAGCTTGTTGCGGCTGTCCATGCTTCCCGAGACGTCCAGGAGGAATACAAGGTTGCACGGCGGTCGCTGCTCGAAGCTGACGTCCTTGCCCTTGATGCCAATCTTCACGAGGCGATGCTGCGGCGCCCACAGGCAACCCGCGACCTCGGCGTGCGCGGCGAAGGGGTGTTTGCTGTCGGCCGACGGCGGGGCGTAGTCATAGTCGAAGTAGTTCACGAGTTCCTCGATGCGAACGGCGCCGGCAGGCGGCAATTGGTCGCTGTTCAGGAAGCGGCGGACATTGGCATAGCTGGCGGTGTCGACGTCGATGCTGAACGTACTCAGCGGATGGTCCGCGACACGCTTGAAGCCGTTCTCCTCGATGTGGTCGTACGTCTCCGTGTTGTGCCCTTCGATGGGTGGCTCGGGCTCGCGGGGCATCGCCTGCACAAGCGGCGCGGGCGGAGCCGAGCGGGCGAGCGACCGATCCGCCGCGAGGAAGCGATACTCCCCGGTCCGCTGCGTGGGCTCCGACGCACAGCCGAGGAAGGCGGTCGCGATGATGCCGGTCAGGGCGGCCAGGCAGCAGGTGAAAGTGAGGATGCGTTTCATGGGTGGACTTCTCCTTTCGTTTGGTGTTGGCCCATGTTCCAGCCCTCCATATCGCCTGCTCGGCGGCTTGCGCAGAAAAATGCGATTGACCCGCGCGGCCCGGTGACGAACAATGGCCCCGGCGACCTGCTGAACGATGAGCAAGGACAAGGACATCATCGCGCGGTGCCTCGACGGCGAGGCCGCCGCCTTCGACGAGCTTTACGCAACCCACGCCGGCCGCGTGAAAGGCTTCCTGCTGCGCAGCGGCTTCGACCCGGCCGACGCCGACGACCAGACGCAGGAAGTCTTCCTACGCGTCTACAAGTCGCTGAAGACCTACGACCCGCAGCGCGGCGGATTCCGCCCGTGGCTGGGAGCCGTCGTGAGGAACGTCGCGCGGCGGTACTGGTCGAAGCGTAAGCAACCCGAAAGCTTCGACCCGCAACTGGCGATGCAAATGTTCGAGGCCCCGGACGGCCAGAGCGCCTCGCAGCGCGAGGAACTCAACGCGCTGCGGCAGGCGATATCGAAGCTCGACGGCGAGCGCGCCCAACTGCTGCGGCTGCGATACGTCGAGGGCCTGACCACCCGCGCCATCGCCAAGCGAATCAACATGCCCGAGTCGACCGTCCGCCTGCGGCTGGGCGAAGCGCGGTCGCAGCTGGCCGTCGCAATGAGAAGTATGGGATTCCTGAATTAGCATTCCATCGCGACGCGAAGAACAACGATTCCTGCGCCGCTGAGACCGAAGCGGGTATAGACAGGTGAACGATGACTGAGACTGAGAACAACCAGCGACAACCCGACCGTCTCGAAACGTTGTTGGCCGTGTGGGGCGCCGAGACGGCCGCCAAAGAGCAGGAGCTGCCGCCGCCGCCGCGGGAGGTCCGCATCCGCCAGTTGCCGTGGATGTGGCGTTGTGCCGTGCCGGCTGCGGCTGTGCTGCTAATCGGACTCCTGGCGGTCTGGGGGCCGCTGCGCGGGCTGCGACGAGGCGACGCCCAGCACGCGGCCAAGGCGCCGTCGAAGACCGACTTGGCCGAGGTTGCCACGCTCCAGAGCGAACTGGACGATCTGCGCACCAAGCATGCCGAGGAGGTCGCGGGCCTGCGAGGCGAACTGGTGAAGGTCCGTAAGCGTCGAGAAGCGGTGGAACTCGAGGCGAAGGAGTCGGCCCGACGCGTGGCGGAACTGACCGAGGCCAATGAGGACTATCGCCGCGATATCGCCAAGGTCGGTGAGGCTACGCGGCGACTGCACCGGTTCGAGCAGGAGGTCGGCGCCCTGCAGGGCAAGCTGGCGAAACTGCAGATTCAACTCGGCGAGCAGAGCCAGCAGGCCGAGGTCGCCACCAACGCGTTGAAGCAGCTTCGCGAAAGCCGGCAGACGTTATTGGCGCAGTTGGGTGAGTGGTACTTTGCGGCGTCGGCGCCGGGCGAGCGCGGTGTGACGGCTGCCCGCATCGCGGCCCGCAATAACCAGTTGCTCCGGCGGCTGGAGGTGCTGCGAGCCGACGGCGTGACCGTCGATGCTGAGGAGACCGTCGCGGCGGCCGAGACGTTGCTGCTGCGGCTGGCGATGCTGCCCGAAGGCGAGCCCGAGGCCACCGGCGCATGGATCAGCGCCGTTGAGCGAAGCGGCGTGATCGCAACCATCGACGAGGCGTTGCTGGCCGACCCGCCGGCTGGACTGGGCCGATGGCTGCTGGAAGCACGGATGATCCTTTCGGAGGGCGGCCATGTCAGCTAGAACGGTCATCCTGATTCTTCTGCCGTTGGCGGCGTGGCTTGGCGGGTGTTCGGCGAACGAGGCCTGGTTCAAGCCAGGCGAGCACCGTTTCCTCTCACCGGACAAGGCGGCCGCGGATCCGGATGCTGCGCAGCCGAGGCCGGTCGTCACGCGGGGCGAGCCGCAGGCCGATGTCGAACCCGCAGGGCCAACCGAGGTCGAGGCCTTCGAAAGCGCCCTGACGCAGGTGACGGCCCTGCAGTACGAGCCGGCCCGTGAAACGCTCAAGCCGCTCGTCGCGCGATTCGCCGCGGCGGACCTGGACCGCTACGCGTCGGAGTCGCTGTTCTGGCTGGGCTTCTGCAGCGAACGTCTGAAGGACCCCGCCAAGGCGAAGGAATACTACATGCGTGCGGTGTACGGCTATCCGGATACGCCGGCTTCCCGCCAGGCCCGAGTCCGGCTGAAATCGCTTGGCCCGTAGATGTCTCGCCGCGGAGAGCCCGGCAGACGAAACGATGAGATGCGGGGGGCGGTGAGGTATACTGTCGAGCATGATTATGACATACCTGAAGACCACACACACGAGGCGAACACTATTGCTCCCGCTGCTAGTGGCCTCGGCAGGCTTGCTGTGCGGCTGCCCGATTACGCAGACGCAGGACACCCCCGCCCGCCACTTCTCTGAACGGGCGCCCGCGAGCGGCATGACGTACTGCATCTACGTGCCGAGCAATTACACCAGCGAGACAGCCTGGCCGCTCGTGATCACGCTGCACGGGACCTTCCCGTGGGACGTCGCAGAGTTTCAGATCCGCGAATGGAAGGCCCTGGCCGAGAAACGCGGGTTCATCGTCGTCGCGCCGAAGTGCGGATCGCTGAGTACGCAGGGCATTCTGCCGGTCAGCCAAAGCTGGCGGCTGAGCGACCTCGCCGAGGACGCGCAGGGCATCCTCGACGTGCTCGAAACCGTCTCGCGCAAGTACAACATCAAACGCAATCGCGTACTGCTGACCGGTTTCAGTTCCGGCGGTTATCCGATGTATTACACCGGGCTGCGGAATCCCGAGACATTTCACGCCATGGTCGCCCGAGCGTGCAATTTCGAGCGGGCCGTCGTGGACGACGCGGAACTGACTCCGCAGACGCGACGGATTCCGACGATGATTTTCGTCGGCAAGGATGACCCGGCGCTGCAGGGCGATTCCTGGGCGGCTTATCGTTGGCTGCATCGACACGGCTGGAACAAGCACTCAGCCAAGCGGAAGGAAACGGACGGTGGCCATCTGCGTCGGCCGGAGACAGCCTATAACTACTGGGTGAACTACTTCGGCGGAGGATAGTCCGGCCGCTCTGTTGACTATCGGTCGGTCGGTTTGTCTCGGAGGGCCTCGCCGTGAAGCGCGGCCGGAAAACCCTCTCTTATGCCTTCGACGGGCGCGCCGACCGTTCGGCGGAACCAGCACTGCTTGGGCTGGGCGCCGGCGGGCAGTTCGTAGACCCAGTCGACCGTCAGCATGTCGGGATGCTCGCCCGTGTTGTTCTGCTGGATGACACTTGTCGGACGTTCGACGATCAGGCCGGCGGGGACGGCCTCGTCCTCGCCGTACCAGACGGCCTCGAGCTTGCGGCGCTTGCGGCTAGTGGTATTCCAGAACGTGTAGGCCACGGGATAGGCGTCGAAGGGTCGGCCCTGGGCGTCGAGGCACAGCAGGCGGAACTGCGTCGCCGGCAGCCGCCACCAGTTATCTTCAAGGTTGGCGGCATCCTGGCCGATACTCACGCGGACGATGCAGACGTCCGACTCGGCCGACCTGGCCACGAGCGGGTAGGGCGGCAGATCGGGCAGAAGCGTGTTGGCCTCGGCTTCGCTGAGTTTATAGACGGCATCGAGCAGGAAGTCGGCGGGCATGGCGTCGACGCGGCCGCCCCGGCCGGTAGTGTTGCGCCCGCAGAACTGCTCGAGAAGAAGATGTGGGTGGTGGTCGGCCAGACGCCGGCTGCCGCGCATCGAGCCGCCGGAGAGCATCTCGCCGAAGGCCAGCACCGCTTCGTCCGGGTAGAACGGCAGGAGTCGTTGGGCGCGGGTGAGGTCGTCCTCAAACGGGCGCCAGATCAGGATGTTCCGTCCAAGCGGGGCCATCTGGATGACAATCATCAACACGCCGATGGCGAACATGCCGGTCAGCAGGCCGAACAGTCCGCCACCGATGCGGTCGATGATGACATTGAAGACAATGTCGCCCCGGATGAGGATGTTGCCCACCGTCCGCAGCAGCAGCAGCGGTACGATGAACAGCAGCATCAGAGCGACACCCTCGGCGATTTCAGGCTTCATCTGGTACAGGCTGGCCGTGCTCGCCAGGCCTTCGTAGCACGTGATGGCCAGGCCGGCCGAGATGATCGTCCATGTCGCCAGCAGCAGGGCGGAGAACAGTCCCTGCCGCATCTGGAAATAGCCAATTCCGAGAATCAAGATGGCGGTCGCTGCGACGAGTATCATACGTGGATCCTCATGCCTTGGAGGCCTGGCCGGCCTTGAGTTGTTGGTTGACGCGGATGACTTCTTCCAGACTCGTCTCGCCCGCGACGACCTTTTGAATGGCCTGCTCCTGAATGAACCGCATCTTGTTCTTTTGGGCGGCGGCACGCATCGTCTCCCGCGTCGGGTTCGACATCATCACCTGCTTGAATGTGTCGTCTACGACGAGCAATTCGAACACGCCGGTCCGGCCGTAGTAGCCGCTGTCGCCGCACGTGGGGCAAGGGATGACCTCTCCGTTCTTGTCCTTGGGCTTGACCGTCGGCGGGTGGTAGAGCTGGCCGACGCGCTGCGGCGGCAGACCGAGCTTCTTCAGCAGTTGCGGGTCCGGCTGGTAGGGTTCGCGGCAGTCGGGGCAGAGTTTGCGGACGAGCATCTGGCAGAGAACGCCGCGAAGGTTCGCGAGCCCCGACCGGATGTTGCCCACCGCCTTGAGCCACTTGACCAGGGCCGAAAAGCTGTCCTTGGCGTGCATGCCGGCCAGCACGTACTTGTCGTTGGCGAAGTCGCAGATCTGCTGGGCCGTCTGCTGGTCCGGCACCTGGTCGACGAGGATAACGTCCGGATCTCGCCGCATGGCGGTGGCGAGTTGCTTGGGCAGGTTTGGCGTCTCGCCGTACTCGTTCTGGGTGATGTTGTCTATATCGGTGATGCACGTGGCCTCAACCGTCGCCAGCAGCCGCATGAACGGATCCTGCCGTTTGAGCAGGGAATACTGCGTGCTGGTCACGCCGCTCTTGGGTGGGCCGCTGCAGATCAGGATGCCATTGGTCTGCATGAGCTGGTCGATCTGTTCGAGCATCGCCTCGCCCATGCCGAGGGTGTTGGCATTGGTCTGGACGAGTTCCTGGATGACGAGGATGCGCATCCGCTGGCCAGCGGGCGTGTGCGTGGTGGCCACTTCCATGTCCACGGGCGTGCCGGCGATGTCGATGGATATCTTGCCCTTCTGGACATCTTCGCGGTCCTCGGGGTCGATGCCGGCCTTGTCCTTGATGAACCGAATGGCCAGGTCCGCGTCGGCCAGCGGCATGGGGGGCTGCTCGGCAACGATGCCGTCGACCACGAACCGGACGGTCGCCTGTTGCTGGTTGCGCGGGGCGACGTCGACCTCGCTGGCCCGGCCACTCGCGGCGGCATGCAGCAGGTCCTGGACGATGTTGTATTCGTTGACGGCGTCGGGGTCGAGTTGCTGGGCGTCGTTGAGCACGACCGGCCGCCCGTCGCGGCCGTAGATGCGGATGCGTTGGTGGACGGTTAGCACACCCTCGCCCTTGCGTTCCATGAGGCGGCGGAACCACTCGCCGTTAAATATCTTCATGTGGGGCGTCACGAGCCCGTTGCGGTGCGGCACGTACAGGCCGCCGGCCAGCAGCACGAGCAGGGGAAAGGCAATGACTCCAATGGCGAAGTGCGGCGATAGCAGCCAGATTGCCAGGCCCAGCACGCCCGCTCCAACGTATAGTCCGCACCACATGTCGGACTTGGCGCCCGCCAGCAGTGTGTCGCGATAAAGCTTCGGGGCAACCCACAGCCAGCCCATCGCGAAAAGCGCCATCACGACGAACTTCACCGGCGAGCCATAGCCGCCGTCCGGCGTGGTCGCCGCGAGTTGCATGAGATGGAATGTCACGGTCGTCTCTGCCTTTCCTGTCAGTACGGAACGGACGATAAATCATGCGGACTGCCGCAACGAAGGTCAACCAGATAATGGCCGCTACGCCGGCGGGGCTACATCTGGCGGTTGACCAGCCCGGTCTTGGCCTGGCTGATGCCCTTCATCATCATCCGCAGTTCTTCGGCGTTGGGGGCTACGCTGTAGGCCGCCTTCGGGTCGATCAGGTCTTTTTCGATCAGGTCGAACAGGCTTCGCGAGAAGCACTGCATGCCGTCGCCTTCGCCGGAGCGGATCACGTCGGCGAGGTCGGCGTCTCGACCGTCCTCGAGCAGCCCGCGGACGGTGGCCGTGCTGAGGAGGATTTCGACGGCTGGCACGCGGTCGATGCCGTCGGCCACGCTGGGCAGGAGCTTCTGGCAGATGATGGCCTGAAGGTTGTACGCGAAGGACTGCATGATGTTGTCCCGCGATTCCGGCGGGAACATGTCGAGGATACGGCTGACGGTCTGGGGAGCCGTCGAGGCATGCACCGTGCCGAAGACCAGGTGACCGGTCTCGGAGGCCTGCAGGGCGGCCTCAAAGGTATCGCGGTCGCGCATCTCACCGATGAGCACGATGTCGGGGTCCTCACGCAGCAGGCTGCGCAGAGCGTCCTGGAAGCTCTGGACGTCGATTCCGATTTCGCGCTGGCTGATCAAGGCCTTCTTGTCCTCGTAGAGGTACTCGATGGGGTCCTCGATGGTCACGATGTGGCAGCGTCGCTGGGTGTTGATGTACTCGATCATCGAGGCGATGGTCGTACTCTTGCCGCAGCCGGTCGGGCCCGCCAGCAGGACCAGTCCGCCGCTGGCCTGCGTGACCTTCTCCAGTACAGGCGGCAAGTGCAGCTGCTCGAAGTTCGGGATGTTGCGCGTGACGCGCCGTACAGCGATGCTCGGCTCGCCGCGCTGCAGGAAGATGTTGATGCGGAAGCGGTCGCCGCCGGGTTCTTCGTGGGCGATGTCGACCTGGCCGTGGTGGACGAAGTAGCTGCGCTGTCCGCTGGTCAGCAGACTGTCGGCCATCTCCTCGACCTGCTGGCGGGGCAGAGGCTCTTCCTTCACCGGCCGCATCTGCGACTTGACCCGCACGTGCGTGACCGAGTCGGTCTTGATGTGAAGGTCGGAGGCCCCGACCTTGGCCATCAGCTCGAAGTAGGTCTGCAGCTTGGTGGGGATCTCGCGTTCGTTCCCCTGATGGCCAGCGTCGAGTGGCGGTGCGGCGTCTCTGGCGGGTGGGGGGGTTGGCTCGCTCAACGTGAACTCCTCTGCTTGGGATGATCGCGCCTGTCCTCTCGCGTCAGCGGCGTGGGGGCCAAGCGACGGACGACCACGCCGTGGCGGGCGAGGTAGGCCTTGGTTTGGTCAATGGTGTACGTGCCGAAGTGGAAGATGCTGGCGGCCAGGGCGGCGTCGGCCCCGCCGCGCGTGACGGCCTGGACCATGTGCTCCGGGCTGCCCGCGCCGCCGGAAGCGATCACGGGGATATCGACGGCCTGTGCGACGGCCCGGGTGATGTCGAGGTCGTAGCCGTCCTGTGTGCCGTCGGCGTCCATGACGGTCAGGAGAATCTCACCGGCCCCGCGACGCTCGGCTTCGCGCGCCCAGCCGATGACATCCCGGCCGGTGGGGATCCGTCCGCCGTTGATATGCACGTCCCAAAACATGCCGCTGGCACGTTTGATGCGTTTGGGGTCCATCGCTACGACGATGCATTGGCGGCCGAACTTACGGGCGGCGGCGGTGATGACGTCGGGATTGCGAACGGCGGCGGAGTTCATCGCGACCTTGTCGGCGCCGGCCTTGAGCAGCTCGCGGACGTCGTCGACGGTTCGCACGCCGCCGCCGACGGTCAGGGGCATGAAGACCTCCTCGGCCGTGCGCCGGACGACGTCGAGGGTGATGTTGCGGCTCTCGTGGCTGGCGGTGATATCGAGGAAGACGAGTTCGTCGGCCCCGGCCAGTTCGTACTGGTGGGCGATCTCGACGGGGTCGCCAGCGTCGCGCAGGTCGACGAAGTTCACGCCTTTGACGACGCGTCCTTCGCGAACGTCCAGGCAGGGAATGATCCGCTTGGCAAGCATGGTCGTGTGGTTCCGGCAGGGCCGCCCGGCTGGACCCGCCAACGCGGCGGGAAACATCCGTATAGGCCCGGCAGCCCGTTTCAAACGCTATCGCATCTGCAGCGGGGCCTTCTTGCCTACGCGTAGTCGTCGCGGAAACTTGATGAACTCACCAATTCATCGGCGCTTCCGCTCCTCGATGCTCGGCAAACGGCCCCGGCCTCGCGACGCGATCCATTTCTAGGCGGACGGCTGCGGCGGCGGCATGTGCAAAACGGCATTCTACCAGCCGACGGCCTGCAAATCCAATCGGCGCGGCCGCTTCAGGGCGCTTTTTTGCTGACATTTCATACGGACGTCGATAAGCTCCTCAGCGATGAGCGAACCGACTCTCGACACACTGGTTTTCGGCGGCACGTTTGATCCGATCCATCACGGGCACCTGATCGTCGCCCGCGCCGTCGCCGAGACCATGGGCGTACCGCGCGTGCTGCTCGTTCCGGCCGCGGCGAATCCGCTGAAGGGCGGCGCCGTCGCCGACGGCCCGCAACGTCTGGACATGTGTCGCCTGGCCGTGGCCGAGGACCCGTTGTTCAGCGTCAGTGACATTGAGATCGACCGCCAGCCGCCGAGTTACACCGTCGATACGGTCGAGCAGGTGCAGCGGCAAGGCGGCTGGGGACGGCTGGGCGTGGTCGTCGGGGCCGATATGCTCGACGAACTGCCCCAATGGCATCGCGTGGAAGAACTGCTGACGGCAGTGGATATCATCATCGTGCCTCGCCCGCCCCGCACCCCCGGCGACGTGAAGGACACGCTCGATGGTCTGCGCGAAACGCTTGGGACCGGGCCGGTTGCCCGCCTGAAGCAGGCAATCGTTCATGCACCGATGATCGACATATCGGCCACGCAGATCCGCCGGCGGATCGCCGAAGGGCGGTCCATTCGATATCTCACGCCACCCAAAATTGCCGGATTCATCAGTAAGCACAATCTTTACGCGTGAACCGCGAGCTTCATAACCTTTGCGCCAAAAAAATGTTGTGAAACATGGCACCCCTGTCGAACGCGTGATAAAAAAGATGCAGAAAAAAGTCATTTATGTCTTGATGCAGATTCGGCGTTTGGTATTATGGTGGTGAGGCTCCTCGGTCATAGTTCCCTCTTTGACCGAGACACGCGGTGCCGGGCTCCCCTCCCCCGGCACCCTTTTTTTGCGCTCGTCGAGCGCTCGTCGAGCGGGTGGGCGCGGACCTCAGGGGATCAAATGACGAGGCAGGGCATCGCGAGCGAGCGTTTCTTTAGATGCAACCCTTAAGTCTCATCGCGTGATGGGCGGTCACGGCGATCTCGCTGAGGCTGAAGACGCTGGCGTCGAAGGTCAGATTAAACGCCGGCTTGCGGGGATACTTGCGTTCGTAGATTTTCCGCAGGTACTCGCGTCTCTCGGTTTCCTCGTTGATATGGATTTTGGCCTGCGTTTCGCTGAGGCCTTCGCGGAAGGCGATCTGCTTGACCCGCCAGTCCACGGGTGCTTCGAGACGAACGCTGATGCCGTTGGGAATGTCCGCCGTCGCGGCGGCCGAGCCCTGCCCGACAAGAATCGCGTGACCGTCGATGGCCAGTTCACGGATGATGGCCGTCATACGGTTGCGGATCTCCATGCCGCTCGGCACGCGCTCCTTCTGGCCGGAGATCGTGCGGAAGAAGTTCTTCAGCAGGCCGGGCTTGGCGCGGCGTTCGCGCTCGATGACCTCCAAGGCCACACCCGTTTCGCCGGCAAGGTTATCGAGGATCTCCTTGTGGTAGATGTGCCATGTCTTGCCTTCATCGGCATCGTCGTTGAGAAGGTCCAGCAGTAGCAGGCCCAGCGAGAATCCACCGCAGCCGTACTGGCGCGAGATCGCCACAAACGGTCCCGCCTCGGAGAGATCCTCGTCGCAGGCCGTTCGAGGCTGCCGCATCTGTCTTGCCAGTGAATTCTCTGTCATGAATCCCGTGTCCCGTAGGTTTCCATGCTACGCAACGGCGAGCCGCGCGGCCCGTGCCCTGGTTCACCGGGCCGGCCGGTCACGTTCGCTCGGACGTTTCGGCCTCGCGGGGTGGCCGGGACTTCTCCGCCCTGTCCACGCGGCCGAAGATCATGCGGCCGGCCGAGGTCTGCAGTACGCTGGTGACGGTGATCTCCACCTGCGAGCCGATGTGTTCGCGACCATGCTCCGTGACAACCATCGTGCCGTCGTCGAGATATCCCACGCCCTGTCCTGGTTCCTCGCCGGGACGGATCACCTTGACGGTCATCTTCTCACCCGGCAGGACCACGGGCTTTAGCGCGTTGGCGAGATCGTTGATGTTGATCACGTCAATGCCTCGCAGGCCGGCAACTTTGTTGAGGTTGTAATCGTTGGTCATGATCCGCCCGTTGAGATGCTCGGCGAAGGCCACAAGTTTGGCGTCCACGGCGGCTTCGGCGGCGACGTTCGGCACGTGAACTTCCAGAATCTTGATATCCGCGGCCGGATCGTTCTGGAGCTTGTGCAGGACGTCAAGGCCCCGGCGGCCGCGGTTACGCTTCAGTTTGTCGCCGCTGTCGGCAATGCTCTGCAGTTCGCTGAGCACGAAGCGCGGGACGATCATCTCCGCATCGAAGATGCCTGTTTCCACCATGTCGGAGATACGGCCGTCGATGATGACCGAGGTGTCCAACAGGATCGGGCGGGCGCCCTTGGCCTGTTTGGAGAACTCGACGTAGGGGATGACGAAGCGGAATTCATCCTTGGTCTGCATGACGATGGTTACGCACAGGAAGACCAGGACGGCCCCGGTGAGGTTCTTTATGAGTACGATGACCGTTGAGTACTGGTCATACTGCGGGACGATGGCAATGACCATGTCGATCAGCGCGGTGAAAATCCACGCCATGAACAGACCGGCCAGCAAACCGAAAAACAGGCCGCTGAGTGTGTTCAACTGTTTGCGGCGCCAGAACATGTCCACAAAGACCAGCGCCACCCCCAGCATCGCCGGGATGATGATGTAGGCGTAGATGTTCTCGCGGTGCTCGTTGACGAAATCCTGATTCAGCAGGATGGATGAAGTCAGACCCAGCACCGCAACGATGAAGACGGCCCGGATAAGATGAATGATCATGGCATTACGCCTTCTTCTGTCGCGAATTCAGCGAAAGAGGTTCGTGGGGTGTCGCAGCACTTCGGCTGTGCAAGCCGCACGCGCCGTCCGTCGTTGGGAAATATATCACGCCTCCCGAGACATTGCCAGTGACTTTCTCCGTCATTGCTTGCGCAAATAGTGTTTGATTTGCTCGGTCCTGGCGCGCATCATGGAACGTGCGGGCGTTGCGATCGATGCGTCAGTACGGATACGATGGCGATCCGGGAACGACACGCCGACTGCGCAGAGCATGCCAGGGCTCGCGTGGCCGGGGCGGCCCCGACGATCGTTCTATCTCATGGAGGTAACGGGATGCGAACTGCAACAAGCTGCCTGCTGCTGATTCCAGCGGTTCTGCTGCCGGCCGCCCGCGGCTGGGCTCAGCCCCCCGGCGTAACACCCGCCGCGCGGGCCGAACTCAAACCCACCTGGTTCAACCCCCAGACGCCCCAGCCCGGCCAGCAATATCCTCTCGCCGTCGTTCTCGAAAGCGGCGAATTCAGCGGCCCGGCCCACACGTTCTGGGTCTCGGCGCTTTTCACTCGCAACTACTGCCAGTGCATCGTGAAGAACACCTCCGAGGATTGGTCCGCCCTGAGCGTCAACGACGTGCTCGGGCTTATCGACCCGCTGCCGGGCAACGTGCCCGCCGACGGCAAGCGACTGCTGCTGGTGGCCGATCGCAAGACCGGGCCCCTCGCCATGCGGATGCTCGATGGCTTTCCGGATCGCATCGCCGGCATGGTCCTCGTCAGTGCCCGGCCGGTCGAACTGACCCGCGACGGCCAAGCCACCGTCTGGCTGCCACGACCGGCTGCCCGCGGCGTGCCCCTGTGGGTCGTCATCGGCACGAGCCCCGGCCCGGCCGCCCGAACGCTCAAAATGTGGCGGACGTTCGAGAGTCTTATGCCCGCCGACGCCAGTATCACCATCGACACACGACTCGGCCGCGGTGCCGAAGCGCTTCTGCCGGACAAGGCCGTCGCCGCCTGGCTGGAGGCCGTCGCCGCGGGCAAGACACCCGCCGAAGGACCCGACGCACAGGCACGGCAGCACAAACAGACCTACGCCGCCGCCAGCCAGGCCATCGACCGCCTGCTGCAGAAGCAGGGCTTCGCCGCGCCGGCCGGGCAGAAACTCATCAAGTCCGAAGGCCCCATGACCGTTTCCATCATTGCACCGCAAGGCTGGATACGCGTGCCGCGCATCGAACTGCCCTACAACCCGCGCGGCACGGCTATCGGCGACGACGGCCAGTCGCAGGACGTTCCGCCGAATCCGTTCCTGCAGATCGGCATCAGCCCTACGCCGCCGGATCCGAAGAACCCCGGACCGCTGCACGGGCTCGTGTTGGCCACCGAGTGGCGTCGATCGGCCGGCGACCTGCTGGCCTACTCAAACAAACGGTTGACGAGCAAGGGGTACATCCCCTTTGTTGTCAAGCAGTGGACATCGAGCGGCTGGACGATTGAGCTGTCGGTCATCGCTTACGTCTACGAGGAACGCTGGCAGAGCTGGCTGGCACTTTCGGCGGCACGGGCCGGCACGAACGACAACCCCGCAGCCCCGATGGTCATGATCTTCAACCGCTCCGACCGCCCCGACGCCAATGCCATGGTCGCCGCGATGAACCGCCTGCGGCAGACCGTTCAGGCCGACTGGACCGGACCGCTTCGACCCGATGCGCCCACGCCGATTGAAGAATAGGCTTACGCAAACATCAGGCTGCGGAACGCCATGAGCATGATGAAGGCCACGGGCGCCGACAGCAACACCGAGTCCAGCATGTCCAGGACGCCGCCGAACTCCGGAACGAGCGAACCGCTGTCCTTTGCACCCGCCGCCCGCTTCAGCAGCGATTCGCACAGGTCCCCGAACTGACCGGCCAAGCCTACGACGGGGCCGAAGATCAGCCACGCCCACAGCGGCGGCTGCTCGCCGTCCAGCAGCAGCCACGCCAGCAGCACACTGGTGCCCGCGGAGGTGGCCAGCCCGCCGACGAGCCCCTCCCAGCTCTTGCCCGGGCTCAGCCAGGGGATCATCCGGTGCTTGCCGACAAGCGCGCCGGTGAAGTACGCCCCGATGTCCGTGAACTTGGCGGCAGCAAGGAAAATGACCAGCACCGACGTACTCGACTCCAGGCGGAGAAGCACGATAGCGGAACCACCCAGGCCCAGCCACATGATACCCAACAGCGTCGTACCCAGACGCTCAAAAGGCTTGTCCAATCGCCCCCGTATCATCTGTCCGGCGAAGACCGCCATGACGACCAGCACAGGCAGTACGGCCAGGGCCGCAAAGGACGCCATCAACCATGTCGGGGCGGACGTCGCAAAGGGGCCGTAAATACCCGTCAACGAGTCACGCAGAAACACGCCCAGCACCAGCACGCTCACGGCAAACAGTCCTGTGCGACGCAGGGCGGTACGGCCGGCCTGGCGGGCGAGGTCGCCGAATTCCAGCCATCCGACGAGTACCAGCGTCAACACCACGGCCGTCACGGGTAGGGCGGGGAAGCGGTCCGCAAATGCAGCGCTGCGATCAATGGACCAGTCGCGGTATGTCCACGGGCTCTTCTCCGCCCGGTGGTCGAGGTAGCCGTCGAGGACCAGGATGCCCACCATGGCCGACAGCAGCAGCGAGCCGAACACGATGCGTTTCTGCATTGTCGTCATAGCCGACAGTAGAACCGATCTACCGGGCGATTGCTACCCATTGACGCAGCCGGGCGAACGTGCTTTAGTGGAGAATTCCTTTGCCTGCGAGGGCCCGCGACGGCGAGACGCACGGCCGACGCCGCCGGGAGGCGAGTTATCATGACGCTTGCACAACTCAACATTCATCACCTGCCGATCCTGCTGATCGTCGGCTTTGCGCTGTTCGCCGGTGGGCTGGGAGCCCGACTGTTCCAGCGGCTGCGTATCCCGCAGGTGGTCGGGTACATCATCATTGGCGTGATCCTCGGCCGCAGCGGCTTCGGCCTGGTCAGCGACGAGGCCATCGCGCAGATGCGGCTGTTCAACCTCGTCGCCCTGGGGATGATCGGTTTCATGATCGGCGGCGAGTTGCGACTGGACGTCTTCCGGCGGCACGGGCGACGGTTGATGACGATTCTGCTGGCCGAGGGCCTCTCGGCGTTCGTGCTGGTCAGCCCGCTGACCTTCGGCGTGACGTTCCTGTTCACGCGCGACCTCGCCGTCTCGTCGGCGCTGGGCATCGTGCTGGGTGCCATCTCCTCGGCGACCGCGCCGGCGGCGACCGTCGACGTGCTGTGGGAGTACAAGACGCGCGGACCGGTCACGACGGCCGTCTTCGCCATCGTGGCCCTGGACGACGGCCTGGCGCTGGTCCTGTACGGCATGGCCAGCAGCGTCGCCGGGCTGCTCATCGGCAGCAACGGCGGGCGGAGCCTGGCCGAGTCGCTGGGCTGGACGGCGTGGGAACTCCTCGGGGCGGTGCTGCTGGGCGTGATTGGCGGGTTTGTGCTCAACAGCGTCCTCCGCCTGGCCCGCGACCACGACAAGGCCCTGACGTTCATTCTCGGAGCGCTCGTAGTCGTTCTCGGCGTGGCAATGGCGGCCGCGCTGGACGTCATTCTCGCCGCGATGGCGTTGGGCATGACGGTGGTGAACCTGGCACCGCGCCGCACGCGTGAGACGTTCAACATCGTCGAGCGGTTCGCACCGCCAATCTACGTGCTGTTCTTCGTGATCGTCGGCGCACGCCTGTCGGTGGGCGACATGAAGGGCTGGATGTGGGCGCTGGCGGCGGCCTACGTGCTGGGGCGGACGGGCGGGAAGATGCTGGGGGCGTATCTCGGCGCGCGATGGGCCGGCGCCGCCGAGACGCTACGGCAGTACCTCGGCCTGTGCCTCTTCAGCCAGGCCGGCGTCGCCATCGGTCTGGCGATCATGGCCTCTGAAACCTTCCCGCCGGCTATCGGCAATGCCGTGGCACTGATCGTCACGGCCACAACGTTCCTCGTGCAGCTCGTCGGGCCGCCGTGCGTGAAGGTCGCTGTCAGCCGGGCCGGCGAGGTCGGCATGAATGTCACCCGCGAGAACCTCGTCAAACTCTACAACGTCGGCAACGTGATGAGCCGCGAGCCCGTCTGCATCACCGAGAACGCACCGTACCATAACGTCTGCCTCAAGGTCCGCGAAACCGACGCGACGGTCTACCCGGTCGTCGACGCCGAACAGCGTCTGCTCGGCGTAGTCACCGTCGACGGCCTTAAGGCCAGCCTCGGCCGCGACGGGATGGCCGACCTGGTGGTGGCCTCTGACCTCATGCAGCCGGTGGACGACACCGTCGCCGCCGATACGCCGCTCGCCAATGCGATGCAGCGCATGAGCGAGCGCGAACTGGACTATCTCGCCGTCATTGAACCGACCGACGACGGACCGCCGCGACTGCTCGGTCTGCTGGAACGTCGGGCGGCCGACCGCTTTCTCAGCCGCGAGCTTCTGCGGCGCGAAGAGGCCGCCGTCGACCAGGAACAGTCGCAACTGCTCCGCGACGCCATCCGCCGCAAGTCCGGCCGAAAGCCCAGGGCGCCGAGCTGATCGCTCTGAGTCGCAGCGGCCGACGCGCCGATATGCCTTCGGCTTGACAGCAGGGGGCAAAAAGCCAACTATATGTCTGTATCTGCGGCGGCGTCCGGGCAACGCGCACCGGCCGACCGCCACGCTGACCCACGAGGCCACCCATGCATCGATACCTGCTGCTGTTGCTGTTGTGTGGTACCGTCTGTCTTGCCGTGCCCGCAGCGGCACAGGACGGCGAGCCGCCCATCGAGCCGCCCACACCCGTCGAACCTATCGCTGGCGAGCCGGCTCCCCCGGACCCCGCGCCGTCCGACGCGGAGCTCGCCCGCACGGCCGGCCGCGCCGAGGCCATCGCGAAACTCGCCGTGGCGATGAAGGATCTGCAACTCGGCGATATTGGCACGCTGGATATGCTGGTGGGCGATGCCTGGCCGATGCTGCTGGCAGCGATGGCCGTCGACCCCATCACCCAGCCCGCCGACGCCGACGGGGCCGTCACCGTCGTAGCCGACCGGTCGGCCGTGCTGCGATGGCTGCAGGCCGCCAAAGCGTGCGATGCCGCGACGAAGGACCTCGCAGCCGCGTCACTGGAGGACCTGACGCTCGACGAGCCACTCAGCGTGTCGGTTACCGCCAAGGTCCCCGGGGCCTTGACGTTGAGCCCGCTGATAACGGATCCGAACGCGAAGGTTCCCGAGCCGCCGCTGTGGAAGAAGCACGTGGTAGGGCAGGGGCGTCTGCTCGCCGAGCGGGCCGCTCGCGCCGATGCCATGAAACGCCTGGCCGAACGGTTGCGGGACATCGCCGTGAACGACACGCTTCGCGTCCAGGACTTCATCGCCAACAGCGACCAGCCGGACGTCGACCCGCAGCGATTCCTCCGTGGCGCGAAGACGCTCGGCCTGCGGTGCCGCGAGGATGCCCTGGTTGTTGAGGTCGTCGTGCAGGGCTCGCGGCGGGCCATGCTCGCCAGCCTGACCGGCTGGGCCGACGCTCACTACAAGGGCGAGGCGAAGGACCTGATGGCGCTGCGAGCGTCGGTGGAGCAGGGCGAGGAACGACTGTTCCACGAGACCGGCACGGCCATGCCGCCGCGATCGTCGCTGCGCGGACTTGATCCGGAGACCATTGTCCGACTCGGCGCGGTGACGGGCGAGGCCGTGCCCGCGTGGGCAACGCTGCAGTATTGTACCGAGGCAGCCGCGGTCGACCCGGCCGCCGGGATTCTCGACCGGGCGATACTGGCTGATTGCATCGGCCAAGCCTGGAACACCCATACGGACAACGACACGCCACTGAGCAGGTTGGCCCTGGATCGCCCCGCGGTCGGCAAGGCGCTGATACTGGCGGCCCTGATGCGGCAGCAGGAGTCGCGCAGCGGCGACGACAGTCGCACCGTCCGGGCCTCGGCCGTCATGCCGATGCAGCCGGCCTGGCGACTGATCGCGGCCTACGTTCTCAGCAATGGGCCGCTGCCGGGCATGACCGCCGTAGACCAAGCGAAGCCGTGATGGCACCGAAGGGCGCTTTGCAAGCGGCAAACGCGTCATAGGATCGGGCGTGCAGCCAGGCGACGGGCAGGCAGGCGGGAGGCTACACGCCGCAGAGCCGGCGTCAGTCCGAGGGCTGAACGGTGTCGCTCGCGCGCCTGCCGCTGGGCGTACGAGCCGGGGCCTCGGGCAACGGAGGCTTCTGGGCGGGGTCGCGGAACAGCAGCACGTTGTCCCAGAGGTACTCGCCCGGCGGCCAGTAGCTGTAGATCTGGATCTGCAGAAATTCCACGTCTTCGGGCAGGCCGCCACGGGGGGGGAAGGGTGCCGCGAAGTGCTCCCACTCGCCATGCGTCACCCGACAGGCGAGGTACCACCGATAGCACTCGCGAACGTACCGCATCGGATGCTTTTCGGTATCGGCGGCGATGAGTTCCTTGCGGCGTTCGACCGGCAGTGCGGCGAATGTCCGGGGCGTCAGGTCCAGCTCGGCAAGCGAACTGTCCGGCAGGCCATCGTGGGCATGCAACGTGCGTTTGAAACCCTTGACGAACACCTTGGGGAAGAACACGCTCTCGGGATTCGACCTCGCCGTCGACGGGCAGCAGTCGGCGAGCAGCCAGTAGCGGCTCCCCGGCTCGGCCGGGATCCAGTCGCTGCGGTAGTGTACGCCTTCCAGGGCGGCAACGCTGCCGTAGCTGGTATCGCGGGCGACGTCTGGCGGATTGGCGGTGTCGGACTGACCCGCGCGGAGGGCCTTGCGATACGCCAGCCAGGGCTCTCGCTGGAGGTCGGTTCGCACACGCAGGATTCGGCCTCGCCCCTCGGGGCCGTCGACGATGAACGTGCTGAGGTTGTCCGGCGCGTCCCAGCCTTTCGCGCCGGCCTCGAACGTGCCGTTGACGTGGAGGGCCTCGCCGAGCTGCTTGCGCGTCGGCTCGGGTTCGTCGCCGTACTCGGGCGGCTTCCAGGCGGCCTGGCCGGTGACGGCCTCGACGATGCCGGTTGCGATGACCGCGCGGGATCGTTCGGTGTCGTCGGTGAAGACCTTCCGCCACATCGGCGTCTCGCTGCCTTGGCGGAGATCGATGCAGATGATGTCCGCACGGACATCGCCGTCGAGAGTCTGCACTGTGCCGAACAGACCTACGTCGCAGGCAAGCGTCTCGCCGAGCAGTCTGCGCACGGTGGCCGGGTCGGTCTCCGCAGCGACAGGCCCGGACGCCTCGGCGGTGCTGAGACGGTCGAGCACGTCCCACTGCTTGCCCTGCTTGCGCAGTTTCAGGCGCACGCTGTCTGCCAGTTGCACGCCGCAGGGTCGACCCTTCAGGGCCGTCGCGTTGCCCGCCTCTTTGCCCGCGGTGGCAAAGTCAAAGACCGCGACGAAGACCTTCTGGGCGGGCTTTTCGGTCGTTATCGACTCGGCTGCGCGGGCACAGGTGACGGACGCCGCGATCACAGCCAGAACGCACAGCCGACTCGCAAGCAACATGCCTGCATGCCGGCAGGCACGTTGTTCTCTGCGCGAATGCCGGGCTCGGATGGCGATACGATCCCATAGGGCACGTGACGTGTTACGTCCCATCTCTTCCGCGCTGGCGTAGATAGTGATGTGAGGCAGCATGCTGCCATTATAGCCGCACCAGGCGGGCATTGCCGGCGATGTTTTCAGGCATGCAGGGCAACCTGACGCTTGAAGAAGTCTTCGAGAACGATGGCGGTCATGGCCTCGACGACGGGAACGATGCGCGGACAGATACACGGGTCGTGTCGGCCTTCCGTGCGGATGGTCGTCTCCGCGCCGTCGACGGTAGCGGTCTGCTGCTCGACGCTGACGCTGCTGGTCGGCTTGACGGCCAGGCGGAACAGGAGGGGCTCGCCCGTGGAGATACCGCCGATGACGCCACCGGCATGGTTTGTAGCGAAGCCGTCGGCGCGCATCGCGTCGTTGTGCTCGCTGCCCCGCATGTTGGCTGCATCGAAGCCCATCCCGAACTCCACGCCCTTAACCGCGCCGACGGAGAGGATGGCCTTGGCCAGTTGGGCATCGAGCTTGTCGAAGACCGGCTCGCCGAGGCCGGCGGGCAATCCGACGGTAACGCATTCGACGATGCCGCCGGCACTGTCGCCCGCGTCGCGAAGCTCGGACACGCGCCGGGCCATCTCCCCGGCCGCCTGCAGGTCGCACGCCCGCATGGGGTTCTGCTCGATGACGTCGGTGTCGACCGACTCGCACGTCACACCGGCGGCGGCCCGCGTGTAGGCGAAAATGCTCACGCCGCGACGGGCCAGCAGCTTCTTGGCCACGGCGCCGGCGGCGACGCGACCGGCGGTCTCGCGGCCGCTGGCGCGCCCGCTGCCGCGCCAGTCTCGCAGGCCGTACTTCCTGAGGTACGTGAAGTCGGCGTGGCCGGGACGGAACTTGTTTTTGATGTCGTCGTAGGCGCCGGGTCGCGCGTCGCGGTTGTGCAGCAGCATGAGGATCGGCGTGCCGGTCGTCTTGCCCTCGAACACGCCCGATCGCAGCGAGACCTCGTCGGCCTCCTGGCGCGGGGTGGTCAGGTCGCTCTGGCCGGGCTTGCGGCGGTCGAGGTCCTTCTGGACGTCGGCCTCGCACAGATCGACGCCCGGCGTGACGCCGTCGACGACCACGCCCACGCCGCCCCCATGCGACTCGCCGAAGGTAGTGATCCGAAATTCCGTGCCGAATGTGCTGCCTGCCATGTCTGTCTCCTCGGGCGACATCGTAGCGACTTCCCGCCGCCATGCCAAGTCACCACCGGTGCGGATGCCGCTGCGGGGAGACGCATACTGGCGAAGCCCCCGCTCGACCACTACAATACTCGCCTGCACGAGAAGGAGATACCATGGACGTCTATCCACTGACATTTGTGCCCATCTATAAAGAGAAGATCTGGGGCGGCCGCAACCTCCAGCGCCTCTTCGACCGCGATCTGCCGCCACAGGTCCCCATCGGCGAGAGCTGGGAACTGGCCGATCTCCATGAGGGCGTGAGCATCGTGGCCAACGGCCCGACCGAGGGACGAACGCTCACCGACGTGACGGCCGAACTCGGTGAGACGCTGCTGGGCCGCAGCCGGCCCATGCCGAACGGCCGCTTCCCGCTGCTGCTGAAGATTCTCGACGCCACGGATATTCTCTCGCTGCAGGTACATCCCGATGACGCCGTCGCCAAACGCATCCCGGACGCCGATCCGAAAACCGAGTGCTGGTACATTCTCGAAAGCCGCGACGGATACATCTACAAGGGCATGGACGGCGAGGTCTCACCGGAGGCGTTTCGCAAGGCCATCGAAAGCGACAGCGTCGCGCAGTATGTCCGGCGGATCGACCTGCAGGACGGCGACTTCCACTTCCTGCCGGCCGGCACGGTTCACGCGATCGGTCCGGGCCTGGTGATTGCCGAGGTTCAGACGCCGAGCGATACGACCTACCGCGTGACCGACTGGGGCCGCGGCCGCGAGATCCACGTCGAGCGGTCGATGGAATGCATCCACTTCGAGCCGGCGTCGGACGAAGCGCCGGGCGCCGATGGCGAGACGCTGCTGGTGACGGACTATTTCACCGTTGCCAAGCGAACGGCTGGGGCGAATACGTGCATTCGGCTTCCCGGGGACCACTGCAGCGTGGTGATGTTCCTGGAGGCCGACGGCGTGACGATCTGCCACGACGGCGAGGTTGAGCCGCACGTATCAGCCCGGGCGGGCGATACCGTCCTGTTGCCGGCCGCATTGAGCGGCGCGCGTCTCTCGACGACCGGCGGGGCAAGCTGGCTTGAGATCACGCTTGCGGAGACGGGGGCAATGGAATAGGCGATGGCCAAACGACGAGACAGGACATCGCGTGGCGGCGGGCAGGGCGGGAAAGCACGCATACAGAAGGTCCTCGCCCATGCCGGCGTTGCCTCGCGCCGGACCATCGAGGCAATGGTCGAGCAGGGGCGCGTGCGCGTCAACGGCAAGGTGATGACGGACCTGCCGATCTTCGTCGACCTCAAGACGGACGACATTCGCGTGGACGCTCGGCGCATCCGGCAGCGCGGGGAAACACCGGCGTACTACCTGCTGAACAAGCCGCGCGGCGTGGTGAGTACCACCAGCGACCCCACGGGCCGGCCGACGGTGGTCGACCTGCTCGGCGACGTGCCGCAGCGCGTCTATTGCGTCGGACGACTGGATACGGAAAGCACCGGCCTGATCCTGCTGACCAACGACGGCGATCTGACGCAGCATCTGACGCATCCCAGCCACGAGGTGCCCAAGACATACGTCGTCAACGTGCAGAGCAAAGTCGACGGCCCGGCCATCGCACGGATGAAGCAGGGCCTGCACATCGACGGCAAACGGACGCGCGGCGCGGGCGTGAAGGTCCTTCGCCGCGGCACAACCAGTACGCTGCTGGAAGTCACGCTGCGGGAAGGGCGGAACCGCGAAATCCGCCGTCTGCTGGCGCGGCTGGGCTTCAAGGTCCGGCGGCTGAGGCGGACGGCTATCGGGCCGATCACCGACCGCGGGCTGAAGACCGGCAAGGCCCGGCACCTGTCGCCGCGCGAAGTGGACATGCTCCGCGATGCCGGCCGGGACTGAATACGAAGACACGAATCACACACAAGGACTCTGGAGACTGATATGCATCATTTTCTTGCACTGGACCTCGGGGCCGAGAGCGGCCGCGGCATGATCGTAACGCTGGACGGCGGAACGATGACGGAGGAGGAAATCCACCGTTTCCCCAACCGGACGGTGCCCATGGCCGGCACGCTGCACTGGGATTTTCCCGGTCTGATGGCCGAGATCCACGAGGCGATCCGCATCTGTGCGCATCGGGGCATTGAGCTGACGTCAATTGGCGTGGACACCTGGGGCGTCGACTTCGGCCTGCTGGGCGCCGATGGCAAACTGCTGGGCAACCCGGTGTGCTATCGCGATACCCGCACGGTGGGCATCCACGCTTACGCCGATGCAAAGCTCGACCGCAGGGAGATTTTCAAGCTTACGGCCTATGAACCGTGGCCGATCGCGTCGCTGTTCCAATTGCTGGCGATGCAGCGCGACGGCTCGCCGATTCTACCGGTGGCCCAGGGTTTTCTGAATATGCCGGACCTGATCAACTACTTCCTTACCGGCGAACAGCGGTCGGACAAGGCCATCGCCAACACGACCAACGTCATGGACATCGACGGCCACTGGTCGCGACGGATTATCAACGCATGCGGCCTGCCGGATATGTTTGTGGACCTCGTCGAGCCGGCGACGGTGATGGGTACGTTGTCGAAAGAGGTGCAGGATGAGACGGGCCTGTTTGTGGACGTGCCGGTCGTCGCGGCCTGCGGGCACGATACGTCAGCGGCGATGGTGGCCGTTCCGGCCCAGCCCGACACGCGATGGGCCTTCCTGAGCTGCGGGACATGGAGCATTCCGGGCATGCTCATTGACTCACCGATTACGACCGACCGCGTGCTGGAGCTGAGCTTCACCAACGAGTACACCGTCGAGGGCTGGTACGTCGCCCAGAATATTATCGGCCTGTGGCTCGTCCAGCAGCTGCGACGCAAATGGAACACGCCGGAAGCGCCGCTGGATTACGCCCAGATGACGGCCAAAGCCGCCGAGGCCGGCCAAGGCCCGATCATCAACGCCGCGGACGATTCGCTGATGGCGCCGGCGGACATGGAGGCGGCGTTGCTGGCGCTGGTCAAGCAGGGCGGCCAGGTCGAGCCGGCCGGTCGAGGTGAGCTGGTTTACGGCGTGCTGCAGAGCCTAGCGCTGCAATACAACGTGGCGATCAACGCCATGGAAGAACTCACCGGCGAGCGGCCCGAGGCGCTGTACATGGTCGGCGGCGGCACCCGCAACACGTTGCTGTGTCAGTTGACGGCCGACGCGTGTGGCATGCCGGTTCAAACCGGCGTCGAGGAATGCACCTCGCTGGGCAACGCCTGCTGCCAGGCACTGGCCACGGGCGTGCTGAGAAGCGTCGAGGAGGCCCGCGAGGTTATGCGGAACAGCTACGACGTCCGTTCGTTCGAGCCGAAAGACCAGGACGCCTGGGCCAAGCGACGCGAGACCTACGCCGGCTTGCAGCAGGGATAGCTGTCGAAACGGGCTGATGGGTCCGACGCGTTTGGCGAACGCGCAAAAAAGATCGCCCACCGGCGCCGAAACGCCGATGGGCGTGCTCTGCTCTCTGCTCGTCGGCAAAGAGAACGAAACGGTTGCTCAGACCGCCTCGCAGGGGAAAGTTCCGGCAAGTGCTCAGTTTACCGGTGTGCTCAAAGAGGCTTGTTGCGGTGAGTTGCCCGGCGATGTGGCGGCCCCGCCGGCCGGAGCGACCGGCGGGACCTCCCGTGTTTTCGCTTCTGTCGGCAAGCAAGACGGTGGCCGGCCATCAGCGGGCCCGGCCTCGCCCGTCGGAGCACAATGTCGAGCATGCTCCAGCGGACTCACCTGTAAACAATCTGGGCGAGGTTCACCGCCAAGGCATCCGGCCCGTCGGAAAGGGATGGCGGGCCGGTGCCTCGGTTCGGCTCTCTCTCGTCAGGCCCCGGGGCTGCGAACATCCGGGTAGGATCGCGCCGCGAGGCGGCGTCGGCCACGGCTCAATGCGGCCGACTCATTCATCTTGAAGGCGGTGGTTGTAAAGGTTGTGCGGGCGTTAGGCCCGGCGGAATGAGCTTCCACCGGGCCTGTGCCCGTTTGCTCTGCTCTCTGCTCGTCGGCAAAGAGAACGAAACGGTTGCTCAGACCGCTTCGGGGGAGAGTTCCGGCAAGTGCTCAGTTTACCGGTGTGCTCAAAGAGGTTCGTTGTGGCAGCGGTCAGCGGGCGGACCCGGCCGCCGGGTCGGGGTGACTCGGCGGCTCGGGCCTCGCTGATCTATATGGATCGCGTGTGGCTCGCGGGCGCGGCCCGCTGTGGCCGGGGCTGCCCGGCGGGGCGTTCGCTGCCTGATGCGAGGGCAACGCGTCTGCTGCGTGCGTCGAGGTCGCTATCCGGTTGTGACGGCCGTCCGCTGCAGGCCCTTTCGGCCTGGACGTTTCGTGGCGTCTGCGCTGGTTGCCTTAAGCGGCCTTGCGGGCCTTGCGGCGGCGGGCGAGTATGCCCAGCCCCCCCATTCCGAGGACCGCGAGGATACCGGGCTCGGGGACTTCCGCCGTCGGGGCAATGTAGATGCGGTTCTCGGGGAACCAGGTCCGCTCGCCCGTGATGGGATCTTCGTAGTAGACCTGCCCGTGGGCCAGCGTCTGCGTGTTGTCTACGCCGAGGATAATCGGGGTTGCATCAACCTGGGCGTTGTTGCCGGGCTCAAAGCCCCAGTCCGTGCCGAAGTCCCAGACAACGAGCATTTCGATGTCATCGAGGGTCGTTTCGGCGAGGTCGATGCGGATGACCTGCTGATCGACCCAGAAGGGGACGTCGCCGCCGCTCGTGCCGGCCTGACCGGCCAGGCCGCCGATGACGCCGCCGTCGCTCGACCGCTCGGTGTACTCGCTGCGGGTCTGGAAGGCGTCCTGGTACTCGTAGCCGAGGACCGCCAGGATCTCGGCGGCCGTGCGGTCGCTCAGCCCGTTGACCCAGCCTGCCAGCGTCTGTGGGTCGACTTCTTCGGACTCCATCGAGGCAATGATCGTATCAATCTCCGCGTCGGTGAGGTTCTCCGGCAGGTTGGCCGTGTACCAGTCCTTGCGTTCCTGGTTGGCAGCGTAGGTGTACTGCTTCAGGGCGTCGTCGAACTTCACCGGGTAACGCAGGCCTGTCGTCGGGTCAGCCGCCAGGTGGCTGATGTCGTTGGCCTGTGTGATCTGCGGGTTCGAGACGTTCTCGCCAAAGCCGTCGATCGTACCGGTGTACTGGCCGTTGTGGACCAGGATATCCATATCGACCCGGCCGGCCGGATCGCCGCTGCCGCCATTGCCGGGCTGGACAGCATTACTGGTCCAGCCGAGAGCCCAGCCGTTCGTGCCGGCGTACTTCTCGACGTAGTAGTCGCTGCGGGCCTGTTCATAGCCCGAGTCGCCGAAACTGGTGTCCCAGTACGTGGACGTGTTGTTGTCCGACTGGCTGTAGGTCATGTAGAACGACAGCGTGTTCTCGTACTGCTTCGGCCCCCAACTGACAACGTCGGTGCCGGGATAGGTCTTGTCGGCGTAGTTCCCGGGCGAAACAGGGATATCGCCGTCGCCATCCTCGCCGCCGCCGAAGACCGTATCGTCCATCTCGTGCCACGCGTTCATCTGCGTTCCGCTGGAAACGGGCGTCCACCAGTTCTCAAAGGTAGCGACCCTCGTATCGCCGGGGTTGAGGATACCTTCGGTGGTGCTGCTACCTTCAGCGAACATATACCACGTCTTGACGGCATCGCTCCGCAAGGGGCGATAGCCGTGTTCGGTGACCATGTAGTTCGGGTCCGGCTCGACGACGGTTCCGGCCAGGCCGGTTGTCGCCGTGAGCATGACCAGGAGCAATCCCAGGCCGATCAGATTGTTGAGCATTGTACATTTCATGATGAGCAATCTCCCTTCACCTCACTCGGCGAGCAAGCCGTGTGGGCAAAACGTGTACCCAGAGCAGCAAGCGATGCTTTGGCGTGTGATGAGCGTTCATCTTCCGGTGGTCAGACATATCCCAGAGATCGTCTGGCTGACCGGACAACACGCCACGTGCTGCTGCTCGAACGTCCCGGCCGGCGAGTAGGCTGATTGAGCGTCAGCCGCGGCGCCCGCAGGCCAGGTCAGGGTTCTGCAAACGTGCAGGTATTCACTTGTGTGACTCAGCAAACAAGGCTAAGTAACGTTCTAAAAGGCGGTTACACGTTTCTCCTTTGAGCAAGAGAGCCTTTCGTCCTTAGCATTGTCGGTGAGCCCGGGAGGAGCTCGCTATTGTATAGCACACTTCCTTTCTTCCGGCAGGGTGGTGCAAACTGGGAAGCAGTAAGGCGGGATTGAGCGATCCCGTTTGCCTGACCAAGCCGTTGCTGCATCCTCCAAAGGCGCGCAACGTAAGCACGCTTAGTCAGTTACCGCATATCCGAGCAGAGCATCGAGCCGGATCTTTGGCCCCGTGGGGCCGGTCCCGTCCAGATCTTCGGTGAGCGCCGAAGCCTGAACCTTACAAGCACAAACTCTCTCTGACCTCTCTCGTCGTCAAACCAAGGCGAAGAGCGTTTTTGCTTTTCAACCGTTGTTACCCTAGAACTACAGCAGGGCGGTCAGCGGTTTCGTCGGGACGTCTTACGGTCCAATCGAATGTGAAAAGCCAATTTGCCGTTCGTGACATCTGCCTGGCAGGCCCCAGCCTCATAGCCGGTTGAGCACAAACCCATCATGCAGGTGAACAGTCACGAACTGCGGAGAGAAAGGGAGCCATGGTCCAGAGCCATCGAGCAGAGCTGTTCGGTTTCACTGAGCACATGAGCAATATCTTTCTCTGAGCACTCATCAGTCTATACCGAATCGACACCGGCGTCAAGGCAAAAAACAGCATCCAGAGGAAATTTTCAACAGGGCGGACTGGCAGGGCGGCAACCACATTATCAGCCCGTTTGGAAATTGGTCGCATCCCCGACCCGACGTCGCGGCACTCTCAACATGTATGGCCCTGCTACAGCACGATGATTGCGCTACCCAACGTCCGAAGGTGTTGAGCCAGCCAGGTGGCCACGTATCCTGACGCCTCCCTCAGACATCCGAGGACGTGCCGATCAGCACCGTTTTCGTGACATAACGTCTTTGTTTGCGTTGCAAAATCGTTCTGGTTTTCCGCCCGCCTGACTTTTGAGGGAGGCGTCTATCCTGGTCAATTGCCGCGGCATTTTTCTCTTTGACGGCTCCCTCAATACTCCGGGGTAGTACCCCTCAGCTCCATTGTCGTGACGTAACGTCTTCGTTTTCGCTTGCATCACAGGAACAGTTTGCTTTTCCGGCCATCTGACTTTCGCGGGAGGCTTTTTGGGTTTTTTGGGGTTTTGGACCCTCCCTAGTCCCAGAATTCCAATAAGTCCGATAATATATATTATGTGGCGCTAGGGGGTTTATTGCAGCGAACGCTGTCGGGAATTGCTCGAAATGGCCGTGTAGCGGTCACATTCTCACAGATGTCGGCACAAAAACTGGCCTCCGAAGGACCGCTGCTCTCCGGAGGCCGTGTTTCTGCCTTAACGTTTCGTCCCGGCTCAGCGGGCAAAGATTCGCCCAAGGTCAACGCGGTCGTCGACAACCTGGACTGTATTGCGCGACGGGTCTGTCGCGTACACGAGCAGTTTCTGCTTCGGGATGTCGATGACGTACAGCAGCGATGACGAGTCTGAAATCTGGCCCGTGGCCATAATGTAGTCGCCGGTCATGGTGCGACTGGTTGTGGCCGCCTGGGCGGACTGGCTCTTCCAGGAGCCGACGACAAGGACGCCGAGGACAACGGCTGTGACCATCAGCATTGCGATCAGTGTATTCTGGTTCGTCTTCATGGTTTCACCTTACGGGTTGAGTGTCGGGGGTTAATCTCGCGAGGGTCGCCGTTCAGCGCCCGCCGAAGTCGCTTTCGAGGTCGTGCGGACCGAAGGCGACCATTCGTTGGGCGTTCTTGTCCCATTTGAGGGCGACCATGCGTCGACTGGCGAGGTCGGTGATGAACAGTGCGTCGTAGTCGCTGGAGATCTCTCCCACGGCGGCGACGTAGTCCGTGCTTTTGAAGCTCTGGGCCTGTGCGGGCGCCATGTTCAGGTGGATCAGGCCGGCCAGCAGAGCGCCGTTGAGGACGATCAGGCCGACGATCATCATGCGTTTCATCTCGGTCATTGGATTCTCCCGTCTGTGTAGTCTGTCTAATCTGTCTAGTCCGTGTGGCCAAAGTCGAGGCGGCAACGAGCCGTCCCGACCGGGTTATCGGCAATGCGTCACACGAATGGACACACGAGTGAGCCCGTGGTTTGCGAGCCAGGCCGGTTTCTCACTCGTCTTCCAGGTGCGACCGCCTGGGATTGTGGAACACGGCAAGAAGTACGGCGATGAGCGAAAGCCCCGCCAGGGCGATACCAACGTATGGCACGCCGTTTTCAACGTCCGGTGCTTGGTAGTTGTCGCCGGCCTTCGCGAGTGCTGTTGTCGCCAGCACCGACAGAGCAGCGGCGACCCGTCGTGTCCAGGAGCGTGTGAGTGTCATGGACGAATTCTATCCGCAACCGAGAGGCGAATGCAACACCACCCTGCCAGAGCGATTTTCACAAGAGGCGGGTGATGTCCGTCGCCGCGGCGGAGAAGTCCTAGACCCCATTGCCAGCGTCTACCATTTCTAGCTGCGCGGGCTGGCCATGGCGACCCGGCCAGACATGCCGTTTCGTAATGCACGCTTCGCTGGGCCATGATCCCCGATCTCGACCTGTTGCATATATGTGTTGCCTTACACATGTTGCCAATGCCATATGTTCCATCTGTTGCCGCGACAGTGCTGCGTATGTGCGCGGTTCAGCACCTGCTGGACCGCGCTTTGGGAAACACCGGTTCGGCACTTCCCCCGGAATGCCGTTGGCACGGCTGGACCGCGTGATCCTGAAATTTGCTGGTGCAGCAGGTGCTGCGCCAGCCACGTGACGGTTACCGCACTCACGTGATGATTACTGCAGCCACTTGCCCGGATCGTCCAGGAACGTCGTGGCGTCAATGTCCGTTTCCTCGCCGCTGGCCATCGTCTTGATCCGGAGGTCATTTCCGCTAAGCAGCACCGAACAACGGGCGCCACGTTTATCCGCCTGCTTGAGTTGCTTGCCGACGTTCTGCCGCCTGGTGTGGCAGTCCGCGGAAAAGCCGCCCTTCCGCAGCCGGGCCACCAGGTCCAGCACCTTTGGAAACACGCCCTCGACGGCGTCGATAACAAAGAAATTCAGGCTCTCGCTGGCCAGGTCGGCCGGCAGCAGGCCCTTCTCGTCCAAGAGGATGCCCAGCACCACATCACCCATGCCGAAGCCCGTTGCCGACTCGGCCGGCCCCCCTACCACCTGCAGAAGATTATCGTACCGCCCTCCCCCGGCGACGGCCCGCTCGCCGGCAGCGATGGCCTCGTAGACCACGCCCGTGTAATACGCCAGGCCGCGGACGACCCGCAGGTCAAGCACGCACCACTCGGCGATGCCGTAGGCCTCAAGGTAGCCAAGCAACTGTGAGAGGCGCTCGACGGTCTGGCCGATATCGACGCGTCCGCTGTAGTCGGTGAGCAACTGCTCGACGGTCACGTTCTCGTGACTGAGCAGGTCGCGGATGACGGAGGTCTGCTCGTCGTTGAGAAAACTCTCGGCGAGCAGTTTATCGAAGGCGTCTTCGGGCAGCTTGAAGCGTTTGTCGACCAGTGCCAGCACGTCGTCGCGACGCTCGGTCGGCACGGCCAGGCTGTCCAGCACAGCCGTCCACAGCGGCCGCGAGCCGATGCGCATTTCCACGTCGGCGGGCGTGAGGCCGAATTCTCGAAGCGCCTCGACGCAGGCGAAGATGCACTCGGCATCGGCAAGGATATCGTCCACGCCGATGACGTCGACGTTCCACTGGAAGAATTCGCGCAACCGTCCCCGCTGGGGCCGTTCGGCCCGGCAGAGGCGCGGAACGCTGAACCACTTGACCGGGCGCGGCAGTGCGTTGATCTTCTCGGCAACCATGCGGGCCAGCGACGGCGTGATCTCCGGGCGGATGGCCAGGTCGCGCCCGCCGCGATCGGTGAAGCTGAAGAGCTGCTCGGCGATCTCCTCGCCGCTCTTGACCGTGAACAGGTCGAGGTACTCGAAGATCGGCGCGTCGTATTCCTCGAAGCCGCAGCGCAGCGAGACCCTCCGCCAGGTGTCGATGATGTAGTTGCGCAGGCGCATCTCTTGCGGGTAGAAGTCGCGCGTGCCCTTGACGGCCTGGAAGTTGCTCGCCATGTCGGTCAATCCTTGGTGCCCGTTATGAGTAATGCGTTATGAATTCAGGGCAGTCGCGAATGTAAATGAGGACAGCGATGGTGCCTGCCGCTTTCCATTCATAACTCCGAATTCTTAAATTCGAATTCACGGTCGATTTACTTTTTCTTGTTCTTTCTACGTTTCGCGGCCTTGCGGTCTTTTTTGATGACGCCGCGAGCAACGAGGCGGGCCCGCATGTCCTTCTTCTTCATGCCCTCAGCCTTTGCGCGGAACTTGACGAGCTGCTTCTCGAACTCCTCGTCGCCGAGCGTCTTACGGGCGTAGTCCATGATGCTCTCGGGTGCGGTGAACTCCGCCTGGTAGTTGTAGTCCTCACCGACGTACTCGCACTCGTCGCCGTAGTTACGGCAGATGATCGGCCGGTCGTCGTAGATCGTGCAGCGGCCGTCCTTGCCGAGCATATTGCACGGGTTCATGATCTGGATGTACCAGCGGCCGTCCTCGTCGATATGCACGCTGACGCCTTCGTGGCAGATATACCAGCGAATATCGTCGAACTCCCCGAAGTCGTCCGGCTCGTCGATCTCGAAGCAGAAGTACTTGCAGCACAGGCCCTTGCATTTGTCACAGGGAAGCGTCAACTCAGTGCACTCCAGTGGCTTTCGCCGGGGATCATGACCGCGGGCCTCCACGACGGCGGCCCCGCGGCGGTCGATTATAGGCAAGCGGCCACAAAAAACAAACATCGCCCCGCTTGTGTTTGCCGCCTGCCGACATATAATCAACAGGCATCTGAAGGTACGTGAGTCGAGGACCCATGCGGACGACATGCCACATGCCGAGCGAGACGCGAGCGCGCCAGGCAGTCATGGTCCGCGCCCGCATGATTGGGGTCATTGTTATCCGCCACGTGCCCTAGGGCCCTGCGAGAACCGACAACCATCGCGAGCCCCGGGGCCTGTTGCCCCGGGGTTCTTTTTTGCTCGCACCGCGCGGTGCGGGCCGATACCGTGACAAAACTGCAATTGAATATCGCCCGCTGAGACGGGCAAGCACATAGGCTATATGATGAACACAAACGATACGAATCGACGCGTCGAAGTTTACGACACCACTCTCCGCGACGGCACGCAGGCCCAGGGCGTCAGCCTGTCGGTCAAGGACAAGCTCGAAATCGCCGCCCTGCTGGACAGCCTCGGCGTGGACTACATCGAGGGCGGCTATCCCCTGAGCAACCCCAAGGACGCCGCGTTCTTCGAGCAGGTCAAGACCCTCGACCTCAAGCACACCAAGATCGCGGCCTTCGGCATGACGCGGCGAAAGGGCATCGGGGCGGCCGACGATACGGGTATGCAGGCGCTGCTCAAGAGCGAGGCCACGGCGATCACGATCGTCGGCAAGACCTGGGACCTGCACGTACGGGAGGTCCTGCGCGTTAACGAGGACGAGAACCTCGCGATGATCGCCGACTCGGTGAAGATCATGGCCGATGACGGTCGCGAGGCGATCTACGACGCCGAGCACTTCTTTGACGGCTGGCGGGCAAACCCCGATTACGCGCTGAAGACGCTGCAGGCGGCGGTCGACGCCGGCGCGACCTGCCTTGTGTTGTGCGATACCAATGGCGGCTCACTGCCAGAGCAGATCGTCGACATCCTCGGCCAGGCGCGGGCCGCCTTGCCGAATGCACGGTTCGGCATCCACTGCCACAACGACGGCGAACTGGCCGTGGCCAATACGGTGGCCGCGGTCACGGCGGGCGCAGTGCAGGTCCAGGGCACGATCAACGGCATCGGCGAGCGGTGCGGCAATGTCGACCTCATCAGCGTCGTGGCCAATCTGTCGCTGAAGTATGGCTACGACATCCTCGGCGAGGGCGCCGTCGAGAAGCTCACCGACCTCAGCCGCCACGTCTACGAACTGGCGAACCTGAACATCCGCGAGCACCAGCCGTTCGTCGGGCCCAGCGCGTTCGCCCACAAGGGCGGCATGCACGTCCACGCCGTGCAGCGCAACGTCAGCACCTACGAGCACATCGATCCGGCCAGGGTAGGCAACAAGCGACGCATCCTCGTCAGTGAACTCGGCGGACGCAGTAACATCGCCGCCGCCGTGGGGGCGAAGTTCAACGTCGCTGACGATCGCGAGGCCCAGGCGAAGATCCTCGAACGCGTCATGGAAATGGAACACGAAGGTTACCAGTTTGAGGAGGCCGAGGCGAGCTTTGAGATGCTCGTTCGCAAGACCCTCGGCGACGGTTGGTATCGCCAGCTCTGGGCCCTCGACCACTACCGCTGCGTGATCCTCAAGACCGACGGCGGTGAGCCGAGCACCGAGGCCATCGTCAAGTTGCAGGTCGACGGCGAGACGCGGCACACGGTGGCCGAGGGCGACGGTCCGGTCGACTCACTCGTCCAGGCGATGCGGTTTGCGTTGACGGAGAACCACCGCGGCCTGGAGGATCTGCACCTGATGGATTATCGCGTCCGCGTGGTGAACACGCAGGCGGAGACGGCCGCCAAGGTTCGTGTGGTGATCGACTGGCGCGACGCGGCGAGCGACGCGTTCTTCGGCTCGGTCGGCGTGAGCGAGAACATCATTGAAGCGAGTTGGCAGGCGGTCAGCGACGCCATCGAATACAAGCTCCTGGGCGATATGGAGTCGTGAGCGAGGCCGCGGCCGTCTGGACCACCGACGTTTTTTTGCGAGACGCCTGGCATGGTCAGCCAACGCAAGGCCGATGGCTGCGTGGCCGGTGGACATGAAATGCTCGGCGTTCCGTGCGGTCGCGGCGTTCCGGGGCGTGTTGTTGCTGTATGCCGGCGACAGCCTGGCCAGCGACGAGTGGGCCTTGCGAGGCTCACGCGGCCGGGCGGCCATCCGCGAGACACTGCTTGAACTGGCGATCGAGGCCTGCTTGCGGTTATAGTACCGATCCGCCTTATCCCCCACACCTGAAGGTTACGCCTATGTCGACTGAATTGGCGAAGGTTTACGAGCCGCAGAACATCGAGCAGGACATCTACAATCGCTGGATCGAGGCCGGCGCCTTCCATGCCGAATGCGACGCCGACTACGACGGCGATACGTTCGGCATGGTCATTCCCCCGCCGAACGTCACGGCCGCCCTGCATCTCGGCCATGCGCTGAACAACGCTCTGCAGGACGTCCTGATCCGGTGGCGGCGAATGCAGCAGTACAACACGCTGTGGATGCCCGGCACGGACCACGCGGGCATCGCCACGCAGACCGTCGTCGAGAAACGCCTGCTGGCCGAGGAAGGCAAACGCCGCACGGAATACGATCGCGACGAGTTCGTCGCTCGCGTGCAGGACTGGAAGGACGAGTACGAGGCCCGCATCCTCAATCAACTCAAGACGATGGGTTGCAGTTGCGACTGGGACCGCACGAGATTCACCATGGACGAGGTCTGCGCCAAGGCCGTCCGCGAAACGTTCTTCCGCCTGTTCGCCGACAGGCTGATCTATCGTGGCAAGCGGCTGGTGAACTGGGACCCGGCCACGCAGACCGTGTTGGCCGACGATGAAGTCGAGCACGAGGAAATCCGCGGCCACTTCTGGTATCTCCAATACCCCCTCGTCGAGCCGGTGACCCTGCCTAGTGGCACGGACGTCCTGCCCGTGTCTGATACTCATGGGCGGGATGCCCATGCCACGACAATCACGCACATTACCGTCGCCACCACCCGGCCGGAGACCATGCTGGGCGATACCGCCGTGGCGATGAACCCCAAGGACCCCCGGGCTGAGGCGCTGGCGGGCAGGAAGGTGCGGCTGCCGATTGTCGGGCGCGAAATCCCGATCATCGCCGACGACCACGTGGTGGCCCCCGACCCCGACAGCGACGACGAGAAGGCCAGGTTCTCCACCGGCTTCCTGAAGGTCACCCCCGCCCACGACCCGGACGACTACCAGATCGGCCAGCGGCACGACCTGCCGATGATTAACGTGATGGCCCCCGACGGCAGCATCAGCAAGGACCACGGCTGGGACGACTGGGACGCCATCGCCAACCCCGACGTCGAGAACATTATCGGCATGGACCGCTTCGAGGCCCGCGAGGCCATCGTTGAATTCTTCCGCCAGGAGACGCTGCTGGAAGACGTGCGCGACTACACGCATCAGGTCGGCCACAGCTACCGCAGCCACGTGCCGATCGAACCGTACCTCTCCGACCAGTGGTACGTCGCCGTCAAAAAGCCGATTGCCGATGTCGGGTTCGAGATCGCGGATTTCGAAACACTCCGTAGCGACGGCACAGTCGAAACGAAAGACGGCGTGGAGTTCATCAAGGACACGGACGTGCCGCTGGCTAGCCTGGCCGGGCTGGCCCTGGCCCCCCTGCTTGCCGACCGCCTGACATTCACGCCGGAGCGTTACACCCGCAATTACCAGACCTGGCTGGAAAACCTCCGCGACTGGCCGATCTCTCGACAGCTCTGGTGGGGCCACCAGATTCCGGTCTGGTCCAAGGCGATCGAAAACGTGGACGATCTGAAGGAGGCCAGTTCTGTCTTCTTCGCCCTTCTTGACGAGAACCTCTCGAACCCGAATCTCATGTTCACCGCCTATGAGATTGAGACGCAGATGACTTTGGATCATTCGAGAATGAGAGAATGTCTCCAATCTGATAAACTGAGTCGGCCTTTCTACGCATTTGCCTGTCTGCGTTCTGATTGTGCGAACGATATCCAAGCATTGGAAGCCGCCGGCTTCGTTCGCGACCCCGACGTTCTCGACACGTGGTTCTCTTCGGCGTTGTGGCCGTTCAGTACACTCGGCTGGCCGGATGAAACCGACGCCCTCAAAACGTTCTATCCCAATGATGTCCTCTCGACGGCCCGGGAGATCATCACGCTGTGGGTCAGCCGCATGGTGATGATGGGCCAATATTGTCTGGGCGACATCCCCTTCTGCGACGTGTTCATCCACGCGATGATCCAGGACGGCGAGGGCCGAAAAATGTCCAAGAGCCTTGGCAATGGCGTGGACCCGCTGGATATCATCGCCAGTCACGGCAGCGACGCCATGCGTTACACGCTGGTGAGCATGACCACGCAGACCCAGGACGTCCGCATGCCGCTGGAGACGATGACGCTGCCCGACGGCCGCGAGGTCAACAGCAGCCCGAAGTTCGACATCGGCCGAAACTTCGCCAACAAGCTCTGGAACGCCGCGCGCTTCGCCATGATGAAGCTCCAGCGCGTCCCGGGCTGGGACCACATCCGCCCCGGCGACAGTCTGCCCGACCAGTGGATCCTCAGCCGCCTCAACAACACCGTACGCGACGCGACGGCCGCCCTCGACGGCTACCGCTTCAACGAGCTGGCCGAGCGGCTGTACCACTTCGTCTGGGACGATTTCTGCGACTGGTACCTTGAGATATCCAAGGTGCGAATCGCCGACGGGGAGAGCCAACCCAAGGCCGTCGTCGCCTACGTGCTCGATGCGATCCTGCGGCTGCTGCACCCGATCATGCCCTACATCACCGAGGCCATCTGGCAGCAGCTTAATCACGTTGTCCCTGCGCGCGGGCCGGGCGATATCGAGGCCGAGACCCTGCTTGTCACCGCCGAGTGGCCGCGGGCGGACGGCGAGATGATCAACCCCGGCGCGGAAGGCGCGTTCAACCTATTTGCCGACTGCGTGCGGGACATTCGCAACGTGCGGACGCAGCACAACGTCCCTCCGAGCGAGAAGGTCAGCGTGACGGCCGAGGTCGTCGAGGGCCATCCCTCGGCGGACATCCTGCGGGAGAACGTCGAGGTGCTCAAGGCGCTGGCGGGCATCGGCGAGTTGACGATCTCCGGCGAGGCCGTTCAGCAGCCGGGCAACGCCGCGGCGATCAATGTCGGCGGCATCCGTCTGTATGTCCTGGACATCATCGATGTCGAGGCCGAGCGGCAGCGGCTCGAGAAAGAGAAGGCCACAATCCAGAAAGGCCTCAAGGGCATCGAGGGCAAACTCGGCAACGAGAACTTCCTCAACAAGGCCCCGGCCGAGGTCGTCCAGCGCGAGCGCGACCGGCTGGACGGTCTGCAACGCGACCTCGGTGCCGTGAACGACGCGCTGGCCGCTTTGCCAAGCGAGGGCTGAGGGCAGAAGGCCAAGGTCCGAGAGCTCCAGAAAAAGACAAAGACCCTCACCCGGCCTCTCCCAGAGGGAGAGGAGTAGAAACCCCTCCCCTCTTGGGGGAGGTGGCGAGTCTTCGAGCCGGTACGGGGGCTCTTCCGGAAGGGCAGAGAGCCCCGGCTGCCAGGCGGCAGGATTTCCATATCGGCCACGCCTCTCGGCGCATTTCGCGATACAATGTGCCAATGGACATTCCCGTTGAACTATCTCGTATCATGATCACCGAGCTGGGCGAGCAGCAGGTGATCTTCCTGAAGGAGCGCGACGGCGATCGCAACTTCCCGATTCTTATCGGCATTGCCGAGGCGATGGCCATCGACCGACGCCTCAAGGGCGTGGCGACCCCCCGGCCGATGACGCACGAATTGCTGGCCAACGTCATCGGCGCCCTTGGCGGCGAGGTGGAGAAGATCGTCGTCGATGACCTGCGGGAGCACACCTTCATCGCCACGCTCTACATTCGCCGCAATGGCCAACTCATCGAGATCGACTCCCGTCCGTCCGATGCCATCGCCCTCGGCTCGGCCCTGGATACGCCGCTGTACGTGGCGGATCATGTGTTCGACGCCGTGACGTCGCAGGAGCCGTCAACGCGCGAGGAGCGAATCCAGATGCTGCGCGACCGGCGCGCGATGCTGGCGACGGAGATCGAGGCCCTGAGCGAAATTCTGGAGGATCCGGAGTTCCTTTCCGATGCGCCTGATGGCGTGATCGAGGAACAGCGGCGACGCCTGGAAGCGATGCAGAACGAACACGACAGCATCGACGACGTCCTGCGAAAATTGGGGTAGCCGAAGCTTCAAATATGAAGAAGCAAGCTCCAACAAAGATTCACCTACGGCAGATCATTTCTGAAACGAGGCGCTCTGACCAAGCATACGAAGCTCGTGCATGGTGGAGCACTCCCGAAGGGATGCCGCCGGCACGGCTCCACCATGCTATTTCATGGTATATGCGTTCGTGACTCCCCGGCGGGGCGGGTCCTACACCGCGCAAGAACTTATCGTATTCCGTATTACTCTTCCTTGAGCTTTCTTACCGGAGGGGAAACTTCCCGAGCGAGGCCACCACGCCTTGGGGGTTGTAGTAGTGGGCGACGAAGGCGTCTGCCCCGGTGCGTGTGAGGATCAGTCCGTAGTAGTTGCCATTCTCGGCGTCGGCGAGTTCGCGTGCGGTCGGCCCGACGCGGTCGGCGTTGTCGACCTTCTCGAAATGCCCGATGAACCGGCAGAGCGAGTCGCGGCTGTCAGTGACGAGGCGCCGCGTTGGATGGTAGACGAGATCGTCGCCCTTGACGCGCGGGTCCGGCGGGTAGAGGATCGCTTCGGCCTGGCCGTTCTGGTAAAAGACCAGCCCGCCCCACGCACTGTCCCGGTCGGCCATGTCGCCGTTGGCCATCAGCCGCAGCGAGACCTGGACGCGCGGGCGGGACAACATTTCATTCAGCAGGTAGATGTTCCACAGATCAGCCATCGACAGCTTCTCGACCTGTAGCCAGAACTCGTCCTTATAGTCGGCGTCGCCCGACGGTTTGTGACGGATGTGCTTGCGTCGCTGCAGGGCCTTGCCGATATGAAGCACGAGTTGCGTCCGCGTCAAGTTCGCGCGGAGGGGGTCGCGGCTGAGGCGGCTAAGTAGGTGGAAGTCGCGAATGTTGAACTGGTATTCGTGGTTGCGGCTCCAGTCGATGCTCAGGCGGGCCGCGTCGTTGAGCATATCGCGGCGGACCTTGTAGATGATGACGGTCGTGAGGAACTGCTCGCGCGTTGTCGGCAGATAGCCGAACTGCTCGAGCATGCCCTGGACGGCGCGGATGGCGTCGGTGCGGGCGGGTTCGGCCATGATTCGCCGGTAGAGTTCCTTGCGGTCGATGCGTGCCTGAAGAACCTCGAGAGCCGAGCCGCGTGCATCGAAGGTCGGCGAGTTGATCGCGCTGAGCAGTGCGCCGTCCCACTGCTGCCGGGTAATCTTCTGTACCATGTCGCGATAGCGATTTTCGGTGGCCTCGTCCGGGTTGCGGATGGCAGCCCAGTTCTGGACGATGCTGGCCAGAAGTTCCGGCACGGGGTTCTGGGCGACCCATTCCTCGGCCAGTTGTCGAACCTCGGGATCCGCGTCGGGGTCCTGGATGGTCTCGACGGCAAAGCTGATCAGGTCGGGGTAGTTCTGGCGGAAGAGGAACTTCAGGACGGCGACCTTCAGCTTGCGCGGGGTCTGCGGGTCGCGCCGCATACTGGCGAGGTCGGCCAGGGCGACGCGATCGTTCAGCCCGAGTTCCTCAACGAGTTCAAGCGAGTTGATCCGCTCCTGGACGGTCAGGTCCGGGTTCTGCACGCGCGTCAGATTGATCTGCACGATCGAGTGTGTCGGATAGCTGTCGCGCGAGGCAGACGGCATCTGGCGATAGGCCGCGATGCTCGTGGGGGCCTCGCTGGTGGAGACCTGCTCGCAGCCGACGGCCACGATTAGTGCCAGCACCGCGCATACGCTCAGGGCGAGTGCGGCGGTTCCGTGATGTCGCTTCTGCCATACCATGCGAAGGCCAAATTCTACCAGCCCCGCCACAACCGGTTCAAGCGGCAAACGACAAGTTGGATTTGGTGGCGTCGGTCATGTCGCGGATGTTTTCTCGGCAACGGGGCGAAATCGCCCACAAGACGTTCTCGCGGCTCGCGCCTACGCGGGCGCATCAGCCGTCTATTGCCTGCCCTGCCGGTGCGGTGGCTTTTGGGACAGATGTCTCCGGCGTATCGGACGGTTCGGGTGATGCGTCAAAGGGCTCGGCCTGCTCGGGGGCAAACTTGTTGCCCGTCGCGTCCGGGAACTCGCGGATAATCGGCTCGGGCTGCCAGTCGCTCGGCGCGTCGACCGGCGGGATGGCATAGACCGACAAGACAGGCCAGCCCACAGGGGGATGCTTCCATCTCCATTCCGTGCGTTTCGGCTTCGGCACGTCCGGTCGATACGTCGTGCCCGGGACGGGCACGAGACCATCGTCAGTTGTCACAAGGAACGGCACGGGCCTGGCGTTGAGGGCTTCGAGGAGCGGCAGGCTGGGCGGCTGGCCTTGCTGCCAGCGGTTGTAAAGGCCCTCGGTGAATGTCGGTGTCACGCCATAGGTTGCCGCCAGCCGCCGCAGTTCGAACCAGTTGACGAACAGGTGTGTGACGCCAAGGTCGCGGACGCGCCGGCGGTACTCCTCGGGCGTGGCGTCCGGCATGTCGAGCGGGTGGGTGTCGAAGGCGGTGGCGTAGAGCGTATCAGGCGGGTAGTAGAAGGCTCGTGCCTCACCGATCAGGGCCAGTCGCGATCCTTCGGGAAGCTGACGGCTTGCGTGTAAATCGGGAAAGGTCAGCAAGACCTCATCGGCCGGTAGCGGGGGCACGGGCCGCTCGAACCGCTGGGCACTGCTGAAGAGGTTCACAATTGCCGTCACGCCGGTAATCAGGGCCGCCAGCAGGATCGCGATGGTGGCCACGCGACCCCAGCCGGGCGGGTCAGTTTCAGCGGCCCGCTTCTTCAATGGGTTGTACTTCACCGCCGCCAGTCGCGCCAGACCCCATCCGGCCAGCAGCGCCACCGGCACAACGGCCGGGGCGATAAACCGCACCGGCATGCCGCGGGTGGCCGTCGCCCAGGCACCCGCCTGAAGAACCGTCACGCCAACCAGCGCATACTCCCAGCGGTAGGTCCGCAAGGAGTTCCGCATGGAGACCAGCGCGCAGATGCTGACGACGGCCAGAAAGACCATCGTCGTGTTGAGCGTCCCGGAAATCACGAATGCCCCCCAGAACTGCTCAAGCGTGCCTGGCGCCTCCCGCGCAGCCCAGCCGGGCGGCTCGGGCACGGGCGGATGCTGGATCGGCGCGTGGCCGGCGCGCCAGCGATGCGCCTGCATGTCCGTCCAGTAGCCCTGCCCCAGAACGTCCGTCGCCAGCGGGAAGACCGGATTGCCCGTTAAAACAGCGTTGCGCACGAGCCACGGCGAAAACAGACCCAGCGCCAAAACGCCCACCAGCAGCATGTGTCCCAGGCGTTGGCCACTCCGGACGGAAGCGACCAGCACGACGGCCAGGACCGGACCGGCGACGAAACCGACGGACAGGTACTTCGCTGCGCACGCCGCGCCGAGCAGACAGCCGATGCCCGCCGCCGTCTGCCAACGGGCCTCGCGCAACCAGGCGCGCAGCCAGATCAGCCCCAGCGCCAGGTAACAAATCATTGCCAGTTCGGAAAACGCCAGCCAGGACAGGTAGATCACGATCGGACACGTCGCCAGCAAGGCCCCGCTGATGCGCCCGCGCGAGTCCTCGCCGTCTCGCAGGCCGAGGATCACGCCGACGACGGCCAGTGCCCCGAACGCGCCGTGCAGCAGCGTCGCGAGATACATGCCCTCGTACGCCCCGCCGCGAAGGCACATCGCCATCAGCGAGAGCATCTCCACGCCGAGCGGGTAGTGGCTGTAGACATTGTGCGTCAGTTGGCGGATGCCTCCACCGTTGTAGAACTCGCGCGGCAGTTGCAGGTGGTACTCCAGAACGTCGTAGGCGTCGCCGCCGACATCGATCAATCCGGGCGGATGCAGCGCACCGCCCAGCCACATGCCGACCGCGGCCCCGCAGACCACCCAGATCAGGGCCCGACCGTCTGCGGTGCTGCCGGCAGTCGATTCGCGGCTCAGCCGGCCACGGGCGGCCCAGCCGGCCGCCAGCACGCCCAGCAGCAGAATGCTCCACCACAGCCACGCGTGCAACAGTCCGAGCGAACCCAGAAGCAGCATCAGGGTCGAGAGGATCCAAAGACCGAGGGCTGCCGCGCAGACGGCGACGAAGTTCCGAGGCATGGACGGCGGCGCGAGCCGGCTGACGATCGGCCAGGCGAGGCCTCCACCGGCCAGGACGATCATCGCGGCCGCGGCCAGTTCCATCCCCCCCACCGGTACAGAGAAGATCATCGTGCCCACGCTGGTCGTGGCGTACATGAAGATCAGAGCCATCAGCACCGCCCCGACCGGCGGGACGGACGCCGGCATGGCATTCAGACGGGCTAGCGGCGTGTCGGGCTGGCTCACGGGGTCTCCAGGAATTGCGTACGGTGCAGGTGGGCGTAAAGTTCACAGCGTTCGAGCAGTGCCTTGTGCGGACCGGCGTCGACGATGCAACCGTCGTCCATGACGGCGATGGTGTCGGCCGAAGCGACCGTCCAGAATCGGTGGGCAATCATGAAGGTCGTTCGGCCTTGCATGAACTCGTCCATGGCCTGATGGATGCGGCGTTCGCTGTCGGCGTCGACCTGGCTCGTGGCTTCGTCGAAGATCAGGATCGCCGGATCGCGCAGGATTGCGCGGGCGATAGCGATGCGCTGCCGCTGCCCGCCGGAGAGGGTCGCGCCGCGCTGGCCGACCATCGTATCGAAGCCGTCCGGCATGTCGTTGACGAATTCGTCGACGAACGCCTTGCGGGCCGCTTCCAGGACCTCCGCGCGGGAGGCCTTCCGCTGGCCGTAGGCGATGTTTTCGGCGATCGTGGCATTGAAGATGATTGTCTCCTGCGTCACGATGGCGATCTGGCGCCGCAGCGACCGCAGCGAATGCATCATCACGTCCCGGTCGTCAAGTTCCATGCGTCCGCCGGTTGGCTCGAGCAGCCGCGGGATCAGCGAGACCAGCGTCGTCTTGCCCGAGCCGTTGGGCCCGACGATGGCCACGCTGCGGCCGGCCGGTACGTCGAAGTCGATGTCGCGCAGCGAGTCTTCGTTGACGTTGGGATATCGGAAGCTGACGCCCACGAAGCGGAAGTTCTTGGCCAGACGCGGCAGCGATGGCGCACCCGGTGTGCGGTGTTCCTGTTCACGGTCGCGGAGTTCGAAGATTCGTGTGGCGGCGGCCTCGCCCCGCTGGAAGCGCGTGATGACCTTGCTGAGCTTGCGGACGGGGTCAAACATGGCCGCCAGCAGCACCATCCAGGCCAGGAACACGTCCGGATCCATCTCGCCGTAGAAGACTTCCTTGCCGGCCCAGCCCGCCGCCAGCAGGGCCGCCACGATGCCCAGGACTTCGATCGTCGGGCTGACGGCGGCATCGACGCGGGCGATGCGACGCTTCTGCTTGTAGAGCTGGCGATTGACGCGGTAGAAGCGCTTTCGCTCGGCGGCCTCCATCGTGTAGGCCTTGACGACCCGAATGCCCTGGAGCGTCTCTTCGAGCACCGCCAGCATGTCGGCCCAGCTTTCGAGCGCCCGCTTGGTCGACTTCTTGATGGCCTTGCCGAATATGCGAATGATCCAGTAGCAGATCGGACCGCCGACCAGGGCCACCAGCGTGAGCTTCCAGTCGAGCACGAGCGCACCGACAACGGAGGCGAGGCACTTGGCGGGCTCGACGAGCGTCTTGCCGAACAGCGTGGTCTGGGCGCGGGCCAGTTCGCCGGTGTCCTGCATGAAGCGGCTCATCGTATCGCTCGTGCCGGATTGGGCAAAGTACGTGATCGGCTGGCGAAGCGCGGTGTTGTAGCACTCGCGGCGGAGGTCCCAGATGCCCTTGAGTACGGCCGTCTCGACGAGGTACTCCTGCGCGAAGCGAAAGACGTTGCGCACGACGGTGGCCACCAGGGCGATGACCAGCAGCCAGACGAACATCGGGTATCGGTCTTCGCGGGTCGTCGGCTCGGGAATTGTCGTGACGACATCGCCAAGCAGTTCCGTGCCGAATTCCAGATTCCGCAGCTTGATCGGCCGGGCGCTTAAGGTGTCGGAACTCGGGTTCCATGCCAGCAGCGTCACACGCCGGTCTTCGCGATCCCACGTGGCCAGGCGTCGGGCCAGGACATCGCCGCGGAGGAACTCCGACTGGTTGTCCACGCGCAGACCAACGAGCCATTCCCCGGCGACCAGGTCGCTTTCGGCTCCGCGGCCGTCCAAGTCAAGCGCTTCCAGGCCGAGGACGAGTGACGTCGGTTGCCCCTGGACCTGTGTCCCGGCCGGCGTGATGCGGACGGAGACCTTCCCGTCGATGCGGTCGCCCGTCATCGTGTTCCACGCCCAGCCGTGCAGGCCTTCGGTGCTCAGCAGGATCTTCGAACCCGGCAGCGCCAGGCCCAGACCGCCACCCCAGAGCACCGCGATGCCAAGGACCAGCGCGAACGAAAGGATCAGCCAGCCCCTGTAGGGACGCAGGTACCTCAGGGACCGCCTGAAATGTGGGAGCTTCTGGGCCATAGGTAAGAGGGCTCTTATACGTTCAAAGAGGCCGCGAGGTCAAGGTCTTGGCCGTCCGTTTGGAAATGGATCACGACGGGAAGCCGAGAGCAAGCGCCTTGCCGTAGCAGCGAGAGCTTCCTGGACGGGCGGCTAAACATTCAGCGTCGCGGCCGAGGCGCAGGTCAGAACGACGTTGTCCCAGACGGTCTTGGCGGCCACGTTCCGCCACAGCAGGCGTTCGTAGCGGCTGAGCTGCTGGAGAATTTCGGCGATCTGGTCGGGATCGTGACGAGCGGCGAGGTCGGCCACGGCGGCGGCCTGGTCGGCGTTGATGAGAACACGCTCGGCGCCGGTGGCGACGGTCATGGCATCGCGGTAGGCGGCCGCGATTAGCTGAAGCATCACCGCGGCGGCCCGGCGGGTGGCGAGGGTCTTGGCGAGGTCGGCCCCGGCGGATTTCTTGATGCGCTTAACCTCCGCCTCGGCGAGGGTGTCGCTGGTCGTGGCGAGGGACTCGCCGAGCGTGACGTCCCCGGCCGGACCGAGCGCGGCCAGCCGGCCCAGTATGTCGCACTTGATGTCGTACAGGCCGGCCGCGGCGTGGTCGAGCGCCCCCCCGACGCTGCCGTCGGTGAAGGCGGCCCAGAAGGCGGCTTCGGTGGGCTGGACCTCGGCGGCGGCGAGTTTTTCAATCACGAAATCGTGCGGCAGGGCCCCGAAGCGGATGAGCGCGCAGCGGCTTCGCGTCGTCGGCAGGAGCATATCGGCCTTGCCGCAGACGAGGATGATCGTGGTCTTTGGGGGCGGCTCTTCGAGGATCTTCAGCATCGAGTTCTGGGCCTCGATCGTCAGCAGCTCGGTTTCCAGGACGATGAAGACCTTGCCCTGGCCCTGTGTGGAGGCCCGCCCGGCCGGGGCCAGAAGGAAGCTGCGAATCACCTCAATGCCGAGCGACTGCATCTTGCGGTTGCGGATGTCGGCGTTCTCGTGGTAGCGGGCGAGTTCTTTGTAGATCCGGTGGACGTCCGGGTGGTTACCGCCGGCGATCAGGCGGCAGCTCTGGCACGATCCGCAGGCCGTTCGCTGGCCGGCGAGGTCCGTCTGGGGGCTCTCGCACAGCAGCAAGGCCGCCAGGGCCAATGCGGTCGTCTCCCGGCCGACGCCGTCGGGCCCGGCGAACAGGAACGCATGCGGCATGCGGTCGGCAGCCAGGCAGGTCCGCAACCGCCCTGTCGCCTCCTGTTGACCGATGATGTCCTGCAAGTGAATCATGCGGACTCCGCTCCAAATGCTACCGATCTCACTTCGTCTGCATGCTCTCGAAGGCTTGTTCGAAGGTTCACGCCCATCGGAACGAGTGATACTTGCGTGCCTTCGCGTCTCGCGAATTTCATGGCAGGAATGAAGTCTGTGTCAGCAGTGACAAGGACAATTCTGTCGACAATTCGCTTTGAAGCCATCCATGCAACATCGAGTCCGATCTTCATGTCGACTCGTTTCTGAATCAGTTCGGGGGGCAAGATCGTCCATGTCCAGCGGGCGAGGTTCCGCGACGAGATTGTCAAGTGCCCTCGACGAGACGGCCCAACCTTTGAAGAGCAACTCTCCCTTTCGGTAGGCCACATTGTCCATCAAAGCAAGCTCGTCCTGAAACGCCTTCATTCGTCGTGCGGTGTCAGACTCACCAAGGTGTACATTATGCGCACGGTCGAGTGGATGGCGAACGCTCGATCCATAGGGGGGGACAATCATAGTCATAGATTCGAAAGAGTTCTTCTCTTGGCCCGACACACATAAGAGCGAACTGATATACCGCTCTGACAGACGGATGTTTGTTCCCGAGCAGCCGATAAAGCCGTTTCAAGACAAAGCCCCCATCCAACAAGACGGCCACACTTTTGCTCACTACGAATCCTTCCTGCATTCACAGGCTACAAAAATTGACCCTGCCACGCATTGGATAATAAGCGCATGACAGGGCCTTTTTTCTACATGCCGGCCTACCGGCGTTCGGATTCTGCTTACAGGAATACTACGACCTGTAGCACTCGAATGATCACTGTTATTTTTCGGACAATGAGGCATGTTCTCAACCCATAAAGCTATATTTTCTGGATGTGACTTTCCAAGGCTTTAACAATACGCTCATGGACCTGCTCCGGCGTGCCGGCAGCGTCGACCAGCGCCACCGGGGCCGGGTAGCAGCCCGGCAGGGCCTGGAAGTTCCGCCGCACCTGCTCGTGGTAATCGTCGGTGCGGCTTTCCATGCGGTCGCGCACCTTGCCGACGCGCGAGAGGCCCTCGCCACTGGGCAGGTCGAGTACGAGCGTCAGGTCCGGCCAGAGTTTCTCGATGGCCATGTCTGCCGCAACGATGATGGCCTGGGGCTCGATGCCGAGAGCGCCCTGGTAGGCGAGTGTCGCTGAGATGAAGCGATCGCACAGCACGACGCGGCCGCCTTCGCTGGCTGGCCGGATGACCTCGGCCACTAGTTGGGCGCGACTGGCCATGAACAGCATGGTCTCGCACATCGGGGCGAGGTCGAGGTCCTCGTGATGTAGGAGAATGTCGCGGATCTGCTGGCCGGCGGGCGTGCCGCCCGGGTCGACGGCTCGGGCGACGTCAAGCCCCGCCTGCTGCAGCGCCTCGGTCAGCAGGTCGAGTTGCGTGGTCTTGCCGGCTCCGTCCGGGCCGTCCATCACGAGGAAGCGGCCTTTGAGTTTCGAGAAGCTTTCGTCCATGGTCCCGCTAGTATGGCCGCGGGAACCTGCCGAGGCAAGCCGGGATTTCACTGGCTCGGAAGCAAGGCCATGCCTACAGTAATCGGCCATGACTTCTACAGCCGCATCAGGTCACGATGTTCAGCCGTCGCGCGAGGCCCGCACCCCGCGCTGGGCGTACGTGGTGGCGTTGCTGCTGGTCGCCTTTGGCATGGCGGCGCGGGTGCGTCACTATGCTCTCGATATGTCGTTCTGGTGGGACGAGGCGATGCTGGCCGATAACCTCGTTCGGCGTGACGCCGGCGAGATGCTCGAGCCACTGGATAACCGGCAGGCGGCCCCGGCGGGGTTTCTGCTGCTGACCAAGACGGTCGGCTCGACGTTCGGTTACGACGCGCGGACATTGCGGAGCGTTCCGTTTGCAGCCTCGCTGGCGGGCCTGCTACTGTTTGGACCATTGGCCTGGCGAGTACTCGGTTGGCGATGGGCGCTGCCGGCGTTGGCGCTGCTGGCGGTGAACATGCATCAGATCGGGCACGCCGCCGAACTCAAGCAATACAGCGGTGATTCAGCGCTGGCGATCGGGCTGCTTGTCATCGCCGCCGGGATTCACCGTCACGGATGGCATCCGCGGCTCGCGGTCGGGTTGGCGGGGCTTGGCGCGGCAGCGGTATGGTTCTCGCACCCGGCCGTGTTTGTCCTCGCCGCGATCGGCAGCGCATTGTTTCTCGTGACCCGCCATGAGCTGCCGCCTGGAAAACGTCGCGAGCATCTGCGGTGGCTGGCACTGATTTCAGTGGCGTGGTGCGTCAGCTTCGGCCTGCATTTCTGGTTTTTCGTCCGGCCGGTTGCCGCCAACAGCGACCTGCGGACGTGGTGGCACTTCGCGTTCTGGCCGATCGTACCACGAAGCGGCCAACATCTGATGTGGTACCGCGATATCCCGATCCGGATGTTCCGCTACCCGGGCGGGATCAGCATGCTCGGCCTCGGTGCGTTGACATTCCTGGCCGGTTGTGTGGGTTTTTTCCGGCGCGACCGGGCGATGCTCGTGCTGCTGGCCGGACCGCTGGCGTTGGCGCTGCTGGCCTCGGCGCTGGGCCAGTACCCCTTCTTCGAGCGTATGCTGATGTTTGCGACGGCACCGATGATCCTGCTCATCGTCGCCGGGGCACGACTGCTGGCACGCAGCACGCGGTCTCGGGTCGTCGCGGTGGGCGCGGTGCTCCTGTTGCTGGCCGGCCCCGCGTACCGGGCGGCCGAGGGGCTGGTCCTGCCGCAGGGCAAAGGCCGGGCCGACGTGATGCCCACACTCAAGCACATCGCGGCCAACTGGCAGACGGGAGACGCGCTCTACCCGCACTGGGGCCTGCACTTCACCGTGCAGTACTACGTTCGATACACCGGCATCCTGCCCGACGAGGCCAAACTGGTGCCGGAAGGCAGAACCGTCGTCACCATGCCGGGCTCCGACCCCGGCTGGACGGAGCAACTCACCGACATCCTGCCGACGCTGCGGGGCCGGTATGACCGGGTGTGGGTCATCTACGGCAACCTCGCCTCAGGCGAGCCCCATGCCGTTGCCGGTCTGCGCCTTATTGAAACGTTCTCGCACCGCCGCGGAGCTTGCGCGAAACTTTACGAGGTGCTCCAGGAACCGGCACGCTGAGCGGGCTCAGTGACGGTCGCGTTCTGCAGCGATGCCAGAGAGCCCCGGGCTAGAAAAGACCGAGGCCATTACGTCTCGGTGGCGTCGTCGCCGGTCGTCTCGAGTTCAGGGGCTTCACCCGTTAGCGTCTGGGGCGTGTACTCGTCGCCGACGACCTCGCCGCCGACGGTCTTGACCGGCGAGACGGGGTTGGCAGCCTCGTGCTTTTCGAGGTCCGCTTCGAGCTTCTTCTTGAGTTCCTCGTCCAGCTTCGTCCAGGCGGCCCGGCCTCGGCATTTGGGATAGCGGGCACAACTGATCCAAGGGCCGCGCTTGCCGCGACGCAGGTTCATCGTCGCGTTTTCGCACTTGGGGCATTCCATCTCGATTTCCAGCGGCGGCGGTGAGGGGTGCTTGACATGGCCCTTGCGGTCGAGGTTCACCACGCCGTCACAATCCGGGTAGTTCGGGCAGCTCAGAAACGGGCCGAATCGCCCTTTTCGCTTCGTCATCGCTTCGCCGCACTTCGGGCAGGCAATATCGGTGCTCTCCTGGCCGACGGGCTTGCCCTCCCGGTCGATCGGCAGGGCCGACTTGCAGTCCGGGTATCGCGTGCAGCTGAGGAACCGCCCGTTCTTGCCGAAGCGATACTCCATCGGGGCCTCGCACTCGGGGCACTTGTAGTCGCTCGGCTGGGTGTCCTGCTTGGCGTGGACCATCTCCTCGCGGGCCTTCTCCAGTTGGCTGACGAAGGGCCCGTAGAATTCGCGCAACACTTCGACCCAGTCGGCCAGGGCCTCCTCGACGCGGTCGAGTTCGTCTTCCATGTGGGCGGTAAACCGCACCTGGAAGATCTCGGGGAAGTGCTTGACCAGCTTGTCGGTGACCACCATGCCCAGGTCCGTCGGGCGGAAGCTGCGGCGTTCAAGCTCCACGTACTTGCGGTCCTGGATGGTTTGGATGATGGCGGCGTACGTGCTCGGCCGGCCGATGTTGTCGGCTTCCAGCGCCTTGACCAGCGAGGCCTCGGTGTAGCGAGGCGGCGGCTGGGTGAAATGCTGTGTCGGGTCGATTTCCACGGGGCCGACCGGCTCGCCTTCGGTAAACTCGGGCAGGATCTGCTCGCCGCTTTTCGGCATGCCGGTGACGCGCAGATGGCCGTCGAATTTCAGCGTGCGGCCCATGGCGCGGAAGCTGGCCTTGCCGACGGATGTATCCGCAACGATGTCGGCTTCGGTGACCGTCCAGACGGCGGGCATCATCTGGCAGGCGACGAAGCGTGTCCAGATCAGCTCGTACAGCCGGAACTGCTCGTCGTTGAGGCAACTCTTGAGGTTCGTCGGATGGCGGCCACAGTCGGTCGGGCGAATGGCCTCGTGGGCTTCCTGCGCGCCGGAGCCGCTGCTGTAGCGGTTGGGGCTGTCGGGCAGATACGGCGGGCCGAACTGCTTGCCGATCATGTCGCGGGCGACGTTGACCGCCTCGTTGCTGAGGTTGCGGCTGTCGGTACGCATGTAGGTGATCAGGCCGACCGTGCCCTCGCCCGGCACATCGATGCCTTCGTAAAGCTGCTGGGCGACGCGCATCGTCCGCCGGGCGGTGAACCGCAACTGGACGGCCGCCGACTGCTGCAGCGTGGCGGTCGTGAACGGCGCGTAGGGCTTGCTGCGCGTCTCGCGCTGCTTGAGCTGGTCGATGGTGTAGGTCGGGGCATCGCCTCCGATGCGACCGACGACCGTCGCCGTGTGCTGGGCCGGTCCTTTGGCGTCCGGGTGGTCTTCGCGCTGGATTTCGTCAACTTCCACGCCGAGAGCCCGGGCGACGTCGATCGCGCGGGCTTCGTCGTCGGCCTTGAACCGCTCGCCGTCAAGTTTGGCCAGCTCGGCCTGGAACGCGCCGTGCTTGGTCAGCCACTGCTGCCGGGCCTGCTTCGTCGGGCCCTTGCCGTCGGCGTCCTTCTGGGCGAGAAACGCCCGCCACTTCTCCGCAACGCCAGGTGCAGCGGCCGGGTCCGGCGTGAAGATCCCGCCGATCCGCCAGTACTCCTCCGGCATGAACGCGTCGATCTCGCGCTCGCGGTCGACGATCAGTCGCACCGCCACCGACTGCACCCGCCCTGCCGACAGGCCGCCGGCAACCTTCTTCCACAGCAGCGGGCTGACTTGATAGCCGACGATGCGGTCCAGGATCCGCCGTGCCTGCTGCGCGTTGACCATGTTCATGTCGATGTCGCGCGGATGCTGGAACGCATCCCGGATCGCGGTGCGGGTGATCTGGTTGAAGACCACGCGACGGGTCGTCTCGGGCTTCAGCCCCAGCGCCTCGGCGACGTGCCACGCAATCGCCTCGCCTTCGCGGTCCAGGTCGGTTGCGAGGTAGACCTTCGGGGCATTCCGGGCGATCTTGCGAAGCTCGGCGAGGACTTTTCGCCCTCGGCTCAGCGGCTGGTAGGTCGGCTCGAAATCATGGTCGAGGTCCACGCCCGGGACGGGTTGGTCCACGCCCTTGGGGTTGCGGGCAGGCAGGTCGCGGACGTGCCCCATGGAGGCCTTCACGACGTAGCCCGGCCCGAGATACTTGTTGATGGTCTTGGCCTTGGCGGGCGATTCGACGACGACGAGACTCTTGCCCTTGCCGTTTCCGCCGACCTTAGCCTTGCTGGATGTGCTGGATGTCTTTGCCATAGGTTTTGTGGCCTGCCATGCCCGATGCCGTCTGCTTCAACATAATAAGTAACGATCCGATTCATACGTCGGCATCGGTGGGGGCAATATTTTTTGGCCAAACGGCAATCTGTCAAGAAGAAAGATTTTGGCCAGTGTCGGGCACCTGCCGCAAACTCGGGAAAACGCGCGTGTTATGGCTGGTTAGGCGACATCGACCTGGCAACCGAGGTGTTCGCCCTGCCACAACGTTCGGTTTCGCTATATGTAAGATCCTGTCGCACAGTATCTTATCGCGTTGCGACAAGGGTCGCTATATCGCTGTCCGTGCCCTGCACGTCCGCGCCGCTATCCCGGTTGGCATGCAAGGCCAAGTTGTGGTATGAGTCGTTTATAGTAAAGGGTTTATGATGACACACGGAGACGCGAGCAGTGGCGAGCCACCTGAGGCCATGAAAAAAAGAGCAAAGAAATCTCGAAAATCGCGCCGGCAAGCTTGGCGGGTGACCCCAAACTTCCGCGCGCGATGCCCCGACGAGTCGGTACAATGGAGCCCGAGATGGGTGAATCACGCGACGAAAAGCTGCGCAGGCTCACACGCGACCTGGCCCGTGGTCGGCTGAAAACCGCACGCGAGTTCTTTGCCGACGGCAAACGGTCCGCCTCCGGTCAGCCGCGACAGCCTCAGACCGCCGCAGAGACTCCCCCGTCGTTGCCGCTGGGGGAAGCATGTTCCGGAGCCGAGCATCGCATCGCCACACCGCTGGGTGAGATGCCCTGCTGGCTGGTCCGCCGCAGACTGGCCGAGCTTTCGCCGGACGACCTGGCCGCCCAGAGCGACTACGTGTCCGTCCTGCGAGGAGCGCGGCAGCGATTCGACGAAATCGAAGCCCCGGCCGCTCTCTGTCACGTGGCCGACGGCGGCCCCGAGGATGTGCTGTTCATGGACACGGAAACGTGCGGCTTCTCCGGCTGCCCGATCTTCCTCGTGGGCGTGATGTTCTGCCGCAACGGTCAGTTGATCTTCGAGCAGTTCCTCGCGAGGGATTACGCCGAAGAGCCACCCATCCTCCAGGCCTTCGCGGACCACCTCGCCAGCCATCGCGTGCTGGTGACGTTTAACGGCAAGAGCTACGACATGAATATGATCCGCGATCGGTCCGTCTTCCACGGGCTGTCGCTGCCGGAGGAACCGCCGCACCTCGACCTGCTGCACGCCTCGCGCCGGCGGTGGAAGCGCGATCTGCCCAACTGCAGACTCCAGACGCTCGAGCGTTTCATCTGCGGCCGCAGGCGACAGGGCGACATCCCCGGCTCGCAGATTCCCGACGCCTACCACCAGTTCGTCCAGACCGCCGACGCATCGGCCGTCCGCGATATCCTCCATCACAACCTCCTGGACCTCCTGACGATGGTTGAGCTTCTCACCGCCCTGCTGACCAACACGCAACGCGACACGCCGTAGCAGCCCGTTTGGAAATGGATCGCGCCGGGAGCATCAAGGAGCGGAGAGGCAGGCGAATTGGTTAATGGGTGAACGGGTTCGTTGGTTCGTTGGTTAATTGGTTGATTCGCAAGAGACCGAGTTTTCGGGACGATGACCCGCAAGCAAAAGGCCCGGCCGCAGCAGCGACGGCTTTCCAAACGCACTGCCAAACGGACTGGTAGGCCGCGACGCGGAATCGCAGGCCTCGAACCGCGAAACCTTTGCGGTTGATTAGCGCCGCGCGACGAATCTATAATCAGGCCCGATTGGAGATGCCCTTGCCTGCTAGCCTGCGACCGATATGTCTGACGCTTCTGGCCGTGACGCTCTGCAGCGGATTGAGTTGCACGGAGGACGTCTACGTCCGGCCGAAAGGCTCGGGGATGGCCGTCGACGAAGTACCGCACCCGATCAACCTCCTGCTGCCGAAGGAAATTGAGATCCACCCCTTCACGCGGATCAGCAGCTTTGGCGGCGGCAACGGGGGCGTGCATGCACGCGTGAAGGCCCTGGATTCGTTCGGAGCCGAAACGCGGGCCTTCGGCAACTTCCGCTTCGAGCTCTACGAGGTCCAGCAGCAGAACCTTCAGCGGCGGGGCCGTCGTCTGGCCGACTGGGAGGTCAACCTCGCCGAGCCGGACCAGAACCTCCTGCACTGGGATCGCCACACGCGGAGCTACGAGTTCAAGCTCGGCTGGAACCACAACCTCCCGCCCGGCCGCGAGGTCATTCTTACCGCGAGCTTCACCAGCCGTTTCACCCCGCGCCTCAACGACCACCGCGACATCACCGCCGGCCAATAGCGGGACATCGAGGACAACGGGGACTCCATACTGCAAACCTCCCTCCCGATAGACACCGAACGTGCTTCACAGGGCCAGCCGCGGGCATGCTGGTGAACGCCGAACGCTACTGCCCTGTCTGCTGAGCCTTCTGCGCGGGGGCGGTCTGCACGTCGCGGGCCTCGTCCGGCGCGGCATTCGGTGCTTGCTGCGTCGGCTGCAACTGCTCTTCGAGCACGCGGAGGTTGGTCTGCTGCAGCGTGTTGAGGCGGCTTGTCGGGGGGCGGCGCCGCAGCGTGATGACCATCGCCTCGGCGGGCGCTTCGGCGAGGATTTGCTGCAGGGCTTCGGCGGAGAGGCCGGCCTGAATCCTTTGAGCAGCGCACCTGGCCTGCTCCTTCAGAACGCTCTCTTGCGCGGCGGCGACTTCCCGCAGCGGCAGCGGCGGCGCGGCGGCCTGGCGTCGTCGCGTCTGGACGGGCGTCGTATCGCCGGCTGACGGACGAGCGCCGTTGGCGGGGGCAGCTTTGCCGTTCAGTTCCTCGGCGGTGGGTTCGACTTCGGCCGACGAGGCAAGCGCTTCGGGCTGCTCGGCCTGTTTTCCGTCGTTCGGCGGCGATGCCTGCGGCGCGGTCGGCGCGCCGGCTGGGGCGATCTCCGGCCGTCGCGCGGAGGTGGTCGGGGGAGCTTCTTGTGCCGCACGTGGCGCCGGGGCCTTGCTCTTGGCGATTTCGGCTTCCGCTCGGTGGGGCAAATCACTCGCCGGCGCGTCCTGCCGGGCGCCGGCATAGTCGCCCTGCGACACTTCCTTCTTGTATCGTCGAACTTCATCGGCCTCCGCGAGTGCAAGTCCGGGATCCTCGATGGCCTGGCGGAACAGCGGCTCGGGAAGCTGCGAGACGCGCTGTTGTCGGACGACCTTGCTCTCCAACGCCGCGGCGAGGTCGGCCAGCTGCTCCTGCGAACCGTAGACGAGGTACTGCACTTCCTCGGTTTCCGGCTGGGGCTGCCGCTGCTGAGCCTCGTTGAAGAAGAAGTTTCGGTTGAGGTTGACGGCCTGGCTGGGCAGGACGACGGCCTGGTCGTCCGGCGCCAGGGCAATACCGTTGGCCACAAGAATCGTCTCGACCGTATCCTGGTTGGTCGGTACGTCGTCGACGAAAATGCTCAACTCGTTGCCGCCGTTAAGTGTTCGGAGCTTGCCCAGCGCGCTGTCACGCGCGTCGGCGACGTTGGACGCCCAGTCGTAGGCATCGGGGCCTTTGCGGCCGACAACGCCCTCGGCGTCGTCATCCGGCCGCCCGCTGTCGCCGCCCTTGGCAACCACGGCAGCACCTCGCCCGTCCCAGCCGGCTTCGCCCGCGACCACGTCGGGTCGGTCTGCCGGACCGGACGGCTGTCGCCCCGCCCGCGCGGGTGTCTCTCGCGCGTCTGATGTGTCGGTCATGGCAATGGTTTCACTCCTGCCGTAGTCGTCGACAGCGAGCGAGTGCGGCCCTTCCACATCGCCGGTGGTCAGCCACATCTGCGAGACCAGCACGCCGAGCCCGATAGCGGCAACGAGAACGGCGGCTGCTCCGGCGTATCGAATCCAGCGAGGTCCGGCTGTGGGCGACGTAGCCCCGCGCTGCCTTTGGCCGGCCTGGGCGGCGATGCGTTCGGCAAAGCCTTCCGGCGCCGAAGCCCGCGCAAGCCCCTTCAGCAGGTCGCGCGTGGCGCGAAGTTGCTGCAACTCCTCGGCGAGGCTTTCGTCCTCCGCGACAGCACGCTCGACCCGGGCCGCCTCGTCGGCGGTCAGTTCACCGTCGAGGTAGGCCGAGAGTTGCTCTCGGATTGTGTCGTTACCGTTCATGTGTCACTTGCTGATCAAGGCGGCGAGTTTGTCTTTCAGTATATTACGTCCGCGGTGGATGCGACTTTTGACGGTCCCCACCGGTACGTCGAGGATCTCGGCGATATCGGCGTAGTCCAGTTCTTCAATATCACGCAACACGATGGCGGCCCGGAACTCTTCGTCGAGTGCATCGAGGGCGGCCTCGATCTGCTGCGACGTTTCGCGTGCCATGACGTTAGCCTCCGGGGCCGGCGTCCGCTGGCGCGACAGATCGGCAGTGACGGTGTCGGTGAAGCTCTGGCCCTGCTCGTCGTCGCCGGTCGCGTTCATGGACAGGAACTTGACCTTCGCGCCGCGCCGACGCCGCGAGATCGCCAGGTTCATCGCGATACGAAACAGCCACGTGTAAAACCGGCTGCCCCCGCGGAACTGATCGATCTTCTCAAAGGCCTTGAGGAACGCCTCCTGGGCGAGTTCCTCGGCGTCGTCGGGACCGGCCATCCGTCTCATCACATTGTAAATGCGATCCTGGTAACGGATTACCAGTTCGCCGTAGGCGGCAGTATCGCCGTCCTGGCATCGACGAACCACCGCCACCTCGTCAAACGAGATCGTGCGGGCCGGCCGTGTCGGCTCGGCCGATTCGTCGGCCATCAGATTGGACGCTTGTTCCTGCAAAGGGTTCCCGAAATATCCGAGTCCTGTCGACAACTGCTTCGCCCACAGTATAACGCGCCCCTCGCCGACGGGTAGTGCCTGGATTTTATCAGCTCCTCACGGGCCGACTTTCGAGTGGAAGGCCTTCACGCCAGCCACGCCCGGCCGCGCGCGATAGATCGCGCCCGCCGTCGGCGGTCGTGGGCCTCGCCGGCTTCATACAACGGGTCCCAGGATCCGGCCGCGGGGCCGCAGGCGCACCGCCGACCGGACGTGATGTCCATCCAGTCCGAGCGGTGGCGATCGAGGTCTCACAGCGGCTTCTCGTCGCAGCCGCAACGGGCCACGGCGATGCATTCGGGGTCATTTCCGCGCCTCGCTACTCTCGTCGGTGACGTCTTCGGTCGGCAGTCTCTCGGCGGCTGCTTCATGGGTTTCCTCGGCCTGCTCCACTTCCTGATGAGCCTCTCGCTTGCGTTCGTGTTCGGCTTCCTGGATATCCTGTTGCTGGAGGCGTTGCTCTTCGTCCGCGGTGGCCTTGCGATGGGCGGCATCGCCGGCTCCGCCGGTGCGTCGCTGCCCCAGTTCCTGCAGCAGAACCGACTGGCCGTAAAGGATCAGCGTATCGCCGGCGTGAATCCTCGTCTTGCCGCGAGGCGCGCCGACGTAGCTGCCGTCTTCGCGGTTGATGCCGAGGACGGTCACCCCTTCCTCGGGCAGGTCGCACTCGGCCAGCGTCTTCTCCGCCAACCAGTCATCCTCCTCGACGTGGACCTCGTTGACGGCATATTCGCCGGCCAGTTTCAACAGGCCGAGGTAATCGCGCACGTCCAGGTCGGTATAGCGTTTGAGCAGGTGCGCCATGGCTGCCTCGATCAGCCGTGTGACGGTCTGACTGATCGTCAGCAGCCATAGCACGATGATGCCGCCGACGAGCCAGGCCAGGCGGATAAGCTTCGTGACGTCCTCGGCCGGACCGATGAAGGACAGGATGACGGAGATGATGATCGTGATAACGCCGGCGCTGCGGACGATCATCAGCCACATGATGATCTGCCGGCGGATGGGATGGGCGACGATGTCCTCGCTTTCGGCTGTCGTGAAGCCCGTGCCGGTAAATGCGCTGCGCGCCTGGAAGCGGGCCACCTGCCGGCTCAGGCCGGTCAGAGTAAGGGCCATCGTGGCCAGACGGGTAATCAGAAGTGAGAGGAACAGGACGGTCAGCGATGTCACGATGCCGATAATGCCGATCATACGAACGCTCCGCGGAAAAGGTCGATCCGGTGGGCCCGCGTGAAGTCTACCGGCTCTGGCGGTCGGTCTCAACGGCAAGAGCTGGCGCCGAATATAAAGCGGCGGCCCGGAACCGCGTCCGGACCGCCGCGTTCACGTCCAACATGTCAGGCAGTGTTCTTTCTCTGCCCTCGGCCCTTCGTGTTACGTGCCTTCCGGTACGCTTGCGGCCGCCTCGGCGGGCTGGGGTTTCTCACCTGCACCTTCGAAGTACAGGTGCTTCTTTTCCTCGCCCTCGTCGTCGGTGTCGGTACGGACGGAGACGTTGATCTGCGCGTCGTCCTTGTAACTGCCGCGAAGGATTTCCTCGCTGATCGCGTCTTCGACGTGCTGTTCGATGGCCCGGCGAAGCGGGCGGGCGCCGAAGTCCGGGTTGTACCCCTTGTCGATCAGGAATTCTTTGGCCTCGTCGTCCAGGACCAGCTCCAGGTCATGCTCGGCCAGGCGGTTACGGACGTTTCGCAGCTCGTAGTCGACGATCGTCTGCAGGTCCTCGCGGTTGAGGGCCTTGAAGACGATGATGTCGTCCAGACGGTTGATGAATTCCGGTCGGAAGTGGCGTTCGATTTCCTTGTGGAGCATATCCTTCATCTTCTCGTAGGACGTGTGCTCATCGCGCTTGCCGAAGCCGAATCCGCCACCGGACTTGATCATCTCGGCGCCGATGTTCGTCGTGAGGATCAGCACGGTGTTGCGGAAATCGACCCGGCGGCCGAAGCTGTCGGTGAGGTGACCTTCCTCCATCACCTGCAGCAGCATGTTGAACACGTCCGGGTGGGCCTTCTCGATTTCGTCCAGCAGCACCACGGCGTAGGGCCGACGGCGGATGCGCTCGGTGAGCTGGCCGCCCTCTTCGTAGCCGACGTAGCCCGGAGGCGCGCCGACCAGGCGGCTGACGTTATGCTTCTCCATGTACTCGGACATGTCGATCTGGATGAGGGCTTCCTCGTCGCCGAACATGAATTCTGCGAGGGCCTTGGAAAGCAGCGTCTTGCCCACGCCGGACGGCCCGGAGAAGATAAAGCTGCCCATCGGCCTACGCGGATCCTTCATGCCGCTACGGGCACGCCGGATGGCTTTGGAGACGGCGACGATAGCTTCTTGCTGGCTGACGACGCGTTTGTGAAGCTCGTTCTCCAGTTCCAGCAGGCGCTGGGCTTCTTCCTTCTCCAGACGGGTCAGCGGCACGCCGGTCATCTTGCTGACGACCTCGGCGACCACGTCCTCGTCCACCACGCCGGAGGCCTCGGAGGATTGCTCCTTCCAACTCTTCTGGAGCTTCTCCTTCTCGTCTCGAAGCTGTTCGGCCTTGTCGCGCAGCTCGGCGGCCCGTTCGTAGTCGGCATTCTTGACGGCCTCGTCCTTTTCGATCTGCAGGCGTTCGACCCGGTCCTCGATGCTGGCGAGGTCCGGTGGCTTGGTCATATTCTTGAGACGGATGCGCGCGCCGGCCTCGTCGATGACGTCGATGGCTTTGTCCGGCTGGACGCGGCCGGTGATGTAGCGGTTGGACAGTTCGACGGCCTGTTCAATGGCCTCGTCGGTGATTCGCACACGGTGGTGCGCCTCGTAGCGGTCCCGCAGGCCACCGAGGATGTCGATGGTCTGCTCTCGCGTGGGCGGGTTGACGATGATCGTCTGGAAGCGGCGTTCCAGCGCGCCGTCCTTCTCGATGTGCTTGCGATACTCGTCCATCGTCGTCGCGCCGATGCACTGGATCTCGCCGCGCGAGAGGCTCGGCTTGAGGACGTTGGCGGCATCGATGGCGCCCTCGGCCCCGCCGGCGCCGACCAGCGTGTGTAGTTCGTCGATGAACAGGATGACGTTCTTGGCTCGCTTGACCTCGTTCATGACGGCCTTGATGCGTTCCTCGAACTGGCCGCGGTATTTCGTTCCGGCGACCATCATCGCCAGGTCGAGCGCCACGATGCGGCGGTCGTGGAGGAGATCCGGCACGTCCTTGCTGACGATGTTCTGGGCCAGACCTTCGACGATGGCGGTTTTGCCGACGCCGGCTTCGCCTAGCAGCACGGGGTTGTTCTTGGTCCGGCGGCAGAGCACCTGGATGACGCGTTCGATTTCGTCGACGCGGCCGATGACGGGGTCGAGCTGGCCTTCGCGGGCCAGTTCCGTCAGGTCGCGGCCGAAGTTGTCCAGCGCCGGCGTCTTGCTCTTGCCGCGCCGCTGGCCGGACGTCGAACTGCTGGCACCTTCGCTCGCGCCGGCCGTGGCCTCTTCGGGATCCACGCCGGCACCGAGCAGCTTCAGCACTTCCTCGCGGACCTCCTCGAGCTTCAGCCCGAGGTTCATCAGCACTTGGGCGGCCACGCCGTCGTGTTCGCGCAGCAGCCCGAGCAGGATGTGCTCCGTGCCGACGTAGTTATGGTTGAGATTGCGCGCTTCCTCGATGGAGTACTCGATGACCTTCTTGGCACGGGGAGTCTGGGGCAGCTTGCCCATGGTGACCATGTCCGGCCCGGCCTTCACGAGCTTCTCGACCTCCATGCGGACCTTGTGCAGTTCCACGCCGAGGTTTTTGAGCACGTTGGCGCCGACGCCCGTGCCTTCTTTGACCAGCCCAAGCAGAATATGCTCCGTTCCGATGTACTCGTGGTTGAAGCGCTGGGCCTCCTGGTTCGCCAGGGCAATGACCTTTCGCGCCCGTTCCGTAAAGCGTTCAAACATTCGACTTTCGCTCCCGTCGTCAGGGTCGTGGTTTGCGGTGACGTCTTACAGTATCGATCTGTCTGTACGTTACGTTTCAGCCCACGGCTGGGCTCACCGTCGAGCCTGATTGTAGACAATCCGGGCCAGCGCATTCAAGCATCGTCAGCGCCGCTCCCGCTCTATATGCCTTATCGGCCCGGCGACTGCAGAAGTTGACCGGCGCGCCGTTTATCCACAAACGGCCGCTCCGTCTGCCTGATGGTGCATGCTATGCCGCCTGGGTGTCCCGATGCCGTCACAGGTAAATGCTTCAGGCTTGGATATTTACTCCACCGTCACGCTCTTGGCGAGATTGCGGGGTTTGTCGACGTTGCATCCGCGTGCCACGGCGGCGTGGTAGGCCAGCAGCTGCAGCGGGATGACCGTCAGCAGCGGCGCCAGCGGCACGGGGCAGTCGGGGACGTAGATCACCTCGTCGGAGTATGTCTCTATCTCCGTGTCGGCCTCGGTGGCGATGGTGATCGTGTAGCCCTTGCGGGCGCGGACTTCCTCGATATTGCCCACGACCTTGTCGTACGTCCCCATCCGCGTGGCGATAAACACCACCGGCATACCATCGGTGATCAGGGCGATCGGGCCGTGTTTCATCTCCGCCGCGGGCAAGCCCTCAGCGTGAATATAGCTGATTTCCTTGAGTTTCAGCGCGCCCTCCAGCGCGATGGGGTACTGGTAACCGCGGCCAAGAAACAGCCAGTTTTCACGGTTGCAGCAGCGTTCGGCGATGTCCTTGATCTTGCCGGACTGTTCGAGGACGGCCTTCATCTTCTCGGGAATGGCTGCCAGTTCGGTGATGTAGTGCGACATGGAGGTCTGGCTCATGTAGCGTCCACGGCCGAGCATCAGGGCGATGAGCGTCTCGACGATGACCTGGCTGGTGAAGGCCTTGGTCGAGGCTACGCCGATTTCCGGTCCGGCGTGGAGGTAGACGCCCGCGTCGGTCTCGCGCGCGATCGTGCTGCCGACGGCATTGACGATGCCCAAGGCCATCGCGCCCTTCTCGCAGGCTTCGCGAATGGCGGCCAGCGTGTCGGCGGTTTCGCCGGACTGGCTGATGGCGATGACGGCGGAGTTGTCTTCGATGATCGGGTTGCGGTAGCGGAACTCGCTGGCGTATTCGACCTCGGTTGGAATCTTCGCGAGGTCCTCAAAGAGGTATTCGCCGACCAGTCCGGCATGCCAGGCCGTCCCGCAGCCGACGACGTACAGCTTGCGGATCTTCCGCATGTCGCGCATATGCTGGGCGAAGCCGCCCAACACCACCTGCATCTCGCGCATATCCAGGCGACCGCCAATGGCCTGGGCGGAACTCTCCGGCTGCTCCATGATCTCCTTGAGCATGAAGTGTTCATAGCCGCCCTTGGCGATCTGTTCCAGCGACCACTCGATCTGCGAGACTTCTTTCGTGACCGGCACGTTGTCGATGGTCATTGTCCGCATACCATCCCGGCCCACGACAGCCATTTCGTTATCGTTGAGATAGACGACGTTGGCGGTATGCTCCAGGATCGCCGAGGCGTCGGAGGCCACCACGTACTCGTCCTTGCCGACGCCTAGAATCAGCGGGCTGCCTCGACGGGCGACGATTAGCTTCTGTGGCTCCTCCGCGCTGAGCACCGCCAGACCGTACGTGCCGGATACCTCGTGCAGCGCGGCCTGGACGGCTTCTTCGAGGGTCGGGCAGCCCGTACCGTTGTGGCCGTTGGCAAGAAACTCCTCGATGAGGTGGACGAGGACTTCCGTGTCGGTATCGCTGAGGAAGGTGTGGCCCTTCTCGGTCAGGAAGGTCTTGAGGGTGGCATAGTTCTCGATAATGCCGTTATGCACCAGCGCGATGCGCTCGTTGCAATCGGCGTGCGGGTGGGCGTTGACTTCGTTGGGTGCGCCGTGGGTGGCCCAGCGCGTATGGGCAATACCGATCGTACCACCGACGCAGCCGATGCGTTTGATGCGCTCTTCGAGATTGGCAATCCGGCCGGGACACTTGGCCATGGTCAATTCGTCGCCGTCGCAGACGCAGACGCCCGCCGAGTCGTAGCCGCGGTACTCCAGACGCTTGAGGCCTTCCAGTAAAACGCCAGTTGCCTGTTTCGATCCGACGTATCCGACGATGCCGCACATGGCACAATCCTTTCCGGCTCCCCGAAATCGGGAAAACGACATTCTAGCAAAGCCCCCCGCCCCATGCCAGCCCCCAAACATGCATTTCATCTCCAG
>JAAAOJ010000039.1 GCA_009908915.1 Planctomycetota bacterium
CCTCGGCAACTCCGACTGCAGGAGGTTGGCCACGTAGAGCTGCCCGAGAAGCTGGATGGCCTCGCCCTGGGTGGGGGCGGCGTCGCCGAGTTGGTCGTTGCAGGCTTCCCAGGCCTGCGAAACCGTCCTGCGCCCGTCGAGCAGACCCACAAAACGATAGGCCGGCTCACTTAGGCGCGAGAACTGGTTGCTGGCCGGGTCCTGCAGGACGTGCCATGTCTGCCCGCGGAACTGCTGGCGGTAGACCTGTACGGTCGACCGCAGCCGCGGCTTGAGGGTGGCAACGCGATACCAGCTCTCGGAGAATGTCGGACGATCAACGGCCATGGTTGTCAGTCGTCAGTAGTCAGTCAGTACAAACTCAGATGCAGGAAGTAAGACGTCCGCGGTCGCTGGCAGCCTGAATATCTACCCACAGAGACGCAGAGGTGTTTTCGCACAATACGTTACATCATATTTCGAACAAACAGGCTGTATTCTCACAGAACAACAGCCGAAGTATTCTTGTAAACTGCTTATCGGCAGCACTTTATCCCTTTGTCCTTTGTGCCCTCTGTGGCCATGAATTCTCTCGGCTAGCCGGCAGGCTTGTTCTCCAGGCTCCTGGGCTCCTGGCGACGATGCACGGGCGAGGACTTTCAACCACTTCCTACCACCAGAGCTTCATGCGGATCCAGTCAATGAGGTCGTGCGTCAGCAGCCAGGCGTAGCTGCGTTCGCCAAGTTCGACCTTCGCCACGCCTTCCATGCCCGGCTTCCAGCGGGGCGGGATACTCTCCAGCTCGGCCCGGACGCGGAAGATATTCTTCTCCTCGACGACCTCAGCCACGGGATCGATGCGGACGATGGTGAACTCCACGTGCTGACCCGGCGCGCCGGTGGCAGCCAGCTCGCCGGTATCGCCGGGCTGGAGGTCGGCGATGTCCGACTCGTCGACGCGCAGTTCGGCCCGCATGGTCTCGATCGGCGCGACGACGAAGAGCACCTCGCGCTTCTCGACCGGCCCGCGGACGCGTTTCTGCAGGTCGCCCTCGACGACCGTCCCGTCGATCGGGGCCGTCAGGCGTGCCTCGCGGATCTGGTACTCCAGCAGGCGCCGCTCGGCAAGCGTCTGGGCGAGTTTCGCTTCGGCGAGTTGGACCCTCGCGTAGGATTCCTCCTTGCGGTTCCAAGCTTCGCGGGCGATGTCGGCCTGCTTGCGGTACTCCACTTCTCGCCCTCGCACTTCCAGCAGTTGCTCCTGGAGCTTGGTGGTGTCGAGTTGGGCCAGCAGGTCACCCTCGCTCACTTCGTCGCCGACATCCACGTAGACCTCCATCAGCGTGCCGTCCTGCGGGGCCGAGACCTGGTACTGCTGGGCCGGTTCGATGGCGAACTGGGCCTCGACGGTATGCGTTCCTTTGGCGAAGACCAGGAACGCCAGCAGGCCGGTCAGCAGGATGACGATGAGCTTGACCCACGTGTGCTTCGGGCCGATGACGACGGCGGCGCCGTCGCGCATCGACGAGGCCATCCGCGCACCGAACCAGCGATCGCGCTTCTGCAGTTCCACCAGTCGCGGCGTGCAGAGGTCGGCCGTCAGACGCAGCGTCTCGACGTCCTCGGCTGTCAGCGGCTTCTCGGGCGGGCGCTCGAGCGTCAGGACGGCCACGGGTTCGCCGTTCTGCCGAAGGGGCAGAGAGACCACCGCCGACGGCCCGTGCTGCGTGCCCAGGGTCTTGGCGGCCCGGCAGACGTAGGTGGCCTCATTGCCCGCGGGATAGACGATTTCCAGGTCCTGGTCGAGGCACTCTTCCATCGTGGCCTCGACGGCCTGGACGAGCTGCATGTTTCGCGTGAATTTCTCGGTGTGGCTCATGGCCTTGAGCTTGACGTTGCGTCCCTGCAGGAAGCCGATGCTCGCTCGCTGGGCCTGCCATTCCGAGCAGAGTTGGTTGCACATGGCCATGGCAGCCGCGGTAAACCGTGCGTGCTGATTGACGACGGCCAGCGACTCGACGGATTGCCTGAGCAGTTGGAGGTCGATTTCCCGTCGCTGAAGGCGTTGTCGCAACGTGTAGGTGTGCAGCAGGCCGCTGGTCAGCTCGAGACGTTCGGCCACACGGTCGAGGCGGTCGCCCGCCCCTTCGAGATAGAACCCGCTCACGCCGATCGGGCCTTGCCCCGTGCGCAGCGGCAGCAGTATCAGGTGCCGTGCCGCCCCCTCGCCGTAGAGTTCTTCGCCGCCGTGCAGCGGACGGACGGCTGTCTGCCCGGACTGCAGAACGCCCTCGGCCGTCTCCACCATCTGGGCCAGCCAACTCGGTGCGGTCTGGCCCTCCTTCATCGGTGGATAGACGGCGACGGGTTCGATGCCGCCTTCGGTCGGGCGCATTAACGCTGCGCCACGCGCGGCGACCAGCGCGCACTGCACGTTCAGCAGGTTGCCGAGGAACGCCTCGGGCGGGCCGTCGAAGGCGGCCAGGCGCTGAAGGGCCTCCGCCGGCGATGTCGGCGCCGACTGCTGCTCGGCAGCGGGTCGGTCGGCGTGTTCACGGGTGACAGTCATCGGTGCCTGTCGCCTTAACCGGCGCCCTGACGGCGCTTGCTGACGTCGAGCTGCAGTTCACCGAATTCCTGTTCGTGACGGCGGACGATCTGCCCGAGTGTCAGCGCCAGCCGCTTGGCGGAGTAGAGGTTCAGCACGATGCGGTTGGTGACCTGGAAGGCGATCTCGGCGTCGTTTTGTCCCTCGCCGCCACCGATGGGGAAGTTGATGCCGAAGTCGATCATGAGTTCCTCGGCCGTCGCGTTGGCGCGGAAGGCATTGGCGTAGCTGGTCTCCATGTCGCTCTGGTTGACGCGGAGGCGAACCTGCCGTTGTCCGGTCTGCTCGCGAGCTTGATCTTCGGGGGCCTGGGCGTCATTGTTCTCGGGGGTGTTGGCTTCTGCCATGGGTCGGTGCTCCTTTGGAGTCTTCTGGGGTTTGCGTTTGCTCGGATAAATCCAGGTCGGTTTCGTCGCGTCGTGTCGATGCAACCGTGCCTGTGGTGTCGTCGGTTGCGGCAGCCGTGCCGGGGCCGAACGTGACGGTGACGTGCTCGCCGGCGGGTCGCTGCTGCGGGTTGGGGACTTCAACGCGGACAATGAGAGTTCCGCTGGCGGCGTCGGCGACGGCCGCCTTGTGAATCACCTTGCCCTTCAGCACGGAACGGTCCTGCAGCGTCACGGTGGCAGCCTGGTCGGGCTGGAGCTTTGCGGCGTCGGCGAGGGGGACTGGCACATCGATCCACAACGGATCGAGCTTGACGATCTTGACGGCCGGCTCCAGGCGGTCGACGGCCTCGCCGACTTCGACCTCGATGCCTTCGACCACCCCGGCGATGGGACTTTCAAGCTTCATACGGTCGAGGCCCTTGCGGGCTTCGGCGTAGTCGACCGCGGCCTGTGCGTGTTCGAACTTTGCCAGATCCAGCGACAGCTCGCCGATGATCTTCTCCAGCCTCGCCTGTTCGATTTCCCATTTCGTGGCGACGTTTTTGCGACCCAGGTCTTCCATGCGTTCGAGGTCGACGTTCTTCTGGGCGAGCTGAGCGGCGGCAGCCTTGATGCGCGTGTCGTTCTCGGCCTCGGCTTTGAGCTTCTGGAGGCGGATACGTTCGAGTTTGTCATCGAGCTTCACCACGACCTGTTTCGGCGTGACCGTCTGGCCATCCTTGACCGCTACCTCCGCGACCTTGCCCGACATGACGAACGAGAGCGTGACAACTTTGGACGGGCGCGTGATGGCGTGATGATCCGTGCGGCGCCGTGTGTCCTGTGCCGACGCCGTCAGGCCGCCGAATCCCGCCGCCAGGATGCATATCCATGCGAGGTGTCTCATTGTCTCTCTCACGATCGTCAGTTCCGTCGATTCCCAGGTTGTCGAGTTGTATGACCGTACAGGATAAACACATGCATCCGACTTTGGAAGTGATTTGTGATAATCCCGTGGCTGCATAGCCGGCGCCGGCGAAATGCCGCGAAGGCGGCAGACGCTTTGCCTCCGGGCAACAGCGCGGTATGATTCGCCGGAGGTGAACATGAACCAGCCGGAACAACAGCAACTGTTGCGTCATCTGCCGGGCGTGGACGCCGTGCTGCAGCATCAGCAGGTTGTTGCCTGGCAGCGGCGGCATCCGCGGGCGTTGGTGGTCGACGTCGTTCGCCAGGCCGTCAACGAGGTTCGCCGTGAGATCCTCGCCGGCCGAATCACCTGTGCCGACCACGTCGATCAGGACGCCGTTGCGGCCCGGGCCGGTGACATCCTGGCCCACCGCACCCAGCCGCACGTGCGCGGAGCCATCAACGCCACCGGCATTATCCTTCACACTGCGCTTGGCCGAGCCGTCTGGGCGGATGGCGTGGTCGACGGCCTCGCCAGTGAACTCAAGGGCTACTGTACGCTGGCGATTGATCGCGAGAGCGGCAAGCGGTCGGAGCGACATGAGCGGCTGGAGTATATCCTGACCGAGATGACCGGCGCCGAGGCCTCGGTCGTGGTCAACAACAACGCCGCCGCGACGATGCTTGTGCTGGCTGCCATGGCCGGTGGTGGCGAGTGCATCGTCTCGCGTGGGCAGCTTATCGAGATCGGCGGCTCGTTCCGTCTGCCGGACGTCATGCAACTTTCGCGGGCGCGGCTGCACGAGGTCGGTACGACCAACCGCACGCACCTGCGCGACTATGCCGCCGCGATCAACGACGACACGCGGGCCATTCTCCGCGTGCATCCGAGCAACTACCGGATCATGGGCTTCGCGGGTCAGCCGAGCCTCGATGACCTTGTCGGCCTGGCCCACGAGAACGACCTGCCGCTGATCGACGATCTCGGCGCGGGCGCGCTGATCCGTCTCGAAGAGTTCGGCCTGCCGCACGAGCCGACGATGGCCGAGAGCATCAAGGCCGGCGCGGATATCGTGCTCGCCAGTGCCGACAAGCTCATCGGAGCGGCCCAAGGCGGCGTGATCGTCGGGCGGCTGGATCTGATACGGACAATCCGCAGGCATCCGCTGTATCGCGCGATGCGGGTTGACAAGAGCTGCCTCATGGTGCTGGAGCGGACGCTGATGCTCTTTCGCGACATCGACCGCCTAAAACGCGACCACCCGACCTATCGCATGCTGGCCGCCTCCGCCGTCGATCTGCAGACACGTGCCGAAGCCCTTGCCGTCGCCATCGGCGCCGAGGCCCCGACGGTGCGGACCGAGGTCGTCGAGTCCGTGGGCTATCTCGGCAGCGGTTCGCTGCCGATGGAAAAACTGACCGGCTGGGCGGTCGCCGTCGACGCCGACGGCGTCGAAGCCGGCGAACTTGCCCGGCGCCTCCGCATGGACGACGCCTGCGTCTTCGGCCGCATCGACAACCATCGCCTCATTCTCGACTGCCGTACGCTGGGCGACACCGACGTGCCCGCCATTGCCGCCGCCCTTGGACGCTGCACCGCATGAGCGACGCCCGCAAGAACATCATGCTCGGCACGGCCGGCCACGTCGACCACGGCAAGACGGCCCTGGTGACACTGCTGACCGGTTGCGACACCGACCGCCTGCGCGAGGAGAAGCAGCGCGGGCTGACGATTGAACTCGGTTTTGCCCCGTGTACGATGGCTGACGAGCGGATCGTCGGCGTCGTCGACGTGCCCGGCCACGTGGGCTTCATCAAGAACATGGTCGCCGGGGCGCACGGCATTGACGTGGTGATCCTGATCGTCGCCGCCGATGACGGCGTGATGCCCCAGACCCGCGAGCATCTCGACATCCTCACACTCATGGGCTGCCGCCGCGGCGTGGTGGCCCTCACGAAGATCGATCTCATCGACGAGGCGTTGCGCGAGATGGCCGTCCGTGAGGCGCGCGAATTCCTGTCCGGAACTTTTCTGGCCGGCGCGCCGATCTGCCCGGTCAGCAGTATCACCGGCGAGGGCTTCGGCGAGTTCTCCACCGCCCTCAACGCCGCCGTCGCCGCCACCGAGCCGCTGGCCGGCGAGGGCCTGTTCCGCCTGTGGGTCGAACGCGTCTTCAACATCAAGGGCTTCGGCACGGTGGTCTCGGGCATCCCCCGCAGCGGCGAGGTCCGCGTGGGCCAGCGCCTGCGTCTGCTGCCGTGCGAGCGGGCAGTGCGCGTCCGGTCCATGCAGGTCTACGGCCAGGATGCCGAGGTCGGCCGGGCCGGCGAGTGCGTGGCCCTGAACCTGCTGGACGTTGAGGCCGGGCAGATCGACCGAGGCATGGTCCTGACCGGCGCCGAGTGCTTTCGGGCCGTCGAGATGTTCGAGGCCGCTTTGGCCTTGCTGCCGTCGGCGCCGTCGCTGAAGGACAACGCGGAGGTCCACCTGCACGTCGGGACGGCCGAGAGCATGGCCCGCGTGGCAAACCTCGCCGGCGAGAAGGCCGTCGCGTCGGGCGGAGAGGCGCTGGTGCAGATACGCATGATCTCATCGGTGCCGGTGGCTATCGGCGAGCGGTTCGTGATTCGTGGGACAGGCACGCAAGGGCGGCTGACAACGCTCGGCGGCGGGCGTATCCTGGGCGTCAGCGACACCAAGCTGCGTCGCAAGCGGCCGTGGACGCTGGAGCAACTGGCCGCCCGGCGCGACGCGATTGACGATCCCTTCGCGTGGGTGCTCGAAGTGCTGGGCGAGGCGGACGCGGCCTTGAGTAGCGACGAACTGGCCCGGCGCTGTCAGATGCCGGTCGACATGGTGTCGGATTTGCTGGACGACGCCGTCGCCGAGGGTCAGGCCGTGGCTGCGTGCGGCGGCAAGTTCGTCCACGTCGACCGCCAGGCCGCGACGGCCGAGACGTTGGTCGCAGCGTTGCAGGCCTTTCACGCCGCCCACCCGCGGCGCAACGGCGCGCCGATCGGTATACTGCTGAGTGATAGCGGCGCCGGCCTCCGCGCCGCCGCCGTTGAGAAGTGTCTCGCCGACGGTCGTGTCAAACAGCGCGATAACCTCCTGGCCCTCGTCGGCTACGGTGCGCAGCTCAGCGATGCCGACCGCACGCTCGCCGGCGAGATCGAGTCCACGCTCGCCGAGGCGGGTCTGGAGCCCCCGCGGCCGGACGAACTGGCCGAGCAACTCGGCGCGGCTCACGACCGCCTCGAGGCCATGCTGCAGTTGCTCTGCGACGAGGGCCGCGTCGTGCGACTCGACGAGAAGGTCGCCATGGCCCCGGGCGCCCTCGACCGCGCGCGGCAGGTCGTGCTGGACCTCTTCACTCAAGGGAGCGGTTTTGAGACGGTGGCCTTCCGTGACGCGCTCGGTGTCAGCCGCAAGTACGCCGTGCCGCTGCTGGATTACTTCGACACACAGAATCTCACCGTTCGCACCGGCAACCGCCGCACGCCGGGGGTCGAAGCCCGTCGGCTGCTGGGCGAGGGGGCGTGAGACTTTGTTTTTGGCAGCGGGGCCCGCTTTCTCTACCATGCTCGGGAAGGAGAAGCTATGAAGTGAGCCATCCCGGCTCGGAGTGACGATTCTGACTGTAGTGACAGAATCAGGATCGTTCCCCCTTACAGCAGGAAACGACATGACACCGAAGTAGGTTGTCCGTCCGCCGGTCGGGCGGCGACCGGCGAGGACAACCCCTTATGCCGATAATCGACTACGCCAAGCGTCGCCGCATCATGCAGCGGTCGATGGAACTGGGCCACTGCATCTGCGATCCGCGCAGGCCGTGTCCGTGCGACGTGTTCAAGAACGATGGCATCTGCCCGTGCGCCGGCGAGCGGCCCGACCCGGTGGCGCTCGATGACGTCAAACTCACCGAGATGGTTCACAACGCCGGCTGCGCGAGCAAGATCGCCCCGGCCGACCTCGACGGCGTGCTGTCCCGCCTGCCGGAGGTGACCGACGCGGCCGTGCTGTGCGGCCTGCCCGCCGGCGACGATGCGGGCATCTACCGCCTGCCGGACGGTACGTGCGTGGTGCAGACCGTCGACGTCATGACGCCCTGCGTGGACGATCCCCACACCTTCGGGCGCATCTGCGCCGCCAACTGCCTCAGCGACGTCTACGCCATGGGTGGCGCGCCGAAGACGGCCCTGAGCGTGCTGGCGTTTCCCAGCGAGACCCACGACGGACAGATCATGTACCACATGATGCGCGGCGCGATGGAGGTGCTCGACGAGGCGGGCTGCTCGCTGATCGGCGGCCACAGCGTCAAGGACGAGGAGATCAAGCTGGGCTTCGCGATTACCGGCACGATCGACGCCGACCGGGCTGCTCGTCGCGACGCCCTGCAGCCGGGCGACGCGTTGGTGCTGACCAAGCCGCTCGGCGTGGGTGTACTGAACTTCTGCCGACAGATCGCCCGCGACGTGCCGGCCATGGCGGCCGTCGAGGCGTCGATGGCGGCGTTGAATCGCCCGGCCGCCGAGGCGATGGTCCTGGCGGGCTCCACGGCCTGCACGGACGTGACGGGCTTCGGGCTGTTCGGCCACCTCGTGGGCATGGTGCGGTCGGCGGGTATGACGGCCCAGGTATTCGCGGACCGCCTGCCGGCCTTCGACGGGGCGGTCGCCGCCTTGGCCGACGGCGTCGTACCCGGGGCCGTCGAACGAAACACCGAATACGTCGCCGACGACATCAGCCGCAGCGATGCCGTCAGCGACGCGTTGTACCACCTCGGCTTTGATGCGCAGACCTCTGGCGGCCTTCTGATCGCCGTCGCCGAGGCCAAGCTCGATTCGCTGCTGGAGGCGTTGCAGTCCCGCGACTGTGCCGGCTGGGTCGTCGGGCGGGTGACCGAGCCGTCTGACGGACGCATTGTCGTCACCCTTGCCGACGAGGCCGCCGACGCGGCGACGCTGGTCGACAAGACCGCCGAGCTGCCGCAGCACGCGGCGGCGACAGCGCCTGGCGAAGCGGCCTCGACGTGCTGTTCGTCGGAATCGGACGGCCGTTGCAGCGATGCTCCGGCCGAGGCCGAAGCCTGCTGCTCCGGCGGGACGCCCGCCCAGAGCCAAGGCTGCTGCTCCGATATTTTTGGTGGCGAGTCGATCGGTCGGGGCACGAGCCCGGAGAGTCGCAAAGCCTTCGCCGCCCTGATGCGGTCAACCGGCCGGGGCGGGGCCATCGACGAGCGATCGAAGGAACTGATCAACGTCGCCCTGGTGCTCTTCGGGCGGTGTCGCCCGTGCTTCCAGGCCCACTGGCAGAAGGCGCAGACGCTCGGTCTGTCGCGTGAGCAACTGGACGAAGCCGCCTGGTGTGCCGCCGCCATGGGCGGGGCGGTGGTGCGGATGTTCTACCAGGAGATGCTGGCCGAGGTGGGCGAGGACGCATAATGCCTGGCCGCTCGCTTAGAAAGCTATCGCTGCTGCGGCCGGCCCTTCTGCCTGCGCGTCATCGTCGCAAGAACTCGATGAATGCACTCATTCACCTGTGTTTCTGTTCCTTGATGCTTGGTAAAATGTCTCGGTCTCGCCGCGCAACCCGTTTCCAAACGGACTGCCCGGTTCCCTGCGGACGATCGGTCCGGATGCCGATATACATGCTACGAGAGGACGGAGGTACGGCCGACGTTGACGAGGACGATGACTTGCATTCTGTGGGTCGCGCTGGCGGCGACGCTGCCGCTCGGCTGCGGTGACAGTGAGGGGACGACCGGCGAGGAGGATGCGTCTCGCAAGGCGTTTCTACGCGATTACGCGCTGGCCGGCAAGGTGGTTTTGATGGAGTTCGGCCATGTCGGTTGCGAGGTCAGCGACAGGGGCCTGCGGGCCATGATGGACCTACAGCGGAGCGGGGCGATTCCGGGCCTGATCTACACACGGGTGGAGATCGCCACCGACGAGCAGGCCGTTGGCGAGTATTACCGCGAACTCGACCCGACGTTGAAGATCATCCGCGACCCGGATCGACAGATCATGTCCGCCTTCGACGCCCGGGCCATTCCGACGTTCGTTCTGCTGGATCGGTTCGGCCGCGTGCGGTATCGCGGAGGGGTTCCGACCGGCGAACTCTACGAGTGGGTGGCGGTTCTTCAGAAGGAGACCGACGACCCCGGCCCGGACGCGCCGCAGTTCGGCAAGGTGGAACTGGCCGGGCCGACGCTGCTGAAACAGACGGCCCTGCCCGCCCTCAATGTCGAGGCCAGGCCGCTGGAATCCTACAGGGACGCTGGCGGGCTGGTGGCCGTCGTGATCGATACGCAATGCCCCTTTGCCGCGACGGCGCGCGAGGAGATGGCCACCGTTGCGGCGGGCCTGGCGGCTCATAACGTCTCCAGCGTGCTGATCAACGTCAACGAGCCGGCCGATATCGTGCGACAGTTCTACCATGACAAGAACCTGACCGTGCCGCTGTTGTATGACGGCAGCGGCCAGATCTTGTTGAGATGGGATATCGACTCGGTGCCGACGGTGGTCTACTTCGGCGCCGACGGTGGCATTCAGTACAAAGGCGAGGCGCTGTGGGCAGCGCTGGCCTCGGCCGTCGGAGAGGCCCTTGGCCTGCCGCCGGGGACCGTGAGCTTCGCGGCCAAGGGAACGGAGTATGGCTGAGGCAAGTGATCGGTGGCGTCAAGGCGACGCCTGACGGCAAGACGAGAGCATGAAAGAAGGCGACAGGCCATCGGGTCTGCCGCCTTCTCTGTGACGGAGGCGAATGGGAATCGAACCCACCCGGGACTTGCTTAAGCCCCACACTGGTTTTGAAGACCAGGGGCGCCACCAGGCCGCCAGTCACCTCCGGGGGGCATCACGCCGGCCGTCTCTGCGTCATGGGGCATCGGGCTTGAACTCGACGGGCGGGCCGTCCGGCGGCTGGGGCTTGCGGTTGGCCATGATGTCCGCCATCGACTGCTTGCCGACAACCTTACCGAAGACCGGATAGCGCCGCATGACGGCGACTGTACCGTTGTCCCTGTTGAAACCGTTTCGTACTCGCCATGAGTACCTGCAGAGGCCGCCACCTCAGCCCTTGGAGAACGCGCCGCCGGCCACTTTGCGTCTGCCGACGAAGAAGTACGCGTAGGGTTTGTCGGGGGCCTCGTTGAAGCGGTAGCGTTCGCCGCCGGCGCCCATGACGTCCGTGATCGTGCTGATGCCGACCTTGCCCCCGCTGAAGGAGGCATTGAAGGCTAGCGTGAATTCCGGCCCGAGTTTCAGCGTATTCGTGCCCCCCGCCTGGATGTCGTAGGTGATACTCGGCGGCAGCATGAAGGCGTGGTCCCGGCCGCGGGCCAGCACGCCATACACAACGCGGTACGAACCGGCCGGAATGCCCGTTCGTCCCGATGCCGTGACGTCGTAGCACTGTCCGTCCATGTTGCGAACGACCAGGCCCTTGAGCATTGACCGCGGGAACTTTGTCGCCACCTTGCCGAGATCCAGGTCCATCACTTCGGTCAGGTCCACCGTCGTGCCGTCCTCGGCCACCGTCAGTTCGTAGTGTTTGCCGTCGATCTCGTGGACCTTCAGCAGGGGCATGGCACAGCCGGCCCGGCCGATGGCGATGGCGTCGTCGCCGCGCTGGGTGTATCGGCCGTCCATGTTGGCGTCGATCAGGCGGATGTCATCCTTGCCGAGGCGGCCCTTCATGGCCCAGCCGGGGCAAAGGTCGCCGCTGAAACTGGTGACGATCTTCCTTTTCTTGTAGTGGATGTCGATGTTGTCGATGCCAAGCGGGCAGTTCTTCCGGTCTTCGCCCAGGTCGATCTTGTAAGACGCCGCCTGCGTCTTCAGCCGGAAGCTCGTGAACTCGTTGGGGCTGACTGTGCCGTCTCCGTCTTCGTCGACGCCCAGGCCGAAGTGGGGGTACTTGGCGATCGCGCCGACCTTGATCGATTTGTCGCAGACGGTGATCGTTCCCGAGTCGCCGCGGACCGAGAATTCGATCCCGCCCTTCAGGCCCCGCAGGGGCGTCATGATGCGGAGTACCTGCCGTGACGTATCGAGTTTGAGTTCCACCTGCTCCGCGGCAGCCGGCAGTACGGCGGCTGCGAGGATCGCAACGAGCGAGGCACGTTGGCTGGCGTTCATGGCCCACGTCCTTTCCGGACTGTACGATGGTGAGGCATTAGACCCCAGTAGCAGCGCGGCACAGCATAGCAGACGCAGCCGGACCGATCAAGTCCAAAACGCTACCATCCGCCGGCGCCCGTGGGCGTTTCCGTCTCGTCGGGTGCGGGCGGTTCGGCCGGTTCAGCTTCTGCCGCCGCTTTGCGGGGTGTCTCGGCGGGCGGAGCGGCTTGCGGCTCGACCGGATCGGTCGGCTGCGAGTGCGCCGGTGCGTCCGGCCAGGGGGCGCGTTTCACGGTGATGCCCCGCGGCGCGGCCGGCGGCTCGGCGTCGCGATCTGCCTTGGCGAGAGGTGTCTCTCCGGCAACCGTTCCGAAGACGGGCAGCCGTCGGACGAGGCGGACGCGCGTGCCGGCCGGCGTCATGCCACGCGGCCAGTCGCGACGGTGCTTCCGCCGCGGGCGCCGTTTGTCATCGTCGTCGGATGCAGTGCCGCGTGCGGCGCGGCCGTCGTCGTCATCGTCAGGACGACTGTCGAACGGGGCGCGGTCCGTGCGGTCATCGGAGATCAGCCAGACCGTCGCCTGGTCGTGCGTCCGCGAATCGACGTTGAATGCGTAGGTCTCGCCGGCGGCGCCCACGGGCGTGCCGCGGTCACGCACGACAATGCCGTCCTCATCGCAGCGGACTTCGAAGTCCAGCGTAATGGGTGGTCCGACCTGCAGTGTGTTGATCCGGCCGGCCTGGATCGTGAACGTTGCGCGCTTTGGCGGGTCCAGAAGCGCCGCGGCGCTGCCCTTCGTGATGATGCCGTACACCAGGCGATACTGGCCGGCCGGAATGCCGGCCTCGCCCGCCACGGCGATGTCGTAAGCATGACCGTCTTTGTTGGCGACGACCAGGCCCTCCAGGGCGCGCGGCGGCAACGGCGTCTCCACCCGCCCGAGGTTCGCGGGGGGCAGTTCGGCGTAGTTGAGGCGCCGACCGTCCTCGGCCAGCAGCAGACGGGTGTCCGTGCCGTCGATGCGGTGGATTTCATGGAGCGGCTGGCCCACGATGCCGTTGCCGATCACGATCGCGTCGTCGCCGTCCTGCGTCAACTGTCCGTCGAGGTTCGCATCGAGCAGCCTCAGGCGGATCTGGCCGATGCGGCCACTCATCGTCCAGGCCGGGATGCATCTCAGGCGGATGCGGCGAACCGGCTCGTCAAAGTTGTCTGCATCGATGAACGCACGCTCGATGACGATGGGCAGTGTCCGTCCCTGGGATGTCTCGATCGACACAAGCATGGGCGTCCGCGTGACGGTCTGCCACTCGCTGCGCGACCATTGACCGTCGCCGTCGCCGTCCACCGCCAAGAACCGTCGCCCTCGCCGGTCGCGCCGCGCGGCGACGAGTACATCGCGCCCGGCCAGCGGGATCGTGCCCGATTCGCCTTCGACCTTGTATGGCATGCCGTTGTGCAGGGCGCGGATCGGCGTGTAAAGGCTGTAGACGCTGCGCCCGGCTTCTTCGCGCAGCAACACATCGCCGGACTTCTCAGCCGGGCAGACCACGGTCAGCAACAGGGACGTCAGCACGAAGACGGGAACAGGCAGGTGGCAGGGCATGGCGTGAACCTCCCATACGGCCCATACGGCAGATCGCATGGTCTGCAAGCATACCATGCGGCGGGCGATTTTCCAACAGACGGTCTGTCAGGTGAGTTGCTCGATGATCCTGCCATTGGCACGCGGAAAGGCGTATCGGTCGAGTTGGTCCGGCGACACCCAGCGAACGGCGTCGCACTCGATGGCCCGGGCGCGGCCGGAGACCCGGCGGCAGCCGAAGGCGTGCAGCGTGATGCGGAAGTGGCTGTAGGCGTGATTGACCACACAGAGCGTGTCGTCCACGCCCACCTCCAGGCCGACCTCTTCGCGCACCTCTCGTTGCAGCGCCTCGGCGAGACCTTCGCCCGGTCGAACCTTTCCGCCGGGGAATTCCCACAGGCCTCCGAGCATGGCCTCCTGCGGGCGGCGGTCGATGAGGACGCGGCCGTCGGATCGAAAGATAACCCCGGCGACGACGGTGTGGTGCGGGACGGCCTTGCCGGGTGTGCGGGGCGGCAGGTCGTGCTGCAGCCCGGCCCGGCGCGCCTCGCAGAGCGTCCCAAGCGGGCAGCGGGGGCAGTCGGGGTTGGTGGGGCGACAGACCATGGCCCCGAGCTCCATCATCGCTTGGTTGAAGTCACCGGGCGTGCCAGGCGGCACGAGGTCGGCGGCGAGGTCCCACAGCTGGCGTTGCGTTGCCGGCGCCTTGGGTGGCTGGGCGATGCGCTGCAACCTGCACAGCATGCGTGCGACATTGCCGTCCACCACCGGCTCGGCCACGCCGAAGGCGATGGAGGCGATCGCGCCGGCCGTGTACGCGCCGATGCCGGGCAGCTTGCGGAGTTCCTCGACGGTGTGCGGCACGCGGCCGTCGAGGTCGGCGGCGACGTGGCGCGCTGCTTTGTGCAGGCTCCGTGCGCGGCTGTAGTAGCCGAGGCCCTCCCAGAGCTTGAGCACCTCGTCGAGATCGGCGTCGGCCAGGGCTTCAACGCTGGGGAATGCCTGGAGGAATCGGCGGTAGTAGTCGACGACGGTGGCGACCTGGGTCTGCTGGAGCATGATTTCGCTGACCCAGATGGCGTAGGGGTCGGCGGTACGGCGCCATGGCAGGTCGCGGCGGCCAGCGTCGAACCATGTCAGCAGGCGGCGCCGGATGGCGTTTCGCCGGTTGGGGTGAAGCGTCGACATGCCCTCAGCCTAGCGGTCGTTGATGTCGGGGCCAAGGCGATTCGTGGCATGGGCGGGGCGGACAACGCGATGGGCGGGGCCGTGGCTCCCCGCCCATCCGGTGAAGGAGAAACGTGTGGAATTCTGTCACACGTGGGCCCGGGGTGCGTGGCGCAATCCGCCGGGCCGGCCGCCCCGCCCCGACGTCATCGCGTCGATCGGGCGTGGGGAGACGGTTGCGATCGTTTGCAGCACCGAACGTCGGTATTCGGGGCCGCCAACCCGGCAGCAGTTGCGCGTCTGTTCCCAGACCTCCAGTAGAAACCTACGATCCGGATCGGCAGGTGGCAAACCGGGCGAAAGTTTTCGTGCCGCGCCCTTGCGCGTCCGCACAAAGCCTTTGACCCGGTCCGGCGGCGCGGTGTAGGATCGCGTCATGCTCGGACGCCTCAGACGCACAACCCGACTCGACGTGGGACTGGCCCTGACCTTCTCCGGCCTGAGCTTCCTTGTCTGGTCGCTGGTGGCCGGCGCCAGCCGCACGATCATGAAGGACCTCATCCACTCGACCACCGTCGCGCACATGCAGCTGCCGGACGTGACACGGGCGGTGAAGGTGTTCTTCGTGGACACCGGCTTCGCGATCGATCTGGTGGGGCTGGGCTGGCTGGCGATCAGCCTGGCGCTGATTGTCTTCGCCAGCCGCCAGCGCATCACGATCTCCTGGGCGTGGACGTTTGCGGTGCTGCAGTCGTTCATGGCGGCCCTGGGGGGGGTGCTGGTGGGCATGGCGGCCTACGCCCCGTACGCGCCCGCCGCGGCGCCACCCGGCGACACCACGCTGGAGACCATCAGCCAACTCTCGCTGCCGCTGGTCATCGCGGTGGCCGTGCTGCTGTGGGTGACCTGCCTGGTCTGGCTGCTTGTCGACCGCAGTCGCCTCGATCGCCACGGCCCGACGCTCACCGACGGCCTGCGATCTCACCGATAGCGGGCTGGCTTTCCCCGCGCAACGAAACGGCGGAGCATCGCTACCGACATCTCCGCCGCAAGGCGCCGCCGTTCCATGCGGAACGCCTTTTTTTCTCATACGGAACCAGCACGATTTGATCGAGAACAGGTGGTGGAGGGTGCTCCACCACCCGCGCTGGGTCCTCGATGCGTATCAGTCGACGGCGGTGAAGTCGTCCTTCATCGCGCCGCACTCGGGACAGGCCCAGTCGTCCGGCAGGTCCTCGAAGGCCGTGCCGGGCGAGACGCCGTTGTCCGGGTCGCCGATGTCGGGATCGTAGACATAGCCGCACAAGTCGCAACTGTATTTCTTCATGGTGGATATCCTCTCTGGCAAGGGTCGCAGGCATTACACAGCGGGCGATTATGCCGGCTGCCGCCGCGGAAGGCAAGGCTCACTATCCGAAGATGTCCACGACGTCCTTGATGAAAATGACGATCATCAAGCCGAAGATCAGGAACAGCCCGACCATCTGGATGCCGATGACGAGCCGGGCCGGCAGCGGTCGCCCGCGGATCTTCTCGATCAGCAGCAGCACGGCGTGGCCACCGTCGAGGACCGGCAGGGGCAGGAAGTTGAACACCGCCAACAGCACGCTCAGCAGGGCCATGAAGTACACCAGCTTCATGACGCTCCGTCGGGCGACGGTGACGGCGGTCGCGCCGATCCGCAGCGGTCCGCCGACGCTCTTGACGCCCACCGATCCGCGGATCATGGCTGCGAGCTGGCCGTACACCGAGATCATCCAGCGAGATGTCTCGCGGAAGCCCCAGCCGATCGCGGCCAGCGGATTGCTGTAGTTGATCTCGATCTGCTCGATACCGAAATTCGTGTACATGAACGGGTCGTACTGCACGGCCGCGAGGTTCTGTTGCTGGACCTTACCGAACGGGCCGAGTTCCACGTCGCGCTGGATATCGCCGAGCTGCACCTTGAGCGTGACGGGCTGGTCGGGCGAGGCCTCGGCGTGGGCCTGCAGGGCGTGGTGCAGGTCGACCCATGTCTCGACCGGCGTCTCGCCGACGGCGAGGATGTCCGTACCCGGTTCGATGCCGGCCTCGGCGGCCGATGAGCCGGGTCGCACGCTGGCGACGACCGTATGCTGCTGGTCCATGCCCGGGGCGATGCCGACGAGATACTGCCCGTCGCGTTCGCGCGGCGTGAGCGTGAGGGTTCTCGTCGAGTCGTCCGTCCGGAGCACCGTGATCCGCGTCTGGCTGCCGGCGATTGTGTTGGACGTTTCGAGTTGCTCGGTCAGTGTCGGAAGGGGGCGGTCTCCGTAGGCCAGGATGATGTCGCCCGGCTGGAGGCCCACCTCGGCCGCCGCAGAATCTTCGTAGACGCGCTGAACGCGGAGGCGGGGCACCATGCCGAGGATGTCGACCATCGTCCGCTCGCCGCCGCCGACCACCTGCGAAAGCGACAGTACGGTCACGTTGCCCGCGTTGTCCTCAAAGGCGGCCTGGCCGGGCTTGACCTCGTGCGCCGTGCCGTCGGGCCCGCGGTAGACGATTGGCTCGTCCCCGCGGTTCTCGCGACGCTTCCACGCCCGTAGGGCCGAGCCGTCGGCGAGGTAGGACACGGAGACGCTCGATCGCATGCGAGGCTGGACGGTGGCGGTCAGTTCCTGTCCCTGGCGGACGTAGCGGATGTCGACGGGCCGGCCGTCGAGTGTCTCGGCCACCTGGTCGATCTGTGGCTGGTTGGCCACGGGCTGGCCCGCCACGCGCGTGATACGGTCGCCCATCTTGAATGTCGCGTCGGCCTCCGTGCCCATCGGTGGGCCAACGATGTTGCTGCCCGCCGGGGTAATGCCGAAGACCGGAATGTCCTGGCTGGGTTCTTCGCGCACACCGATCGTCGCCGTGCCCGGGTAGGTCCTGCCAGAGACGGGGCGCTCGATCTGCATCGTCAGGACGTCGCCTTCTTCGGCCATCACCGCCGCGAGCATCAGGTCCTGGAAGCGCGTGACATCCTCGCCCATCAGCCGGGCGAAGATCCCGCCGCCCTCGACGCGTTTGACGCGGTCGCCGGGCCGCAGGCCCGCGCCGGCCGGCGAGCGGTCGGACGGAATCGGCGGCGGCGCCTCGGCCGACCAGGCGATCTCGGCCCGGGAGGCGGGGAAGGTCGGCACGGTCTCGCCGACTATGGGTGCGTTGAAGTCCATGCCGATGAGCCCGATGATCGGGAACAGCATGGCCGCGAAGATCAGGTTCATCACCACGCCGGCGGCGATCACACCGAAGCGTTTGCCCACCGGAGCCGACCCGTAGCCGCGGGGGTCGGTGGTCTCCAGGCTCTTGTCGGGTGCGAAGTCATCCTGCCCGCTCATATGCACATAGCCGCCAATCGGCAGCCAGTTCAAGCGGTATTCCGTCTCCCCCAGATGCAGTGTTTCGGCGGCCTGGTGGATCTTCAGCGTGCGTTCCTTCTCCAGCATGGCCCCGACGTTCACGCCCTCGGCGACGAGTTTCTCGGCGGCCCGCTGCTGATACTCCGGCTCGGTGGAGCCGATGCGCACGCCGATGCCCTTACGGTAACTGAGGATCGGGTGGAAGAAGCCCAGGGCGAACCGTGTTACGCGGATACCCGCCCGCTTGGCCATGATGAAGTGACCGAATTCATGGACCAGCACGACCGCCCCCAGGCCGATGAGGAACATCGCCAAGGGCCAGACCCAGTAGACAATTACATCGTTCCAGAACGTTGAGAATATCTCAGCCATCAATGCCTCATTCAATGTGCCCTCTGTCGGGGTGCGATCCTGACGATAAGCGACGCCAGCGGCGCGACCCCGCAACGGGCAGCGCGGGCGCCGCGGTCATCGTTCATCACTGCTTGTTGATTTCCTCTCGTGCCCATGCGTCGGCGTCGAGCAGAGCTTCCAATGTTACCCTATCATCGGCCGGGGGGTTCTCAGAACCTGTCGGTTTTTTCCGGGCCGTCGTTGCGTCCCAACGGTGCAAGGCTGCTTCGACGAGTTCCACGATGCGGCCGAAGCGTATCCGCCCGCCCAGGAAGGCCTCGACGGCGGCCTCATTGGCGGCGTTGAGGACGGCCCCGGCGGCCCCGCCGTCGCGGATGGCGCGGGCTGCCAGTTCCACCGGTCGGGCGAAGCGCCCCTCGGCGGGGCGGAAGGTCAACTCGCCGATGCCGGCCAGGTCCAGCGGGTCGCCCTCGACGGCCGGGCGATGCGGATACTGCAGCGCGTAGGCGATGGGCCCCCGCATGTCCGGCCGGGCGAGCTGGGCCATCGTGCTGCCGTCCTGGAACTCGACCATGGCGTGGACGATCGACTGGGGGTGGATGACCACGTCGATCTGCTCGGCCGGCAGGTCGAACAGCCAATGGGCCTCGATGACCTCCAGGGCCTTGTTCATCAGCGTGGCCGAGTCGATGGTGATTTTCGGGCCCATGGCCCAGTTGGGGTGGGCCAGTGCCTGCTCGACCGTTGCCTCCGCGGCGGCTTGGTCGTCGAGGTCGCGAAGCGCCCCGCCGGAGGAAGTGATGATCGCGCGGCGGATTTCCTCGCGCCGCCCCGAGGCCATGCACTGCAGCAGGCCGGAGTGTTCGCTGTCGACCGGTAGGACCACCACGCCGGCCGCCCGGGCCGCGGGGATGACGATACTGCCGGCGCAGACCAGCGTTTCCTTGTTAGCCAGGGCGAGCGTGCAGCCGTGTTCGATGGCTGTCAGCGTCGCCGAAAGTCCGACGGCCCCGACGACGGCCGTGAGGACCACGTCGGGCTCCGTCGCGGCGATCAGCTCGCTCATGGCGTCTTCGCCGCAGACGATCTTCGTGCCGGGCGGCAGGGCCTCGGCGAGGTCGTCGCGGTGCGGCTCGGCGATGGCGACGGCCTGTGGACGGTGGGCCACCGCCTGCTCGCCCAGCAGCTGCCAGCTGTCCCTCGCGCCCAGCGCGCAGACCGTCAGGTCGTCGCGGGCCTCGATGACCGCCAACGCCTGCCGGCCGATGCTGCCGGTGCTGCCGAGAATGGCAATACGTGTGGGCATGAGCGTGCGGCTATCATGGCAGAATGCCGCCGCGTCGGCAAGAACATAGCAGTCGGCGGGGCGAGGGCCTATAATGGCGGCATGAACAGGACGAACGTACTCCACGATGACGTGGTCCATTCGAGTTACGTCTTCGACGTGCATCGAACCGGCCTGATGCTGCCTTCCGGCGAGCGCGTCACACGCGACGTTGTTCGCACGCGCGGGGCGGCCCTGGTGCTGCCGGTGCTCGACGACGGCCGCATCGTGATGATCCGCCAGTACCGATTCGCGCACAACGAAGTCATGTGGGAGCTGCCCTGCGGCGGCCTGGAAGACGGCGAGAGCCCCAAGGCCTGCGCCGTCCGCGAGCTTCGCGAGGAAGCGGGCTACACCGCCGGACACGTCGAGCCGCTCGGCAAATGCTACTCCACGCCGGGATTCACCGACGAGATCATCCACAATTACCTTGCGACGAACCTGGCCGACGGCCAGCAGGACCTCGACGAGCACGAAGACATCGAGGTCGCATGTCTTGAGGACCCAAAGGTTCGCCAGCTCGTTGTCGATGGAAACGTGGTCGATGCGAAAACCATCTGTGCGCTGACGACGTACTGGTTGAGGAAGGGCCTGAGATAGCTGAGGGCCTGTGGCCTACGACCTGTGAACGATGACCTATAACCTGTGACCTCTAACTTCTGAGCTGATCTTCATATGGGTATGGAAAGTCGACGATATTACGGCGGGGGCGGATACGGCGGTGGCGGAATGGGTCTGCCCAAGCCGCAGAAGGGCGTGGCCATGCTGCTGGTTATCAACATCGCGGCCTTCGTGATTCAGCAGATGTGGCGGCCGTTCACGGATACGTTCTCGGCCGTCCCGGCGGACTGGTGGCAGGTCTGGCGGCTGATCACGTTCCAGTTCCTTCACGCCGACCCGATGCATCTGCTGTTCAACATGATCGGGCTTTATTTCCTGGGCATGTACCTCGAACGGGCGTGGGGGACGGTGCGGTTCATCCGCTTCTACCTGACCTGCGGCGCGATTGCAGGCCTGTCTCACTATGCGCTGATGGCGATGACCGGCTATACGTACGTCGGCCTGATCGGCGCCAGCGGCGGCGTCTTTGCCGTCATCGCCGCCTGTGCGATTCTCTTCCCGCAGATACGCCTGATCGTGTTGTTCTTCCCCATGCCGATCCGCACGGCGGCGGTGCTGTTCCTGGCCATCGCGGGTCTGAGCCTGATCTCCGGCGGAGCCGGCAGCGTGGTCTCGCACGCGGCCCACTTCGGCGGGATGGTCGCCGGTGGGCTGTGGGTGCTGGCCGGGCCGACGCTGGCGGACATCAAGGTCGAGGCGCAGCAGCGCGCACAGGATGGCGCCTGGCAGCGCAAGATGGAGCAGCAAGCCAAGGAGCAGGATGAGATCGACGCCATCCTGCAGAAAATCCAGCGCGAGGGCATCGACAGCCTGACGCCCCGCGAGAGACGCACGCTGAAAGAGGCCACCGACAAGCGGCGCGACCGCGACCGCAGGATTAACAAGATGTAGTAGAAGGGCAGAGGGCAGAGGTCGACGCCGCACGCTTGGCCACATTGTCGCCTTCTGCTGGACATCATCGCTGCTGGTCGTACAATGCCCGCATGAAGTACATCTCCACACGAGGACAGATCAAGCCGATCGGCTTTCAGGACGCCGTGATGATGGGCCTGGCCGACGACGGCGGATTGATCGTGCCCGAAAGCATCCCGTCCGTCGCCGATCGTCTGGACGAACTGGCCGCCATGGACTACCCGGCCCTGGCCTGCGAGATCATCGGCCTGTTCGCGACCGACATCCCCACCAATGACCTGCGTGAGCTGATGAGGCGCACCTACGGCGAGCGATATTTCACCAACGACGAGGCGGGGCTTTCCGGCGGCGGTCGCGTCGCGCCGTCCGTGCCGGTCGGCGATCTGCACATCCTGGAACTGTGGCACGGCCCGACGCTGGCGTTCAAGGACGTCGCGCTGCAACTGCTGGGCAACCTGTTCGAGTACATCCTCGCCCGGCGGGGCGGGCGGCTGAACATTCTTGGCGCGACGAGTGGCGATACCGGCTCGGCGGCCATCCACGGCTGCCGCGGGCGCGATGGGCTGGACATCTTCATCATGCACCCCCGTGGGCGAGTCTCCGAGATCCAGCGGCGCCAGATGACGAGCGTCCTGGACGCCAACGTCCACAACCTTGCCGTCGAGGGCAGCTTCGACGACTGCCAGCGCATCATGAAAACCCTCGCCAGTGATATCGACTTCAAGCGAACCTACAGCCTCGGAGCCGTCAACAGCGTCAACTGGGCGCGCGTCCTGGCGCAGATCGTCTACTACTTCAAGGCGGCTTTCGACGTCACCGCCGCCACCGGCGCCCAGGCCGTCCGCGTCTCGGTCCCAACGGGCAACTTTGGCGACATTCTCGCCGGCTACTACGCCCGGCGCATGGGCGCGCCGATTTCCGGCCTGATCTTGGCCACCAACGAGAACGATATCCTCAGCCGCTTCTTCAACACCGGCGTCTATTCCCTCGGCGAGGTCTACCGGACGCTCTCGCCGTCGATGGATATCCAGGTCGCCAGCAACTTCGAACGCTACCTCTTCTACAAAGTCGGCTGCGACGGCGGCCGAATCCGCGAGATGATGGAGCAGTTCGGCAAAACCGGCTCACTGGAGATTGAGACGGACGGGCCGGTCGATCCGCTCTTCACCGCTGGAGCCGCCGACCGCCAGGCCGTCCTCGCGACTATTCGCGACACCTATCGGCAGCACAACTACGTTCTCGATCCGCACACAGCGTGCGGCGTGCATGTGGCCAATCAGCAACCGGGCGGCGACCCGCTTGTCTGCCTGGCCACGGCTCATCCGGCCAAGTTCCCCGACGCCGTTGCCGCGGCGACCGGTCGCGACGACTTGGCCACCCACCCCTGCATCGCCGAACTGATGGCCGCCGAGGAACGCTGCACCGTCCTGCCCGAGGACATCGAGGCCGTGCGAAGCTTCATCGAAAACACTGTGGCCGGACACAGCGCGTGACCATGACCGAGCGTGCCATCGACGACGCGCTCTTCAGACGCGTCCGCGAAGTCACGGGCTCCTGAGTAGTCTCGCACTTGCAGGGCAAACACCGTCTCTGCCTTGGCTCCTCTTCCGCCGGGAGAGCTGGCGGGTTGCGAGCCGGTGAGGGTCTTGGGTGGCGTCCGTAGAGCCTCTCTGACCTGCTGCGCAGGCCATCTCCCCAAAGGGGAGAGAAGTTCCGAAGCATACGTTTGTCCGGCTCCCCTCGCCAGACCCTTGCCATTTGCCACGTTTTCTGTCAGCATGCCTCGATAATGACAGGAGCGTGCGGAGAACAGGCTGGCTCCACGGACCAGGAAACAGGACGCCTGGGCTCGCAAGACTTTTGACGACGTGAAGCGCGAGGAGTACATCGCCTCGCCGCTTGCACCCGTTGAGTGCATAAAGAAGCCGGAAGCATGGCTGACGCTGCTGACCTGGAGTCCGGCCGAGTGCATGCGGCGGGCCGCCGTCACATGCCGACTGGCAGACTGGGCCAGATCGGCGCGGCGGGCAAAACGCCGATCAAACTGTTCGCGCCCAAGGAATATACGGGCCCGATACGACAGGCTCTGCCGATCTGACGCCCGAGACCCCGTGACCGACGGGCCCGGCCGCGGAAACGCTGCCGGGCTTGCGTGAGACCATGACCAATATCGCTATTATCGGAGCCGCCGGCCGCATGGGCCGACGCATCGCCGCCCTGGCCATCGAGTCGGGGCAGTTTAACATCACCGCCGCGACCGACCACCCCGCCTGCGACGCCATCGGTAAGGACGTCGGCGAACTGGCTGGCGTGGGCACGTTCGGCTTGAACGTCACGGCCAGCCTCGACGCCCTCGACGCCGACCACGGGCCGGATGTGGCCATCGACTTCTCCCTGCCCGAGGGTACGATGCAGGCCTTGCCGCTCTTCCGCAAGCAGGGCGTGGCCATGGTCATCGGTACGACCGGGCTGACCGAGAGCCAGCAGGCCGAGCTGGCGGACACGGCCGGCGAGATTCCCATCGTCTTCGCCAGCAATTACTCAGTGGGCATGAACCTACTGTTTAAGCTGGTCGGCGAGGTTGCCAAGGTCCTTGGGCCGCAGTACGACATCGACATCGAGGAAACGCACCACCGTTTCAAGAAGGATGCGCCGTCCGGGACGGCGATGACGCTGGCCAAAAACATTTGTGCATCCCTCGGCAAGGACGCGGGCGAGACGATCGTCTTGGGCCGGGGCGGCCAGCAGCCTCGCAAGGACGGCGAAATCGGCATGCACGCGTTGCGGCTGGGCGACACGGTCGGCGAGCACAGCGTGCATTATGGATGCCTGGGCGAGACGGTGACGCTGTCGCACTCGGCCCATACGCGGGACACGTTCGTTCGCGGCGCATTGCGCGCCGCCCAGTGGGTCGACGGCAAGAAGCCCGGCCTGTACGATATGAGCAATGTCCTGGGCCTGTAGCAGCCCGCTTAGAAATGGATCGCGTCGCGCAGTCGAGCCATTGTTCATATGATTCATATGAATGGGATGCTCTAGCCAGGGAGACAGCCCGGCCATGGCAGCGGGAGCTTTTCCAAACGGGCTGTCCATGTGAAGGATGTCGATTATGCAGCAACCGGATAACAGTGCCTGGCTCGATGCGGACCACGTGAGGCAGTATGTCGAGCGGCAGAAGACATCCTCGCCCATCGAGGCGGAGTTGTTTGCCGTACTGGCTCGTCTGTTGCGGTCGCTGCCGAGCAAACCCGGCCGCATCCTGGACCTCGGCTGCGGGGCGGGGCGGTTCGGCCGGGCGATCATGGACGTCTTCGACTGGGTCGACGTGACCTTCAGCGATTTGTCCGCCGAAATGCTCACAGCTGCGCGGGAGGCCGTCGGGGAGAACGAGCGGGCGAGCTTCCTCGAGGCCGACCTGGCGGAGACGGCGTGGCGCGACGTCTTCGGCCAGCAGCGCTTCGACGTGATCGTCAGCGGTTTCTCGCTGCACCACCTCGCGCGGGACCGTCGCCGGGAGGTCGTCGACGATATGCCCCGACTCCTTCGGCCGGGCGGACTGCTGGTCGTCGCCGAGTGGGTGGCCTCGCCGTCGGCGTGGCTGGAGCAGGTGCATAACCGCTGGTTTGTCGAGACGAGCTGGCACGGCGGCGTATTCGAGGGCGACAGCGCGACCTTCGAGCAGACGCTCGAGCGCTTTGCTAACCGCGAGGACGTCACACAGGGTCTGCTGCTGCCGATGGACGAGCAGATCGGCTGGCTCGCCGAGGCCGGGCTGGACGACGTGAGTTGCTTCTGGAAGACCTTCGATATGGCCATGTTCGGCGGGCGGAGGCCCGCGTGACCTCCGGCCACGACCTGCTGATTCGAGCGTTGGGGATGAGCGGTCGCATCGCCCGCGGCCGGGGCGATGCGGCGGAGTTCCTGCTGCTGTGGCGGGCGAAGGACGACGGCGAGTTCGTTCCGAAGGCCGATAATCCCCGAGGCACCCATTGCGACATCCTCACCCGGCCGTTGAACGAACGCCTGCGGACTCCGTGGGAGGGCGGGCCATGATCCCCCACCCGTGGGACATCACGCCCAGCGAGGCCGTCCGGCTTCAGCGCAAGCTGGCGCCCATGGTCCGCATCGAGCCGGTCGCCCGCAATATTCGCACGATCGCCGGGGTCGACTGTGCCTTCAGCCGCGACAAGAAGCATATCTTTGCCGCCGCCGTGCTGGTCGATGCCGAAAGCCTGGACATCGTCGCGACGGTCGGCGTCAAGCGGGCGCTGAGCTTCCCCTACGTCTCGGGACTGTTGAGCTTCCGCGAAGCGCCGGCTGCGATCGACGCGATCCGGGCGCTGACGCGCAAAGGCGGCCGGGCCGACCTGCTGATGTGCGACGGACAGGGTATCGCCCACCCGCGCGGGCTGGGGCTGGCCAGTCACGTCGGGTTGTGGGTTGACATGCCCACCATCGGCGTCGCCAAGAGTCGCCTCTGCGGCGAGCACACGGAACCGGCGACAAAACGCGGCAGCCGGCGACCCCTGACGCTCGAGGGCCGGCGGATCGGCACGGTGCTGCGGACGCGGGACGGCGTGCGGCCGCTGTTCATCTCCATCGGTCATCGCCTCACGCTCGACGACGCCGTGACCTGGACGCTGCGTGCCGGAGCGGGCGTGCGCCTGCCGGAGCCGACCCGCCAGGCCGACCGGATCGTCGCGCACCTCAAGGCCGGGCGCGCCTGAACCCGTGACGGATTATGGTATTGCGAGACATCGGCGCTTTCCAAACCGCCTGCCGTGCGTCTATAATCCTTCACGGAATCGGTTCTTGAGGAGCATGCGCGTGTCTCATGGGACGTCGACGATCATTGCTGTGGCGGTGCTGGCCATCATCGTGACGGCCGGTTGTGTCGCAAACGACTCGACGGCCGGGAGTCTCTACCGGCGTCTGCAGGCCGAGGACCCGGCCGTCCGCATCCAGGCGGCCCGCGCGGCCGCCCAGCGGAAAGACCGCCAGGCCGTCGGGCTCCTGATCGACCGGCTGAGCGACCCCGAGGATGACGTGCGGTTCTTCTCGCACATCGCACTGCGGAAAATCACCGGCCAGGATTTTGGCTGGCAGCCGTGGCAGCCGCAGACCGTACGCCGCGAGGCGGTCCGGCAGTGGCGCGCGTGGTGGCTGGCTCGACAGGGTGGCTCGCCCCAGGCGGCAACTGCGGCGGGCGCGGCCGACCAGTTGACGCCGGCCAGTATTGCGGATGAGCCGTGGCCGGACGACGATGGCGACGAGGCGGCCTGCGAGGAAGCCCCCGCCGACGGCGATGCCGTCACGCCCAAACGAGCTGACGATGACGAGACCGCCGAGACCGGGGACGCCGCGACCGAGTGAGCATGAACGATACGACCCCTACGAGCCTGAGCATGCGGATACAGTCGGACCCGGCCGAGCTGGCGAAGGTGCGCGAGCGAATCGAGGCAATCGCCACCGGTGCCGGCCTGGGCGAGGAGGCCGCCACACGCGTCGTGTTGGCCGTCGACGAGGCGCTGACGAACGTGATCCGGCACGCCTACGAGCAGCGGCTGGACGAACGGATCGATATTGACGTGCGAACGGCCGGCGGCGAGTTGCGGATTGCAATTCGCGACTACGGGCCGAGCGTGGACCCTGCACGGATCTGCTCGCGCGACCTCGACGACGTCCGCCCCGGCGGGCTGGGCGTCCATATTATGAACGAGTGCATGGACAGCGTGGACTACTCGCCAGCCGACGGTGGGGGGACGATGCTGACCATGCGGAAGTGCCTCAGCGCGCAGAAAAGTAAGGAAATAAACGATGGCAGAGGCTAAAAGCCCGATCCACAACGTGCGGTGGCAGGACAAGACGGCCATCGTGGACTGCAGTGGCGAGATCGACCTGCACCGAAGCAGCGGCTTCCAGAAGGAACTGATGACAATCCTCCACGAGACACCGCAGAAGATGGTCATCAACCTCAGCGATGTCAGCTACATGGACTCCAGCGGTGTGGCCTCGCTGGTGAAACTGCTCAGCCGGACGCGCAGCAGCGGCACGGACCTGTGTCTGCTGTCGCCGACGCCAAAGGTCATGAGCGTACTGCAGATCACCCTGCTTGACAGCGTCTTCGACATCTGCGAATCCGAGGAGGAGGCCGTCAGCTGACCATGGCGGACGAGACGAACCTCAAACTGGTTGAGCGGATCGGCGCCCGCACGATCGGGGCGGCCCGCTACGTCGGCGGGGCGAGCCTGCTGCTGGCCTCGACCGTCGGCTGGACGTTCCGCGGTCTGGTCTCGCCGAAGGTGCGGCTGGACCATCGTTCGCTGGCAACGCAGATGGTACGCGTCGGCGTGCGCAGCCTGGGCATTGTCTGTCTCGTGCAGGGGTTCATCGGCGTCATCCTCGCCCTCCAGATGGAGCCGCCCCTCAAGCAGTTCGAGCAGCAGAGCCAGATCGCCAGCATCATTGGCGTGGCCGGCTTCCGCATGCTCGGGCCGATTTTCACGGCCGTGATCCTGAGCGGCTTTGCCGGGGCGTCCATCGCGGCCGAGCTGGGCACGATGGTGGTCTCGGAGGAAATCGAGGCCATGGACGCGATGGCACTAAACCCGGTGCGGTTCCTCGTCGTGCCGCGCGTGCTGGCAACGCTGACGATGATGCTTTTGCTGACGCCAATTGCGGACATGATGATCGCCCTGGGCGGGTACGGCATCTCGCGCGGGGTGCTGGGTCCGAGCGTTTACAACGAATACTGGAAGCTGATGCAGAACATGCTGACCTACCCGGACTTCTTCACGGGACTGACGCAGGGCGGCGTGTTCGGACTGCTGATCGGGTTGATCGCGTGCTATGAAGGGTTGAATGTCCGCGGCGGCGCCGAGGGCGTCGGCCGGGCCACGACGATGACGGTGGTCTACTCCATCGTGGCGATTGTCCTGGCAGCCTGCACGTTCACCGTGTTGTTCTACGTTTTCGAACTGTAGAGACAGAGAACACGAATGGAGACAGATGAAAGGAATGGCACGACAGGAACAGGTATCGAGCCCGCCCGGAACCCGGATATGGATTCACAAAACGAAGACAAAGGCATACTCATGAACTTTGGCGATATGCGGCTGGTGATGAAGCGCATTGTGAACCGATCCCCTTCGTTTCATTCGCCTGATTTGAGACATGCGTGTTTTCTTCACGATGACCGACAATGACAACAACGCGAACCGTGACGATCGCGAGCCGGTGATTGAAGTACGCGGGCTGGTGAAACGTTTCGGATGCCACACAGTGCTCAGCGGCGTGAATCTGGACGTCTACCCGGGCGAGATGCTCGTCATTATGGGCGGCAGCGGCTGCGGGAAGAGCACACTGCTGCGCCATCTGATCGGCAGCTACATCGCCGACGAGGGCACGGTGAAGCTCTTCGGCCAAAACGTCGCGGAACTCGATGATGCGGCATATGACGAATTCAAGAAGCGTTTCGGCGTCCTGTTCCAGTCGGGGGCGCTGTTCAACAGCATGACCGTCGGCGAGAACGTTGCCCTCCCGCTGAAGGAGCACACTGACCTCGACGATGCGACCATCGACATCATGGTCAAGATAAAGCTCGAACAGGTGGGCCTGCGGCAGGCGGAGGATCTCATGCCATCGGAGATTTCGGGCGGTATGAAGAAGCGAGCCGGCCTGGCGCGGGCAGTCTCGCTCGATCCGGAGATTCTCTTCTATGACGAACCATCGGCCGGGCTCGACCCCGTGACCAGCGCCGAAATCGACTTCTTGATGATGGATCTGGCCCGCAAACTCGGCGTTGCCAGCGTGGTCGTTACGCACGAGATGGACTCCGCCTTCCGCATCGCCGACCGCATGATCATGCTGGACAAGGGCAACGTGCTGATGGACGGCCCGCGATCAGACTTCGAGGCCCTGCGCGACAGCGGGTTGACCGGGGCCCCCGCAAAGGACACCGTCCGCCAGTTCCTGCGGGGCGACAGCGAAGGCCCGATCACCCAGCGTCGCCAGAACAGCGGATTTGAAGACGACATACTCAACGCGGCGGCGGGCATCGACTGACCCGTCCCCCGGAGCATTGCCATGCCACGAAAAGAGCACAACGAACTGAAAGCCGGAATCTTTGTCATCGCGGCCGCCGCGATCCTGCTGGGCGTGATCGTCTGGGTTGGTGCGGCCGACTGGTTCCAGCAGTCGGCCGGCGAGGCATATCTGTACATTGACGCAGAGACCGGGCCCGTGGGCCTGCAGCCGAACTATCCCGTCAAGTGGGGTGATATCGAGATCGGCACGATTCGGGAGATGCGCGCCGACGTCGCGACGGGCCGGACGATCTACATTGTGGTGTTCCACGACCCGATGTTCAAGATGCATGCGGACGGCAAGGCCAAGGTGGCCGCCGGGCTGCTGGGTGGCGCGTCGATCGCCATCCAGTCACTGGGAACCGACGAAGCGCCGCCAGCCAATGTGGAGCATCCCGTCAAGCTCGAGGCGGGTCTGAGCGGCACGTTTGACAAGATCGACACGATGGCCGATATGCTCACGAACGAGTTGGACGTCAAACGCAAGCAAAGCCTGATGTTCGGCATCAAGGCAACCATCGCACAGCTCAAGACCGCTTCTGAGAAGATCGCGACGATGATGACCGACCTGGCGCCGGAACTTGACCCGAAGACCGACAATACCATCGCCGCCGATCTGAAACGCACGATGCACAACCTCGCCAACAGCAGCGAGACCATCGACCAGTATGTTCAGGACGATCTCGGCAAACTGCTCAGCGAGTTCCGCAACATCGCTACGTCCATCCTCGTGACGGCGACGAATCTGCAGGACACGACCGGCCATGTCAAAATGCTCATGGCCAGTAATTACGACAATATCGACGAGATGATCGCCAACATGACGCTCGTCTCGGCGAACCTTAAGGCCGCCAGCAAGGAAATCCGTCGCAATCCGTGGCGGCTGCTGCAGCAACCCAGCGAGAAGAAGCTCCAGACGACCGACATCTACGACGCAGCCCGTGCATTCGACAGCGGCGCGACGCAGCTTGATTCCGCCCTGGCGAAACTCAAGTCCCTCAAGCGCATGGACACCGACGATCCGGAGGTCCAGACGCAGCTGAAGCGCGTCCGCCAGCACCTGCTGGAGAGCTTCAAGGAATTCCAGAAGGTCGAACAGCGTCTCTGGGAGGAACTCCAGAAGGCCAGCCAGTAGAAGGCACAGCCCCAAGTATCAAGCTCCAAGGAATGCAGGGGCAACACACCGTCTCCTTTTGGGAGCTTGTTTTCTTGTGGCTTGGAGCTTCGTCACGTCATGGTGGCGATGACGATACTGAAGGCGACGGCACTGCCGAGTGTGGACAGGACGATGCTGCCCGCCGCCAGCGGCGGGTCGCCCTTGAGTTGCTCGACGAGCACGTAACTCGCCACAGCCGTCGGACAGGTAAGCATGACCATGGCGATGGCCGTCACGTAGGAATCCGCACCCAGCAGCCACCCGAATAGCAGGCCCAGCGCCGGCCCGACGCTGAGTTTGATGAGCATCGCGGCGACGGCCGGGCCGAGGTGGCCCTTCAGCGGCGTGGCGACGACGGCTCCACCGACACCGAGCAGTGCCAGCGGCAGGGCGAACTGGCCAGCCACGTCCAGCCCGCGTTGCAGGAAGATCGGCATGGTCGCGCCGGTGGCCGCATTCAGCCAGACCAGCAGCAGCCCCACGAGACAGGCGATCAGCAGCGGATTCGTCGCGATGCCGACGCCCATCTTCTTGAAGGCGGTCCGACCGAGGCGGTGTTCACTGGCCAGCAATGCCACCACGGCTACCACGTTGTAGATCACGACGATCGGTCCGATGGCCAGGGCGGCGACGGACTGGGCCGCGTCGCCGCCGCCGGGGCCCTCACTGAAGGCGAAGAACACCACCGGCAGGCCGATGAACGCCAGGTTCCCGCGGAAACTCGCCTGGACGAACGTGCCCACCCGGGCCGCCTGCATGCCCATCCACTTCGCCGCCACCAGGGCTACCGCGATCATCCCGGCTGTGGCGGCCAGAAACACGAGCATCATCATGCCGGCCTTGTCGGCGACGGTCCCGCTGTCGGAAATCTTCACCACCAGCAGACACGGCAGCCCCACCCAGTACGCCAGGCGGTTCGTGCCGCGTTGGACATCGGCCGAGACGAACCCTGTTCGCCGCAGCATCGCGCCCAGCGCGACGACCAGAAAGACCGGTGCGATCGTGTTGACAATATGCATGGCCTGCTCCTCGCGTCGCGAGTATAGCTGGACCGGCTGCGGCTATCCATGCCAATCGGTGTTGTCGCGGGCGAGCCGTTCTGTGACACTCGCGGCATGACTGACATTGACGATAGCGAACAGCCAATCATCGCATTGGCCCGGACGGTTGCTTGGGCGGCGGCTGAGATTCTGTGCCCGCGCGCGGGGACGGATCTGAACGTGTATGCCAAGCAGACGCGCGACGGGAAGCTCAAAGTCGACCGCCTGCGTGAGGCGGTCATCGTCGACGGCATTCGCGAGGTATTCCCGGGCCATGGCATTGTGGCCGAGCAGAGCGGGGCCGGACGAGGCGTCCGGCGAGTACACGTGGGTCATTCTTAACGAGGCGGGCGGCCGTCTGACCGCCTGGCAGAGCGAGCCGACATGGTGGTGCGTACTGGCGTCGGGCGGGGGTTTGCACGAAGAACCGCGACGGATCATGCCCTCGACCTGATCGTTTTACCGGCGGTAGATTTCGATGCGATGTTCGTTTTCAAAGATCGTTCGCATCACGCCGTCTTCCAGGCCGAGTATGCGGTGTTGGACGACCTTGTCCTTCACGGCCGGCATGTCCGACTCGGCGACCCAGAACTCCAGCAGGTTGCCCTTGAGTGTCCACTTGCCGGCGACGCGCGCCTTCTCGCCGGGTGGCAGGGCCGCACTGACCAGGCCGTTATAGGTGATTCGTCCGCCGAAGTTACCGCTTGCCAGCAGGCGCACCCGCTCGTCCGGGTCGCTGGGGTCGACTTCCCAGACGCCCACGAGCGACTCGGCCGTCAGTTGTTGCCCGTCGGTCGGCTTGGCAGCCCCCCCGGAGGTGTCCTCCGGGTCGTCACAGGCGAGCGGCAGCATGGCGGCGAGGATCATCAGGCCCAGGCAGATCACGTTGTGGTATTCTTGATGCATATCTTGAGATGGCATACGACGGTATGTATCCAGCATAGCGTTCGAACGTCCGCCGGACAAGCGACAGTCGGCGCATGTCGGCGCATGAATCGCGCCCGGAAGCCGCCTGTGCTCCGGGGCAGTGGCTTGTGCCTCACTGGCTAGTTGCTCGTGCGTCCACCGACGCCCTTGGTGGCCTTGGAGATGGTCTTGGCCTTGTTCTTGGGGCGCAGGCCGCGCGTGGCGGCGCCGGCCTGCCACATCTCGGACTCGCGGATGTCCTTGAGTTCCCCGCCGAGGCGCTGCTGGTAATCCTTGCGGCCGCAGACGCTCAGGACCCGCTTGGTCTCCGAGCCGTCGGCGACGCGCTTGTAGAGTTCGTTGAAGACGGGGAGGGTGGCCTTCTTGAACTTGGGCTTCCAGTCCAGCGCACCGCGCTGGGCCGTCGCCGAGCAGTTCTGGTACATCCAGTCCATGCCGTTTTCATCGACGAGGCGAATAAGGCTCTGTGTGAGTTCCTCGACGGTCTCGTTGAAGGCTTCACTGGGCGAGTGGCCGTTCTTGCGGAGCACGTCGTACTGGGCTTCCATAATGCCGGCCAGGGCGCCCATCAGCACGCCGCGTTCGCCGGTAAGGTCGCTGTAGACCTCCTTCTCGAAGGTCGTCGGGAACAGGTAGCCGCTGCCGACGGCGATGCCGAGGGCGACGGTGCGCTGATCGGCCTTGCCGGTGAAGTCCTGGAAGACGGCGTAGCTGCTGTTGATGCCGGCGCCCGACAGGAAGTTGCGGCGAACGTTCAGGCCGCTGCCCTTGGGCGCGACGAGAATCACGTCAACGTTCTCCGGCGGAATGACCTTCGTCTGTTCCTTGTAGACGATCGAAAAGCCGTGGCTGAAATACAGCGCATCGCCTTCGTTGAGGTTCTTCTTGATCGTCGGCCAGATCTTCTTCTGGGCGGCGTCGCTGACAAGCATCTGGACGATCGTGCCCTTCTGGGCGGCCTCGTCGATGTCGAAGAGAGTCTCGCCTGGCTTCCAGCCGTCTTTGACCGCACGGTCCCAGTCCTTCTTGAAGGACTTGGCCTGACCGATGATCACATTGAGGCCGTTATCACGCATGTTCAGCGCCTGGGCCGGGCCCTGGACGCCATAGCCGATGACGGCGATCGTCTCCTTCTTGAGTACCTGACGGGCCTTGGCAAGAGAGAATTCCTTACGGGTGATGACCTCTTCCTTGACGCCGCCAAAGTCGATCTTCGCCATGGTTCGCTCCTTCACGTATTGCTAATCGGTACGCTCAGCCTTTCCCCGGCTGAGCAGAACCTGCCCAGTATAACGACCGTGGAGACGAATGCAACCCCGCCGCCGGGCACCAGCAAACGCATGCGTGACCGTGGCATGGCCATCTTGTATGAGTCGCATGGGCGTCTTGCCCACGCCACGCTACAGGCGATCGCTCTGTCGGGCACGTTTCGCCGGATCGGCTATAAGAGCGACGACTGTGAAATACTGCAAAAGCCGGTCAATCCGCCGGGCGTCAGGTCCGATAGTACAATGGCCGACCCGGTGCGCGGCGGCCCAACAACGTCTTTGCGGAGCAACGAACTATGCCACTCGTCGAACGACTCGACCGTTACGTACGAGACGGTGAGCAACTGGTATCCGTGGCGCCCGATGATTTTGTGGCCACGGCCGCACGCCGCATGAACGAAAACGGCATCAGCAGCCTGGTCGTCCTCGATGAGGCCGATCGAATGGTCGGAATCCTCAGCGAGAAGGACATCGTCAGCAAGGTCGTCGTCACCGATCGCGACCCCGAAGAGGCCCGGGTCAGCGAAATGATGACGTCGGACGTCGTCACCTGCGAGCGCGTCGCGCCTATCCAGCGGGCGGCTGAAATCATGGCCGAGCGGGGCATTCGTCACCTGCCGATCAGCGACCGCGGCAAGATCGTCGGCATGGTCTCCAGTCGCGACATCATCGCTTTCCAGATTTCAACCTGTCAGAAGCAGGCGTAGCAGTCTGGCTAGTCATGGATTTCGTGGGGGATTGTCAGCATCCCATTCATGTGAAGAATGCCTCGACCTCGCGGCGCGATTCGTTTCGAGACGACGGTTTGCTAAAGCGCTTCCCTTCATTCTGTGCCTCTCGTCTTGCAGCGGCGCTTGCCCACACGTGGTCGGCCGGTTATGCTGCCTGCACACCGAAAGTACGAGCCAATGGCAAAGGTCGCACAACAGCATCTGGAGGTCGAGTGGTGGGCGGTGACCGAACGCGGATTTCGCGAGGGCCGGTCGCTCGCCGGCGAGCCGCTGTTCACGCTGAGCAACGAGTACATGGGCGTTGGCGGCTACTTCGAGGTCGGCCTGCGGCCGCGGCTGACTCTCGAGTGCTTCGGCAGCATGACGTCCCCGACCTGTGGCGGCCGGCGGATCACGGTCGGCGTGATGGATGCTTTCAGCGGTACGGCGAAGGTCCGGGCGCGTCTGGACGTCTTGGTCATCCACGACGACGACGGTTGCGACCTCTGGACCGTCCCGCACAGCGGCGGAGACGATGGACTGATGGCGATTCGCAGCGCCCGTTTGCCGATGCGCACGATCGACGGTCCGGAGATCTGCCCCAGGAGAAGAGCCCATGAGCATTGACGCTGTGATCTTTGACCTTGACGGCGTTATCGTCTCCACCGACGACTACCACTATCAGGCGTGGCAGGCCCTGGCCGACGAGGAAGGGATCGACTTCGACCGGGAGATCAACAACCGTCTCCGCGGCGTCAGCCGCATGGAGAGCCTCGATATCCTGCTCGAACGCTCTCGTCGCGATTACTCCGAGGAGGAGAAGGCCACCCTCGCCAAGCGCAAGAACGACGCGTATCGAGCCTCACTGAATAACCTGGCACCTGAGGATATCTTGCCGGGCGTCATGCCGCTTCTGACGGAATTGCGGCGTCGGGGCGTGAAATTGGCGATCGGTTCGTCGAGCCGTAACGCGCCGAGGATCCTCGAAGGCGTCGGCCTGGGTGACTTTTTCGATGCGGTGGCCGACGGCAACGACATCACACGTAGCAAGCCCGATCCGCAGGTCTTTGGCCTTGCCGGCCAGCGGCTGGGCGCAGAGCCGCAACAGTGCCTGGTCGTCGAGGATGCCGAAGCCGGCGTCGAGGCGGGCCTGGCCGCGGGCATGAAGGTTCTCGCCGTCGGTCATGCTGCCGACGATCCCCGCGCCACCGCCGGCGCGCCGGATCTGGCGGCGATCACCGCCGAGGACCTGCTGAAGCTCTGAGGTTGTGGCGGCGAGGGGTTCGACGAACTGCGCGAGCGATCCGTCAGTGCCACGTTGTTGTAAACCCTTCTTTCGCGAGGCCTCTGCGCAGGCGTTCCAGGCCGACCTTATCCACGGCGATCTTCTTGATCTCCCAGTTCGGGCTTTTGACGCGCAGCGTGCCCTCCCGGCCGCGCAGGCCGAACTCGAGTTCCAGCGGTTCGCCCTTGTCAGATTCACGGTGCCGCATCGAGCTGTGACAGATGAGCCGTCGGCTGGAGACGACAATGCCGCTCATACCGTCCTCGGTTCGGGCACGCGTCGCGTCCGGTACGTACGTCACGAAGGTCTCGCCCCGGTGCGGCCGGTACCACTGCTGGAGACGCTGTTGTACCACACCGGCAAGCGTATCCCACGGGCGCTCGGGGTTCTTCTCCAGCGCTTCGAGGAGTTGCTCATGCGCGCCGGTGTTCTCGCCGCCGGCATTGACGAGGAATTCCTCGGCTCGCCATAGTCGACGTATCTGCAGGCGACACGTGCCGCCCTGCTCGTCGTCGGCAAAATCACCGCGGGCGAAGACCATGTTCGTCGGGCTGCACATGTCACAGATCCAGTAGGGCATGGGCAGGTCGCCGGGAGGGCTGATGCGCTGGACCTTCGGCAGCCGTTCGAGCATCTGGTCGATCGGCAGGGAGCGGGCGTCGTGGTCGCTGTGTTCGGCGCGGGCCGTGATATACTCCAGCTCGATGGCCGAACTGTCCATCATCTCGTGGCCGAATATGATGATGCGCGGCTGGATATGTGCCTTTGTACCACATCGCAGGCAACGGCGGGGAATGGCGCCGCGGAACTGCTTGTCGAAGAGCTTCTCCGCGGGGAATTCGAACAGAGCGCCGCGCGAGGAAATCCGGATCAGCCGAAAGCCTTCCTCGTGCGTGGCCAGGTCTTCTTCGCTCTCGGCGCTGCCGGCTTCACCGTCGCCCATGAGTTCCTCGGGCACCTCGACGGCCGGCGTGTCGGCACGCGTCTCGTCCTTGTCCGGTTCGCCGATCCAGTCCAGCACCTCGCTGCCGGTGATGTTGCTCGGGGGGATCTCGAACTTTGCTTCGCAGATCCCGCAGAGGACCCGCGTGCCGTGGTAGGCTCCCGGTATCTCCAGAACGTTTCGACACCCCGGACATCGCGCCAGTCGTGCCGCTTCCGTAGCCATGGATGTCTCCTTCCGATACAGGGCAGGACGTGACCGTCATCGCCGGTCACCGCAGTTGGCCCCGGCGACCACACGTCCAGTGTAAACCGCGGTCCGGCAACGTGCAACCCGCTGGCCCATTGATTCGAGCGGCGTGAACCGTATGATGGACCGCTTTGCCGCCGAGCCGCCGCCGGCCCGGCGACTCGCCGAACGCAAGGAGAACGCATGGCCACTTTCAAGCTGAACATCGCCACCCTCGACAACTGCCCCCCGCCCGCCGACGTCGCCGCGGCCATGAACGATTTCGGCCTTCGCGAAGACGAGAGCTTCGGCGTGCTGAACTGCACCGTCGGCGAGACGGCCGTCCTCGGCACGGTGGTTCATCGTGTCCTCCAGGACGTCCAGCAGCTCGATGAGGAAACCGGCGAGGTCGCCAGCCGTAGCGTCAATAAGGTCAACGTCTACCCGCTGGGCATTTTCCCAGTCGCGCGCCGCATCGAGACCTACGGCGGACCCGCCAGCGGCCTCGACCGCATCGCCGAGTTTCTGGCCAGCGCCCTGGCCCTGCCGACCGTGATGTCTCAGATTGAACTCGACGTCGCCGGCGTTATCGACAAGCTCTACCGCAGCACCGAGAAGTTCCAGCTCAAGAGCATCCGCATCAGCGAGTACGCCCACAGTTCCTACGTCTGCGGGCCCTACGCCCCGAAGTTCCTGGACACCGAACACGGTCGCGACTTCCTGGCCGAGTTCGCCGACTTCGTGACCGCCGCCACCTGTCGCTTCCAGGGCGAGTACGGTCGCGTTACCGTCACCCTCAAGACCAAGGCGAGCTACAGCTACTCGCTGTCGAACGAAGACGACAACGCCGCCGTCCAGTCCATCCTCCGAAAACTCCCGTGACGCAAGTTGGGATATTTCGCCACAGAGACACCGCGGGCGCGGCGTCATATACAGGGCTGCCAGGCGAGCAGCTTCAGCCGCAGCCTGTTTAGGGCCATCAGGGCCGAGCGGCGACGGACCATCGCGCGGCTGCCGCCGAAGATGTGTGTCTGCACGTCCGTGCCGTCCGGTCCGGTCAGGCCGATGAAGACCAGCCCCACGGGCTTTTCGTCCGTGCCGCCGGTCGGCCCGGCGATGCCGGTAATGCCGATCGCCCAGTCGCTGCCGAAACGCTGCCGCGCGCCTTCGGCCATCGCGCCGGCCACCGGTTCGCTGACCGCGCCGTACTCGGCGAGGATGTTCCGTGAGACGCCGAGAATATCGGCCTTGGCCTCGTTGCAGTAGGTGACGGCCCCGCCGAGGTAGTAGCTGCTGCTGTGGGGCACGGCCGTGAGCATCTCACCGACGAGTCCACCGGTGCAACTCTCGGCTGTTGCGAGAGTCTGGCCAAGCGCGTCGAGTCGCTCGCCGACAACGCGTTCCATGGTTTGCTGCTCGCCGATGCCGATAACCAGCGACCCCAGCCGCTGGACGATCTCGGCGGTGACGCGCTGGGCGGCATCGTCGGCGGCTTGGACCGACGGGCCCCGCGAGGTGATCCGCACGCTGATGAGCCCGGCGGCCACCGTCGTGCCGACTTCCAGGTCTCCGCCGCGCTGCATGAGATCGCGGATCATGTCCGCCAGGTCGCTCTCGCCCGTACCGAAGCAGCGGATGGTTTGCTGGAGGATGGCGCCGGCGCCGCTGGGCAGTTGCGGCACGACATCGCGTTCGAACATGGCCTTCATTTCGCTCGGCACGCCCGGCAGGACGACGACGCGCGCCTCACCCAGTGTCGCCGCGATGCCCGGCGCCGTACCGCACGTGTTTGCGATGGCCTCGGCCCCGGCGGGGATCATGGCCTGGATGCGGTTGCCTTCGACCATCGTGCGGTCAAGCTTGCGGAAGAAGGCCTCGATGTGCTGCAGCGAGGCGTCGTCCATCTGCAGCTCGGCGTCCATGGCTTCGGCGAGGGCGTGGCGGGTCAGGTCGTCGGGGGTTGGGCCGAGCCCGCCGGAGACGAGCACCCACTGGGCGTCGGCGGCTGCATCGCGGATGGCGCAGGCGATGGCGGCCTGGTCGTCGCCGACGGTGACGTGGCGAACCGTCTGGATGCCGTGCTCCCCCAGGCGGCGCGCGAGATACGCACTGTTGCTGTCAACGGTCAGGCCGGTGGCGAGTTCGCTGCCGACGGCGAGAACGATCGCGCGGTGCGTCATGCGAGGCGGTCCTCCCGGCGGGTCATGCGGCAGTTGGGGCAGACGGCCTGACCGTCGTCGTTCTGCGGGGGGACCGGCTGGCCGCAGTGCTCGCATCGGCGGGCCGAGGCTGTGTCCTCGTCGGCCGTTGTTGATTCCGGCTCGGGCATCTCGCCGGCCGGGGGGCGCTGGCGACGCTGCTGGAAGCTTGGCAGTTTATCCTCGGCCCGGACCTGCTTCATGTAGTCGCGCCAGAAGACGATGGTCGCCGGAATCACCGAGGCGAAAAGGGAGATGAAAAACCAGCGGCGCGAGTTGCGTCCGTACTGCGGGGCCATCCGTGCGATCCGCACGGCGGGCACAAACCAGGCCGCCACCGCCAGGGCCAGCAGCAGCCACTGTTGATTCGTCAATGCTGTCATGCCGCCATCATAGCGACTGGCGGCAAGCTTTGCACCTCTTGCAGCCCTGGCCGCCATTCATATAGATAGAGAATGCCTCGACCTCGCGGCGCGATTCGTTTCTAAACGTGGGGCTGTCAGCGTCCCATTCATATAGAGAATGCCTCGACTTCGCGGCACGATTCGTTTCTAAACGTGGGGCTGTCAGCGTCCCATTCATATAGAGAATGCCTCGACTTCGCGGCGCGATTCGTTTCTAAACGTGGGGCTGTCAGCGTCCCATTCATATAGAGAATGCCTCGACTTCGCGGCGCGATTCGTTTCGAGACGACGGGCTACTTGCCGGTGGCCGCTAAGCCGGTTGCACGGCAATTCTTCGCGGACACTTGGTGGGCGGCTTGAACAGCGCAGGCGGCGCTTGGCTCGTGCGTCTCAATCCGTATAATGGTCAGATCGCCGCAATGGGTCGACCAGGCCCGCAGGACGTCGACATGAACGTCAATCGACATGCCATCTATGCCGCATTGCTGCTGGCCGGTCTGCTGGCCGCCGGGTGCGATCTCCAGCCGCCACCGGCCGAGCGGCGCGCCGTCTCCGGGGCGATCTCGCTGCCGAGCACGTGGAAGATCGATGCCCAGGGGGTGCGTTTCAAGGACCTGCCGGCGGCCATCGACGGCAATACAATGACGTTGGCTACCGCGACCAGCCAGTACCGCGGCGGCAGCGTCACGCTTGACCTCGGCCGGCCGTGCCTGTTCAACATGATCACGATCCTCCACGGCCAGCAGCCGGACGGCCATGCGCGTATCGTCGCTGTCTACACCAGCAACGACGGCAAGACCTACAAGAAGCGCTACACGACGGCCGCAACGCGGTCGGTGACGTACCTGCCCATCCTCACGCCGATTCGCGCGCGGTACGTTCGCCTGGTCGCCGAGCAGGCCGGCGCTCGCCCGTGGGCCATCGCCGAAATCTATCTCCAGTGAGCCGCCTATGCCCGCCGAGCCGAACAACCATGTCGCAAGCGCCGATGCCGGCGGCGACGGGCGTTTCCAGCTGATCACGCTCGGGCTGCTCGTGGTGATCATCGTCGCCCTCGCGGGCCTGTGGATTGTCGAGCGGGGGCGCAGCCGTGGCCTGCAGGAGGACCTCGATACCGTCCAGCGTCGTGTCGCCGAGCAGAACGACACGGTCCGGGCCGTGCTTGGCCTCCAGCCGCCGGCGGCGATCGACCGGTCGTCGCTGCCGCAACGACAGGCCACCCTCAACGGCGAAGAACGCCGCGTGCTGCTGCTCGATGCCGATCGGGCCGAGACGCTCGGTCTGCAGGTCGGCGACGTGGTGCAGGTCGCCGAACCGTCCTTCGACGCGAACCGGCCGTGACGCGGGCTTGTGGGGCGCCCCGCCGCGTCGGTATCATGGAACCGATTGCGACACCATGGCCAAACGATCCACGACACCCTCGCGAGCCGTACTGGCGGGCGTTCTGCTGCTCGTCGCCTGCGTGCTGGCCCTGGCCGGGCCCGGTGTGGCCGCTCGACTGCGCTCGACCGTCCACTGGGCGCTGGCGCCGTTGGGCGATGCGGGCATGTATCTCACGACGGCCGTCAAGTCCCGGGCTGTCGACCGGCCTGACCTGACGGCAGGCCAGGCTGCCGAACTCGTCGCTGAAAACCGGCGCCTGCGCGGCATGGTCACGACGCAGCGTGAGTGGTTGCGACGCATCCACGGCCAGTTGCAGGGCGGGCGGCAGGCCTTTGACCGCGTCTTCAGTCGCGCTTACGGCCCGGACGCCGACGTGCCCGTCCGCCTCGTGCCGGCACGCGTGGTGGCCGGTGATTCGATGCCTTACGGCTGGTCGCGGCTGGTCCAGGCCGGCGATCGCGACGGCGTCGAGGCGGACATGCTCGCCACCCAACGGCTGCTGTTGACCGACCGTCAGAAGCAGCTGCCCGACAACCTGGCCGCCCTCAGCGGCGCTGCGCTGGTCGGTCGGGTCGTCGAGACCGGCGCCTTCACCGCCCGGCTGCAACTGGTGACGGACGAGGCGTTCGCGTCGCGTGCGCACATCGGTCGCGTTATCGACCCGCAGCACCCGCGGCAGGTGCAGATGCGCGCCCGCATGGTGCCGCTGACCGCTCGCATCAACTATCCCGTCGAGGCGTACGTACGCGGCGACGGCAGGGGCCAATTGGTCTGCGAGCCGCTTGCGGCGTCGCACAACGTCCAGCCCGGCGACATCCTCCAGACCCGCGGCGACGAGGCCATGCTGCCCGCCGCCGTCGTCATCGGCCGCGTCACCGACGTCAGCAACGACCCGGAGCATCCGGGCATGGTGCTCGTTCGGGTCGAACCGCTGGCGGACCTCTCGGCCTTGCGCGAGGTCTACCTGGTTGTGCCGCGCATTAGCCGTCCTGGCGAAAGGAAGGGGTCGTGATGCGCTGGGTGCCGTTTATCATCGTGGCCTATCTCGCGGCGGTGCTGCAGGCATCGCTGGGACGCATCCTCGTCATCGAGCGTCTCGGCTTCGGGCCCATCGGGCCGGACGTCATGGCCATGGTGGCGATCTTCGTGGCCTTGTGGGTTCGCAGTGGCGCGGAGGTGATCGTGGCGGTCTGGACGCTGGGCATGCTGGTGGACCTGACGACCGGCAGCGGCGTGGGCGTCACGACCGTCGTCGGGCCGATGACCATCGCCTACAGTGCCGCAGCCGGCCTGCTTCTGCGCATTCGCGAAGGCCTTTTTCGCGAGCGGGCGCTGCCGCAGATGATCGTGGCGGCCCTGTTCGTGGTGCTGGCCCACACGATCTGGGCGCTGTTGCAGGCGATGCTGGGACGTGGGGCCGTCAGCTTTGCCACGTTCGGGCGAACAATGCTGCAGATTGTCGCCTCGGCGGTCTATACCGCCATACTCATGCCGCTGATGCACACACTGCTCAGTGCCGTGCGAGGTTTGCTGTTCAATGCACCGCCGAATGGACGCCGGCGGGGCCGGAGCGTACGCCCCGGCATCTGAGACACCAACGCCATGTACAAACGACGACTTCGAATTCTGCTCGGGCTGATCTGCCTGGGTCTGCTGGCCCTGGTGGTCCGGCTGGGCGTGTTGCAGATAATCCGCGGCGACGACTACCGCCGGGAGGCCGAGCAGGCCCTTCGCAGCGTCCAGTTGCTGCCCGGCGAGCGCGGGCGGATCGTCGACCGCAACGGCGTGATACTCGCCGAAGACCAGGCCTGCCACCAACTGGCGATGGACTACGGCTTCATCGTCCACAGCATCGCCACCGACCGCATGTGGGCTGGCCGATGCCTGCAACGCTACTGGGACACCCACGGCGGACGGGGCCATGTCGACCCCGACACCTTCAACGCCCTTCGCCGGCGCGTCGAAGCCACCCAGGCCGCTGCCCGGCGACTGGACGAGGAACTCGGCTGGTGCGTTCGCCAGCGGCGCATGCTCGCCCGCCATCTCGACATCGATATCGACCAGGTCGTCGCCGAGTTTGACCGGCGGTTCGCCTACAGTCGGCAACTGGCGGGCGAACTGGCACGCGAGCACGGCGTGGATCTTGACGAGGTGATGGGGCGAATTCTCCGCACATACGAGCGGTGGAGTCGGCACGTCGGCCGGGCGGTGCGCGAGCAGCGGCAGGCCCACGTGGTCGTCGGCGGCATGGGCGCCGGCAGCACCAACGCCCTGCGACCGCTGCTGGGCGAGGCGCTCGGTCTGGAGATCGAGCCCGGCCATCGGCGGCACTACCCGTTCGGCGCGATCGCCTGCCACATCATCGGGCTGACCACGCCGGTTTTTCAGGAGGACGCCGAACGCTACAACCTCCGGCCCGACGAGGCGAGTTGGCTGGACCGCATGCGACAGAACTACCTTGACGGCGACGTCATCGGCAAGACCGGCGTCGAGGGCCTCTACGAGGCAATCGAGGTCGATGGCGAGTGGCGGCCGGTCCTTCGTCCACAGCGGGGCTACCGGCAGTTTGCCCGGCCGGGCGAAACGGAGCTGACCGTTCCGGCCGAGGCCGGCAAGACCGTGCGGCTGACGATTGACATCGAGCTTCAGTCGCGGCTGACGGAACTGCTGGCCAGCAGCGGCCGATCCGGCTCGATCGTCGTCATCGACGTCGAGTCGGGCGAGGTGCTGGCGATGGTGTCCTGGCCGGTGTTCGATCTCAACACGTATCGCCGCGACCGACTGGAACTGGAGACCGACCAGGTGAACCTGCCGATGCTACATCGCGCCGTTGCCGCGGCCTACGCGCCGGGCTCGACGGTCAAGCCCCTTACGGCCCTTGCGGGTCTGGGTGCGGGCAAGATCACGCCGGCGACGACGTTCAACTGTCCCGGTTACCTGTACGTCGCTGCCAGCGGGCAGAAGCGGCATCGCTGCTGGCTGCGGAGCGGGCACGGGCCGGTTGACCTGCAGCGCGGCATTCGCGAGAGTTGCAACGTCTACTTCAACAAGATCGGCTCGCTCCTGAAGGCGCCGCTGCTGACGTACTGGATGGGGCTCTTTGGCTTCGGCGAGCAGCCGGGCACGGGCCTTCCGGGCGAGACATCCGGCGTGTTGGCCACGGAGGCCTGGCTGCAGGCCAACCGCATGCGAGGGTTTCTGCCAAGCGACAAGTGGTTCATCTCGATCGGGCAGGGCGTCTTCGCGGCCACGCCGCTGCAGGTGGCCAACGCCCATGCCGCCATTGCCCGCGACGGCGTGTTCGTTGCGCCGCGGGTCATCAAGGATATCGAGGACGGCGACGGCCGGTCGGCCGATGTCCGGCCGCCCGAGCAGGTCCGTCGCGAGTTGCCCATCGCCACCGAGCACGCCCGGGCTGTACGCGAGGGCATGCACGAGGTGATCCACGACTCGCGCGGCACGGCCTACACATACTGGCGGAGCGGGTTGCCGCTGGGTGTGGAGGCCTGCGGCAAGACCGGCACGGCCCAGGTGCCGCCCATGCGCATCGACTCCAACGGCGACGGGGAACTCACCGTTGACGACCAGGTTGTCCGCCAGGGCGACCACGCGTGGTTTGCCGGCTTCGCGCCGTATCGTCAGCCGAACATCGCCTTTGCCGTGCTCATCGAGTACGCCGGCAGCGGCGGCCGCAACGCCGCGCCCGTGGCCAAGGAGGTCATCCGGGCGTGCATTGCGGCGGGATACCTTGGCCAGGGAGAGTCCGAATCCGGGCGCTTTGAGGGCCGCCGGAGTCAGGGAATGCTTGCTCAGTCGTATCCATTCGGTGGTCGGTCTCTCAGGCCGACGGCTGTTCCTGTTGCGCTCCAGCGGGGCGAGGATGGCAACGGTCAGAGCAGAGAGACCCCCACGGACGAGTTGCCCGATGACGGCCGGGGCGACGGTGGGCTTGCGCCGACGGCTGTTCCTGTTGCGCCCCTTCGGGGCGAGGAGGGCAACGGTCAGAGCAGAGAGGCCCCCACGGACGCGTTGCCCGGTGACGGGGAGGGCGCCCATGGCTGAAGTTCGCTGGCCTCGCTATACCGGCATCATCATTGCCCTGGCGATGTGTGCGCTGATCGGCGTGGGCATTGCCGCCGTGCGCGTCAGCGAGCGGGCCGAGGGCACGCGTGGCTACGCGGCCAAGCAGACGATCTTTGCCGGCGTGGGCCTGGGGGCCTTTGCGATCTGTGCGGCCATCCCGTATCCGAAGTTCGGGCGGGCGGCCTATCCGATCTTCGCCCTTTGTCTCGGCCTGCTGCTGGTACTGGGCGTGGCGCGGTATCTGCATCATTCATCATGGCTGTTGCCGGCGATTCGCGGCTCGCACCGGTGGATCAACCTCGGCGTGGTCAACGTCCAGCCGTCGGAGCTGACGAAGCTGGGCTACATCCTGCTGCTGGCGTGGTACCTGCGGCTCGGCGACCACTACCGCCACCTGCTCGGCCTGATCCCGCCGCTGCTGCTGACGCTGATTCCGATGTTCCTGATCCTCATCGAGCCGGACCTCGGCACGGCGCTGCTGCTGTTGCCGACGCTCTACGTGATGCTGTTCATGGCCGGCGCCAAGCTGCGTCACCTGCTGGGGATCGTCGCGGTGGGGACGGTGCTGACGTTCCTGCCCGTGCCTCAGTCGCTGGGCGAGATGGGCGCAGACGAGCAGACCGAGCGACGTGCCAACGCGTACGTCGAACTCGACGGGACGGTCGTGACGGCCCTGCCGTTGGCCATCATGGAGCTCCACCAGCTCAGCCGCATCGACGGCTGGCTCCACCAGGGACGCGAGGACATCTGGCAGGGCAAGGGCTTCCACCTTCGGCAGTCGAAGATCGTGCTGGGCTCGGGCAAGCTGGCCGGCTCGGGTGACTGGGACGAGGCGGAGTACTACTTCAGCCGCCTGCCGGACGACCATACGGACTTCATTTTTTCGATTATCGGCGGGCAGTGGGGCTTCGCCGGCTGTCTCGGCGTGCTGGCGCTGTATACGTTGATTCTGCTGTTTGGCCTGGAGATTGCGTCGAGTACGTACGAGCCGTTCGGGCGGCTGCTGGCGCTGGGGCTGGTCGGGCTGTTGGCGGCCCAGGTGTTCATCAACGTCGGCATGACGATGGGCCTGACGCCGATTACGGGCATGACGCTGCCGTTCATCAGCTACGGCGGCTCGTCGCTGGTGGTCAACTGTGCGGCCCTGGGGCTGCTGGTGAACGTCGGGCAGCGGCGCCCGATGCTGTTGGCCCGCCGGCCCTTCGAGCATCGCGAGGATATGCGCCCCGCACCGTATCGACCTTTGGAACGAAGCAGCAGCGGAACCGCATGTGAGAAACGTGCATGACGCCTGGTACATTCATCGAGGTTTCGAGACGATGTCCCACAGGCAAGAGGCCTGAGGCAGCAGTGACGGCTTTCTAAACGACACGATGTAGCAAGTCTCCTCCAGTGGCTGTTGGACCGTTAGAGCAGACAGGGCATTGCAGTGCATGATTGACATAGAGCCATCCTGGACGCCGCCTCCGGACCGCGAACCGCAGCAGGCGATGCTGGCCCTGCCGGACGGTTACCAGACGCCGGTGACGGTGCATGAACCGCCGGCCGCCGTCCCTCGCCGCGCGCCGGTCGTCTACCTCCACGGCATCCAGAGTCACCCCGGCTGGTTCTACCGGTCCGCCGTTGCCTTGGCCGATGCGGGGCACGCCGTCTATCAGCCGGCCCGTCGCGGCAGCGGCACCAACCAGGTCGACCGCGGCCACGCCGAGTCGCCCGAGCAACTGCTGGACGACCTGGCCCGTGCGATCGACCTGGCCCAGGCGGCAACGGGCTGCGATACCTGCCACCTGTTGGGCGTGAGTTGGGGCGGCAAGCTCGCCGCCGCCTTTGCGGCGATGCGACCCGGCGAGCAGCAGCGCCTGGCAAGCCTGACGCTGGTAGCGCCAGGCATCTGTCCACAGGTCGACGTGGCTGGCAGGACGAAGCTCGCCATCGCCATGAGTCTGCTGTGTTGCTCGCGGCGGCGGTTCGAAATCCCCCTCAGCGATCCGGAACGGTTCACCGACAACGAGGCGATGCGAGACTACCTGCGCGACGACCCCGCACGCCTGCACCGGGCGACGGCCCGCTTCCTCTACGTCAGCCGCTGCCTTGACCGCTCACTGCGGCGCGCCCAGCCGGGCGCGATCAGCACCCCCACATCCCTTCTGTTGGCCGGGCGCGATCGCATCATCGACAACGCCGCCACACGGAGTCTGTGCCATCGCGTGTGCGGCAAGGCGTGGGCTGTCCATGAATTCGACGCCGCCCATACGATCGAGTTCGAGGCCGACCTTGCAGGCTTTCTTGAAGTGCTGCGCGATGCCACGGACTCAGCCTGACGACGTCAGGAGCGATACGACCCTCTTGCCTCTTCGCGGCTGCCATCTGTCGCTGGACGTCGCGGGCGTAGATCCGGTCGCGATCTCGCCGCAGGAACCGCCGAGCCGCGTCGCATGGAAATGCCGCGACGACCTGCCTGGCCGGCACTGGCCGTTACGTTGAAGTGCGTGACTCTTCGACGGTCATCCTGCAGGACCACAAGGCACGATCGCACGCGGAAGGTTGCCGTCGATGCCGTAAAGACGTCGACGGTCGCGAGTGGGGCGGGGCGCCAGACAAAATCGCACCGCGTGCCGCGAATTGAGGACATCCCCTCCACACCGTACCTATAATTGAATGTTGATACGACCATAGCATGATATCCGGCGCCAACCGATCTTCACCCTCGTGCCCGCACAGGTCCTTGCCTGGATTCCAACTTGTGCGGGCCATTTTTCTAATGATCATCCGCTGTTCAACTGCTGTCGCGGAAGCTCAGGTTGTGATCGGTGAGCCGTTGGCGCATTTCGTTCAACGATGTCTGCCCGAAGTTCTTTTGGGCGAGCAGTTCGGCTTCCGATCGGTCGGCCAGGTCGCCGATTGTCCGGATGCCCAACTGATCCAGCACGCGGCGGGCCCGAACGGAGAATTCGACCTGGTCGATCAGCGTGCTGCGGACGCCGTTTTCTTCCAACGTGACGATGCCTAATGGCTCGTCCGGCGAGGCCGAGAAGTCCGTGCCCTCTTCCAGCGCCTGTCCGAGGCGAAGGCCTTTGGCGGCCAGCATGTCCTTGATCTCCTTCAACGACGTTTCGCCGAAGTTCTTGTAGCCCAGCAATTCACTCTCGGTGGTCCGCACGAGGTCGCCCAGCGAGCGGATGTTCATCTTCTTGAGGCAGTTGCGGGCACGGACCGACAGTTCAAAATCGGTCACGGGAATGTCCAGCACGGCGTTGCGCTTGGCGATGCGGCGGGCCTGGTCTTCGTCGTAGTGCATGGACTTGCTGGCCTGGGCGTCTCGCATGAACAGCCGAGCCCGCGCGTGATTCGGGTTGACGGCCAGCACGCGGTTGAGGTACGCGATCGCCTGATCGTACTGGCCGGCGTCCTCGTGCAGGACCGCGAGGTTCATCAGGGCGTTGGCGTAGACGGGGGGACGCCCGAGGCAATCCTTGTACAGGTCGATGGCTTCCTCTTCCTCGCCGTGGAGGTCGAGATAGAAGGCCATGCGGAAGGTTGCCTCGGCATGGTCTTCGTCGAGTTCGCAGGCCTGTTCGTAGGCTTCGAGGACGGTCTGACTGTCTTCACCGTTCAACTCCGCCAGCAACCCCTTGAGGTACCAGCCGTCGGCCGATTCGGCGACGTCCTTGCCGAGGTCCTTCAGCGCCTCGGCCGCGTCGTCGAGTCGACCGGCAAGGGCAAAGCACTGCACGCGACGGGTGTCGGCTTCGGGGCTATCCCAGCCGCGGGCCTTGGCACGTTCGTAATCTTCGATGGCCTCGTCGAACCGCTGGAGGCAGCGGAGGCATTCGGCGGCGAAGTAGCGACGGTCCTTGTTGTCGGTGGCGTTGGTGAAGGTCTGCAGTGCCTGCTCGAAACGGCAGAGCATGAATCGGGCAATGCCGATTTTCACCGCATCCGTGCCTTTCGGCTCGGGTGTCTTGGACTCGAGTTCAGCCAGAAGCTCGCGCGCCCGACCGGCGGGGTCTCGCAACTCGGCGAGGCGGCTGATGAGCGTCTGGTAGTCTTTGTAGGTCCACGTCTCCTGTGAGGCGATGTCTTTAATGGCGTCGGCGGTAGCCTGATCCATGCGTAGTCTCTCCTGCGTGTCGGTGCTCTGTTCGTCAGCACCGGCCGGGACGCATCGGACGTCCTGTCTTGCCGGGCTGACCGAATCCGGTATTATAGTCAATGCCGCCCACGGTTCAAGCCCACTTGAGCCCATCGTTGTGGTTGGCCGATGAAAGAAACGCATGACCGACAAGCCGGTATACCTCATCATCAACCCGCGAAGCGGCTATGGCGGGCGCAAACGCCAACTGGCCAATCTGCGCGGCGAACTGGCCAAGGCCGGCTATGACCTCGTGGAATACGTCACGAAGTACGCCGGCGACGCCACCCGCTACGCACGCGAGATCGCGGGCCAGGCCGAGGCCGTCATCAGCTTCGGCGGCGACGGCACGGTCAACGAGGTTGCCAACGGCCTGCTCGGGACCGACGTGCCGATGCTCGCCGCACCGGCCGGCACGGAAAACCTGCTGGCCAAGGAGCTGCAGATTCCCTCCAACCCCGCCGATCTCGTCAAGGTCCTCGCCACCGGCCAGGCCATGCGATGTGATATGGGCATGATTAACGGCCGAAGCTTTCACAGCATCGTCGGTGTGGGCTTTGACGCCGAGGTCGTCCGCCGTGTCTCGGCCGGCCGGACCGGACACATCAGCCACTTGAGCTACTTCTGGCCAATCTGGCGGACGTTTTGGGAGCACAACTTTCCGACCCTTCGCGTGACCGCCGACGGGCGCGACGTCTTCCAGGGCCGAGGCCTGGCTTTCGTGGGCAACATCAGCCGCTACAGCATCGGCCTGCGGATCTGCCGCGACGCCCGCTTCGACGACGGCCTGCTGGACCTTGTCGTCTTCGAGTGCGACCGCCAGACCGGCCTGATTCTCCACGCGGGCTGGACCATGCTGAGACGCCATCCGCTCAAGGGAAATTGCATCTACGAAGAGCCCGAACGCATTCACATAGAAACCGACCAGCCGCTGACCTGTCAGGTCGATGGCGATGTCGGACCGGAGAGCCCGCTGGAGATTTCCGTGGCCGAACACAGAATCACGCTGATCGTGCCGCAGTCGCGGTCCCGATGGACCCTGCCGATGTGGCCGTGGAAAGGAGCCCCGCTTTGAGCCGGGTCGACGTATGCACGATCGGGGGCGTAGGTTTCGGGGGCGAAGGCCTGTCGATCATCGCCGGCCCGTGCATGGCCGAGAGTCTCGATTTGTGCCTGCACGTCGCGCGGACGGTCAAGGACATCTGCGGCGAGCTGGGCATCGGCTACGTCTTCAAGGCCAGCTTCGACAAGGCCAATCGTTCCAGCGTCAGTAGCTATCGAGGCCCGGGTCTAGAGACGGGGCTGGAATGGCTGGCCGAGGTCGGTCAGACCGTCGGCGTGCCCGTGCTGACCGACATCCACGAACCCGGCCAGGCCACCCTTGTCGCCCAGGCCGTCGATTGCCTGCAGATTCCCGCCTTCCTCGCGCGGCAGACCGACCTGCTCGTGACGGCCGGCGAAACCGGCAAGCCGGTCAACGTCAAAAAGGCCCAGTTCATGGCCCCGTGGGACATGCAGAACGTTGTCGAGAAAGTTCAGTCGACCGGCAACGACCAGATTTTGCTGACCGAGCGCGGCACGTCCTTCGGCTACAACCGGCTGGTCAGCGACATGCGCAGCATTCCGCAGATGCAGGTCTACGCGCCGGTGGTTTTCGACGCCACGCATTCGGTCCAGCAGCCCGGCGGGCTGGGAAACGCCTCCGGCGGCGACCGCGAGTTTGTGCCTGTTCTGGCCGCCGCCGCGATTGCGGCCGGCGCCGACGCGCTGTTTCTGGAAACGCACCTCGATCCGGACAACGCAAGGTCCGACGCCGCCAGCCAACTGGCAACAAAAGATATGGCTTCCGTTCTGAAAACGTGCCTTGCCATTTACAAGGCCCGCTCCTATACTCCCTGATGTAAAGATGGGGGAGTTAGGAAACGTGCGGGGGGGGCTGCAAGCCGGAAACCAGTGCAGCCGGGCTCGTGTGGGCCCCTGTTTTGTGCTATGTGCGGAGGGCGAGAGGACGGCTCGTCTGTGAAGGGTCCTGTGAATCTGAATTCGGGGCGTGACGCTGTCGGTGCGCGACGGGCTGACGGCCCGATTCGCGGCGCGCCTGCATGCTCTATTTGTCCGGTGGTTTTGATACTCGCCGCTGTGTCGGAAGCAGCACTCGCCGCGAGCCTGATCGGCGCGGCCCTGGCGGCCCTGCTGGCTGCTGTGTTTTGGCGGCGGTTGAGGACGACGCGGCAGGAACTAGCGGACAGCCGGCGGCGATGGGAACTTCTCTTTGAGTCGCTGCCGGGCTCCAGTTTCATCGTCGACGCCGACGCCCACCGGATCCTCGCCGTCAACGATGCCCTCTGCGAACTGACCGGCTGCAACGCGGCGGACCTTGTCGGTCAGCCATGCCGGACCCTATGCACGCCGGACAGCGAGGCAGCACCCGCCTGCCAACGTGCCGACGTGCTGGACAACGCCGAGTCGCAACTCATCGCCCGCAGCGGCAAGACGATTCCCGTCCTGAAGACCATACGGTGCATCGACTTGGCCGACCGACGCATCTGCGTCGAGTGTTGCCAGGACCTTTCCGCCCAGCGGCAGGCAGACGACCGGGCGCGACAGGGCGAGAAGATGCAGGCCGTCGGACGGCTTGCCGGCGGCGTCGCCCACGACTTCAACAATCAACTCACCGTCATCAAGGGCTACTGTGACCTGCTCATGCTCGAAAGCGACGAGGCCGTTCACAGCAGCGTTGAGCAGATCAGCCTCGCCTGCCAGCAGGCCTCGCAACTGACCGCCGAGTTGCTGAGTTTCAGCCGTCGCCAGGCCATGTCGCCGGAGGTTTTCGACCCCGGCGAGGCCCTGCGGCGAATGCAGAAGGCCCTGTCGATGATCGGCGAAGATATCAAGCTCGACATCGACGTCGATCCGGCGGCCGGCCGCATCCAGGTCGACCCCAACCGCTTCCAGCAGGCGCTGATGAACCTGGCGATCAATGCCCGTGACGCCATGCCGGACGGCGGACGTCTGCGTATCGCCGTCGCCCCCGACCATCCCGACGGCACCTACATCTCAACCGGCGGCCCGATCCCATCGCCAACGGTGCTCATCACCGTCAGCGACAACGGCAGCGGCATCGACGCCGAAACGCGCGAGCACATCTTTGAGCCCTTCTTTACCACGAAGCAAAAGGGCAAGGGCACGGGCCTGGGGCTGAGCATGGTCTACGGCTTCGTTACCAACAGCGGCGGCCAGATCGACGTCGACAGCGAGCCCGGCGGGGGGGCGACGTTCCGCATTCGCCTGCCACAGGCCGAGGCGGCGCCCGCGAGCAAGCCGGACGCGTCGGCCCCGCACGATGAAGCCGCGCCCACACCGGCGACCATTCTCGTTGCCGAGGACGACCCCGCCGTGCGTCTGCTGGTGACGCGAATCCTCGAGCACCGCGGCTATACCGTGCTGCCGGCCGCCGATGTCGAGGAGGCTTTGGGCCAGGCTGAGCACCATGGCGACGTCATCGACCTGCTGATCACCGACGTCGTCATGCCGAACGTCACCGGTCCGGAACTCGCGCGCCAACTCATCGGCACCCATTGCCGCATGAAGGTCCTCTACATCAGCGGCCACACACCGGAGGTGCTGACCCGCCACGGCGTGGACCCCTCGGATAAGGCGTTCCTCCGCAAGCCGTTCAGCCCGCAGGACCTTATCGACGCCGTCGCGGCCGTTCTGGCCAACAGTGGCGAGGCCTCCGATGCAAACGCGCGCTGACTTTGCGCTTTTTCCCAGCGGGCCCGCCCGGTATCGTGCCCCCATGCTGCAACTGACCGTACACGCCACCGACGGCCCGGCTCGCCTTGGTCAACTGGCGACGCCGCACGGCGAGATCGCCACGCCTGCCTTCATGCCGGTCGGCACGGCCGGTAGCGTCAAGGGCATCACGCCGGACCAGCTCCGCGCGACCGGCACGGAGATGATCCTCGCCAACACCTATCACCTCATGCTTCGTCCAGGCGACGCATGCGTCGAGCGACTCGGTGGGCTGCACACGATGATGGCCTGGGACGGTCCGATCCTTACCGACAGCGGAGGCTACCAGGTCTTCAGCCTTGCGCACCTGCGGACGCTGGACGAAGAGGGCGTGACCTTCCAGTCACACATCGACGGGGCGGATGTTCGCCTCACGCCCCGGCGGGCCGTCGAAATCCAGCACCGCCTCGGCGCGGACGTCATGATGCAACTTGACGAGTGCCCGCCCGGCGAGGCCAGTCGCGACGCCTTGCTCGCCGCCGTCCAGCGATCAGCCGCCTGGGCGCGCCGCTGCCGCGAGGCGTGGGACGCCTTCGACCGGCAGACCGCCCACGGCCGCCGCCAGGCGCTCTTCGGCATACAGCAGGGAGGTGTGCATCGCGACCTGCGGGCCGAGTCGGCCCGGGCGCTGGTGGCACTGGATCTGCCCGGCTACGCCGTCGGCGGGCTGAGTGTCGGCGAGGGGCACCAGGCCATGTGCGAGGTGCTCCAGGACATCCCGGACCTCCTACCGGCCGACCGCCCACGATACCTCATGGGCGTCGGCGAGCCGCGCGACATTCTTGCCGCCGTCGCCAGCGGCATCGACATGTTCGACTGCGTCCTGCCCACACGCAACGGCCGCAATGCCCAGGCCTTCACGTGGGACGGCCGACTCAAGCTCCGTAACGCCTGCCACAGCGAGGTCGCCCAGGCGATCGACGATCGCTGCGGCTGCTATGCGTGCCGGCACTACTCGCGGGGCGTGATCCGCCACCTGTTTATGGCCAACGAGATGCTCGGTCCGACCCTCGTGAGCCTGCACAACCTGCATTTCTTCGCGGACTTCATGGCCGCCATCCGCCAGGCCATCGCCGCCGGCGAGTTCGCCGACCGCCGGGCCGCATGGCTCGAAGAGATGTACGGTTCCGCGACTGCCTGACGCGTTGCCCCAATGGGGGGTGCGGTGCAAAAGCATTGCCTTGGCAGAACGGATCGCGCAGAATACGTGACTTGCGGCGGTCAGGGGATCGCCCTTTTACCAAGAACATCAGAGGACACCATGCAACGACTTTCGACGATACTCCGCATCACGACGATTCTGCTGGTACTGACCGTTTCCGCAGCCCCGGCCCTTGCCCAGGATGACGGCGGCGGCGACGAAGGTCAGTGGGTCGGCCAGCCTGCCGAGAACGATGGCGACGCGCCCGCCCCTGCCGACGACGGTTCGGCCGACAAGGCGACGGAAAGCGACGGCGGCGACGGTGCGAACGATGATACCGAAGGCCAGGGCGATCAGGCCCAGGACAAAAGCCCGTCGGGGGGGCCGTTTAGCAACATGTGGTTCATGGTCATCATGATTGGCGGGTTCATCCTGCTGTACTGGGTGATGGGCTCGAGCCGCCGCAAGCAGGCCGCCAAGCGTCGCGAAATGCTGGCAAACCTCGCCAAGGGCGACAAGATCATCACCATCGGCGGCGTTGTCGGGACGGCTGTGGAGGTCCGCGACGACGAGATCACCGTTAAGGTCGACGATGGCACACGGATGAAATTCGCCCGCTGGGCGATCCGCTCGGCCGGCGAGGAAGTGGCCTCGGAGAAGAAGGACGACGCCGAGAAGAAGTAGCTCTCCCCTGCCTTCAGGCGGTTATGGCGGCTTTGCGGGCGAGGGCCTCGCAGACCTTGGCGGCCATATTCGGCAGCGGCACGACCTGGCAGGCGGCTTCGAGCCGGATGGCCTCGCGGGGCATGCCGAAGACCACGCAGGTCTCTTCGTTCTGGGCGAGCGTGTGGGCGCCGGCGTCCCGCATGGCCTTGAGCCCGGCGGCGCCGTCGGCGCCCATGCCGGTGAGGACCACGCCGACGGCGTTGTTGCCGGCGTATCGGGCGACGCTGTGAAACGTGACATCGACGGCCGGGCGCTGGTGATGGACGCGGGGGCCTCCCTTGACGTCCACATAGTACCGGGCGCCGCTTCGCTTGAGTACCATGTGGTAGTTGCCCGGGGCCAGCAGCGCCACGCCGGGCACGACGGCATCGCCGCTGACGGCCTCGCGGACTTCCATCTGGCAGAGTTGGTCGAGGCGTTCGGCGAAGCTCTTGGTGAAATGTTCGGGCATGTGCTGGACGATCAGCGTGCCCGGCGTGCTGCGCGGCAGACGCGTGAGGACTTCCTTAATGGCCTCGGTACCGCCGGTCGACGCGCCGATGGCGAGGATCTTGTGTGTCGTGGCGAGCATGGCCTCGACGTGCCTGGCCTGGGGCTTGGCGGGCTCGCGCGTGACGGGTTTGACGCATCGCACGCAGGCGGCGGCCCAGATTCTTTCGGCGAGCGCTTTGGTGACCTCCGCGACACTGTAAGCACTGCCCGGTTTGGAGATAACTTCCACCGCGCCCAGTTCGAGGGCGCGCAGGGCCGTCGCCGAGCCCTCCGGCGTCAGCGAACTGACGACGATCACCGGCAGCGGGTAGTGCCTCATGAGCTTGCTGAGAAACGTCAGGCCGTCCATCCGCGGCATTTCGATGTCGAGCGTGATGACGTCGGGTTTGAGGGCGACGATCTTGTCGCGCGCAACGTAAGGGTCCATGGCCGTACCGACCACGTCGATGTCCTTGGCCTTGTTCAATTCGCCCGAGAGGACCTGGCGGACGATGGCCGAATCATCAACGATGAGGACCTTGATCATGCTCAGTAACCTCCTGGCTCGGCGGGGCGCGTCGGTGGTTCGGGGCTGGGCGTTCGGATGACGGCACCGGCATCAACAAAGAGCACCAGCATCGCACGGCCGGAGTCGAGCGTCATTTTGGCGCGACCGCGCTGCTCTAGGCCGTCGATCTTCTGCGGCACGACGGGCTCGTCCAGCAGCGTTGGGCTGGCGATGTGAAAAACCTCCTGCGAGCCGGCGATCGCCGGCAGTAGGTTGCCGCAGACGACATTCAACAGCTCCTTGATGGCGTCTTCCTTCTGCACCCCTTCCGGCGTATCGTCGCCGGACTCGATGCCGAGCATGTTGGCCGCGAGGGGGTCGAGCATGCCGGGGCTGATGGCCACGAAGACCGTCCCGCCGAACGGGCCGGTGAACTCGACGCGGCAGACGTGGGCCCAGCCATCGGCGGCCGGGTCTTCGTCCTCGGGCATCGGCAGCATGAAGGCCAGCGACTCGAACGTCTCTTCGCCGACCGTCCAGAGGGTGTCACTAAAAGTCGGTGTCGGCTTCGATGGGTTCATTGTCCAGTCCTGTAATATCTGAGACGACCTCGCCAATGGTCTCCGGCGAGAAGGGCTTGTGTATGAACTGTGCACCCTTCCGCTGGAGGCGCTCGATTCGCGTCTGGCTGCCCTCGGTCGACACGACCACGATGGGCAGGTTTTCCCACTCCGTACGCGCGCGAACCTTGCAGATCATCTCCTCGCCGTCCATCACGGGCATGTTGATATCCACGAGGGCCAGATCGATCCAGTTGTCCTGGAGTTTGTCGAGGCCTTCCTGCCCGTTGGCGGCCTGGTGAATCTCGCCCAGCGGCAGGCCGGCGATCTTCAAGGTCTTGATGATCATCGCTCGCGTGATGGAACTGTCATCCACAACTAAGATGTTCAGCGCCATAACGTCACTCTCCCGGCGACAACGATTCAGTCGCACATTCCGCCCCGGCTTGGCAGACGGTGTTGCGTCCGCGTCGGTTTGCAGTTGCATCTCACAGGTCCCACTCCGATCCGGCATTGCTTAGCCACACCCGCCCCGATCCAATCTCGATGTACATTGTCCGTGCCTTCGTGCCCCCGACATCTTCGCTGTCGATCAGGGCACTGTTCTTCCAGAAAACTTTCTTGAGCATAATGTAGTTTCGTTTGCCGATGGCAAAACGATCCGACCCGTTGCCCTGGACGTTTGCGCCGCCGGCGACCTTGACGATCAGGCGCTTCTTCTCTGCTCCCTTGTCGTAAAGGGCCCTGAAAAACGCAGGCAACGCCGTATCGACAAACATGCATGGATTCGCCTTGGCCTTCTCCGGATTAATGCTGGAGACGGGCATCATCACGTGCAGGATGCCGCCGACCTGTGCCGTAGCATCGTAGGCCGAAACGCCGAGACAGCTACCCAGCGCATGGGTGACGATGATGTCGCCGGCACCGCCGGAGATCTTCATGTCAGCCACGCCAACTATATGCTTCACGGTCATCTCTCCGTGTGACGGCCACCGCGGCCGCGTCACTTGACGTATGTCGCCGGCATTACATATCGGAACTGGTGCTTCGTACCTGTAAGACTCTCTGAATGCCCCAGGAACAGGTGCCCTCCAGGAGCCAGCAGGTCGTAGTACCGCTTGACCAGTCGATTCTGTGTTGGTTTGTCGAAGTAGATCATTACGTTGCGGCAGAACATCACGTCGAACGGGCCCTTCATCGGCCAGGGCTCCACAAGGTTCAGCCGTGCGAAATGCACTATCTTTCGGATGCGTGGCCCGGTCCTGTAGATTTTGCTCGGCGAGGTCTGGACGACGTCAAAGTACCGCTGGACGAGCTGGCCGGGCGTGTCACGGAACCGCTGCTTGGCGTATTCCCCGCGCATGGCTATACTGAGCACTCGCGTCGAAAGATCGGTCGCCAGGATCTTCGCGTCCCAGCGATCCAGATCCGGAATGCATTCGTTCAGCAGAATAGCGATGGAATAGGGCTCCTCGCCGCTGCTGCAGCCGGCGCTCCAGATCCTCAGACGTTTGGTATTCCTGCCCTTGATGTCCGGCAGGATGCGGTCCTTCAGGAAGTTGAAGTGTGCCGGCTCGCGGAAGAAGAAGGTCAGGTTCGTCGACAGCGCATCCAGCATCGAAACCAGTTCGCGGCCGCTTTTGTCGTTGCGGACGAATCCGATGTACTCCTCGAGGCTGCCCAGCTTCAACTGTCGCGTGCGCTTGGCGAGCCGGGCCTTGACCAGTTCCTTCTTGCCCGCGTGGAGATTGATGCCGGTAAGTCGCTTGACCAGTTCGCTGATGTCCGCGAACTGCTGATCGGTGATCTCGGCTAGGTGTTGCGCCATCGACATCCCGGTTCTCCGGTCCAGGCTACTGATACCGCTGGCATGGCCAGGGCCATGGGCCGCCACACCGACGCGGGTCGAACACCGGCCACGACTGCCGCTTCGTCAGTCAGCCTCTCCGGCATGGACGCCTTGCCTGGACGGTGTTCTGCCGGACGGGGCAGACTCCCGGCACACCCCGGCCCTTTCTATATCGGCTTGCGGAGGAGGCATTTTCATCAAGCGTATGATCTTTTGTCGCATCGCCGCCCGCGCCTCGCCGACCGGACGTGTCAGCGCAACGCCAATCCAGGCCTCTCATACGGAATACGATAGATTCTTGCGCGGTGTAGTGCCCGCCCCGTCGCGTGTAACTAACGCATGTACCATGCACGAGCTTAGTATGCTTGGTATAACAACCTGTCGTTTAGAAATGGATCGCGTCGCGGGGTCGAGGCACTTGTATGAATGGGCTGCTATGACCGTGATGACCGGTTCCGTCCGCCCGGCGGGCCGGCTGTTGTGCTGTCCGTTGTGTTTGGAACTCTTGCCTGCTCAGGCGATGCCGGCGATATCGTTCGGGTCGAGGACCTTGGTGATATCCAGCAGGATCGTCACGTGGCCCTCGGTCTTGCCCATGCCGATGAGGAAGCTGGTATCGACGATCGTGCCGAATGTCGGTGGGTCCTCGATGTCCTTCTCGGCGATGTCGAGCACTTCGCTGACTCTGTCGACGACGACGCCGATTTCCCTGGTGCCCACCACGACCACGATGATGCAGGTCTCCTCGGTCGACTCGATGGTCGGCATGCTGAAACGCGTGCGGAGCTCGATGACGGGCACAACCTTTCCTCGCAGGTTCACCACGCCCTTGACGTGCGGCGGGGCCTTGGGGACGGCCGTGATGTCCATCATACAGATGATCTCACGGACCTTGAGGATCTCGACGCCGTATTCCTCGTCGGCCAGGCCGAAGGTGAGGTACATGCCGGCGCGTGAATTGGTGTCGGTGACTGTCGCGGCGTTGTCGGTCATTTCATTGACTCCTTGTGGGTGTCACATGTGCGTATCGGCCGATGGCGGTCAGGCCATCGCGGCTTCCGGTTCGTTGTCGAGGCGTCCCTCGGCCAGTTGCAGCAGGCCCGTCGCGTCGAGGATCAGCCCGACGCGCCCGTCACCGAGAATCGCGCCGCCGCTGACGCCCGGCACCTTGGCCATGCCGCGCCCGAGCGACTTGATGACCACCTGTTGCTGGCCGAGTAGTTCGTCGACCATCAGCGCGCAGCGGTGGCCGTCTCCTTCGATGACCACCAGCAGGGATTCGTATGGCTCGGTACTGGCTTGCGGTACGTCGAAGAGCTCGTGCAGCCGGAACAGCGGCAGCAGTTCGCCCCGCAGCATGACCATCTCGCCCTTGCCGCTGACGGTCGAAATAGAACCGGCGCCCGGCTGGAAGCTCTGTTCGATCGAAACGGTCGGCAGGAGGTAGGTTTCCTGACCGACGCGGAGAATCATCGCATCGGCAATCGCCATCGTCAGTGGCAGACGGATCGAGAACGTCGAACCGGCGCCCTGCTTACTGGCAACCTCGATCCGGCCGCGAAGACTCTCGATGCTCCGTTTGACGACGTCCATGCCCACGCCGCGCCCGGAAACGTCGGTGACCTTCTCGGCCGTGCTGAAGCCCGCCTGGAAGATCAGCATGAAGGCTTCCTGGTCGCTGAGGTCTTTCTTGCCGTCGAGCAGTCCGCGTTCGCTGGCCTTGGCGAGGATCCGCTCGCGGTCGAGGCCCTTACCGTCGTCCTGCAGTTCGATCACGACATTGCCGGCCGCATGATACGCCCGCAAGGTCACCGTGCCACTGGGCTCCTTGCCGTTTGTCTCGCGCACGTCCGGCGACTCGACGCCGTGATCGACGGAGTTTCGGATCATGTGGACCAACGGGTCGTTGAGGCTCTCGACCATGTTGCGGTCGATCTCGGTCTCCTCTCCTTCGGTCACGAACTTGACCTTCTTGCCGCTCTTGCGGGCCAGGTCACGGACGAGGCGGTTCATCTTCTGGAAGATGCCCTTGAGGGGCACCATGCGGAGGCTCATGGTCAGGTCCTGCAACTCGCGGGTGATCTTGCCCGCGTGCGAGACGTTGCGCTGTAGGCGCGGCGCCTGGCCGGACATCACGCTCGGGTCTTGGGCGACCATCGACTGGGCGATGACCAGTTCGCCGACCATGTTGATCAGGCTGTCCAGCCGGCCGGTCGACACGCGAACCGAACCTTCGGCCATGCTGCTGGCGCCGCGTTGCTGCTGGGCTTTCTGCTTGCGGATCGCGCCGGCCACGTCCTTGGCCTTGACGGCTTTGTCTTCGAGGAGCTTCTCGCCGAGGTGCTTCTGGCCCTTCTCGGTCTCGGCCTGCTCGACGTGCTCGCGCGTGATCTTCCCCCCGGCGACCAGGATATCGCCGGTACGCATCGGTGTGTCGTCCACGTCGTCTTCGTCGTAGCCGGCCCCTTCCGGGTCGGAGAGGATCTCCAGCAGCTCACTGAGGTCCTCGGGAATCGTCAGGTCGTCCCCGGGGGTTAGGCCCTGCAGGCCTTCGATCATCACGCGCAGGCAGTCGCAGCTTCGCAGTGCGAGGTCGGCATAGCCGCCGAGAATGCGAATCTCGCCGTCTCGGGCGCGGTCGAGGAGGTTCTCGGCCAGGTGAGCACATGTCTGGATGCGGTCGAGATTCAGGAAACCGCTCGTGCCCTTGATCGTGTGGAAGGCGCGGAAGACGACGTTGATCTGGTCGTTGTCTTCGGGGTTGGATTCGAGTTCCAGCAGCGCCCCTTCGGCGTTGGTGATATGGTCGAGACACTCGATGATGAATTCCTTCATCAGTTCGGGGTCGCAGTCCTCGCCCATGACGGCGGGTCCGGGAAACTCGATTGGCGGCGCCTTGCTGGCCGGCTTGGCTTCTGCGGGCTCCTCGGTTGCGGGCTGCTTGTCGTCTGCCGCGGTGGCGGCCCCGTCCGGGCCGTACGTTTCGGTGTCAGCTTCCGGGGTCTGAGCGTCTGCTGCAGGCTCCGGCGCCTCGTCGTCGTCGGGTTCTCCGGTCGTCTCGGAGGCCTCGGCAAGGTCGTCGCCATCGGCTTCGATGAACGTCTCCTGGACGTCGGCGCAAGTTCCGATCGCGCCGGCCATCGTATCCAGTGTTTTCTGAGGGTCGGGGACCTTGCCCTGGATCACGGTTTCGAGCTGCGTGGCGACCATGGTCAGGTGACCGCTGGCGGCTGCGGCGAGGCCGGTCATGTCCATCAGCGTGTGGACGTCTTCAAGAATCGCCTTGAGTTCGTCGCCGTCCGACGGGTCGGCCGCCACGAGGCGTGCCGAGACATCCTGGATCGCACACAGAGCGGCCCGCGGGCTGCTGTCGCCCTTGGCGTTGGCGGCCTGGGGGGCCTCGGCCTCGCCGTCGGCGGCTTGCTGCGCCCGCTCGGCGGGTACGTCGTCACCTTGGAGGACGGCCTGGATGGCCTGCCCGGCGGCTGCGGCCCGGTCGGCGGCGGAGTCGTCGCCACCGAGGACGGCCTCGACGGCGGCGATGGCGTCGCGCACGGCGTCCCAGGCGCCCTGGACGTCGGAGACGGTTTTCTGGTAGATCTGCTGCAGCGTCTGCAGACAGGTCTTGAGAAGTTCCAGCACGGGCTTGTCGGCCCCGTTGACGCGCAGGTCGGTCCAGGCCTTCTCCAGCCGGATACCGATCTTGACGAAAGCTTCCTCGTTGCCGACGTCGCAATCGTCGATCGCCACAGCCAGGCCGTCAAGCGCCTCGGGAATATCGACCCGCTGGGCGGGCTTGTGGTTGTTTGGAGCGTTGTCTGTAGCCATGGAGCGTTCTTCTTCCTTGCTGTGTCACCGCCTCAAGCGACCAGTCCGGGCGACTTGCCGACGACGACCCCTATCCAGAACTGCCCGAGCGAGCATGTATAGACGTGCTTACTCGACTCGGAATCTCGTTGTTTCAGCACGTGCAGACCGTCGACGCGCATCACGGTCGGCAGCGAGATCTCGCTGTCGACGCCGCGTTTGTCGAGCACCTGCTTGACGTTGCCCGCGAGAATGTTGGCGACTTCCCCGATGGCATCACCCATATCTTCGCTGTCAAAGGGAATCTCGAACCCGCAGAAGGCCTCGGCGATGGCAACGGCGGTGTCGCGCGGCAGGCCGATGTAGACCGACCAGTCAACGTCGCCCATGATCGAGACAACGGCGATGATCACGCCGTCCTCGCAGATCTCCTCGGGCAGGTTCTCGGCCCGCTCAACGACCGAACCGCAGGCGCTCATGAAGATCTCTTTGATGGATATCTCCACCGCATCGCTGTGCGGCAGGAACTGAATCTTGCTACCTGGTGTCACGGCGGGCTCCTTTCGTCGACGAAATCTGACGTAGCACTATGCGAACTTCTTGGCGAGCGATCCGAAGAACATCTCGCCGCTCTTGCCGTCGTCCTCGAGTTTCTCGAACAGCGGACCCAGCTTCTTCTTCAGCACGTCGGTCGTGAAGGGTTTGCAGATGAAGGTGTCCACCCCCGCCTCGTCCATGGCCTCTTCGACCTTGCCCATGGTGCTTTCGGTTGTGACCATGACGGTCGGGACGTGGTAGTCGATGGTCTCGCGGACTTTTTTGACGAACTCCAGGCCGTTCATGTTCGGCATGTTCCAGTCAACGAAGAGTATCTCGATTGTCTCGGGATCGAACTTGTCGAGGGCGTCCTGCCCGTCGACTGCTTCGACGTAAGTGAATTCTGCTACGCCCGCCTCGGTCAGCGATCGCATCACCATCTTTCGCATGATGGCTGAATCGTCCACCACCAAAGCTGTGATCTCCAGTGCCATCGTTCTTCTCCTCAAAGAGACCTTGGTCGTCCAACGGGCCCGCACGGCCAGCCGTGCTTGAACAGATCTGCGTCTTCGTATAGTGGAGCTGCGCCGCTGTGTGCAAACACCCCGCACGCGCGGCCGCTGCGCGATGTTCCAATGCAGCAGCCCCGAACCTCGGCTGACCTATCAGCCTGCACGTTGATATCGGAGATGTACCGACGGCGATTTCGTGAAATACCCCACTTGCCTCAGAAAGAGCGACAGCCGCCGGCTGCCAGATATCTCTCAGGCCTTTCCCGCCGACGGGCAGTGAGGCGCGAGCGGGCAGGCATCGCAGTCCGGCGTGCGGGCGGTGCAGATGTCCCGGCCGTGATGAACCAGGGCATGAGCGAAGAACGTCCAGTCGTTCCGAGGGATCAGGGCCATCAGGTCTTTCTCTATCTTGTCGCCTTGATTGGATTTATGCGACGTGAGTTTCAGGCGGTTGCTCAAGCGGGTCACGTGCGTGTCGACGACGATACCGTCATTGCGGCCAAACGCCGTGCCGAGGACGACGTTGGCTGTCTTTCTCGCCACGCCGGGCAGGGCCAGCAGTGTATCCATGTCGGCCGGCACATCGCCGTCGTGATCGTCTTCGATTGTGCGGGCCGCCCCCATGATGTTCTTGGCCTTGTTGCGAAAAAATCCCGTCGATCGGATGGCCTGCCGGAGTTCCTCCGGGTCGGCCTCGGCGAAGGCACTCGTGCTCGGATAGGCCTGGAACAGGTCGGGCGTGACCTTGTTGACGCGCTCGTCCGTGCATTGGGCCGCGAGAATGGTTGCCACCAGCAACTGCCACGGCGTCTGGTAGTCCAGGGAGCAATCGGCGTGGGGGTAGTGCGTCTTGAGCAGCGCGAGAATCGTCCGCACGCGGGCGGCTTTGTCGGCCTTCGATTCGCGAGGCATGGGTCGCCTACTGAACGGCGAGAACTTCCTGAACCTCGGGCACGACTTCCTTCAGCCGTCGCTCGACGCCCATTTTCAGCGTCATGGCCGCACCGGGGCAGCCCTGGCAGGCGCCCTGAAGGCGAACCGAGACCACGCCGCTGTCCTCGTCCACGCTGACCAGTTCGATATCGCCGCCGTCGTTCTGAAGATACGGTCGGATTTCCTCGATCACTGCTTTGACTTTGTCTTCCATTGGTGTTCCTTCGTAACAACATCGTCGTGGGCCCCGCTGCGCCCGCTACAGACCATTGTAGCTCGGCCGGGGCGGCGACTCACGACAAATGCCGGCTGTTAACGCTCGTATGTGCCCACAAGCTCGGACGTGGCGATCACGTGGCCATCGATCTTCTTGAGCAGTTGCGACTTGGTCAGTTTCGGCCGCAGGGCGAGATCGGCATCGAGGGCATAGAGTTTGAAGTGGTAGTGGTGGACGCCGTGGCCTTCCGGCGGCATGGGGCCCCCGTAGCCCTTCTCGCCGAAGTCATTGACGCCCTGGGTGATGGTATCGGTCGGCAGGCTGCCCGCGCCGCCGGCAATATTGTAGGCCACCCAATGCACAAACGGCTCGTCGCGCGGAGCGTCGGGGTCGTCGACGATCAGCGCGAAGGACTGGACCTCCTGCGGCGCGCCGGACCAGGTGAGGTTCGGCGGCACGTTGCGGCCTTCGCCCTTGTACGCGTGTAGTTTGGCAATGGGCTGGCCGTCATCGAAAGCGGGGCTGGTCAACTGCATCGGCGGTCCCTTCGGTTGGTTTGTCCTGGTTGGGGTGTTGCTGTTGCGGGTGGGGCGGGTCGCCACCGCAACCCGCAGCCATCGCCGCCATGAAGGCGGGAATCATACGCCATATCCTCGCGTGTGCCAAGCCAAACATCGAGATCGCCTCCTGCGGTGGCGCGTTTTACAAGGATCCTGTCGTGCCCATGCTGTCCGCGGCTTCGGCTGTCTGCGGCCGGCGGGGTTGCCTGCTTGCTGCTCTACGAAGCAGCTTCGCTAGGACGCACGAGTCGTCGTCCTTGTAAGCCTCGTCCTCGCCCACGCCTGAAGACGACATTTCCTCCGCAAAACGCTCGAACCGCTGTCATGCCGGCGGACAACCAGCGAATGCGCTTGACTATGAGCTGCATATTGGGTATGTAACCTGTCCCGGTTTCGAGGAGTCCCCCGGGCAGGTCACTGCGCGGACGTCGTCAGCGGGTCGTATGTCGGACCACCAACCCCCTAACCCCGAATGAGGCAAGAATATGGACGAGAAGACACTGCAGACGATCAAGGAGAAGACCGACGAGACGAGCCTGGCCAAGCTTCAGGCGATCGACAACGACGAGGTCAATGCCTTCATCGCCCATGCCATCGAACTATGTGCGCCGCAGGAGGTCGTTATTTGCGACGACAGCCCCGAGGACGTCGCGTGGATCCGCCAGCAGGCGATCGACAACAAGGAAGAACTGCCCCTCAAGACCGAAGGCCACACCGTCCACTTCGACGGCTACTTCGACCAGGCCCGCAAGAAAGACGTCACCAAGTACCTCGTGCCCAAGGGTGTCGACCTCGACCCAAAACTCAACCAGGTTGAGCGTGAGGAAGGCATGGCCGAAATGGAAGCCCTTCAGCGCGGCGCCTACAAGGGCCGAACCATGCACGTGCGTTTCTTCTGCCTCGGCCCCGTCAACAGCGACTACGCCATCCCCTGCCTGCAGATCACCGACAGCGCCTATGTGGCCCACAGCGAAGACATGCTCTATCGCGTCGGCTACGAGGAGTTCAAGCGGCAGTCGGCCGAGAAGGACGACTTCGAGTTCTTCAAGTTCCGGCACTGCACCGGCGAGGTCGACGATCGCAACACATCCAAGCACCCGGACCTCAACCGCGTCTACATGGACTACACGCGCAATACCGTCATGTCCGTCAACACGCAGTACGCGGGCAACACCGTCGGCCTCAAGAAGCTCTCGTTGCGTCTGGCCATCTGCAAGGCCGACCGCGAAGGCTGGTTGGCCGAGCACATGTTCATCATGCGGGTCAACGGCCCCGATGATCGCAAGACCTACCTTGCCGGCGCGTACCCGAGTGCGTGCGGCAAGACCTCCACTGCCATGATCCCCGGCGAGAACATCGTCGGCGACGACCTGGCCTACTTCCGCGTCATCGACGGCCAGTTCCGGGCCGCCAATGTCGAGAGCGGCATCTTCGGCATCATTCGCGATGTCAACAAGGACGACGACCCCGTTATCTGGGACTGTCTCCACAAGCCTGGCGAGGTGATCTTTGGCAATATCCTCGTCAAGGACGGCGAGCCGTACTGGATGGGCATGGGGCAGGAATTGCCCAAGGAAGGCATGAACCATGTGAGCACGCAGTGGCATGAGGGCATGCAGGGACCGGACGGCAACGAAACGACCCCCAGCCACAAGAACGCCCGCTACACGCTTCGTATCCGTGACCTGGCCAACGCCGACCCCGACTGGGACAATCCCAGGGGCATGCCTCTTGGCGGCGTGATCTACGGTGGCCGCGACAGCGACACCAACGTGCCCGTCCGCGAGGCCTACCACTGGGATCACGGCATCTGCACGATGGGCGCGATGCTGGAGAGCGAAACCACGGCCGCCACGATCGGCGCCGAGGGCGTTCGCAAGTGGAACGTCATGAGCAACATGGACTTCCTGTCGATGTCCGTCGGCAAGTACATCCAGAACAACCTCGAGTTCGCCAAGGATGTCGAGCGGCCGAAGGTCTTCGGGACCAACTACTTCCTGAAGAAGGAGGGCAAGTATCTCAACGGCATGCGCGACAAGGCCGTCTGGATCAAGTGGATGGAACGTCGCGTCCACGGCGACGTCGATGCCATCGATGCCGGTTATGGTCTGATCCCCACGTACGAGGATCTCAAGAAGCTCTTCCAGGCCGTCCTCGAGAAAGCCTACAGCCAGGATGACTACGTCGAGCAGTTCACCGTCCGTGTGCCGGAACTGCTGGCCAAGCTCGATCGCATGGAAGAGATCTATGCCACCGTCCAGGATACGCCCGAGACGATGAAAAACGAGATAGCCGAGCAGCGCAACCGTCTGACGGCCCTGCAGGAAACGCATGGCCAGTACATCAGCCCGCTCGACCTGTAAGCTCCAGCCACAACCGACCAGCAGACAGAGGCGGCGGCCCGCAAGCGGGTCGCCGCTTTTCATGAGCACACGTGGCGACGAGAAAAACCGGGAGTGACAGATATGGGAGTAGCGGTACACAATGTGTATAGTCGTTAATGTATGTCGACGTTGTCCGGCGAGGAGTTCTTCATTGATATGGCAACTCTCCAAGATATAGCGAAGAAGGCCGGTGTCAGCCGCCGTACGGCGGCCGCCGTCTTGAGCGGTGAGCATAAGCCGAAGCGTCCGACCGCGCTGAAGCGGGCGGCGAAGGTGAAGGCTGTCGCCAGCAAGATGGGGTATCGGCCGAACGCCTATGCCAAGGCTGTACGTTCGGGGACGTTCGGCAGCATTGCGTTGTTGCTCTCGACTCACCTGGGGAAAAGCCGTCTTCCGCCCCAGACGTTGCACGGCATCTGTTACGCCCTGTCCGAACGCGAACTGCACCTGACCGTGGGAGAACTGCCAGACGTCCGGCTGACCGATTCGGGATATGTTCCGAAGGTTCTCCGCGAGTGGTGCTCCGATGCCATGCTGATCAACTACACGGGTGAGATCCCGCTCAAGATGATCAACATTATCGAAGATATGGATCAGCCCGCGGTCTGGCTGAACCGCAAACACGATCACGACTGTGTGTATCCCGATGACGCTGCGTTCGGACGGCAGGCGACTGAAGCGGTACTCCGGGCCGGGCACCGGCGAGTCGTTTACGTGGATTGGGGGACCGGATGGGATCGTCTCAATGAAGCGCATTACAGCCAACGCGATCGCCAGGATGGGTACGAACAGGCGATGAAGGATGCGGGACTGACTGCCGAGTGTCTGCGCAGATCAGACACAGACGGCAACGCCGATCCGATGGAGTCGCTGAAGGATACGGTTGGCCGCCTGTTGGCCAGCGATAATCGACCGACGGCTTTCGTTGCCTACAGCTCCGCCTACGTGCGAGTGCTGGCGGCCACGGCACGTTCGCTCGGACTTGGCGTTCCCGATGACGTGTCTCTGGTTGGGGTTGGCGCGAGCGACGATGTGCTGGACGACAACATGATGATTTCGGTGGTCGCCGTACCCGAACGGGAGTACGGTCGAGCGGGAGTTCTCCTGGCGTTGGAGAAGCTCGAAGCTCCGGACGGCAAACGAATGAAGGCCGTCGCCGTCAAGCCGACAAAGGCCGTTGGCGGCGAGACGATCACGACCCCGCGCGAGACGAGCCAATAGGGCTTGCTGAATACATCCTCCGTGCCAGCATTATGCCGCGGGGGCGAGGATTGTCAGCGGCTGGCCTGACAGTCGTATGCCGTTGGTGTTGCCCCGGACGATCGGCCGCACGTGTGACTGCGAGAGGCTCACGGTTCGTCCGCTCACCCGGTGCGTCTGGGCTTTGTACATCATATATCAGCCGCTGCAATGGATGGGCTGCCTTCTCGTCGCTGTCAGCCGCCGATCCGAAGGCACCGCTGAGCCATGTTCGGCACCATTGGTCGGTGGTGAACCAGTTGCATTGGTCGCTGGACATCAGCTTTGCCGACGATGAGCGGCGGACCGGTACCGGCCATGGCGCCGAAAACGCCTCGCGGCTGGCCCGCATCGCCCTGAATCTGCTGAAAGCCGAAAAGACTCTCCTGACTTCAACATTGGGACACCCGGTCAATGGAGCAGGTCGTAGAGGGCCTGCTGTTGGGGGTCCATCTTGAGCCGAATGCTCCGATCTTGGGGATCATTCGGCAGTCGGAAGGTCAGCTCGTACATGGTTTGAGTCAGTTCGATGGCTCGTTTGGGGCTCATGGGGAGCCTGGCGGCGGCGAGCCGGCGTTCGAGTTCTTTGTGGAGCGTGTAGGCGGTGAAGGCGACGAGCACGTGGGCTTCAATGCGTCGCCGGCGGTAATGATACATCGGGCGGATGCGGAGGTCGGTCTTCGAGATCCGGAAGGCCCGTTCGATCTGCCAGAGCTGGCCGTAGTTCTCGATGATATCGGCGGCGGGCATGTCGGTGTTGGTCAGGTAGCCCTTCAGGCCGTCCCATCGGGCAGCCTGTTCGACCTTCGCTTCGTCGACCTCGACGCTGATCTCGCCAGTGAGTTTGAGGAACTTGTTGTAGCCGCGTCGGTTGAGGCTGTCCTTGGTCAGTCGGCCGGACTGGACGCGTTTGCGGAGCCGCCGCAGGCCGCGGTCGCGGTTGCGGGCGTCCTTCTTGGCCCGTTTGTCCGAGTAGGCGACGATCAGTCGTCGGCCTTGCTCGTGGTCGATCTCGACGGACTGGCCGTTGGTCAGGCCGGCGCAGCGGTCAAGGATCGTCTCCTGCATGGCGCGGGTCTCGTTGCGGATGCGGGCGGCGACGATGAACGGATACCGCTGCCGATCCAACGCGTTGAGGTTGTCGTGGCTGAGCATCGCGGCGTCGGCGACCACGACCGGTTGGCCGAACTCGTACCGTTCGGCGATGCCGTCCAGCACGGGAAGGAGCGTCTTGCCCTCGAAGGTGTTGCCTTCAAAGATGTCGTAGCCGATGGGATAGCCGCCCTTCCCACCAGCAGTCCGAGCATGATCTGCGGGCTCTGGAACTTCCCGTCCTTCGAGAAGCCGATCCGCCGCAGGTCGTCCTCGTCTTCGGCCTCGAAGTACAGACTCGTCATGTCGTAGAAGACGACGCTGATCGATCCGAGGATCGTGCGCGAGTGTTCATAGGCGATCCGCTGGGCCTGTTCGGCGTATCGCGAGTTGAGGCGGTCCAGGAAGCGGTACACCTCCTGAACGCAGACGGTCTTGCCCCGGTAGCGATACAGGTAGTCGACCGTCTTGAGCTTGCTGGTCGGATAGGCCAGCCGGGCGATGACGATGTCGCGGAACAAGGGCTCTGGGATCGCGTCAAAGCCGATCGCATCAAAGAGCCGGCCCAAGATCAACTCCGGGCCGAGGGTGCGAATCGAGGCGTTCTCCAGCGTGCGGACGACGTCGAGGGCGACCGCGTCGCTCTGTGGATCCGCCGGGAACAGGGAATACTGCCCGCTTCGCCGCGCGATGAACAGCTTGCCCAACTCGACCAGCCGGGCAATCTCCTGCGGATCCCTGGCCGAACCGATCGTCTCGACGACGCGATAGCCGGCCGACTTGTCGATGACCTGAACGCTGACCGAGCCGGACGCGTTGGGCTTCTTCCGCACAAACATGGCCGATTCTACGCCCCGGACACCCAAATCCGGAACACCCCCCTTGTCAAACAAGGACTTACGACAGATTCTCAGCGGCGTGTTGAAGTCAGGAAGACTCTCAAAGCCAGCATCAAATCCAATCGCCTCTACTGCGGAGGGGACCACAATCACCTGCTCAAGGTCTTCGCCGGCCCACCCAAAGGGAAATTGGATGCGTAAGCCCTGAGTGCATACCCCCTCCCTCGCCCCCCATAAAAAAAAACAAAAATACGCCGTAGGGAACTTGACACCCGCGCTAATCGTGTTATCATCCTGCTCACTCGATTTACGCAGGAGACTGTTCGACGTGCCTATCACCATGCAGGACATCGCGGAATACGCTGGTGTTTCCCGCCCGACCGTATCGCAGGCACTTGCCGGCGCATGCGGCAAATACCGCATTTCCGAGAAGACCAGGCGGAAGGTGCGTGGGGCGGCGCGCGCGCTTGGTTACCGTCCGAACGCGGCCGCGCGCTGCATGCGGGCGGGCGAGTTCGGCGCTGTTGCCCTGGTCCTCTCATATGATGTGATTCGCAGCCATTTGCCT
>JAAAOJ010000053.1 GCA_009908915.1 Planctomycetota bacterium
TCGGGGTCCCCACCTGTTCCGTCACCGATCTGAGCGCGGAGGTTGAAACCCGTGACGTCCGCAGTCCCGGTTACTTGCAGGTCGATCACCTGCCCGGACGTATTCGGCGCAAGGTCGTGGGTACCGACGTTGATCGTCGGAGTTGCAAAAGCGCTCCCGGCCAAACACAGCACACACAGCGCACTCAAGACCATCCGATACGTGCTCATTGTTCTTCGCTCCGGTTGCATCGACATGCTCCTTAGTTCCCACACAATACTGGCTCGGCGAGCAGCATTGCTGCCATTTTTTAACAGCACAAAAACAACAATACCTCACGATCACGCTTCTGTCAAAGAAATAATACCTTGCGCTCATCCCGCGGTCGAAGAAATAGACCCGTGCCTGTCGGGGCGGTTTTGCCTCCACCCCGCCCATGTGAAGCTGGGTAAGACACACGCATAAACGATCTCAAACCACCGACAAGTCGCTACCGAGCTCGGGGACCAAGCTGGGGTCGATTTCACGGGTCTTGGCGGGCCGTGGCTGTGGGCAGCTACATGCCGGTCAGACGCTCGCCTGTGGCCAGGCTGTCCTGCATCACGCCGGTGTCGCTGTGGTCCAGGCCCAGATCGTGGCCGAGTTCGTGAGTCAGTACCGTCAGCAGGTCCATGCCCGCCGGGCGGGTCGTGACGGTGAACTCGCGGCTGTCGGCCGGCGTTTCGTCAATGAACCAGCCGTAGCCGGCGGCGTTGACGTCCAGCGTGATCACGTCGTCGTTGTAGGTGGCCAGCGACGTGCCCGCCAGGTCCGCGACGACGTACGTGTTGTCGCTGAACTCCACGGTGTCGTAGCCGGCGGTGGCCCACGTGGCCTCGCCCGCGGCGTCGCCCTTCTGACGGGCCCACTTGTTGCCGGCGTTGGTCACGAAGCCATAGGCGTCCGGGTTGGAGGTAATGTTGATCGACCCGCTGTGCCCGTCGAGGTCGGAATCGCCGCTGGAGGTCGACCAGTTCCACGTACCGGTCTCGGTGCCGGTGAAACGGAACTTCCAGTCGTCGCCGCCGTCGTAGAACATGTCCACGTCGACCGTCTGGCCGCTGCCGGCGTGGGTGAACTGCACGTCGGCTTCGACGTCGAAGGCGTTGCCGCCGTAGCTGGGGTTGTCCACGTGAAACTCGGCGAACTCGAACAGCTCGGCCGAACCGGGGCCGGATACGCTGAGCATCAGGCGCGGCTCGAGCGTTTCACAACACGGCCGGCCCGCCGGTTCGCCGACGGCTTGCAACGTGTCAGTGCCTTTGCGAAGGAATGCTCGGAATCTCGACAATGCGGCGCCCACGATCTGTCCTTTTCAGGATCTTCAGAAAAGGCCTTTGTCCCCCCATATGCGAACAGTATATGCGTATTCTCCGAGCTCGTCAATCTCGCCGTCGATCTTTTCTGCAACGATGCAAATGCGGCAGTGACCTTGCTATCGTGATTCGCCCTGCCGTAAGCCAGGGCATGCTGGACAGGTGTCCTTTGCGAAAACATCATCCGCGTTTCGAATAGGTAGCGTCGGCTTGATCACAAACGGTGACGCGTGGATTCCTGTGGCGACGTCGGCCTTCCGGCAGTGATAGGTTCTGTGTTCACAAACACGACGAGGTTCTCCGTGGGCAAGCGGATCGGACCGTCGCCAACGGGTCGCGGGGCGTGGCGTGGTACTGCCTCAGCCCGCTGGGGGGCCGCCGGACGCATCCGGACGCGCAGGAATCGCCGCGGCGGTTGCGAAAGTGCGATCCGACATGCTGGACGCGTCTTTCCTGGGCGTCTTGGAACGGACGCGATGGACATACAGCATCCCTGGGGCTCTTACCGGGCGGCGATATAAGTCACGTTGACCAGTTCGCCGGGCATAAGACGGCCGGGCTCGTCGATCGCGATCCGCACGGGCAGGCCCCATTCGAGTCGCTGCTGGTCGCGGAGTTGGTGCGTCGGGATAGGCTGGATCCCCGCACCGACGCGGACGACCTTGCCCGTGACCACCTTGCGGGCGCCACTGCGGGATTGGATGCGGACGTGGTCGCCTCTGCGGGGCGTGTGCCCGGCCCCCTCACGGACGTAGCTGATCACCTCGCGACTCGGCTCGACTGAGACGATCGTCATGATCGGTTCGCCCAGGCATACCGCCTGGCCGGGACGGCGATAGATGGCGGCGATCTCCCCGGTAATGGGGCTTCGGACCGTCAGGGCCTCCCGTTGGAGTTCCAACTGGCGAACGCGCGCTTCCTGGGCGGCAATCTGCTTGCGGATCGGCCCCAGCAGGGCGCTGAGGCGGGGGTCGGCATCGGGCAGGTCGCCGTGGGTGGCCAGGCGGGCGTTGAGGTCTTCCAGTTGGTCCTTCGCCCGTTCGAGGGCCGCCTCGCCCCCGACGACCCGCTGCTGGGCGATATCGCGCTGGAGCCGGATGTTCTTCAGGGTGTAATCGGTTTCGACGCCAACGGCATGGACGGCCTCGACGGCGTTGTACTCGGCCTCGAGGCTGAGCAGTTCGATGCGATCGGTCTGGAGTTGGACGCGCCGGTCGAGGACGTCCAGCTCGTGGCGCTGCACATCCAGCGCCAATCGGCGCAGGGCGAGCAACTGGTCACGCTGGTCACGCGCCTCTTCGAGGGCCAGTTCCGCCTCGGTGGCCGCCACCTGGGCGCGGAGCGCCGCCAGGTCGCCGCGCATCGCGTCGATCTCCGCGGTCAGCGGCTCGCTGTCCAATTGGGCCACGATGTCGCCCGCGCTTACCACCGCCATCGGCTCGGCGTCGAAAGGAATTCGGGTAAGAACGCCGTCGGCGGGTGCGGTTAACTCGTAGGAGACGGCATAGGCCTCGCCGCTGGCCCACTGTCGCGTCTGCTGAGCTTTCCACAACGCGCCGAGCCCGATGATCAGGCCGATAAAAACCAGCACAGGCAGTCCCTGGTGGCGAAAACGCCGGACGTGCTGGCTCAATGGCGTCGGGATGCGGGCGAGGCGGGGCATGCGGTGTCAAATCTCCGATTCGTCTTCTCGCAGATACATCGAGGCGTGTTCGACGTCCCCCAGTGATCGCACTTCGTCCAGCAGTTCCTGACTTCGGGCGGGATCGCGAAGCAACAGACGATAAGACAGGTCCATCTCGCCGGTGTCACCCCGTTGGCTGACCAGTTGCGCCCGGGCGGCGTGACGCTTGAGCAACGGCGCGAGGGTCTCGCGGGGCGGTGCCGGGCCACCCCACTGCAACGAAAGCATCACGTCGTAGCGATGGCGGATGCCGAACGCCGTCAGACGCATGTAAATAAACACCACACCGATAAACAGGCCACCGATGATCGCCGCGCCCATCAGCCCGGTGCCTACGGCCATGCCCTCGACGATGGCCCAGAGGACGAACACGGTGTCGCGGGTGTCTTTCAGGACGTTGCGGAACCGGACCACCGCAAAGATCGCCAGCAGGCCGAACGCCACGACCAGGCTGTTGGTCATCAACATCATCACCAGCGACACGATCACCGGCAGCACCATCAGCGAGGCGACGAACGTCCGCGAGTAACTCAGCCCCGTGTGGGTAAGCATGTACACCCAGGCCACGATGTGCCCGAGCACCAGCGCCAGACTCATCGACAGCAGGGCGCTGATCCAATCGCCGTCGCCGGCGCCGTTGCCGTTGAGGAACATGTCCAGCAGCGTGTTCACGCATTCACCTCCCAATAGTGGGGCAAGGTGATCCGGGCTTCGTGCGATCGCAGGGCCTGGGCGCAGGTCACGTACTTCGGAAAAGACCGGTGGTCGAGGTCAAACACGCGGACCATCTGACGCATCCACTTGCGGAAGCGGTTGGTGAATTTCAGTTCCAGCACCACGCCAGCGACCCGCGGTGCGAAGCGGCGCCGCATTGGCGGGATCCCAAGCCGCCCGTCGACCGGGGCCGCCTGCAGATTACGGTCGAAGGTCAGACGCACCGCATTGCTTTCGGTCGACTCGTAGGCCTCGCGCCAATAATGCACGTAGGTCTGCGCGCGGCCGCGGATGGCCGCGGCCAATTCGCAGAAGCGCTCCAGGGCGCCGAACTCTTCGGATGTGAATGTCATCAGATCCGTCCGCCGGGGATGATACGTCTGCAGCAGCCGGTCGACCGCCTCCCGCCGCACGGCGGCGCGGCGCTTGAGCACCACGTTGGAGTCGCGGCGCTTGATCTCGAAGAAGACCGGGCTCGACGGATTGTCGTCGTACATGCGAACCCGCAGCTTAAAGCGGTTCCGCTGGCCCGTCACCGTTGCACGGCACAAGGACAAGTCGCGGTCGTCGAGGTAGACGCTGTTGACCAGGTAATCGCCGGTAGGCGTATCGGGAGCGTATTCGTCGGGCACCAGGTAGCTACGGGCGAAGTCCCGAATCGCGCGAGCTTTCGGTTCGTCGATCAGGTACTTCAGTTCAAAGCGGCTGCTTTGTAGGCGGTGTGCCAGCGCCATGGTTCTGTGGTTCCCTTCGTCGGTGACCCAACCAGGTCTGCAAGGGGTGTCCGCGGGGCCGTCGCGGCGGATACGCCACTGTCCAGCATCACAAGGGCGATGCTGCCGATTTCCTAAGCGCGGAACCCACCGGCCGTTTCGTCCACGTAGTGCCGGCAGGCATGGACACCGTTACCATGTGTGTGGATGAACTTAACACAATGTTCAAACTACGTCAAACTAATTCGCCCCGCCCCGAACCGGAGATGCCCGATAAGCGGCGTCAAGGAAACCAGTTGTGACGGAGAAACGCGTGGACCGAACGTTCGCGGGGACGGCGGGTGGGCTCACTGCCCTCACCTCCGGGGGAGACTCGCCCTTCTTCTCTTGTGCCATGTAATCCCTTTATTTACAAGACACAGGGGGCGCCTGCCCAGCCGACAGGCGGCCATCAACGGCGAGGTGACCTACCGCCGCACGATCAATTGGGCCGCGGACGACGACACGTGCGCCCCGATGGATGGGTGGCTGGGTGTGCTGGAGGAACTACACGCGCCGGGCCTTGGCGAAATGAACAGGAAATCGACGGAATCCCCGCGCCAAACCGCTTCAAAGCGAAGAGAAAACCAAGAAGACGCCTCCCTCAACAGTCGGGTCGGCGGAAAAGCAGAACGATTTTGCAACGCAAACAAAGAAGTTATGTCACGCAAACGGCGCTGATCGGCACGTCCTCGGATGTCTGAGGGAGGCGTCAAAGAACCTTTCAGGCCGAATCCGATACTCGCGTCCATCGTGCCGGATTATCGTGGACAGCCGTATCGGCGAAGGAGCGTTTGCCGATGTGTCACGCGTCTCCATGCGTCTGTTCTGGTCTGTCACGTGGTGGCTGCAGACATCCTTGACCCGGAGATCTCCCGGCGATACATTTGATATCGACGGCCAGCGGCCCGCATGGCGGTCTTCCGCCAACGTGGCGACAAGTCGCCCTAGCAGTCCGTTTAGACATGGACCGCACCGCGAGCATCAAGGAACGGAAACGCAGGCGAATTGGCACGTTCGTCAGTTCGTTCACTGGTTAATTCGTTCATTGGCAAAAGACCATAGTCTTCGGGACGATGCCCCCACGCAACAGCCCGACCGCAGCAGCGATTAGCTTTCTGAACGGCCTGATAGGCCCCCGGACCAGAGGGCCGTCGCACCGCCCCGAGCGGTTGTCGCTAGGGCTGTCGTGGTTACAAGAATCGTGTTTCGAAAATGATAACTCTCTTTTTTCAATCAATCATCTTGCGCCCGTAGCTCAGCTGGATAGAGCAGCGGTCTTCTAAACCGCAGGTCCCAGGTTCGACTCCTGGCGGGCGCGTCGACGGCTTGCCGTCAAT
>JAAAOJ010000051.1 GCA_009908915.1 Planctomycetota bacterium
CGGTCCGTGCGGGCGGCCGGACGCAACCTGAGAGTGTTCCGCACTAATCGGCGCAGACGCAGCGGTCGCGGGCCCAGTTTCGCAGGGCGGCGACCTTCTCGGCCATCGTGACCGACAGGGGCTGGGTGGTGTTGAGTTCGCTGAGCAGATGGTCGTTGGTCAGGTCCGTGCCGTCGGAGAAGGCGGTATAGAGGGCCGAGACGACGGCCTGCTCGATTTCCGCTCCACTGAAGCCGTCGCATACGGCCGTCAGGGCGTCGAGGTCGAAGGCCCGCGGGTCGCGTTTGCGTTTGGCGAGGTGGATATCCAGGATGCGCCGGCGGGCCTCGGGGCCGGGCAGGTCGACGAAGAAGATCTCGTCGAAGCGGCCCTTGCGCATCAACTCGGGCGGCAGGGCCTGGATGTCGTTGGCCGTCGCGACGATGAAGACCGGCTGCTCGTGGTCCTGCATCCAGGTCAGCAACTGCCCGAACATTCGCTTGGACAGCCCGCCGTCGGCGTCGGTGCCGGCGGAACTGGAGGCGAAGGCCTTCTCGATCTCGTCGATCCACAGCACGCAGGGGGCCATCACCTCCGCGACCTGGAAGGCTTGCCGCAGGTGCTTCTCAGACTCGCCGACGTACTTGTCGTACAGGGCGCCAACGCTCATCCGCAGCAGCGGCATACCCCACCCGGCGGCTACGTATCGCGCCATCATGCTCTTGCCGCAGCCCTGCACGCCCAGCATCAGCATGCCGCGCGGATGCTCCAGCCCGAACTCGCGGGCCTCGGGTGTGAAGGCCTTGCTGCGTTTGGCCAGCCAGTTCCGCAGGGCTTGCATGCCGCCGATTTTCGGCGGCTCGGCCGGCGGGTGCATGTACTCCAGCACGCCGGTCTGCCCGAGCTTCTGGCGTTTCCGATCAATGGCCCGGCTGACGTCGTCGGGCCCGAAGCGCCCGTCGTGCAGCAGGCAGTCGGCGACGACCTGCCCGATCTCCATCCGCGTCAGGCCCCGCAGCGAAGCGATGAAATGTTCGTACTCGGCCTTGCTTAGTTTCACGTCCACGTTCAGATGGGTCGTGACGTCCTGGAAGGAGGCCTTGACGATGGCGCGGATCTCGTCGAGGTCCGGCAGGGGCATATCGAGCGGGACGGTGAGGTGGCGGACGGTGGCGGGCACCGTGCCGCCGTGATCGATGAGCAGCAGCGTGCGGCTGTCCCGGCCGAACTGCTGGGCGACCTCACGCAACAGGCGTTCGGTGGCGGCGTCCTCGATGTGTCGCAGGGCGTCCTTGAAGATGTAGACGCCGATCATGTCGCTGTGGCGAAGGTGCTGCAGCGCGCCCGCGAGGGCCTCGGTGTTCGAGATGCCGCGGCTGGTGGGGCTGCTTCCGGCCTTTCGCAGGCCGCCGCTGACGGTCCATTCCAGCGCGGGCAGGCCAAGTTCGTCGACTGCCTCGATGATCGAACGGCAGGCGAAGCTCTCGTCGAGTGTATCGACCGTGACAATGCCATGCCGCGTCCTGATCAGCGATTTGATGTCCTCGTGCAGATGTGCCATGGCCGCCATGGTATCGGCATCGCGGACCGGCGGCAAGGCCGAGGGGGGCGGAGGGAACAGTCGGAATCTGGCAGCGGGGACGATGCTCGATGGGCCGAAAGCCTACCGGCTCTTCAGCCCCACGCGTGAGCGTGGCGTATGGAGCACATGCGAACTGAAGCTGTTCATCGTCAACACACCGGTTTAGTAACTGGTTCAGGTTACGGCGCGAGACAAAAGCATTCATCATACCCAGACTGTCCCGTCTCCTGGCCCGGTCAATCGGCTGGAAACCTCCGATTCGTATGCAGATCACCGACAGGTCGTGTTGAGTGGCCATGTATCGGCCCATCGCTTCGCCGAAGCACTTGGTCACGCCGTACAGGTCGCCCGGGCTCACCGGGTCGTCAGCCTGGACCTGACGCTGGACCGAGTAGCCGGAAACGGCATGAATGCTCGATGCAAAGACAACCCGCCTGCAACCGGCCGCCTCGGCGGCCATGAACGTGTTATGGGTGCCGCAGATATTCGTCTCCAACAGAGGCTTCCAGGACGTTTGCGGAGACGCTTCGGCCGCGAGGTGTACGATTGTGTCCCGGCCGTCAAAAACGTCCTGCAGTTCATCCACGTCGGACAGGTCCATCTGAACCGCTTGTCCGTATTGCCTGACATTCGTCAGGGCCTGCTCAGAAGGGTCCAGAAGCGTCAGGTCATACTTGGCATGGGCGCCGGCTGCGAAATACGAGCCGATACTTCCGCCGGCCCCGGTGACCAGAACCTTACGGCGTTGAGGAGGCGGGCAGGGGCGAGTCTCGGGTTTGACGATGAATGAATCCGACATACTGAACTCCAGGCAATCACACGTTGGCAATCGCAATCGAAGAATTCTATGCCGTGGGGATGTCTGTGTCTGATATTCTCCACGCCGACAAGCGATCGACGTCCACATCACGAAGAACTCCGGAGGCTCAGCAGGTTCCCACACGGCTCGCCACGATGCCCCGCGATCGTTCGCCATGTAGACCAACCCGCCCGCGATAGCCCATATCGCTCTCCCGCGGCCGTAGCGAATATGTCTTGACGTGTTCGTGTTCGTTCGGATATTTGCATCGTAATCTCAACAGCTAACGCCTTGAATCACGGGCAGAAATGGCCGCGTCCGCTTCAGGCTCTGGTTGGCGATCCGCCACTAAGCTACCGGAGGCCCGCGGGGAATCAATGAAACGACGAGCAATTGTAGAGCTTGAGGCCACGCCAGAGCCATCATGTATCATCACACAATCACCGGTGACTTGCGAAGATGGACATCCGCTCCCCGCCTACAGGATCTTGGAATAGCTTGGCTGGTAGACGTGTTTTCGGATGAAGGCCACCATGTCACCATCGGCGGGTTGGTCGACGGCGGCGAGGTTGCTCTCGAAGACCAGCCTGGCCACACGGGCCGCCAGCGTTTTTTGTTCTAAAGCATCCAGAAATTCGCGAGCCAATGCATGACTGTAACCCGGATCTGCCGCGATGCATGACTGTCGTGGCGTGGAGGGTCTTCATCGGCCTGGAGGGAGTCTGGCAGCTTGCGGATCACCGGCAGATACAGGGGATTGGGTTCGATTGTCGTGCTGCTGTTGGATAGCTTCTCCGTAAGCTCCTTGTGGAGTTCCTTACCCGCCTCGCGGCCTACGACGTACAACAGGTCGGCCCAATAGACCCTTTTGCCAGTGGGCAGAGAGAGAAGGACGGTACGCTTCGGCTCGCCCGGCCAAGAGATACACACCTTGACCGGCGCGTCTTGCCCGCGAGATTCGATTGCATCGAACGGACCGACAGCCGCGTCTGTGGCCTTGCCGTGTTGATGGCCCGGCCTGATGACCAGAAGCGTGTTCTTGTCAACCGACTCAACTCGAATCTGCATCTCCCGCGCCCAGAGCGGATCGAACTTTGACTTGGCCAGGCCAGCCAGAATCCTGTCCTTCTTCACGCCAGCCAGGCCCAGACGCTGGACGATCACGGAATTGTGCAGCCTCTCACCCGGTCTGACGGCTTTGGACATCGGCCGATACGGCAGGCCGCGTCCGGCCTTGTACTGTTTGATCGCCGCAGTGATGTACTGTTGCTGGGCCAGCATGGCCTTGGAGTTGAGGGCCCCCCAAATCCGGCCCAGCCGCTGACGCTGCTCGTATGTTCGCTGATCGACAGGCCAGGCCCCCTCGAGGATTGGATCGACGATGGTCTGCAAGGCCAAACCCAGGACGCTCAGATTCTCGCAGTCACTCTTGAGGATGGCCTCGATCAGTTCGCAGCGATCGTCCATTTTCTCCGGCAGCTTGCCACGCTGCCAAAGATCGATCATCTTCCAGACGGGTTGGTCGGTCAGATTTTCTGGTACTGCGTTGGCCTTGGCACCCCTTCCCGAGGATGCGGTGTCGCCCATGGGCTGAGTATAGCGGACGATCCACTCGGCCAAGATATGCTCCTCCGCCCGTGCCAGACTGTCCGCCGCGACTTCGACCTGCTTCTGCTCGCCGCGGTCCCGGACGACAGGTTCTTCGGCCCGGACAGCATCCGCCCCGGCCAGCCCTGCCAAACAGATCGCCACGCCCGCAGCCGCCTTGGCCCAGGCAGCGCCCTGCCAGACGTCCTTGCTGCATTGCGTCCCCGCCCGGCGATGCAACCAGCAGCCCCCACCGCAGGATGAGGCGTGTTCGCAGGTGCGGCACTTTTCCGCCGGCGAGTAGTTCCTAAGTTCGTCGAACCCGCTTCGCCAGATTTCCGCCAGCGACCGGATATGGAGATTCCCGCCGGCGGTCCCGATGTCCAGCGTGTTGCACGGCACGACATGACCATCCGGTAGGACCACGCACTGGGTCCGCCCGGCCCCACAGGCGAACGGCTCGCCGCGCAGCATCGCCTCGCCCGGGCCGCAGTAGCCGATCTCATCGGCGAGGTTCACCGGCATGGTCCGCCGCCAGCGTGCGACGTCGGCCAGCAGTTTGCGTTTCTGTTTTGGGGTCAGTTCAAGATCTTCACGCACCGCGGCCCGGCCCTCGGGGGCCAGCAAGTGAATGCCCCAGTGTCCCACCCCGAGATGCTGGACGATCCGGCGGGTCTGGTCCAGCCTGGAGAAGTTGACCGAGGTAATCGTTGTGCCCGCGGCTGTGTTCACGCCGTCCAGCGACGAGAAATACCGCAGGGATTCCAGCACCTCCTCATAGTTGCCCGTTCGGCCTCGGAACGCGTCATGGACCGGTTGAGGCCCGTCCAGACTAACGGCCACAAAGGCAGGCCGGTGGGCTTCGATGGCGCGTCGCATCTCCGAAGAGGGCATGGCCGAGGTGTTCAGGCTCCAGGTCTGGTTTCGACGGCCAAGGTGGTTAATCATCTCGGGCAGATCCTGCCGGATCAGTGGTTCGCCACCGGTGACCAGCAGTTCGTGAACCCCCATCTCCGCGGCCTGGTCGATCAGGTCGATCGCCTCGTCCAGCGGCATGTCCGCCGGGGCCTCGACCTCGCCGGCAGCCAGGCAGTGGGGGCAGCCCAGTCCGCACCGCAGCGTGGCCATCCATTGGACGACCAAGGGCACTTCCGTGAACCCATGCCTGCGGTAATGTTCCTCGGCCCGAAGGCTGTGCCGACCCGAAAATGTATGTGAAGCCATGCGATTCTCCCTTAGTCAGGTGCATTCGACTCCATTGGACGAAACACATTCGACATAGTTCCCCCAAATATCACCTAGCCAGATGCATGCTTGCTCGACAGAGACGTCTCCCGTATCCGATAGAGTGACCTCCTTGACACTGATGACTGGCACATGGGGGTCGCAGACGACGAGGATGTCACAAAGTTCTTTGCCTGCTCGCCCCTGCGGGTTGACGTAGCTCCAGAGCGACAAGAACGACTTGCGGCAGATGTCATAGACCCACTGCTCTGAGCTGTTGACGGCCTCAGTCATGTCTTTTGTCCGTTCCCAACGTCAAAGATCAGCGGCGCCGAAGGCGTCCGTCTGAATTGCCTTGTTCGAATCATGTCTCTCGCAAAGCCGCAAAGATCGCAAAGGGACCATGTTCTACAGC
>JAAAOJ010000084.1 GCA_009908915.1 Planctomycetota bacterium
GAAGTGTACGCTTACGCCGTCGAGGTGGTCGACCTCGCCGCCGGGGAAGTGCTCCTCGACGTCCTTCATCCGGGCCTCTTTGTTGTCGACCTGGAAGTTGATCTCGCCGCTGTGGTGGTACGTCTGAAACGGGGCGACCAGTTCGCTGACGGGCTTGGATGCGGTGGAGAGAACGGAGATCGCCTTGGCGAAGACGATGGCGGCCGAGTCCGCACAGAAGTTGTCGCGGAAGTAGTAGTGGCCGGACAGTTCACCGCCGAAGATGGCGTTGGTGTCGGCCATCGCTTTCTTCATGAATGCGTGGCCGACGCGTTCCTTGCGCGGCACGCCGCCGGCGTCGCGGATGGCCTCGGCCAGCGCGCGGCTGCTGCGGAGGTCGAAGACCACCGTCGAGCCCGGGTTGTCCTGCAGGAAGTCCTGGGCGAGCAGCGCGGCCATGATGTCGCAGCGGACGATCTCGCCTTGCTCGTCGACGAACATGCAGCGGTCGGCGTCGCCGTCGAGGCAGATGCCGAGCTCCGCGCCGCTTTCCTTCACGGCGTCCCGGGCCCACTTCATGTTCGCTTCCACCAGCGGGTTCGGCGGGTGGACAAAGCCTTGGCCCCGCTCGAAATTCAACGGGATGATCTCCAGGTTCTCCATGTCGCTGAAGACCGTTGGTATCATCTTGCCCGCCATACCGTTGCTGGCGTCGACGGCGACCTTCAGCGGCCGCTCGAGCTTGACGAATTGCAGCACGTGCTTGCGGTACTCGTCCCACAGGTCGACCTTCTGGATCGGAGCCATCGCGGCCGAGGAGGGCATGCGTTTGACGGTCGAGGCGATGTGCTTGATTTCATCCAGGCCGGTGTTCTGGCCGACCGGCTTGGCGTGGTAACCGGAGATCTTGAAGCCGTTGTACTCGATCGGATTGTGCGAGGCCGTCACCTGGATGCCGCCGCACGCGCCGAGATGGTTGATTGCAAAGTAGATCAGCGGCGTGTCGATCATGCCCACGTCAATGCAATGGGCGCCGCTCGAGCTGATGCCTTCAATCAGCGCCTTGGCCAGCGGCTCGCCGTGCGGACGCATGTCGCGCCCGACCACGATCTTGTTGATTGAACTCTGGCCGCGCTCATAGCCGCTCAACCGCGTGCGAAGGAACTGGGCGGCGGCGTGCCCCACACGCCAGGCCAGATCCTCGTCGATCTGCTCGCCATACAGTCCCCGCACGTCATACGCCTTGAATACGTTGTCGAGTACGGACATTCGATATCGTCCTTTCATGGTTCCGGAGCCCTGCTGCCGGTTCTGGCAGGACGCTGTCAGGCTCCACATGTATCGAATTTTCAGCATTGACGGCCAGACTTCAAGCCAGACTTCAAGCCTGTAGGTAAATTCCCCGGCCACTCCTGGAGATCAAGGACGCAAAACGACGAAGAATTGTTATTGGGTATCGGACCGATCTGTGGACAAGGATCGACCGTTTGCTACCCAACCACACCCCCAGTCTCAAGGGTGGACGGTCACGCGTACCGGATCACAAAGCGATGGACGGCGTCTTTTTTGTGCTGTGGACATGCGGTAAAATCTTGCCGGCCGCATACCGACCGTTCTATAATCGCCCCGACGTGGGGCCGTAGCGCACCACACAGAAGGGATATTGCTCTATGGCATGGACGAACAGATGGCTGCCGCTCGTTATGCTCGCCGCCGGCCTGCATGGATGTGTCTCGCCCGGCAGCGTGGATGTCGATGACGTGTATCGGCTGCAGCAGGCCGTCCGCCATCGTAACCCCCAGAACCGTGGCGACGAAGGGCTCGCCCCCATGCGTCCGGCCAGCGGCCGCCTGCCGGCGCTGCCAGTCAAGACAAACAAAGACGGCAAGACGCGGCTGGTTGAGATCAGCCTGCAGGATGTGGTGATGCGCGCGCTGGCCAACAACACCGACATTGCCGTCGTCGCCTACACACCGGCGATCCGCCGCGAGCAGATGGTCCAGGCCGCCGCCGCGTTTGACTACGTGGTCTTCGGCTCGATCGGCTACGAGCAGACCGACAACCCCGTCAACGACAAACTCCGCAAGGCCGGCAATTTCGCCGTCACCGACGTCAGCACGAATCGCACGCTCTCGGGGGGGCTGCGACAGCGCACCGTCACCGGCGCCAACTGGTCGGTCACCAGCACCTTTCTGCGGAGCTGGGACGACGCCACCACCGACAGTGTCAACCGCTGGTATCAACCCAGCCTCGCCCTGCAGGTCATCCAGCCGCTGCTGCGCGACGCGTGGCCGATGGTGAACCTCGCCGCGCTGCGTATCGCTCGCCTCGACCATGAACTCTCGCTCGCCGAGTTTCGCTCGCAGGTCGAGCAGACCGTCGTCGACGTCATGACAACCTACTACGAACTCATCCAGGCACGCGAGAACGTCCGCATCGCCCAGCGACTGTTCGACGCGACCGCCGATACCTTCGAGACCGTGAAGAAGCGCCGCAAACTCGACGCGACGGTCGTCCCGATCAAGCAGACCGAGTCGGCCATGCGTACGCGAGAGGCCGTGCTTCTGCAGGCCCAGAAGACCGCACGCGACCTTCAGGACGCCCTCGTGCGTCTCATCGGCGACAGCCAACTGAACCTGCTGGAGCAGGATATCGTGCTCGTGCCGACGACCGAGATTCCGGACGTGAAAGTCGTTGTCGATACCGAGGACCAGCTTCTGACGGCCCTTCGTCTCAACCCGCAACTTGAGCAGTTGCGCCTGGCCATTCGCCAGGCCGACATCAATGTACGCGTCGCCAAATGGCAGACGTTGCCGTCGCTGAACATCACGGCCGGGGCGACCGTGAGCGGCGCCAGCCGGCAGGGCCGGCACGACGCGGACAACAGCTTCTGGTCCGGCAACTACGTCAGCTACAACGCGTTGCTGGAGCTGGAGTATCCCATCGGCAACCGCCTGCAGGAGGCCGAGCTGGCCGAGGCCCGGCTGACGCGCATGCGGGTCGTCTCGCAGCTGCAGAATGTAACCGACCAGGTGGCCCAGCGGGTCCGTGAGCGGGTTCGCCAGATTCACGAACGCTACACCGAGTTACAGCTCCAGCGGCAGGCCGCCGCCGCGGCCCGCGAGGAACTCGATGCCCTCAATGCCCTCGAACGGCTGCGTGCGCAGCTTACGCCGGAGTTCCTGAACCTCAAGCTCAACGCACAGGCGTCCGTCGCCCGCGCCGAGGAGGCCGTCATCCAGGCCCTGACCGACTACGCTACCGCCCGGCTGGACCTCCAGCAGGCGACCGGCGCTGTGCTCGAAAGTCAGCGCGTCCAGCTCGCCCTGCCCGTGATCACCGAGCCGGCGGACCTGCCCGCCGCCGCGACCGACGATGATCGCTAACAGGCCGTTTGAAAATGGAGCGCGTCGCGAGTGTCACGGAGCGGACACGCAGGTGAATTGGTTGATTCGCGAACGACCGAGTTTTCGGGACGGTGACCCGCACGCCAAAGCCCGACCGCAGCAGCGATGGCGTTCGAGGCGGGCTACCAAGAGGCGAAGGGGCTCGCAGTTCGCCCAGCAATTCAACGGGAGGCTATGGCTGTGAACGTCAGCCGTATCGATCGACTTTTGCGACGGGTCAACGTCCTCCGTAGCGCCCGCGCCCTCAACGCGGTCGATATGGTTCACATTGCATGCGACGACGATTCCATCGGTCGCGGTTATCAGTTCAGTCGCGCCGTCGCCGGGCGGACAGCCGCCCAATATCGCAAAGGGGGCGAGTGATGCGGGCCGTCCTGCAACGCGTCGCCGAGGCGTCCGTCGAAGTCGACGGCCGGGTCGTCGGGCAGATCGGACCCGGCCTGCTGGTCTACGTCGGCGTGGCCGCGGGCGAGACGCACGCTGAGGCGGTGGCCCTGGCGAGGAAAGTCGCCGGCCTGCGGATCTTCGACGACCCGGACGGCAAACTGAACCTCTCCGTGCAGGACGCCGGCGGGGCTATCCTCGTCGTGCCGAACTTCACCCTCCAGGCCGACACGCGCAAGGGCCGACGGCCCTCGTTCGTCAATGCCGCGCCCGGCCAGCAGGCCGAGTGGCTTACGCGGGCCTTCGTCGACGCCCTGGTCGCCGAGGGGGCCGAGGTCGCCCGCGGCGTCTTCGGAGCCGACATGACCATCCGCTCAGTCGCCCGCGGGCCGGTCAACGTTGTCGTCGATATCCCGACGCCGGAGGCGTAAGCTCCAGTCAAGACAGAAGCTCCACGTTCCAAGGAAGAGGCTGAATTTCGGGGCAGCAAGGGCCCGGTCGCGATGATGTGATGTGTACCTGAACTCCACAGGACATCGACCCCCGACGATCGACGGCCGTGCCTGATATGTCCCTGCGATGTTGTTCCTGCTCCCCGACAAGACGAATATGCGAAATTCGTGTTCGGCTGCTTGACCGATTCGCCCGGATTGCGTAAAGTACAGGGCTTCCGCGGGAGTGTGCCCGAGCGGACAAAGGGATCAGACTGTAAATCTGACGGCGTACGCCTTCGCTGGTTCGAATCCAGCCGCTCCCATCAGGCCGGTTTGCCGCCGGCCTTTTCCACGCGCCGCTTGCGACCTTCGCTGGCGGCTCGCTTTCGGTTATCATCCCGCCATGAGCGACGCCAGGCGAGACAGCACGGCCCAGCAGGTGCGGGCGGCCCGCGGCAAGTTCGCGGCGATGGCCGGCACGTACAGCCTTGGCGTGCTCAACGACAACGTCTTCAAGCAGGCCGCCTGTCTGCTGGCCGTCTACGTCGGCAAGCCCCATCTCCAGGACACCGCCGTGGTGGTCTTCACGCTGCCGTGGCTGCTCTTCGCCGCCTGGGCCGGCTGGGCCGCCGACCGCTTCGCCAAACGCCACGTCGTGATCGTCGCCAAGGGCCTGGAACTGGCGGCCATGCTCTGCGGCGGGCTGGGCATCATCTTCGTCAACTGGCCGCTCGTGATGGTTATGATGTTTCTGATGGCCCTGCAGTCGACGCTCTTCAGTCCCGCGATCAACGGCTCGATTCCGGAGCTCTTCCCCGGCGAGTATGTCTTCCGCGCGAACTCGCGGCTGAAATCGATGATCATGGCCGGCAACCTCGTCGGCATCATCCTCGCCGGCGTGATTCTCGACATCGATCGGCCGGTGGCGGGCATCGAACTGGGGCGATGGATCATCGGCGTCGGCGTGGTGGTCATCGCGCTGGTCGGCGTGCTGATGAGTCTCGGCGTGGCCCGCAAACCCGCCGCCGATCCGCAGGCACGCTTCCCTAGGGTCGGGCCTCTGCAAACGCTGCGTGAGCTATGGCAGCTTCGCCGCGACCCGCTGCTGGCGACGGTCGTCGTCGCCGACGCGTTCATGTGGTTCGTCGCCGTGCTACAGATCCTCATCATCAACGAAATGGGCAAGGCGAGGTTCGGCTTCACCGAGCGGCAGACGAGCTATCTGCTGGTAGCCGAGCTGGCAGGTGTCGGCGTGGGCGCGGCGATCAGCGGCCGGCTGGCACACGGCCCGCGATGGTTCCGCCCCTTGCCGCTCATGATGGCCGGCGTGGCCGTCTTCACCGGAGCCCTGGCGGCCACGCCGCACCTGCCGGCCGAGGTCCAGTTGCCGTGGGTCGCCGTCGGGCTCGTGCTGGCCGGACTGGCCGGCGGGGCCGCCTTGATCCCGATGGAAGCGTTTTTCCAGATTCGCCCGGCCCGCGAGCGAAAAGGCGCCGTCATCGCCTCGGCGAACTTCGCCGGCTTTGCGGGGATGGCCTTCTCCGGGCCGGTCAACACCGCAGCCCGGGCGGTCGGCCTGCCGCCGGTGCAACGCTTTGGCGTGGTTGCGGTCCTGAGTCTCGCCGGGGCCGTTCTGCTGCTGGCGGCCCTGCGACGCTTCGGCCGGGGGCATTGCGACGATGCTTGACCGCGTGCTGGCATTCCTGGTCAAGGCCGTCCTCGCTCTGCGATATCGCATTCGGGTCCGCGGGCTCAAACGCGTCAAGGCGCGAGGCCGACGCGGCATTCTCTTCCTGCCGAACCACCCGGCCCTGATCGATCCCGTCATCGTCCTGTCGCGACTGCTTGGCCCGTTCGCCCCGCGCGCCCTGGCCGACCGCCGGCAGATTGACCGCTTTTTCATCCGCCGGCTTGCCCGACGCGTCGGGGCGATTCCCATGGACGACCCCGCCCGCATCGGCGAGGCCTCCACCGAGGGTATCCGCCAGGCCGTCGATCAGTGTATCGAGGTCCTGCGCGGTGGCGGGAACGTGCTGCTCTACCCGGCCGGGCACATCCTCCGCAGCCGCTACGAAGACCTCGGCGCCAGCGGTGCCGTCCGGCGCGTCCTCGACGAACTACCCGACGTGCGCGTCGTGCTCGTCCGCACGACCGGCCTGTGGGGCAGCCGTTTCAGTTGGGCCTCGGGCCGCGAACCGCACGTTGCCGCTACGATGAAGCGCGGCCTGCTGGGCCTGCTGGCCAGCGGGCTGTGGTTCATGCCCAAACGCCGCGTGACCATGACCTTCTGCGAGCCGGACGACCTTCCCCACCGCGGCGGTCGCCACGAGATCAACCGTCGTCTCGAAGCGTTCTATAACGCCGAGGTGCCGCCGAATACATGGCTGCCGCTGACGCCGTGGCAGGGCGGTGCTCGCGTGCTGGGCGAGCCGCAACAGCCCGCGCCGAAGAGGGACGTCGATGAGATTCCCGCCGGCACGCGACAGGCGGTCATCGAGCATCTTCTCGATGTCTGCGACGCCGGCGACATCACGGCCGAGACGGACCTCGCCCGCGACCTCGGCATGGATTCGCTGACGATGGTGGCTCTTGCGGCCTGGCTGCAGGCGGAGTTCGGCGCGACCGTCGAGGACGCCGAGTCACTGCGGACGGCCGGCGACGTCATGCGGGCTGCCGCCGGTCAGGCCGCCACGGCCGAGGTGCGCGGCTTCCAGCCTCCCCGTCGCGGGTGGTTCTCGCAACGTCCCGGGACGCATTGCCCCGACGACCTGTCCAGTCGAACCATTCCGCAGGCGTTTCTCGCCCAAGCCGAACGGCAAGGCGGGCGAGCCATCCTTGCCGACCAGACCAGCGGTGTGCGGTCCTACCGCGACGTGCTGACGGCGGTGGCTGCCCTGCGGGGGCCGATCGGCGAGCTCGACGGCCAGCGCATCGGTGTGATGCTTCCGGCCGGCGTGGGCGCGACGGTATTGACGCTGGCGGTCCAGTTCGCCGGCAAGACGCCCGCAATGGTCAACTGGACGCTCGGGGCCGGCGTGGTCGTCCGCTGCCTTGACGCCGTGGACGTCCGCCGCGTGTTGACCAGCCGCGTGCTGGTCGAGCGGCTGGGCGGCCAGGGCGTGGACCTCGATGTCTTCGCCGAGCGGTTTGTCTTCATCGAGGACATCCGCGCGGCGCTGTCGCGTCGCGACAAACTCGCCGCGGCGATGACCGCGCGATTCCGTCGCAAGCCGCTGCATCAGGCCGCCGCGGCCGCCCCGCCGACTGCCGCGATCCTTTTCACCAGCGGCAGCGAAGCCGAGCCGAAGGCCGTCCCGCTTAGCCACCGCAACATCCTCACGAACGTCGCCGACGCGTGGCAGTGCTTCCGCCTGGGCCCCGGCGACTGCCTGCTGGGCATCCTGCCGCCGTTCCACAGCTTCGGCCTGACGACCTCGGTCGTCCTGCCGCTGGTAACGGCCCTGCCGTGCGCGTACTCGCCGAACCCGACCGACGCCGCCGCCCTGGCCGCCGCCGTGGAGGGGTACCGCACGACGCTGCTGGCCGGCACGCCGACGTTCCTGCACGGCCTGGTCCGGGCCGCCACGGGGGGACAGCTCGACTCGCTGACGCTCGTCGTCAGCGGGGCCGAGGCATGCGGCGAGGACGTTTACGCCGCGGTCGAACGGAGCTGTCCGCAGACGACGATCCTGGAAGGTTACGGCGCGACCGAGTGCTCGCCCATCATCGCCGTCAATCGCCAGGACGACCCGCGTCGGCGTACGATCGGTCGGCCGCTGGCGAGCTTCGAGTGCGTCCGACTGGACCCGGAAACGCGGCAGCCCGTCGGAGCGGGTCACGAAGGCCTGCTGCTGGTGCGCGGGCCGTGCGTGTTCGACGGGTATCTGAACCGGCCCGCCGAGGCGGGCTTCGTCGAGCACGACGGCAGGCAATGGTACGACACCGGCGACGTGATCTACGTCGATGATGAGGGCATCTGGTCGTTCGCGGCGCGGCTGAAGCGGTTCGTCAAGGTGGGCGGCGAAATGCTCTCGCTGCCGGCGATCGAGGCGACCTTGCGGGGCGAACTTGGCGATGCTGAACAGACCGGCCAGGGCCTGGCCGTCATCGCCGTCGGGGCTGATGAGCAGCCCGAGCTGTGCCTGGTGGCCACCACGGACGTGACGCGCGCGCAGGCCAACGCCGCCATCCGAGACGCCGGGTTGAGCGGCCTGCACAACATCCGGCGCGTCGAGCGCATCGACGAGCTGCCGCTGTTGGGCAACGGAAAGATCGACTACCGCAGCCTCGGCGAGCAGTTCGCCTGATGTCGCGACGTGAATACATGCGACATCCCCGCAGCCGTCCGATAGGGGCTTGAACCGGTCGGGCGGGACCGTCATAATGATCGGTTCCGTTCGCGTGGTCGGGTGCAGCTTCCCGTGACAGCCGATCGCGCTTTGCCACCCGCGCCGTACAGGGGCGCCGGAGAGACCATATGACTTGCCACATTGGCATCGACATCGGAGCCGTCAGCGCGACGGCCGCTTTGATTCTCAAGGATATTGACGGCTCGGACCTCGAGGCCAAGGGCTTTGCGCTGCACACGGCGCTGGACGACGGGGCGGGGCTTTTCCTGAGCAACTACCGCCGTACGCGCGGCAAGCCCATTGCCGCCGCAACGGAAATCCTCGAAGATGTGATCGACGCTGTCGGCACCGAGGTCGTCAGCGGCGTGGTGTTGACCGGCAGCGGCGCCGAGGCCACGGGGGCCCGCCTGGAGGCGAAGGTCGTCAACGAATTTCGCGCGGTTGCGGCCGGTCTGTCGCTGCTGGACATCGAGGCGGGGACGGTTTTCGAGATGGGCGGCGAGGCCAGCAAGTATCTTCGCCTGGATCGCAACGATCGGGGTGGCTATGACATCGTGGATTACTCCACCAACGGCGACTGTGCGGCCGGGACGGGCAGCTTCATCGACCAGCAGGCCGGGCGGCTGCAGTACACGGTCGAGGAGATCGGCGACATCTGCCTTTCGGCCGAACGGGGAGCCCAGGTGGCCGGGCGTTGCAGCGTCTTCGCCAAGAGCGACATGATCCACGCTCAGCAGAAGGGCTACAACCCGGCTGAGGTGTTGCGCGGGCTGTGCAACGCCGTCGCTCGCAACTTCAAGACGGCCGTCGTCCGCAGCCACCCGGTCGTCGAGCCGGTGATCTTCATCGGCGGCGTTACCGCCAACGCCGCTGTCGACAGGGCCATGCGGGAGGCCTTCGACCTCGACCCTACGCAGATGCGCGTGCCGGAGGTCGCGTACGCGCACATTCCGGCCATCGGGGCCGCGGCCATCGCCGTGCAGCAGGCCGACGCGGCGACTCTCTCGCAGATGGACGCCCTTCGGGCCAGCAGCGACACGGAGCACGGCACGTTTCCGACGACCGAGCCGCTGAATCTCGATAACGTCCTGCTGCTTCGCGATGCGGCGAAGGACTACGAGGGCCACGGCGAGGGCCGCATCGATGCATTCATGGGCATCGACGTCGGCAGCGTTTCGACGAACGCGGTGGTGGTCGATCCGCAGGGGCGGGTTATCGAGGAAATCTACACCCGCACACAAGGCCGGCCCATCGAGGTCGTGGCCGGTGCGCTGCGGCAGATCGAGAGCAACTGGGGCGGCAAGCTAAACATTCGCGGTGTGGGCACGACCGGCAGCGGGCGGGAACTCATCGGCGAACTGGTCGGCGCCGACACGGTCAACGACGAAATCACCGCGCACAAGACCGGCGCCACTTTCATCGGTCAGACGCTGCTGGATGGCCGCGTGCCGGACACGATTTTTGAAATCGGCGGCCAGGACGCCAAGTACATCAGCCTGCAGGACGGCGTGGTCGTCGACTTCACGATGAACGACGCCTGTGCCGCCGGCACGGGGAGCTTCCTGGAAGAGCGGGCCGAGGAACTCGACATCGCCATCAAGGGCGAGTTCGCGGAACTGGCCCTGTCCAGCGAAGCGCCCATCCGTCTCGGCGAGCGATGCACGGTCTTCATGGAGCGCGACGTCAACAGCTACATGCAGCGCGGTGCGGAGACGAAAGACCTCGTCGCAGGCCTGAGCTACAGCGTCGTGCAGAACTACATCAACCGTGTGGTCCGCGGCCGCCACATCGGCGAGACGATCTTCTTCCAGGGCGGGACCGCCTACAACGACGCGACCGTTGCGGCGTTCCACATGGTCACCGGCAAGGAGATCATCGTCCCGCCGCACAACGGCGTGATGGGCGCGATTGGTGCGGCCCTGCTGGCACGCGACAAGATGCAGCAGTCGCCCGGCGCCGCTGACGAGGGCCGGGACTTGAGCCTCTATGCCGTTGAGATGGCGAAGCACGGCTGCCAGACGAATTCGCGTTTCCGCGGCTATGACATGGAGACGGTGGACTACACGCTTCGCGAGTTCACCTGCAAGGGCTGCAGCAATTCCTGCAGCATCCAGGAGTTCACCGTCGAGGGCGAAAAGACCTACTGGGGCGACAAATGCTCCGACCGCTTCCGCAAGCGGGTCAAGGCAGCCAAGCAGCCCGTCATCGAAGACCTCGTGAGCGTTCGCCAGGACCTGCTGATGGACGACAGCGACGTGCCCGCCGTAGCGGACGACGCGCCGACGGTCGGTATTCCGATGGCGATGTTCGCCTGGGAACAGTGTCCGTTCTGGCGGACGTTCTTCGCCACGCTCGGCCTTCGGACGGTGCTAAGTGACCTGACCAACAAGACGATTATCGACGCCGGCCTGCGGAGCGTTGTCGCCGAGCCGTGTTTCCCGATCATCGTCGCCCACGGCCACGTCGCCAACCTCGTTGACAAGCAGGTCGACTGGTTGTTCGTGCCGAATATCCTCTCGCAGGAAACGCAGTGGATGGACAACGAAGCCCACCTGTGCCCGTGGCACCAGACGATGCCCTTCGTCATCCGTCGCGCGCCGGGGCTTTCTGAGCACGCCAGCCGCTTCCTTTCGCCGACCGTCCCGTTCCGTGAGGGTCAGAAAATCGTCGGCCGACAGCTCGCCAGGTATTTCTGTGCCGAGCAGCCGGCCCTGGGCGTTTCGCGGGGCAGAGTCCTCAAGGCCACTCGCGCGGCCTACAGGGCGCAGGAAACGTTCGAGGCCGCCTGCATCGAGGAAGGCCGGGTTGCCATGACCACACTGGAAACCTCCGGCGAGCCGGGCATTATCCTGGTCGGCCGGCCCTACAACGTCCACGACGCCGGCGTCAACCTCTCCGTCGCCCGCAAGCTTCGGGACGTCTACGGCGTCAACTGTATCCCGTCGGATTTCCTGCCGCTCGAAGACATCGATATCCGCGATATCAATGAGAACATGTTCTGGGACCTTGGCCGCAAGATTCTCGCCGCCGCGAAGATCGTCGGTCGACATGAGAACCTGCACATCATCCACGTGACGAACTTCAAGTGCGGCCCGGATAGTTTCATCAAGCACTTCGTTCGCCGCGCCTCCGGCAAGCCGTTCCTCAGCCTGCAGTTCGACGGCCACAGCAACGACGCCGGCATGATGACCCGCTGCGAAGCCTACCTCGACTCCAAGGGCATCCTCCGCCCCTTGCGCGCCGAACAACCGGCGGAAATAGCCGGCTAAGACATGACGAACCGGGAGAGTTGTGGCAGAGGCAAATGAGTAACGCCTCTCCCTCTGGGAGAGGTGGCGAGCCTGCCCTGAGCGTGCCGAATGGGCCTGCCCTGAGCGTGCCGAATGGGCCTGCCCTGAGCGTGCCGAATGGGCCTGCCCTGAGCGTGCCGAATGGGTCTTCGAGCCGGTGAGGGGCTCCGGGCCGGCCGGCCGCCGACGTTCACCCGCCGACGGCCTGCCCGGCTATTCATTTCAAGCGACTATTCACTTGCCACAGTTCCTCCAGAAACACCAAACGCGGCTAGCCCGCGATGTTAGCCAATGGGGGACAATAAGCTTGCCCACATGGGACACACGTCCTGCCATGAAACACAACAACCTATTAAACCACAGCACCAAACATCAATAATTAAGTATGGTGTCCCCCGAATTAAGAGGCTGGTCGGATCGGCCAGGATGGCCGTGCCACCCCGTCAACCTGAGTTCATCATCCTTAACCCGGCCACCCGCCGCTGCGACGACATTGAGTCAGGATGGTTGACTAAAGCCGTTTTGCATTTTGTCAATTCTATGCACGACATACGCTGCCGTGAGAAATGCCAGCCCCACAAAGGCAATCACCTTGCATGGTGCTCGTCCTACTCGAAGGATGTGTATACTTTCTGCAGCCTGTGCCAACATCGCGTCACGTGTGTGAAATGTAGAACCAAAAAAGACACCATTCGCATACATTGTTAATCCCACATATAGACGCCTCCCTCAAAAGTCGGGTGGGCGGAAAAGCAGAACGATTTTGCAACGCAAACAAAGAAGTTATGTCACGAAAACGGTGCTGAGCGGCACGTCCTCGGATTTCTGAGGGAGGCGTCCATATAGAGCCAATCCCGCCACGAATAGACCCAAGCCCACAAGTCCCAGTATCTGTGCTATCAGGCTGTACTTTGACCCTCGCATGTCAGCTTGATCCTACTCAGTGGCATCAGCTATTGCTTGCCCGAGTGTCTTATCCAGGCCTTGATCCGTCTTTAACGCCCATTCACCACATGGTTCAAACCGCCTCACCTTGGCCCCACTATCATCGTAAAACCTTCCCTCCACCAGTACGTCTTTGAAGCAGTGCCTACTGAACACTTCGTCATTTGTCAGCGGCTCATGGTCAACAACAATGAGGTAGCCTTTCCTGAAAAGCCCGTCACTTGCGACGATCGGTGGTATAAGCAGATCGTCCTTGCTGAGAACAGGGACTCTTTGGGGATCGTCCGATGATGCGTTGTACAGATACAACAGAAGACACTCAATCCAAGGTCCCAAGGTGAAATCAGTACTAACGACTCTTCCAAAGTGGAAGTCTCTCTCATCAATCGAATAAGCAAAAACATCACCCGGTCTCAATGATAGTTTTCGCTTCTTCTTTCCAATCTTGTGTAGTGTCATGCTCTGACCTCTATAGAACTGATGCTAGTGCTTAATAGGTATTCCTTCAGCCTTCAGATATGCTTCTCCCCAATCAATAGCTTCCTGATACCATATTCACTGGCTGGAGATACTGTTAATCTTGTTCACAAATTTGCCCTTGTTGTTATTTATTAACACCTGCTCAAGAGCTCGCGCTTGTCTTCTTGTCAAGTTCTTCGCTATGGGCACAAGGTCGTCAAATCTGCTCCCATGTTGTGCGGCTCGAGTTGCGACTTCCTGCCTCGTGATACCAACGTATACCACACGGCCGCCCTTCTTAGCAAGATAGACCGTTGTGTTCTTGGCTGTCCCCAAGAGCGATGCTGGCACCTGTGACGCAACAGCCTTCAGATTCTTTAGATTCAAGCCCTTGCTAAGAGCGGCACCCCAGATGTTTTTTGTCTTCTTTGCAGCGATCAGTGCTGTTTTCGCGCCACCCATGCTCCTCTTCAGCACGCCACGCAGCTTTCCACGAGCGAGCTGCAGCGCCGCCTTAGGATTCTTCAGGCCCTTTACGGCTTTTAGACCACCCATCCCGACAAAAGCATGAACAAATTCCAACTTCTGATTGATGCTCTGTACGGTTACCAGCTTTATCAGGTCCTGAACTCCCTCGTCGGCATCATCCATAGCCAAGGGATCGAGCTTCTGTAAGCGAGGGGGTCTCTCCCCTTTTAGTAGGGTGTATATGGGGCTACACAACGCATACGATTGGCGGGCAAAGTTATTCCCGAGGTTCGCCGCCCTTAAGAGATCTTCCAGCTTATCATGAATTGCATCCGAGCGAGCGTCGTAATCGATGGCCTCCCTTGCCTTTGCCTCAATCACCCGGACAATGAGGTCATCTTCGTCAAGCCCCAGGTGCCGAGCGAAAGCTGCGGCACCATGTTCATTAGCGTACTCAACGTATTCAAATAGCTTCCGTTTCAACTCATCTTCAAGATCTTCAAGATCATCTAGATACTCTACTCCGGTCTTCAACCCCAGCGGATCGACGGCATTGATCGGATCATTACCGACCATGGCGTAGAGGTTCAGGCCGCCTTCTTCGGCGAGGGGGTCGCGGTTGAGCCACGTGCCGGTTTCGGGGCGGTAGTAGCGGTAGCCGTAGTAGTACAGACCGACCTCATGGTCGTAGTACTTCGTCGAAAACAGCATCGGGCAGAGGCTGGCCGGGTTCGCCATCGACGGCGGCAGAACGCCGGTGGGCGTGGAGGCGGCATCGTCGGCGTCCACCACGGTCAGGCTGCCATAGGACGCGTATTCGAAGGCTGCCACAGCGGATTGGCTCGCCGCGTCGACCAGCGCGACGGTATCGCCACGCTCGTTGCGGACCACGTAGTACGTGTGCGTGATATTGCCGCTCGTCACGTCGTGATGGTTCACGGCCAGCAAGCCGCCCACGCCGCCGGCCCCGCCGACACTTGTAGAAAGATCCTGACCCCACACGTACGAGCGGAGCAGCGTGTCACTGTTCAGGCGGTCAAGCTCGGCGATCAGCATCCAACCGTCCCAGACGAATTTCGTAACAGACTGGACGACGCAAGCCGAACTCTGACGCTTTTTGACCGTCTTCTTGATGCGTCGGCCCAGCGCGTCGTAGGCGAACTCCAGCAACCCCTCTCCCGCTGGGAGAGGTGGCGAGCCTGCCCTGAGCGTGCCACGAACGGGCCCGCGAGCCGGTCAGGGGCTCTGGTAATGTCCGAAGAGCCCTCTCTGACCCTATGAGCCCTCTCTCCCATGGGGAGAGAAGTTCTGGAGAATACGATAGTCCAGACAACGCTGAGACCCGCACTTGCGAGGCGAGGCGTTTTCGCTTATCTCTCTGGCATGAACGGTCCGTTTCATGTGCCTGCCACCCGCGTCGTGCTCCACTGGCTCGCCGGGCTTGCTCTGGCGACGCTGGCCGCCTGGGCGATCGGAGCGGTCGCCCTGTCGGATGTGTTCATCTGGCAGCACGACGATGTGACCGGCCGCTGGCTGCCGCAGCCGAACACTCCTTACACCTACACGCGCGAGGGCTGGGGTCGAACGACCTGGCAACGCCATGGCCGCCTGGCGGAGCGACTGCCCGGCGCCGATGACCCGACGGTGATCTTCTGGGGAGACAGCTACGTTGAGGCCCTGCAGGTCGATGACGATGCGAAGATGTTCAACGTCTTCACGCGACTGGCCGGCGAACGGGGCAGCAACCTTTGCGGCGTGGGCGTGGCCCTGTCCGGCTGGGGCCTGGGCGACTACCACGACCTCCTGGCCAAGCTCGACGGCCGCCTCGGCCGACCCGTTCGTCATGTCTTCGTCGTACAAATGAAGGACCTGCTGCCGCGTCACGTCGACGGGCAGCCCATTGAACCGATGGACCTCATCCCGCCGCACACACCGCAGTTTGTGTCCATTCGGCCGTGGGTCTACCGCCTGAAGCTCTCAGCCTTCTGGTCCCTGCCCCGTGACGCCGCCGAGACGCTGCGCTCGCTGCGGTTGGCGCCCGGCCCGGCTGGGCCCAAGCAAGAGCCGGTCTGTTACTGCCGTCTGAATGAAGCTGATCTGCGGGAGACCTGGTGTGACATGTTCGTCGAACTGCAACAGCGGGCCGAGGCGCCCATGGCCTTTGTGCTCCTGCCGGAGACCCCCGAGATCCGCGACGGCAACGTGGCCTTTGAGCCGACCGACCATAACAGCAACGTCTACGGCCCCTTTGTCGAGACCTGTCGACAGCAGAACGTCCCCTGCCTGGACATGCGGGAGCGCTTCAATGACTTCTACCGTCGCACGGGGCGATTCCCACGCGGCTTTGCCAACACGCCCCCCGGCACGGGTCACCTTAACGCCGACGGCCATGCCCTGGTGGCCAACGCGGTTGCGGATTGGTTATTGGGAGAAGCACAGAACAACGCCCCGCAGACACGAACGAATTCACTGTCATCCCCAAGACACATCTCCAGCAAGGAACCCTTCTTCGACTTAGCGCCGAAGGAGCGAGAGCTTCTACAGAAGAAGAGCATAGCCGGAGGCGTTAGAGCGTTTCACAAGAATCCTGTCGCGGCCATGCTGTCTCCGGCTTCGGCTGTCTGCGTCCGGCTGCATCGGCAGCCCGTAGGGTTGCCTGCTTCGCCGTCCTTGTCGGCCTTGTCCTCACCAACGCCGGACGACGACATTCTTCCTGCAAAACGTAGCCCCCGAAACGCGGCGGCCAAGACGCCAAGCCTTACAGGGGCGACAGTCGCGTCATCTGTTATCGGTCCCGTCAAATCAGACGAGCTACTCGCGACATGTCAGCAGGAGGCCGACTGATGCTCTTCTCCCAGCCGGTGTTCCTGCTGTTTGCCGCGGCCGTCTTCGCCGTCCTGCTGACGGTCCGCCACAACCACGCGCGCAAGGCCTTCCTGCTGGCGGCGAGTTACTACTTCTATGCCTACTGGGACTGGCGGTTCTGCGGGCTGCTGCTGACCTCGACCGTCGTGGACTTCTGCGTCGGCCAGGGGCTGAAGCGTACTGACCGGCCGGGCCGACGCAGGGGTCTGCTGGCGATCTCGCTGGTGGTCAATCTCGGGCTGCTGGGTTTTTTCAAGTACTACGGGTTCTTTGTCGAGTCCGCCCAGGCCCTGCTCGCCCCGCTGGGCTGGCAGAGCGAGTCGCTGCATATCATCCTGCCGGTGGGTATCAGCTTCTACACGTTCCAAACGCTCAGTTACACCATCGACGTCTACCGCCGGCAGCTGCCCGTCGAGGACAGCCCCCTGGACTTCGCCCTCTTCGTGGCGTTCTTCCCGCAACTGGTGGCCGGGCCGATCGTTCGGGCCAGTGACTTCCTGCCGCAGACCAAGGAACTCCGCTCGCTGACACTCCGGCGCTTCCACGACGGGCTGAGGCAATTTGTCTTCGGCATGTTCAAGAAGGTCGTTATCGCCGACCACCTGGCCATGATGGTCGACGTCGCCTACGGCAACGCCGACGTCTTCAGCGGCCCGACGATGATCCTGGCCACGCTGGCCTACGCGGGGCAGATCTACTGCGACTTCAGCGGCTACAGCGACATGGCCATCGGCGTCGCCCGGGCTATCGGCTACGACTTCCCGGAGAACTTCGACCACCCGTACCTCGCCCGCAGCCCGCGGGAGTTCTGGCGGCGGTGGCACATCTCACTGAGCACATGGCTGCGCGACTACCTGTACATTTCCCTGGGCGGCAACCGCAAGGGGCGGCTGCGCACGCAGATCAACCTGATGCTCACGATGCTGCTCGGCGGGTTGTGGCACGGGGCGAGCTGGACGTTCGTCTTCTGGGGCGGCTTGCATGGGGCGGCTCTGGCCGCCGACCGCGCCACCGGACGGCAGGCCGGCGACCGCAAGCCCGGCCGTGCGACATCGCTGGTCGGATGGGTCGTGACGATGCTGGTCGTCCTCGTCGGGTGGGTGTTCTTCCGGTTTGGCAGCCTGGTTATCTCCGGCGACCTGACCACCGGCGAGGCCTTCGGCGCCGCGTGGCGGACGCTCGGCCGAATGGCCACGCTTGCCGGCGGCGTCAACTGGCCGGCGCCGTGGGCGTTCATCGGCATCGGGTTCGTCGGCTTGACCCACGTTCTGGAACTGACGCCGCTGCGACGCCTCAAGCACCTTCGCGGCAGCAGCTGGCTCGAGGCCTTCATCCTCTGCCTGCTGATCTGGCTGATCGTGATCTTCTATCCCCGCGACGCCAGCCCCTTCATCTATTTCCAGTTCTAAGCAGAACCCAAACGGCGAGAGAACACGAATGGCGCGAACGCTTCGCGTGACACGAGCCTTCTGTGAGATCTGTGCCATCTGTGGACCGCTCTATGCTTCGCGAACGGCGTCGAAGTACGGCGTGGTCTTCTGCTCGACGCACGCGGCGGCGTAGAGGAACATGGCCGCGGACCACGTCTGCCAGTCCTGCCCGCACGGCTGGCCGTCCTGGGCGCGATACCACTCGTTGAATCCCCACTGGACATCCTGCTCGCGTTTGAGCTTCACCAGGTCGGCCAGCGCCTGGAGCTTTTGCTTGGCCAGGCGCGGATGCCCGGCCGCCACCAGGGAGGCGATGTAGTAGCCGCAGATGAACGGCCAGATGCCGCCGTTGTGGTATTCGCCGGGGCGGTGGAATCGCTCGTAACGGTCGCCATCCGGTAGAAGGCGGTCGTCAGGAGGAACAGCGGCGTGGTGTCGCTGGCCCCGCGGTCTTCGCCGTCGTGAACGAGCGAGGGAATGTGGCCGCGCGACGTCTGGTTCTTCGCCAGCGTCTCCAGCACACGACGCAGGCTGGCCATCAGCTTCGGGTGCTTCGTGACCAGAGCGGCCAGTCCCGCGATCATGAGATCGCGGTACAGCAGATCGCCCTGTGTGGCCAGGCCGCCCGGCGAGGGCGGATAATCGTACAGCACCAGAATCTTCATGAGTCATGTCCCCAGAACACCGCGCGTCCGGGCGGTTGGCAAGCGATATTCCGGCGCGATCCGTCCGGGAACGTTGATTCCGTCGCGCCGGTCGACTAGTTTGCGGCCATGGATATCGATGAACTCAACGCGGCGTTCGGCAAGGCCTTCGGTCGTCGGCCGGTCGGCGTGGCCGTTGCGCCGGGCCGAGTGAACCTCATCGGCGAGCACACGGACTACAATGACGGCTTCGTTCTGCCTATCGCCGTCGATCTGGCGACGCGAGCGGCTTGGGCGCCGCGCGACGACGGGCGACTGGCGCTGGCCTCGCTTCAGCAGCCGGGCAAGGACGCGGAGATCGATCTCTGCGAGCCGATCGCGCCGGGTGAGCCCGCATGGAGCAACTACCCCAAGGGCGTCGCGGCCATGCTCGCCACCAGCGGCCTGGAGCTGCCTGCCTGCAGCATCCTCTTCGACAGCAGCGTTCCGATCGGGTCGGGCCTGAGCAGTTCGGCCTCGCTGGAGGTAGCGACGGGGTTGGCGCTGCTGGCCGCCGCGGGCAAGGACATGGAGGGCTACAAGCTGGCCAGGCTCTGCCAGGCCGCCGAGCACGCATTCCCCGAGGTGCCCTGCGGCATCATGGACCAGGCCATCATCGCTCTCGGCCAGGCCGACCACGCGCTGCTGCTGGACTGCCGCGACGGCCAGGCCCGCCAGGTGCCTTTCAACGACCCCGACGTGGTGCTGCTGGTAGCCGATACGCAGGTGGCCCACGAACTGTCCGGCGGCGGATATGCTGCCCGTCGCGATCAGTGTCACGCCGCCGCCGAAAAACTCAACGTTGCCGCGCTGCGGGACCTGAACACCGGGGCCCTCGAGGCCGGCCGCGATCATCTGACCGAGGTGGAGTACCGTCGGGCTCGACATGTGGTTGGCGAGATCGCCCGCACGCTGGCCGCGGTCGATGCAGTGGAAGCCGGCGACATGGCCCGCTTCGGCGAGCTGATGGTGGCCTCGCACGAGAGTCTCCGCGACGACTACGAGGTGAGCTGCGAGGAACTCGACGCCATCGTCGCGGCCGCCCTGGCCTGCGACGGGACGTTCGGCGCTCGGATGACCGGCGGCGGATTCGGCGGCTGCGCGATTGCGCTGGTTCGCACCGCTCGGGCCGAGGCCGTAACCGAGGCCATCCAGACCGACTACGAAAAGCGTTACGGTCGCCGGTGTCCGGTCTTTGCCACCCACGCCGCACAGGGCGCTTGCTATGTGTAGACTACCTTGCCCGAAAGAATCCGTAGCCACAGAGAATACGGAGAGACCAGAGGGGGAATTCTCAAGGATGCGGTTCTACTCGCTTTTGTGCCCGCCGTGTCTGCTGCGGAAAGAGACGTCGGCGCACACATGCTGCACCGGGCAGCGTAAGCTCAATACAAAGAAAGACTCTTTGTGCCCTCTGTGGCCGCCCTATACTTTCCCGCATGGACGTTGACGTTATCATCACGAAGTGCATTCTGCCGATCGGTATTATCGCGCTGAGCATTCTGGGCGGTTACGCGGCTCGGCGGTTGCGGCTGGCTCGCGAGGAGTTGGCCAGGCCCATCCTGACGGTCGTGGCGACGGTGGGTTATCCCGTCATCGGGTTTCTGGCGATCTGGAAGATTCCGCTGGAGGCCCAGCACATCTGGCTGCCGACACTTGGCATGGTTCAGGTTGGACTGCTGACGCTCATCGGCCTGGCCGTTGCACGCAAGCTGTTCGATGACGAGGCCGACCGCGGCCTGTTCGGTGTGTCGATGGCGTTGGGCAATTGCGGCATCACCATGGCGGGCTTTGTGATCTACCTTTTCGCCGGGGAGGCCGGCCTCGGCAGGAACCAGATATACGTCCTGTTCTGGTGGTTCGCCGTGGTCTTCCTGGCCTACACGACGGCCCGCCACTACTCCCCCGAAGCATCCCGGCTACCGTTGGGCAGGCTCGTGGCCCGCAGTCTCCTGACGTGGAAGGCGCTGGGGCTGCCGACGGGGCTGGTGGCCGTGGCGGTCAGCGCTCTGCGCGTCCCGCGCCCCTCGTTCGTCGAGGACTGGCACGTCGTCGACATCCTCATCTACGCGCAGATCATCTCGGCCTACTTCGCCATCGGCTTGCGCCTGCACCTGTCACATGTCCGGGAGATGCGGACGATGATCGCCGCAACGGTCGTGCTGCGTCACGGCGTGGGGTTGCTGCTCGGGCTGGGGCTCCTGGGGTTGACCCTGCTGACGCCGCTACCGCTGACGGGCCTGGACCGGACGGTTTTTCTCGTCCAGTCAAGCATCCCGGTGGCCGTCACGGCAGCGGCCGTGGCCAACATGTTCGGGCTGCATCCGCGGAAGGCGTCGGTTTTGTTCGTCGTCTCGAGCCTGCTGTATCTGCTAATCGGTCTGCCGCTTGTGCTGGCGCTGTTCGGCTGATGACAAGGGCGTTCGACCCGCCTGGATGCGGCGAACATTTCATTGCGTTGCGAGCGGGCGGATCGCATAATCGCCGGCTGTACGTAATCGCTTGCTCACCCGACCAAGGAGACATTGATTGTCCCGCGTTCATACGACCGCTATTGTGGATCCCGGTGCCCAGCTCGCCGACGACGTCGAGGTGGGGCCTTATGCAATCATCGAAGGCGATGTCCGGATCGGACCGGGCTGCCGCATCGGCGCCCACGCCGTCGTCTGCCGGTACACCGTCATGGGCGAGGGGAATCGGGTCGACCACCATGCCGTTATCGGCGGCCTGCCGCAGGACCTTGGCTTCGACCCCGACGTGGTGACGCATGTCCGCATCGGCCAGCATAACACCTTTCGGGAGCATGTCACGATCAGCCGGGCCACCGTGGCCGACGGCGCGACGATTGTCGGCAGCAACACATACTGGATGGCCGGCTCGCATGCCGGTCACGACGCGGTTATTGGCGATGGAGTGATCCTGACAAACAACGTCATGATCGGTGGTCATGCGCATATCGGCAAGCGCGCGGTGTTTGGGGGCGGCTCGGCCGTCCACCAGTTCTGCCGCGTCGGCGAGCGGGCGATGTTCCAGGGCAACAGCGCCACGGGCATGCACGTTCCGCCGTATACGATTCACGTCAAGGTCAGTCGCATCGCTGGGCTGAACTACGTCGGTATTCGCCGAGCCGAGCATCTCACCGGGCAGGATCGCAAGGAAATCAAGCAGGTCTTTGCACTGCTGTATCGCCGGGGGCTGATGCCTGCCGACGCGCTGGCGAAAATGGACGACATGGACTGGGGCGAGCCCGCCCGGCGGTTCGTGGAGTTCATTCGCCAGACACGCTCCGACGAAGGACACTACCACCGGGGCCTCTGCCCGCTGGTTGACCGGGGCCGGCCGCAAGCCAACGCCGCCTCACGCGCGGAATCGGCCGATAGGGCAGACGAGTAGGGCCGAACGCTTGGCATTCCGGGCCATAGCTATGGCTGACCCAACGGCAATCCCTTCAGATCGAGACCAGCCCGTGCTGGATGGCGTGCCGCATGAGACCGGCAATGCTGTCGATGTTGCACTTGCGGTAGATGTTGTAGCGGTGGTTTTCGACGGTCTTGGCCGATAGATGCAGGCGACGTGCGATCTGCTTACTGGAAAGCCCCTCGCAGAGCAGCTGGACAATTTCGACTTCGCGGCGGCTCAGCTCGCTCTTGGTGGGGCTTTGACTGGCGTTGCCGTCGAGGGCGGCCGAGACATCGTTGACCAGCAGTTCCGCAACGCCGGGGGCCAGGTGTACCTTGCCCGACGTGGCCACGCGGACGGCCTTGGCGAGTTCGTCAGCGTGGGTGTCGAGATCGACGTAGGCCTTCGCACCGATCCGCAAGGCGGCGTAGACCTCGCCTCGGCTAACGTGCTGGGAGACGACCACGAGCGGGACGTCCCAGGGCAGCTCCTTGAGAGCCTCGCGTATGCGATGGATCGTCCCAAAGACTTTCGTATCCAGGATCAGCGTAATCGAGCCCCACGGACAGGCCTCCAATTGCTGTAACGCGTCCAGAGCCTCTTCGAGGTCCGGCTCGCTGTCGTAGGCGATGCTGACCTGGATACCGCGGACCGCCAGCAGGGCAGTCAGCCCTTCGCGCATCAGTCGGCGACCGCCGACGAGGCAGGTATAGTGCGTTGTTGGCGGGCTTGCCTCGTCGTCCTGGTTGCTGTCCCGCGAAGCCGCCTCTGTTGCATACATCTTGGACATGCCTCTGCTCCGCCGCATCGTGAGCGACCATCTGGATCCGTCAGATGCCTCAGCCTAGAGCGTCTTACAGAAATCCTGTCGTGGCCACGCTGTCTGCGGCTTCGACTGTCTGCCTGCGGCTACATTGGCAGTCCGCAGGGTTGCCTGCCTGCTACTCAGCGAAGCAACGTCGCTATGAAGCACGAGTCACCGTCCTTGCCAGCCGCGTCCTCGCCACTGCCTCAACGACCGTCTTTCTGCAGACCGCTCTGGAGAGGGCATCCGCTGTGTTTTCCCAGAACAAATCGTGAGAAGATGCACAAATGACAGGCTGTCCGTGCCACGAGATACATCACATTGACGCTCCGTCATCGGAGGCATTCTAGGCGAACGCCTGACCGAAGTGAAGCGGCGATTCGCCTAAAAACGAGAAAATTCAGCAAAATCTATGTAGTCGGACCGACAATGGTATTTGCAAGCTTTTGCCAGGCCGAAGCATAGGCAGGATTCAGCTGTGAATTGGTCCTGTCGCGGATGTCCGGCCAGGCCATGGGTCGGATCGCATGATACGCGATGCAGGAGATTCGCGCGAGGGAGCCCGTAGGGACCACCACGCGCGTTCTTGCTAACAGCGCATGCCAAACGGAGACCGCTGCGCACGCGTTGTGCAAAGCGACCTCCAGCCTCATTGGCCTGGCGTGTGCTCAGGCCGTCAGGTTCACCTGCGCGGCTGCGTCCGGCACGTCGGCGGCTTGCTCGCTGGTCACGCGCGAGAGGATGTTGCGGACCATGATGATCCGCATCTTGTCCAGCGTGCCGACCGCCGGGCCGTTTTCACCGGTTCTTGCCTGGACTAGCTCGCCCTGCGATACGACGTCCAGCCCCGCGTACTTCTTCGGGGGCGGGACGATGCCCGCCTTCACGAAATCGCCGCGCAGACCGGCCACCAGCGCCTGGACTGACGCCAGTTGCGTCCGTTCGGCCTCGCCCGTCTCCGGCGTCCCGGCGGGAACGCCAACAGGGGCCTTCTCGGCCGACGATGGGGTAGCAGGGCTTTGCCGGACCGGTGGGTGCCGACCTGAGGTCACTTGTTCTGTGTTCGCGATGTCCATGACTGTGTCCTCCTGTGGGAGGCAGCTGATCCCCAGCCGCTTCGACACACATTCCTGACCGCACCCCAATCCGGTCCGTCGAACCGGTCCCATCCACCTTGGACCATAGGATACGCCCGGCCGGCCGGCAAATCGGCCTGCCAGAAAATCTGCCACCCGGTCGGGTGTGGGGCAAGGCGCAGGACAATCGCATCCTTCTGGAGAATCCGTTCGTCCGGCGGGTAACGGCGCTTGATTGCCCCGGCGAATCGGATAGCATGATATCGCCATGATCGTGATCATCGACAACTACGACAGCTTCACCTACAACCTCGTCCAGCGGCTCGGCGAGATCGACTGTGGCCACGAGATCCGCGTCTACCGTAACGACGCCAAACAGCCCGGGGCCATCGACGTCGAGGACAAGCCGACGCACGTGATCATCTCGCCCGGGCCATGCACGCCCAACGAGGCGGGCGTGAGCATGGAGACGGTCCGCCACTTCCACGGCAAGGTGCCGATCCTCGGCGTCTGCCTCGGCCACCAGTCTATCGGGCAGGTCTTCGGCGGCAAGGTCGTCCGGGCCGGGCGGCTGATGCACGGCAAGACCAGCGAGATCCGCCACGACGGCCGGGGCGTCTTCGCCGGGCTGCCGAATCCCTTCACTGCCACTCGCTACCACAGCCTGATGGTGGACCCTGAGGGTCTTGACCCGGACTTCGAGCAGACGGCCTGGAGTGTCGACGAAAACGAAATGATGGGCATTCGCAGCAAGACTCACCCAACTGAGGGCGTGCAGTTCCACCCGGAGAGCTTCCTGACCGACGTCGGCTTCGACATGCTGCGGAACTTCCTCCAACAGTAACGGTCAACGGTTATGGCGACGACGAAGACTGGCAGCCCGTTTGGAAAGTGATCGCTCGCTGCTACGGTCGGGCTGCTTGCCTGCGCCTCTTTCACGCGATCCATCTCTAAACGGTCCGTTATGGCTATGTCTTCACAAACAATAGAACCAGTCGTCATCCGCGGA
>JAAAOJ010000080.1 GCA_009908915.1 Planctomycetota bacterium
GAACGGAATTGAGCGTGACGCTTTCGAGCTGAGAGCAAATCGCTGGACGTGTCGTAGCCGCCGTGCCGATCATGGTTGTGCGCATGAACGGTTCTCCATAGCGATGTCGATGCCACAATAGTTCATGAGCCATCTCCTGCTGTAAGGGTGAACGATCCTGATTCTGTCACTACAGTCAGAATCGTCACTCCGAGCCGGGATGGCTCACTTCATAGCTTCTCCTTACCGCTGAGGTTTTGTGCTAAATCTCTCATCGGCAAACGGAGGCCGTTTTGCTTATCCCACCTTAAGGAAGTGCCATTCGCGGCTGTCCCTATTAAATACTATTAAATAAGCACCTTGGCGCGACGAAGCCGAAAGGCGTAGACGGCTGGCTGATCGCGGCGGTGGTGCTGCCTGTGGTGATGATCGCAGGATGCAGCGGCGGTGATCCCTTCACGCGGACGATCTACGTTCCCCACGGCACACCAGTAAGGCTGCACGAAACGGTCAAGGACGTGAAGGTCTGGGTCAAGGACGCCGACGGTCAACCCGTCGCGGGCAAGATGGACCTGCCGGAGGGCTGGTACGCGCTGCCCTTCGAACAAAAATGATCATACGCTCGAGATAGCGCGTTGGCGTGCAAAAAAGCTTCGGCAGCCTTGCCAAGCGTTTGCAGAGATATCACACCTCACCCCAGATTGTGTCATGATATTGAGCTACAAACTGAATCGTGCGAAGAAGCGGATACTGCTCAGGAACCACCCGTTCGTGAATTCCAGGGAGCTTGCAAGCCATATCACGCAGAATCTCTTTAACAATGACAACCTTGCCTCCCGCGAGGGTTGGATGTTTGCCACTGCTACCCGCTATAAAAAGGGCGATCTGCTCTACAGTTGTGGGGATATTTAGCCCTTTGAAAAGACTGGCAATATACTTCTTGCCTGCTCTAAATTTCTTCCTGTAGCGTTGCTCGCGTCTCGCCCAGCTATGTCCGTCAATCGAGGGCTCGATATGAACCAGATGCTTTGTCTGGGGGTGGAATGCAACAATATCCAGCTCACACTCATAGCCGCCAGCCTTCCTTTTGCCCACTTGCACATTCCGTCTGACGAAGTATCCCTGATACTGATACCACTCAGAAATCAGTTGTTCGAGGTGATTCGTTGCCATAGCCATACTCCGACTGTTTGTGTGCTTCGAACGTGTACCTCAGGATAGGTCACATCAATGTCATCAGCAAGAGGCATCCGAGCCGGTCGCGCGTTCGTCGAGCTGTTCGCTGACGACAGCAAGCTCGTGCGCAGTCTGCGGCGGGCCGAGCGAAAGCTCAAGGCCGTTGGTGAGTCGGTTGGCAACCTGGAATAAACGGGAATAACCGGCAACAGGCACGGGTTTAATGGGACTTAAACGGAGACAGGCACCTGTTTTATATCTTTTGTCGGTCGCGGCCGATGGGCAGGCGACGGCCGAGGGAGTTCCGAGATTGCTTACGACGTTGTCACGACTCGCTACCACGATAACCCAACAGCCCTTTCGCCACGCATCCTACCTTATCCCCCAACCAACCGCCAGCGACACAATTGGTGTGTAACAAGTTACACACCCTACCACTCCCCCGCGACCCAACCGAAAATCAGCCGGTTGGGCCGGCAGCCACATATCGTATATGAAACATCGCTCTTCGACTGTAAGACCCCTGTAGGCTAACCAGCCCCAACCGCCATTCAGCGTCCAGTCATTGAATACACGGGGACAGGCACCGATTTAATGGCTGGATGGATAGTCGTAGGGCGTGCAGCTTGCTGCACGCGTGTAACCCGCCTTGCGAGGGTCGCCGTCATGCTTGCACGGCCATAGGCTACCTGACGATATAGTTCGACCGCCCGCATACGCTCCTGGGGCGAACGCTGAGCCCAGAACGCGATGTCAAACGCATCGTCGTGCAGGGCTGCTATCGTGAGTTTCGTGCGATCCACGTGCATGCAATGAAGCTACCGTAGCGCGGTCCAATCGACAAGTCGCTCAGAAGCGGTGATCGCGGCTTCAATGCTTCCTGCTAGTTGATTGCCCCGCGTTGCCGAGGCTGCTAGAATGCCGCTTTCCACGGACGCGATCGCATCGCACAGGCCAACAATGGGAACCGGTACATGACACAACGCATCGAGATTCGCCCCCGCGACGGGTTCGGCGATCCCCACGCTGACGGTACGCTGACACACATACGCGAACTGGGCATCGAAGGCATTTCCGCCGTCCGCTCGGCGAGGCTGTTCTTCATCACCGGCGAGGTTTCGACCGAGGACGCCACGCACATTGCCGAACGCCTCCTCGCCGACCCCGTCAGCGAGACCTTCCACGTCGGCAGCAGCCCTGCCGGCGGGGCCGCCGTGATCGAAGTCCACCTCCAGCCCGGCGTGATGGACCCCGTCGCCGGATCGGCCGAAAGTGCCATCCGCGACATGGGCTTCGACATCCACGGCGTGCAGACCGGCCGACGGTACGAACTCCCCGGCGACGTCAGCGACGCCCAGCGCGAACTCATCGCCACGCGCCTTCTGGCCAACCCCGTTATCGAAGACGTCTTCTACGAAGCTCACACGCCCGAAGAAACCGAAGGCCACGAGTACGAACTCAAGGTCACCGACGTGCCGATCCGCGACCTCGACGACGACGGCCTGATGCGGCTGAGCAAGGACGGCGACCTCTTCCTGGACCTCCACGAGATGCAGGCCATCCAGAACCACTACCGCCAGCTCGGCCGCGAGCCGCGCGACGTGGAACTGGAAATGATCGCCCAGACATGGAGCGAACACTGCGTGCATAAAACCTTCCGCAGTGACGTGAAGGTTCGCAACGCCGCCGGCGAGGTCGTCGAGGAAATCCCGAACCTCATCAAGAACACGATCTTCCGGGCCACCAAGGAACTCGACAAGTCCTGGTGCCTCAACGTGTTTGAGGATAACGCCGGCGTCATCGAGTTCGACGCCGACACCGCCGTCTGCTTCAAGGTGGAAACGCACAACCACCCCTCGGCCATCGAACCCTACGGCGGTGCGTCGACCGGTATCGGCGGGGTGATCCGCGACCCGCTGGGCACGGGTCTGGGCGCCCGGCCGATCGCCAACACCGACGTGTTCTGCTTCGGCGAGCCGACCATGCCGCTCGACGACGTTCCGACCGGCTCGCTGCATCCGCGGCGGGTGATGCGCGGCGTGGTCTCGGGCGTGCGCGACTACGGCAACCGTATGGGCATCCCGACCGTCAACGGCGCCGTCTACTTCGACGACCGCTACGTGGGCAACCCGCTGGTGTTCTGCGGCACGGCGGCCGTCATGCCCAACGAGATGGCTGCCAAGCGCGAGCCGAACCCCGGTGACGCGATTGTGGTCGTTGGCGGGCGGACGGGGCGCGACGGTATCCACGGCGCGACCTTCAGCTCCGGTGAACTGACCCACGAACACGAAACCGAATTCAGTCACGCCGTGCAGATCGGCAATGCCATTACCGAAAAAAAGACCCTCGACTGCCTCCTGCAGGCCCGCGAGAAGAGCCTGTACAGCTGCATCACCGATTGCGGCGCGGGCGGCCTCAGCTCGGCTGTCGGCGAGATGGGCGAACACACCGGCGCAACGGTCCACCTCGATCGCGTGCCCCTGAAGTATGCCGGTCTGAGCTACGCCGAGATCTGGATCTCCGAAGCCCAGGAACGCATGGTGCTGGCCGTCCCGCAGGAGAACGTCGAGGCGCTGCTGAAGCTCTTTGCGGGCGAAGACGTCGAGGCTACCGTCATCGGCACCTACGGCACGGACGATACAACGCTGCAACTCTACTACGGCGAGATGCAGGTCGGCGAGCTGGAGATGGCCTTCCTGCACGAAGGTCTCCCGCGGCCGCACAAGGACGCCCTGTGGGACCCGAAGGCCAGCCCCACATCCGCGCCGCCGGCAAAGGACGACTACAGCCGGACGCTGCTTGAGCTGCTGGCCAGCCCCAACATCGCCAGCAAGGAATGGATCATCCGCCAATACGATCACGAGGTCCAGGGCGGCAGCGTGGTCAAGCCGTTGCTCGGCGCAAGCGCGGACGGCCCGAGCGATGCCGCCGTGGTCAAGCCGAAGCTCGATACCAATCGTGGCGTGGCCCTGGCGTGCGGGATGAACCCGGCCCTGGGCGATCTTGATCCGTATCACTCGGCGCTGCATGCGATCGACGAGGCCCTGCGGAACATCGTCTGCGTCGGCGGCGACCTGGAACGCACGGCGGTCCTGGACAACTTCTGCTGGGGCAACTGCAACAAGCCCGACCGCATGGGCGCGCTGGTCCAGGCCGCCAAAGCCTGCTACGACGGCGCGACCGTCTACGGCACGCCGTTCGTCAGTGGCAAGGACTCGCTGAACAACGAATTCCAGACCGACGACGGCCAGAGGATCGCCATCCCGCCGACGCTGCTGGTCTCGGCCATCAGCATTATCCCGGACGTCAACTGGTGCGTGACAGCCGACGCCAAGGCCGCGGGCAACGTGCTGGTGCTCGTCGGTGTCACGCAGGGCCAGCTTGGCGGCAGCCACGTGCTGAAGGTCGAGGGCCTGCAGAGCGGCAACGACGTGCCGCCGGTGGACCCGGCCGCCAACCGCGAAACGATGAAGGCGGTGCAGAGGGTGTTGGCCGCCGGCTTCGCCCGCGCCTGCCATGACCTGTCCGAAGGCGGCCTGGCCGTCGCCGCGGCGGAGCTTGCCTTCTGCGGCGGCCTGGGCGTGGAGATCGACCCGAGCAAACTGCCCGTCACCGCCGACTTCCCCGACGGCCAGACAGGCCACGCCTGCCTGGCCCGCCTCTTCGGCGAGTCGGCCGGCCGATTCCTGCTGGAGGTCGAGCCGGATAAACTCCGCGATGCCGTCGAGACCCTTGGCGACGTCCCTTCCGCCGAAGTCGGCACGGTGACCGACAGCGGCCGGGTGAAGATCGGCGGCTTCATCGACGTGTCCATCGCCGAGGCCAAGGCGGCATGGCAAGGCACGTTCGACTGGTAATACCGGGCGCATGACGTACGTGCGCGGCGTATGAGTAGAAACTCACACACCATGCGATGGTCTTGATGAATAGGAGTACAGCCCCGGAGACGACTGAGAGATTTGCTTGTGTCCCCTGTGGTACTGGATCTGACGATGGACGACAGCGTGACAATTCGACCGGCGAGACAGGATGACGCCGAGGGCATTACCGAGCTGTGGAAAACCATGGCCAAGCAGCATCGTCGCTACGACAGCAGCGTTTGGTGCTGGTCGGACGACGCGCCCGTTGCCTGGAAGCGCCACCTGTCGGACATGATCGGAAACGAAAACGTTGCCGTTCTCGTCGCCGAAGTCGATGGCGA
>JAAAOJ010000048.1 GCA_009908915.1 Planctomycetota bacterium
GGACGGCTCGTGGGACAATGCCGAGGACCGCTGGGGCGAATCCGACCCCAGCCTCACGACCGCCTACTGCATCCTGGCCCTTCAGGAGACGCTCAAGAAGTAGCCTTGCTATGCCGTTGATTCGACTCAGGTACGGCGGGCGTCCACGGGCGCCCGTCTCTTTTTCTTGAACGGGCTGCTGGCCGGCACGGTGCAACTGGTGAGCGATCGGGGTGAATGGTACTTAAAAAGAGAAGAAAGCCCTGCCATGGACCGTATTACATAGTCTCTGCGACTGGGGGTCGCACTCGGCGCGTGCATCGGTGCGACGGGGAGAGTAAAATACCGCCCCAGATGGAAGGAGCGGCAGGTCGAGATGGGCATGGCTGAGAGACAGAACAGGAATCGTAGCGAGTACCGCAGTCCGCTGGGCAGCCGATACGCCAGCGAAGACATGCGACATCTGTTCAGTGAGCAGCGGAAGTTCCGCACCTGGCGGCGGCTGTGGCTGGCGCTGGCGGAGTGCCAGCAGCAGCTCGGGCTCGATATCACCGACGAGCAACTCACCGAGATGCGCGAGCACCTCGACGACATCGACTTTGCCGCGGCCGAGGCCTACGAGAAGCAGTTTCGCCACGATGTGATGGCCCACATTCACGCCTTCGGCGATGTCGCCCCGGCGGCCCGGCCGGTCATTCACCTCGGCGCGACCAGCCAGTACGTCAACTGCAACACCGACCTGCTGCAGATGCGCGAGGCCCTCGGGATCATTCGCGAGCGACTGGTGAACGTCATCGACGTCCTGGGGCGTTTCGCGGCCGCGCAGCGCGACCTGCCGTGCCTGGGCTTCACGCACTTCCAGCCGGCGCAGATGACGACCGTCGGCAAGCGGGCGACGCTCTGGGCCAACGAGTTCGCCATGGACCTCGCGGACTTGGAGGTCCGCATCGAGGGCCTGGCCTTCCGCGGCGCCAAGGGTACGACCGGCACGCAGGCGAGCTACCTCGCGCTGTTCGACGGCGACCACGAGAAAGTCCGCCAGCTCGACTGCATGGTGGCCGAGAAGATGGGCTTCGAGAAAGTGGCCGTCGTCACCGGGCAGACCTACAGCCGCAAGGTCGACGCCGCCGTGGTGCAGATGCTCGCCGGCATCGGCGCCAGCGTCCACAAGTTCTGCAACGACATTCGCCTGCTGGCCCACCGCAAGGAACTCGAAGAGCCTTTCGCCAAGTCGCAGGTGGGTTCGTCCGCAATGGCCTACAAACGCAACCCCATGCGGTGCGAGCGGGCGACCGGCCTGGCGAGGTTCCTCATGGACGTTGCTGCCAGCCCGCTGCACACCGCCGCGGAGCAGTGGCTCGAACGTACCCTCGACGATTCGGCCAACAAGCGGCTGGCCATTCCCGAGGCCTTCCTGGCCGCCGACGCCTGCCTGCGCATCGTCGCCAATGTCGCCGACGGACTCGTGGTCTACCCGGCCGTCATCCGCCGGCACATCGAGGCCGAGCTGCCCTTCATGGCCACGGAGAACGTCATCATGGCCGGCGTGAGGGCAGGCGGCGACCGTCAGCAACTCCACGAGGCCATCCGCACTCACAGCATGGACGCCGCCCGGGTGGTCAAGGAGGCGGGCAAGGCCAACGACCTCATCGAGCGTCTGAAGGGCGATCCGCTCTTCGCCGACATCGACATCGACGCGCTGATCGACCCCGCCACGTTCGTCGGCCGAGCGCCGCAGCAGGTGAATGAGTTCCTCGGCGTCGTCGTCGCGCCCGTGCGGGAACGGTACGCCGATCTGCTGACCGAAACGCCGGACCTGACGATCTAGGAAGTGCGAGTCGGCACTCGGGGGTTGGTGCGTCACTCGTTACGCACCAGCTTGCGGATGCCGCGACTATCCCGGCCGTGCTTGGCGCGAACGACTCGAGTCAATACGATGAATGGGTGATGCCGCTGGCCGGCATCGCTCGACCTCGACGGATTCCCCGGACGGCAGGCACGGACCTCATGGCGAACACCGGAAAAACCATTCCCGCTTCAACCATACGACCCGGCGCAGGTCGCGGTTTTACGCTGATCGAGTTGCTGGTCGTCATCGCCATCATCTCGCTGCTGGCCTCGCTCATCCTGCCGTCGCTGAACCGCGCGACGGGCGTGGCCCGACAGGTCGTCTGCCTGGCCAATCAACACGCGGTGGCTGTGACGTTTCCCCTCTATGCCCAGGACTGGGACGGCCTGTTGCCGCACTCGGAGAATTTCTGGCTGGAGGCGTGCAACGCCGGCGAGGCATCCCTGCCGGAGGACCCCTTCGAGTACAATCGCCGCACGCTGCCAGACATCCTCTTCTGCCCCAGCGACCCCGACCCCTGGCCGCAGCCGCACATGACCGGCGAGATGCAGATCACCAGTTTCTTCGTCAACGGCGCACTCAATGCCGGCTGGATGAGCGATGTGCCGACGATCACCTTCGGCCTCTTCGGCGGCGAGGGACGCCTGGAGGCTGCGCCCACGCCGAGCGTGCATATGGCCCTGGGCGACAGCTGCAGCTACCAGAAGATCCTCGACCTCGACCATCCGAATGTCCAGGCGGCGTTCGCCGAGGCGGGCGAGTCACTCACCCAGGCCCGTACGCGCATGCACCGCCGGTCGACGACGGCCTTCTTCCACAACGGCCGAACGAATCTCACCTTTGCCGACGGCCACGGCGAGACGGTCGCCGGCGAGGCCGTCGACCCCTGGCCGCCCGAACTCTGGCCGGCCGGCGCGAAGGCGGGGCTGATGCGCTTCTTTCCGAACCTGGCCCTGCCCTCGGCCCAGGACGCGCCGCCGCTGTGGGGTCTGGACTACGTGGAGTGAAGTGGGCTGGGTGAGCGTCTTGCCCTTCTTACGCCTCTCCCTCTGGGAGAGGCCGGGTGAGGGTCTTCTCTTCCCTCTTCTCTCTTCCCTCAGGCCTTTCTTCCAGACTGTCCCCACCGGCTTGCGGACCCGTCGACAGGCTCAGGGCAGGCCCGCCACCTCCCCCAGGGGGGAGGATTTTATCGCATGTTTCGGTCGCGGCTGAAGGTCCCTGACGCTGGACACTGGCAGCTTCCTCGCGCACAATGCTGCGCATGACCGATGTGCCTGACCGTCGTCGTTTTGCGTTGGCCGCATGCATGAGTCTCCTCGTGGCCGCGGCAGGGGGCGCGTCTGCAGCCTGGTTCGGTCGGGCAGGGGGGGGCGGGACGGGGGCAATCATTCTTGTCCCGGCACTGCTCAGCGGCCTGGCGATGGTGGCTTGGCGCCTTGAGCCTCGTCGTCTGCACGTGGCGGTGTTGTTGCTGTGCGGTGTGGTGGCCGCGGTGGCGTTTGGCCGGGTGGGGCCGGCGGCGTCCTGGGAGGCATCCCAGATGGACGATACGAGTCTCGATGCCCTCGTGCTGGAGTCGGTAGCCCTGCGGATATGTTTCAACCGCGGCGTGCAGGGCGTGCAGGGCTACAAGGACGTACCGGGGGCCATCCGCAAGGAGGCCCGTCGACAGGTGGCGGCGATGTCGCGGCAGCAGCGTCGTGCGCTGGTCGACGAGCGGTTCGGGGTGGTCATCAACGCCCGCCCGGACGCGTCCGACGGTCGGCTGGCTTTGGCCGGCTGGGCTTTGGCGGCGGGCGTGCTGGCGGCAACGCCTCTGGGCATCCTGGCGATGCTGCGTCGCAGCGAGTAGCATGGTGCGCAGGGGCATTCACCCGCAAGCCGTCCCCGCAGTTTTTCAGGCCAACGTGGTCGCACGATATTACAATGGATTGGCGGGCGCGTCATAGATCGCGGCCCGTGTGGTGGTAGATTAGTGTATACTGTATCGCTCCGGTGATCCCGCCGCCGGGCGATTGGCCGTGACCGAAGGCTGTCAATTCAAAGGAGTACGTTCAGATGGGTGTGATTCTCGGTGCATTGGAGGCCAAGGGCCTGCTGGTGTCCGACGGTGCGTGGGGCACGATGCTCCAGGCCAAGGGCATGACAAGCGACGACTGCCCCGAGGAGTGGAATCTTTCGCACGCCGAGGACGTCCAGGCCGTCGCGTCAGCCTACGCCGAGGCGGGAAGCGACATCATCCTGACCAACACCTTCGGCGGGTCGCTCCTGAAGCTGGCAAAGATGGGTCACGGCGAGAAGGTTGTGGACTACAACCGCGCCGGGGCCGCCAACAGTCTCGCCGCGGCGGGCGATGCGATCGTGGCCGGTTCCGTCGGCCCGACGGGCGAGTTCATCGAGCCGCTGGGCGAGATGACCGCCGCGGAGATGGAAGCCGTCTTCAGCGAGCAGATCGGTGCGATGCTGGATGCGGGCCTGCGGGCTATCTGTGTCGAGACGATGTCGGCTATCGAGGAGGCCGCCTGCGCCGTCCGGGCCGCGAAGCATCTCGACGCCACCGTCGACGTCATCACCACATTCACGTTCAACGCGTCACCGAAGGGGTTCAAGACGATGATGGGCGTCGGGCCCGAGCAGGTGGTCGCGACCATGGGCGAGGCCGGAGCGGATGTGCTCGGCAGTAACTGCGGCAACGGCATCGAGCAGATGGTCGACATCGCCAAGGCGTTCCGCGAGCATACCGACATGCCGCTGCTGATTCACGCCAACGCCGGCGTGCCGGAATTGATCGGTGGCAAGACCGTCTTCCGGCAGAGCCCCGAGGACATGGCCGCCCGCGTCGGCGAGCTTGTCGCGGCTGGGGCGAATATTGTTGGCGGTTGCTGCGGCACGACGCCGATGCATATCTCGGCCATGAAGGCCGCCATTGCTGATCTGGAAAACTCATAGCGACAGAGGGACGAAAAACGTACTGCAAGTAAGTACTTCATACAAAACAGCCATAACGCTTTTTTGTATAACATACTTATCTCATCGGACTTCATCTCTCTGTCCTCTGTGGCTTTTGCGGCCATGAATTCTGCAGATTCGTATGCTTGGCATGATTCGCATTCTACCCGCAGGGCTCGATTTTGATATCGCGTTTCAAGACCGGTTTGGCGCCGGAGTAGAACTTCACTTCGTATTTGCCAGCCCCGGCCCGGTTGTATATGTCTTTGGGGCTGAAGGGTAAGTCGACGGAGGTCTCTTGTTGATCCCAGACGAGTTCTTCTTCAAAGAGGACAGTTCGCTGTTCCTTGGGTATGATCGTGATTCGGAAGGGGTTGCGGTCACAACTCTTGGGCAAGCTCACGACGATAAACGCCTTGTCGTCCGCGGCGGTGAATTTATCTTCCTTGTCCCACTCGCCGTCGTATTCCTCGCGTGCGGTGAAGAGGGCCTTCTTCTCGTCGACCTTGATCGTCATGCGCGTGGGGGCAAACGTCATCACCACGCCCTTGGCGACGGCATTGGCGGCATCGTTCAGCAGGGCGTGCGGGTCCTTCTTCGGCGGATGGCCTTCCGCCCAGTTCTGTTGCCACAAGGGTTCGCCGGTCACGTAGATCGGCTGGCCGTCCGACACGCGAATGAGGGTGGCCGTGACGGAGACGGTTGCCTCGTTCCGCGTCTGGACGTACTGCTCCTGGCCGGCATAGTACTGGTTGCCGTGCTTGTCATATCGGTAGACCGGCTTGCTGATGGGCGTGCGGTTGCTGGTGGCGGCGTAGGTGGCTACGGTACCGGTGAGGATGGCCTGGACGTTGGAGAGCTTCTGCAATTGGGCTGCCGCGCCGGGGTCGTTGCTCAGGGCCATCTGGAGGTCTTTCTCGTCGAGGACGGCTTTGAGGTTGTTGCGATTGACTACGTGATACGTGCCGTTGGACATCAGTCCGGCGGCGACCTTGTCGGCCATGATATCACCGGCGCCGCCGTAGGCGGTCTGGTTGCGGAAGGGCGCAACAGCGATGGACGTGAGTTCTTGTGTGTAAAAAGTCGGGACGCGGGTGATCGTGATTTTCTTGTCGCACCCGATTATGGTAGCGGCTGTGACAAGAGCGATGAGGACAAGAAACAATGATTTGGTTCGGTGCAGCATGCCGTGCTCCTGTGGCTTCTAGCAGCCCGTTTAGAAACATATAGTTCATACTGAAAAAATGCCTCGACATCGCGACGGGGTCGGTGTCTAAACGGGCTGCCATGGCGGTGCGTTCAGAAAAACGGGGTTGTCAATTGAATATCGCTGAGATGTCAGTATACTGAGGCGAGCAGTTCTTGAGAAGCCCCAAAATCATCCAGATGCCTTCCGGGCAGATGACACTGGGGTGGGCACAGCGGGCAGATGCCGCTGGGCGGTTCGCTTCACGAGGGCAATTCGTCCACCTGTCCGTGGCCTGTTTCCGATTGTGCGGTCAGTGAAAGGTGCGAATCATGCTTCGTAACGTTTACTTGGTGGGCATTGTTGTGGTTTCTCTGATGCTCGCAGCCGGCTGCAAGGAGAAGGGGCGGGCTATCGAGTTTACCTACGTTCGGCCGCCGCAGTTTGAGATGGACCCGAGCGTCAAGGCCTTGGGTATCGCCCAGTTTGGTGGCACGACCGAAGCCGACAAGCGATGGGGCGATATCGCCTCGGATCGCCTCGCCGACGCGCTGGACGAGTACAACAAGAGATTCCAGCGTTACCAGCTCGTCGACCGCAAACGGCTCAAGGCCATCCTCGACGAACGGGACCTCCAGGCCGCCTTCAGCGACTCGTCGGCCGCTGTCGAGGCCGGTCGTATCGCGAAGGTTGACGCCATGATCTACGGGCAGGTCACCGTCAATGCCCGTGACGAGCGCGGCACGCGGGCGACGTTCGATCCCTTCACGCAGTCGATGAAGACGGTGCCGAAAGTCACGCGTTACGTCATGACGTCGGTCAATTTCACGATCGACAACGTCATCACGGGCGAGACGCTGGCGACGGTGACGGTGATGAAGGAATACGACAGCGACGAGGACAAGGAGGCCAAGGGCAACAGCGTTGCCCGCGCGTTGGGCTTCCGTCACGAGGATCTGCCGCCTCGCGACCAGTTGACGTCGCACCTGATCGACCTGTGCGTGCGCGAGTTCGTCATGCGGATCAGCCCGCACGAATTCACCGTTCGCGAGGAGCTTTGCGGCAGCAAGTCGGAGTTTGTCAAGCGGGGCAACATGCTCGCCAAGGCGGGCGACTACGCCGAGGCCCTCGAAGCCTATCAGTCGGCACTGGCGGCCGATCCGGAGGATCACGGCGCGGCGTTCAATGCCGGTGTCGTCAGCGAAGCCATGGGGCAGCTGGAGAAGGCCGAGGACTATTACACGCAGGCTTTCAACCTGCATGCGGAAGAAGATTACGTCATCGCCCGCAAACGCGTCCGGCAGGAAGCGGCGAATGGAAGTAATGACAATGACGAGTAACCTTTGCCGGTGACCACGACACGTGGGCCATGGGCACAGCTTTCGTGGTGTCCTGCTCTGCCGCGCGGCGGGACGGGCACCACGGCTGAACCACAGAAACAGGAACAGGAGAACTGAGAATGGATCACAAAGCATTCGTATGGTTGGTGGCCTGTGCATTGATGCTGACGGCCGTCGCAACGGGCGACTCGCTGCAGGAGCAATCCGACGCGCAGCGAAAGCTGATGAGCTACCGGGCCGCTCGCGCCGATGCGATCCGCAAGCTGGCTGAGCGAATCAACGGCCTGGTGATTTCCGGCGAGACGCGCGTCAGGGACTTCGTCGCCACCAGCGACCGCATCGAGGCGTCGATGGGCTCATGGCTGAGCGGCATGAAGGAAGTGGGCGAGCCGGAGTGGACGCCGGACGGCATCTGCAATCTGACCATGGAGGTCACGCTGCAGGAGGTGATCACCGAGCTCAAACGCCTGCACAAGACCTACTACAGGGGCGACAAGATCCGCCGGGCCGACTTCGACCAGGTCCTCATGCACACGGAGGAGAAGGTCATCCGCGAGACTGGCAGCGGCGCCATGCCGGAGGAGTTCGCCCCACGCGGCAGGACCGTCAAGCCCGGCACGAGCGGCAATGATATCATGTCCAAGGCCGCTTGGGCCTACTGGAGCAAGCACTGCACCGGTCGCGGTCGTCTGATGGCCGAACGGGCCGCCCGCCTGGACGCCCTGCGCAAGCTCGGCGAACGCATCAACGGGCTGTTCATCACCTCCGAGACCCGCGTGAAGGACTTCGTAGCGACGAGCGATCGTATCCAGACGCAGATGCAGGCCTTCCTTCGCGGCGCCCGCGAGGGCATGACGACCTATCACGACAATGAACTGATCGTGGAAAAGGAGATGACCGTTACGCTGCAGGAACTCATCACCAACCTCCAGCGATGGCACAAGCAGTATTACCAGGGCAACAAGGTGCGCAGCCAGGATATCCAGAAGATCAGCCTGACCACCGAAGAGAAGGACATCACCGAGACCGGCATGGGCGTGCCCCCCGAGGACTACCTCAAGGACCTCTCTCCCATCGGGGTGGCCGCCGTTGAAGTTGCCCAGGGTCAGTGGCCACCGGTCCTGGAAGCCACCGGCCAAGCCGCCATCGATACCGACACCGGCAATACCGCCCAGGCGAAGCTGATGGCCTTCCGGGCTGCTGAGCTGGACGCCCGTCGCAAGCTCGGCGAAGAGATCCAGGGGCTGATGATCACGTCCAACACGTCCGTGAAGGACTTCGTGGCCATGGACGATCGCATCCGTACGAGCATGCTGACGTTCCAACAGGGCGGGCGCGTCGTCGACGGTTCGCAGACGGTCAATCCCGACGGCACGGTCGAATGCACGGTTGAGGTCGACCTCGACCCGCTGCAGAACATGATCCTCTACTACCAGGAGAATCTGGATTTGAAGCTGGTGAGGTAGCTGCGGGCGCGAGCGGCACGTGATCGCTTCCACGCCATGAACGATACCGCGGCCGCGGCAGCCCGGCAACGAGCCGCCGCGAACCGCGACACGCGAAAACTGGACACTTTTTGACATGGAGAAACGGAATATGAAATCTGCAACGTGGATGTGCCTTCTTCTGGCCGTATGCCTGGTGTTCGTCGCCGGCTGCGATAAGAAAATCGCCCTGACTATTCGCAACCACAGTGACATGCCGCGACAGGTCCAGATGTCCGATCCGTACGAGACGATGACCGTCGGCACGATCGGGCCCGAGGGCGTCATGCGGACCACGCTGAGGGTCAAGAAGGATGATCTGCCCGCCCAGTGCAGCCTGACGGCCGCCGGCGGCGTGACGGAGACCTTCAGGGTCAACGACGATTCGCCTGACAAGTGGTGGTTCCATATCGGCGAGAACGGCGATATCGCCGGGCCGTACGGGAAGAATGACGTGCATGTCGAGTCGGATCAGACCATCGACGTGACGACGCCCGTCCAGCAGAAGACGCTCGTTCGCTGACCGATTGATTTGACATGCCGCGAGGAGGCAGGACGCCGCCCGGTGCCCTGCCTCCCGCCCCATTCAACCGCCTGTGAGGAATCCCATGAGCCGCATCCAGCTGTTTGTCGCATTCGCCTTGATCCTGTCGCTGACCTGTCTGGCTCCCGCTGCGAATGACCTTAAGGAATTGACTGTTACCGGCGTGGGCATGACCGAAGAGGAGGCCGTCAAGGACGCCCTGCGCAAGGCCGTCGAGCAGGGGGCGGGCACGTACATCTCCAGCCAGTCGGAAGTCAAGGACTTCGCGCTCGTGCGGGATACCGTCTTGGCGCGGGCGGCGGGATTCGTGCAGGAAAAGGAAATTCTCTCGACCCGCAAACTTCTCGACGGCACGGTCGAGGTGAAGGTCCGGGCCGTCGTGAGTGTCAAGGGCGTCGTGGACGTCTGGGGCACCGTGACGAACATGCTCCAGCAGGTCGGCCAGCCGAAAATCATGGTCTTCATCAACGAGAAGATCAACGGTAAGGTGCAGGACGATTCAGTCGTGCGGACGCGCATCGCCAACCTGTTGCTCGAGAGCGGTTTTGACCTGGTGAACAAGGACCAGGTGAAGGCCATTGCCGCCAAAGATCTGGCCGCCGCCGTCGCCGACGACAATCCCGCCAAGATGCAGGCCATCGCCAAACGTTTCGGCGCCCAGCTCTTCGTCACCGGCACGGCCAACTGCAGCGCTGGCGACGTGACGGTCACATCCGGCATCAAGCTGTACCCGTATCAGGCCGACTCCACTATCCGCTGTTTCCGCAGCGACACCGGTGAGTTGCTCGCCAGCGTGCCCGGCTCACCGACGCGCGGCGTTGACCGCGTGGCCCGCTCGGCGGCACAGAAGGCCCTCGACGCCCAGGCCCAGCGCGTCGCGCCCGAGGTCGTCAACGACATGCTCCTCTTCTGGCAGGATGCCCTGGCCGGTCGCGGCGAGGTCCAACTGCACATCGAGGGCGTGAGCTTCCGCGAGTATGCGAAGATCAAGAAGAAGCTCCAGACCGTCAAGGGCGTCGAGAGCGTCAAGACCACCTATCACAACAAGATCGCCGAATGCAGTATCCAGGCCGACATGGGCGCCGAGCCGCTGGCCGAGAAACTTCTCGACGCGCTGCCGGAACTGGAAATCGTAGACGTCTCACAGAACGTCATCAAGGCCAAACTCAACGCCGACCGATAGCCGTCGGCAGGAGATGCTGACATGAAGTACAGACGCATGCGGCTGGCAGTATTGCTGATCGCCCTGACGTTGGCCGCCGCGGGCGCGAGCGGCCAGAATATCGACACCCACGGCGAGACGCGGTGGATCGACGCGATCGGCCGGGCCGCCGGCACGGACGAGAACGCACGCGACGAAGCCCGAGACCAGGCCCTGCGCACGGCTGTCGAAGAAGCCTGCGGCGTCTTCCTGACCTCGCAGTCGAAGGCTGTCGACTACAAGGCCGTCTACGACAAGGTCTTTGCCAACGCCGTCGGGTACGTGCGCGAGCACAAGGTCGTCTCGACGGACGTCGAGGGCGGTGTGACGGTTGTGAAGGTCCGCGCGCTGGTCAGCACGCAGGCGTTCGAGAAGGACTGGGCCTCGATCGCCCACACCGTCAACCAGGAGAACAACCCGCGTGTGGTCGTGGCCATCATCGAGGAAATTGACGGCGACAGCGATGACGACGATAATGACGAGGACAAGGTGAAGGAAGACGGCATCGTCCAGACGAAAATCGAGGAGTTTTTCCTGTCCAAGGGCATCATGCTGATGGATCGCAAGACTTCGAGAAAAGTCACCAAACGAGACGTGCTGCTGGCGGCCTTGAAGGACGACGCCGGCGAACTGGCCAGCCTCGGCGCCCGCTTTGATGCCGACGTCGTGGTCAGCGGACGGGCCAAGGCTGGCTACGCCAAGACGATCACCATTGGCGGGCAGACGGTCCACAAGTACAGCGGCTCATTGACGATACGTGTCGTTCAGACCGACTCCGGGCGCATCCTGGCGGCCAAGAGCTTCGACCCCATCAGCGTCAATACCGTCCAGTTGAACGGAGGCGAGGACAGGGTGCTGGCCAAACTGGGCAAGACCTACTCCGAAGAGGTGCTGGCCGCGATGGTGGAGGCTTGGCGGAAGCGAGCCAACGTGTCGCGCACGGTGCAGGTGAGCCTCAGCGGCATGGACTTCGGTATGTGGACGACGATGAAGGAAGAGTTCGGCAAGGTGCGCGGCGTGCAGGCCCTGCGGCTTCGCGAGATCAGCGAGTCGACCGGCCACATTGACGTCGAGTACAAGTACAGCAACGAGTCGCTCGCCGAACGTCTGACCAAGCTCAAGGGCGTCGATATCAAGATTACCGAACTGACGGCCAACCGCCTGAAGGGCAGCATCAGCGCGTCCGGCGACTGATCCCAATCGCTGCGTTTGCTATTGAAAGTGCCCTCTCTCCTGACTTTTGCATTGGGACCCCCGCGAGTTGATCAGTAGGGCAGATCGTAGAGTTTTTGCTGATCGGCGTCCATTTGGAGCAGTGTTCGGTGTTTTTTTCGGATCGTTGGGCAGGCGGAAGGTCATTTCATACATCGTCTGTGTCAACTCGGCTGCCCGTTTGGGGCTTATGGGCAGTCCTGCTTCTGACAGGCGTCGCTCCAGTTCCTTGTAGATCGCGTAGGCCACGAACGCCACGAGCACGTGCGCTTCGATTCGTCGCCGCCGGTAGTGGTACATCGGTCGGATCCGCAGGTCCGTATTCGAGATCCGGAACGCCCGCTCGATCTGCCACCAGTGCCCGTAGGTTTCGATCACGACATCTGGCGACAGCGTCGTGTTCGTCAGGTATCCCTTCAGCCCGTCCCATCGGGCAGCCTGAGCCACTTTCGCCTCACCCAGTTCCACCATCACCTCCCCGGTGAGATTGAGGAATCGGTTGTACCCACGTTGGTTCAGATGCTCCTTGCTCAGTCGTCCACGACTGATTCGCTTGCGCAGCCGACGCAGACCCCGCTCGCGGTTGTAGACATCCTTCTTGGTAGTCAATATAGGACAGATACAAGTGCTTGTGGCTTAACCTACCCGAATCATGCTGAGGGGAATTGGCAGGTGTAATGTGGTCATGATGCATAGGGTGATGTCAAAATGCGCAGGGGATGCCCAGCAATTCGACAGGCATATTGTCTGGTTACGTATGTACTCGTGTGCGACATATGGCGCTCAGTGGGAAGGCCGTTGGCCGACAGCGTGGGAGCCACATGAAGATCTCATAGCTCCGGAGATATTGTCACCGGAACATTGGGAACAGGAAGCTCCGGGGGTGTTTATCTCGAACGGCAAAATGCTGAAGAAATGTGGCACTGTTTGGCGTTTTGAGACATCACAGAGTTCAGAGGAAGCCCTCTTTCCGCCCTTGAGCATCGTATGCGGGACATTGCCCGGGTTTGTTGCTCAAACCACCCGAGAGTACGTCCATGACATCGTGCCAGACATAAGGTCAGAACGAATCTCTACTGAACTGGACTTGCTCAGACGACTGGTGAAGCTGAAGACAAGTCAGCCACCGAAAGGAGTTGCCTCGGATGATGATGTCTGGCATTATCTACCTGGGGCAAGATAACAGCGACCATACTCGAAAGTTTGGCCGCTATGCCATTTGTTCGCAAGAAACCGAGTGTTCAGGACGATGACGCGCAGGCAGAAGGCCCGATCGCGGCAGCGATAGCTTTCTAAACGGGCTGCTAGGAAGGAGAACTCGAATGGTCGAATGCATTTACGACGAGGTACAGAGGAACGCGACGATTCTCTTCGTTGAGTTCGAGACTTGGGAGCAGGATCAACTTGAGGACATCTGCCCGAACAAATGCACGATCACATGCACGCCCAAGCGGCTGGGCGATGTGCCGGAGGAGGAAATCCCCGACGGCGTCAACGTTCTCAGCCCGTTCATCCACTCCGACGTGACGGGCGAGCAACTCGAGCGACTGGGCGATCTGAAGCTGATCGCGACGCGGTCGACCGGCTTTGACCACATCGACATGGACTACTGCCGCGAGCACGGCATTCGCGTAGCCAACGTACCAACCTACGGCGAGAACACCGTCGCCGAGCACGCGTTCGGCATGTTGCTGGCCTTGACGCGTAAGATCCATCGCTGCTACGAACGAACCAGCGCCGGCGACTTCAGCCTGGAAGGCCTGCGCGGCACGGACCTGGCAGGCAAGACGTTCGGTTGCCTCGGCGTGGGCAACATCGGCGCCAAGGCCATGCGAATCGCGGGCGGGTTCGGCATGAACCGCATCGCCTTCGACGTTCAGAAAGACCCGATCGCCTCCGGCGAACTCGGCTTGCGATACGTTGATTTCGAGACGCTTCTCGCCGAGGCGGACGTGCTCAGCATCCACGTGCCGCTCAATGACAAGACCGAGCACCTCATCGACGCCGACGCACTGAAGAAGATGAAGTCCTCGGCCATTCTGGTCAATACGGCCCGCGGCGGGGTGGTCGATACCGACGCGCTCATCAAGGCGCTCAAGGACGGCGACATCGGCGGGGCGGCCCTGGACGTCCTGGAAGCTGAGACCATCGTCGGCGAGGAGGCCGAGATGCTCTCCAGCAGCTACGATGTCGAGACGCTGCGGACCGTCGTGCAGAACCATACGCTGCTGAAAATGCCCAATGTCATCATCACGCCGCACAACGCCTTCAACAGCGAGGAGGCCCTCCAGCGGATTATCCGTACGACCGTCCAGAACATCCACGGCTGGATGGCCGGCGAGCCGGAAAACGTCGTCAACGCGTGAGAAGAGGGCCGAGGGCTAGCGACAAATCTCTGGACTTCGGCGGGGCGTTTTGCGAGCCTTCGCGGAGCAGTGTGCGTCGGGTGTTCGATGACGCACCCTCGCAAGCAAAGGAACACGCCATGACAACCAGTGAATTCAACGTTGGTACACCGCGACATGACTGCCTTGTGGATATCACGGCCGAAGTGGAATCGGCGGTCAAGGACTCCGGGGCGCAAGAGGGCTTCGCGGTCGTTTTCGTTCCGCACACGACGGCGGCCGTCACGATCAACGAGAACGCCGACCCGGACGTGATGCACGACGTGCTCAAGCAGCTCAACGAGATCGTGCCGTGGCGGCAGCCGTTCTACCAGCACGGCGAGGGCAACAGTGCGGCCCACGTCAAGAGTTCCATGCTGGGTTGCAGCGAGACGGTTGCGCTGTCGGCCGGGCGGTTGACGCTGGGAACGTGGCAGGGGATCTACTTCGCGGAATTCGACGGCCCGCGCAGCCGCCGCGTCATCGTGCAGGTCGTCGCGGCCGCGGCGGAAGCGTGAGGGCATGCTCGGCGGCCTGAGTATGTACTGGACCTGGTGGGCACGGCGCGCTTCGCCTTCAGCGGTGCAATTCGCGGCCTGGACCGTCGGCCGGGCCCGATGGGCGTGACACCTTGCCGGGGCGACGGCCGTCGGCGGCGGGCTCGTGCGGGACGTCGTTCTCGATCGCCCGGCCGTGATGCTCCATGACATGAACTACCTGCTGGTGATCCTCGGCGCGGCGATGGTGACGGCCCTGTTCGCCCGTTGTCTGAAACGCTACGAAGGCTTCTTCAAGTATGTCGACGCGCTCGGCCTGGGCGTGTTCTCCGCGATCGGTGCGAGCCTGGCGGTCAGCCGCGCCCTCAGCCCGATAAGCGTGCTGTTCATTGCGAGCATCACCGGCGCGGCCGGGGCGTGATTCGCGATGGGCTGTTCAGCGAGACGCCGCTGATGCTCTATCGCGAGATCTACATTGCGGCGGTCGTGGTGGGCGCGGGCGTGCTGGTGGCGGTAGGCGATGCGGGGGCGCCGGCGGAGGCGGCGGCGATGGCGACGGCGACGGGCCTGCGCATGGCAGCCATCCGGTGGGAGTGGTCGCTGCCGCGCATCAGGCCGGGCGAGGCCTAGTCCTGCAACGACACTCCAGCAACGGTCGGCTAGAGCGATCAACTTCCGGGCGAGTCGTCGCTCTGGTAGAAGACGTCGGAGAGCGGCGCTTCGTCGATGGCCTCGCAGGTCGCGCCGGCGTCCACGTCCTCGCTCATGGCCGTGACCTTCCGGTCGGTATGGCCGTTGGCGTACTTCGCCGAGGCCGTGCGAATGCTGTCGACGAACTCCTCGAGTTCCTTCGCGCTGAAAACGTCGCGGATCATCAGCATTCGCAGGGCCGCCCCGAAGTAGACCTGGAGCTCGCGGTGCTCGTTGCGCATTTCGTCGAGTTCGGCCTGGAGTTTGGCGATGCGCTCGGCGTCGTCTTTCGGCTCGCCGGATGCCCGTCGGCCGTGGCGCTGGTCGGACTTGACCTTGGCGAGATCGACAAAGTTCATGACGTTTCGCAGACTCATATCGTCCTTCCCGTGGACGGAAGCGCAGCTGTCGGACGTCCGTATTGCCGGCCTGTGGGCCAGCAGTCCGGGGTTCTGAATTTTAACCAAATGTGAGCGGTTTGACCAGTGTGGATTGAACATTCGGAAGCCGGTTGCGATGTGACCGAAAAGTGGTTAAGGGGTCTTTTAGCCCGTCAGCCCGCCCGTGGCGAAGGCATCGTGCCTTCGTTTCTACGCCCGTTATGTCCCGGCGCGGCCAGGATGGCCGCGAGGTGCGAAGGCAAAATGCCTGCGATGCGAACACCGAAACCGCCTCGAACATCTGCCATCACTGAAGTCGCATCAGGATCTTGGCAACGTCCATTGATCTCACAAAGGGACCGTCTGAGGTCGTTGGCCTTCAGGACGGCACGGTCGGTCAGCCCGCCGGTCAAAGCAATGGGGAGAGGATGCGGGCTGTGTCCTCGATCAATCGTCGGACGCAGCCGGCATCCGGCAACTCGTCGGTGCAGTCGGCGAAGAGCTGCTCGATCCACTCGGCCAACTCATCGATATGCTGCCGGTTGTAGACGAAACAGGCCGCCTCGTAGTTCAGCAGGAGGCTGCGGATGTCCATATTTGGCGAGCCGATGACAGCCAGGTCGCGGTCGACGAGAACGGCCTTGGCGTGCAGCATGCGCGGCTGGTAGAGCAGGACCGTCGCCCCAACGTCCTTGAGCTGGCGGAGATAGGTCCGCCGGGCGAGCGTCGTGAGGTACTGGTCCGGCTTGGCGGGAACGACGAGGCGAACGTCAACCCCGCGCCTGGAGGCGAGCGTAAAAGCCTGGACGAGCGACTCGTCGGGGACGAAATAGGGCGTGACGATCCACAGTCGCTCGCGAGCTTCGTAAGCGGCGGTGAGCAGGGCGGCGTAGAGGGCGTCGTCTGGCACGTCGGGCCCGGAAGGCACGACCTGCGTGAGCGTGTCGTCACCGATGGGCTCGGCCGGCGCGGCGACGGGGATGTCTTCGCCGGTGGCAAACCGCCAGTCCTGCCGGAAGATGCCCGCGTAGACGCCCGCGGCCGGCCCCTCCAGCCCGAAGGACAGGTCGACCCACCGCCGCGGATCCTCCTTGGGCCCGAGGTAGTCGGCCGAGATGTTCGCTCCGCCCGCCACCACGAATCGATCATCAGCGACGAAGATTTTGCGGTGGTTGCGCAGGTCGACGCGACGACGATGCCACACGGATGCAAGCACGGGCATGAACCAGCCCACCGAGCCGCCTGCGTTGCGCAGGTCGCGGAGATGGTCGTCGTGCATGTGGTGTGACCCGATCGCGTCCAGCAACAGCCTCACCGTCACGCCCTGCCCGGCCCGCCGGGCCAGCCGGTTCAGAATGTCGCGGCCGATATCGTCGGGCTCGAAGATATACGTCTCAATGTGGATCGTCCTCTTGGCCCGGTCGATGCAATCGGTCAACTGCTCGTAGCCGTCCGTTCGGGCGTCACAGAGCCGCAGCCGATTGCCGCTGACGGCCGGCGGCATGTTGAACGCGTCGAGTAGACGCTGGACCGGGCCGGGCTCTCCGGCCGTTTCGTGCGACGTCGCCAGGGAGAGGTCCGTCTTCATTCGGGCGCGGCGTTTGCTCTTGCGCCCGCCCAGTATGATGTACAGCGGCACGGCGACGTAGGGCACAAAAATGATCGCCAGCAGCCACGCCAGCGTCGTTGCCGGCGGGAGCTTCTGGCGGATCGTGTAGGCCAGCAGGATGATTGCCAGCAGGAAGCCGACAACCATCGCCACGTGTGTGCCGATACCATGAAGCGTCTCGTACATAGTCTCCGGAATATGGTATCGATCGATACAGCCTCTGCGGTCCAGTCGCCTCAGGGCTTCCGCCAAGGGGGTTGGCGATGCTTCTTGGCATGCCCCGCGAGATCAGGGCCCACGAATGCCGCGTATCACTGCCGCGGCGGCCGCTGGCTGCGTCACAAAACATCGATGTATCGCTTTGACACGTCTGCGGTTCTACTCCTAGCCGGCCTCGTCCTCACCGACGAAGCCCTGTCACATCTCAATCGTTCGTTGCTCTAAGTCGCTCGGCCCGGGCGGTGAACGCTTGCGTCTCTTCGCGAATCTGTTCGACGAAGCTGTTGTCGTCCACCGAGCCGAGGACGGCCTGCATGTCGGCATCGCTGCTGTAGGTCATGCGGCGGAACGGGTTGTCGTAGTCCTTCGCGCGCGAGTTGCGGGTCTGGTCGCAGATGTACCGCTGGACCTCGACGGCCTTCTCGACGATGCCCGGCCAGAGGGATGCGTCGAGACCGGCCCCACCGGCTGGCGGACGCGCCGTTTTCCCGGAAGGGCAAGAGGTCGAAGCCTCCTCGTCGGCTGCATCGCAAACCAGTTCGCAGAGCGTCGCATAGGCGTGCTGCTGTCGAGCGAGGGGATAGGCCTGCCAGAGTGTGTCGTAGGCGGCATGGATGGCGTGCCAGTCGGTGAGCTTGCCATCACGGATGTCGGCCCGCAATGCGTCGACATCGGCCAGCGGCACGAGTTGGCCGCCGAGGTTGAACCACTCGGTGACACGCGGCCCGGCCAAGGCGGTGTGCATCTCGGCGAGCGAGGCATCCGGATTGGCGTCCAGCCAGTCAAAGCAGTTAAACGCGCCGTAGTAGTGCAGCATGTCCCGGTAGGCGCCCCAGGCCTTGCCGGCCTTGAGGATACACACGTCGCGTCGCCCGGCTTCCATGTTCTCGCCGCGGACGTCCAGGCGATCGGCGGCGGCCGGATCGTCGCGCAGCAGCCGGCGACCGGTGGCGCGGATCTCCTCCTCGCTCAGGCCGGTTGCATCCATGCCCTTGGCGGTAAGGGCGGCCTTGCCGGTCCACAGCGCCAGCAGCCCCAGGGCCGTGATGATCTCCTCGACACTGTCCGGTGCGAGGTAGTCGAACTCGATGTTCTGGACCTTGGCCTTACGCTTGTCGCGCGCGCGGAACTTCCAACCGTTGCGGGCCAGGGCATACAGGTTGTACATCCACCAGTAGGCGGGCATCACCAGCAGGCGGTCGGCGGCGACGTCGTTACTCAGCAGCGAGAACGGCAGGGGGATGTCCAGTTCGGCGGGGTAGTCGCCCTTGGCCAGCAGCGTGAAGGAGGCGAAGCGGCAGTTGTGTTTCAGGCTGGTACACAGCCCGGGCCAGAAGCCGCGACCGGCCAGGATCTCGCCCTCGGGGGCACGGCTGTTGTGGTTCGAGCCGATGGTGGCCGCCGCGGCGATGTTGCTCTGGCCGAGGACGGTCGAGGCGATCAGGAAGCTGTTGTTGTGGTGCTGTTCGTGGGCGGGGAATATCAGGTTATTCAGCATCTCGCAGCAACTGACGGTCGAGTTCTCACCCAGGACGCTGTGGATCAGCCGTGCCCCGTACTTGAGGTTGCTGTTGGCGCACATCACGAAGCGTACGGCCTTGCAGCCATAGAAGACCTTGCAGCCCTCGGAGATGATGCCGTTGACCAGCTCCACGCCCTCGCCGATCTGCGTGGGTGACTCGGTCGTGGAGTTGATCGTCAGGTTTTTGAGCTTGTTGGCGCCCTTGATGTAGGCGGCCGGGCCGATCTTGACATCCTTGATGATACGGCAGTTCTTGATGACGGTCTGCGGGCCGATGGTGGCGTAGTAGCCGCGGCGGGAATCGAACTGCCGCTGCGTGATGTCCGCGAGCTTCTCGACCAGCGCGCGATCGGCGGGAAAGCGGCTCCACAGGGCGGCGTCGGCCGGGATCATACCGTCGAACGGTGCGATGCTCCGCCCGCCGGCTTCGTTGCCGACGTCGAGCCAGACGCGGGCGGCGGGATCCTCACCATCCTTGACGATGCCGTTGCCGAACTTTGCGTGATTGGTCGTGTGGAACTCATCGATGTTCAGCAGCATGCAGTTGTCGCCGATGATCGTGTGGGCAAGATACCGCACGTTGTGAATGGCTGCGTCGTCGCCGACGTCGCAGGCAACGATGCGGCTGTGCGTCAGGCCGACCGGCACGGCGAGATCGTGGTACTCCAGGCTGACGTCGCCGATCCGGCCGATCCGGACGAGCCCGTAGAACTCGCACTGCTTGACGTGGTGAGCGTTGAAGCCCTCGGCCACGCGGAGCAGGCGCCAGTCTTCCGCCGTATTGCCGTTCTTGACCAGGACGTCGATTTCCTCGGTCGTCAGGACCCGCCAGTGGTCGGCGGCCAGACCGACCTGCTGATTTCGGAGGTCGTGCTCGTCGGCACGGCGGAACTCGGCGGGTACGAAATCATGGGCGAACGAGCGTTGCGGCAGGATGTTCATGTCGGACATGGGCTGGCTCCATGGGCTTGGGGTCAGCCGCCAAGCATAGGCGCAGACGCTCCCCGACGCAAGAGGCTGCCTGTGGTAGCTGGGCACACGGAGTCTTGAGAACCTCTCCGCCTTTCGGAGCCAGCCAGCGGGCCGAGCGGGTTGACAACGCGGCAGCCATCGCCGCGTGGTGCCTCAGCCGGCCAGGTCGTCCAGACAGTCGACAACGGTGTTGACGGTGTACATCAGGGCCGGGCCGCCACCCATGACCACGGCCAACTGGGCTGCGGCGAGGATTTCCTCTCGCGAGGCGCCGGCCTTGAGGGCGAGGTCGACGTGCAGATGGATACAGTACGTACACTGCTTGCTGACCGCTATGGCGACGAGGATCAGTTCGGTCGTCTTGGCATCGATTACGCCGGATTTCTCGACGGCGTCGACCATGGCACGGAACGACTGCATGAACTCGGGGGCATCCTTGGAAAGCTGGCCCATTCCCTTGCGGGTCTTGGAAATGGCGTCGTTGATATCGGGCATTGTGAATCCTTTCAGGTATTCGAGAAACGGTAGGCAATCACGCGGGCCTCAATAGGCCCGCCGCCCCCGAGTGTGTCGTTGTGTGCGTCGCGCATCGTCGGTCCGCCGCTTCAGAGCATCGCGCGCGCGTCGTCCAGCGTTTCGGCCACCTTCAGCACATGATTTACCATGCCGAACCGGAGGGCCTCGTCAACCAGCGGCTGCGCATCGTACATGACCAACTGATGGCCGTCGCGGGCCAGGAGCTTCGTGCATTTCATCAGAAGCGTCATGCCGAGCGAGGCAATGAAGTCGACTTCGCTGATGTCGATCAGCACGTCACCGTCCGCCTGTTCAACTTCCGCAATCAGCTCACTGCCGATGTCCTCGACCCCGAGCGAATCCAAACTGCCCGACAAGGCCAGAATCGTCAGCCCGGGCTCTTCCTGCACCGTTCTTAGTCGCATGCCGCGTTCCTTTCCCGCCCTGTGTCCATCTCTCACGGGCACCATTTAACCATGAACTGTCTCAGGCGGCGAGAGTTGATTTCGCAGATATGCACTGCTACGGCTGGTCTTCCATGAGCATCTTGACCTGATAGGCGGTCGGCATGGCCGATTGGGCGCCGAGCGTCGTGCAGGCCAGCGATCCCGCGGCGTTGGCGAGGCGGGCCGATTCGTGCAGCCCCCGGCCTTGGGCCAGACTGACGGCCAGACCGGCCGTGAATGCGTCGCCCGCGGCGGTGGTGTCCACGACCTCGACCTTGTACGGCGGCACGCGATACATGTGTCCGTCGGCACAGACCACCAGGCTGCCTCTCGAGCCGAGCTTCAGGACGGCATTCTTTGCGCCGCGTTGGATGAGCTCACTGGCGACCAGTTTGTCGATACGGTCACGTTCTTCGACGGCCTTCTTGCCGGTCAGAATTTCAGCTTCGTTGACGTTCGGCGAGATCACGTCCACGCAGCACAACTCGTCGGGGAACTGTTTCATGGCGGGGGCGGGGTCCAGCAGCGTCTTCAGGCCGTGACGGCGGGCGAGGTCGATGGCGGCCCGGACGGTCGGACAAGGCAGCTCGAGCTGCAGCACCAGCACGTCGTGCTCGTCGAAGAGTTGCTCGTGGGTGTAGACGTCGTCAGGCGTTACGGCGTGGTTGGCCCCGCTGGCGACGACGATTGAGTTTTCGCCCTGGCGGTCAACCATGATAAAGGCCACGCCGGTCGGCGTCGACTCAGTGACGGTCACGTAGGCCACGTCGATGCCTTCCTCGGCCAGCCCGTTCTTGAGCGTCTCGCCAAAGGCATCGTCGCCCACTCGGGCGATCATCGTGACCATGCCACCCAGTCGCTGCGCGGCGACGGCCTGGTTCGCGCCTTTCCCGCCCGGCGAGGTCGTGACGTCGCTGCCGAGGACGGTTTCGCCCGGCGCAGGCATGGCGGGAGTGCGGACGACAAGGTCCATATTGATCGAGCCGATGACCAGGATTCGCGGGGGCTCGGTAACCATGGTGCGTATTGTGCCAATCTGTCCGGCCGATTACCAGCGGCAATGTCGGTATTCTGCATGCCGCTCCGGTCCCGACCGCTGTAGAATGGAGCAGATGATGTCAAGTCGCACATCCCGTCTGGCTGCGGCTGCGTTGGCGTTCCTGGTGTCCGCCGGCGCCGCCCTCGCCCAACCTCTGGAGATCATCGGTGCTGCGGACGGTTCCGTCGCCGAACCCGAGCCGGACACCACGCCGCCCGCCGAGCGATATTTCACTTGTCTCTGGCAGACGGTTGAGCAGCAACGGTCGAACATGCGACTGGTGCTCGTCCGCGTCCTCGATACGCCGGTTCGCCGCAATGGCAATATGCGCGAGCTATCCGTGCGGATCGAACGCGTCATCGGCGTGCCCCGCTTCGAGCCCGTCGACGTTCGCGTGCAATTGGCCGGCGTGAACGAAGCCCTGACGGCAGACCGGGACGCTCGTCACCTGATGAATCTGATGATCGTCGGACCAGGAGACGAGCGCGGAGGCAAACCGCAGGCCGAGCAGGGCGAGCGGGTCGCCGGTTCGACGACGCAGGCCGAGAAAGCCCGCGCGCTGCGAGAGAGTTTCAGTGATGACCGCTGGTTCGTCAGGCCGATGACGGCCCACGTCTACCTGTGGGCGGCCCGGCGGAACACGATACTTCGGACGCCAGCCGTGCCGATTCCCGAGCCGGTCGACGCCTGGGTGGATGCGTTCGAACAGTTCGCCACCGGTCGTGGTGCCAACGGCAGCGACGTTGATGCGATGGAAACGCTGCAACAGTGCCTCCGGAGCAGGCACCGTCCCGTGCGGATGATGGCCTCGCAGGCCGCCTGCGCCAACGCCGTGAACCTCAGCGATCACGACCGCCGGGCCGACGCCTACGCCCGGCTGATTATTGCCGAGACCGACGCCGCCGTGCAGCGAAACCTCGCCAAGGTCTACTTCAACGCCATCGGTGATGTCCTGCCGCGGGACCTGGACCTGTTGCCGGAACTGCTCACGTGTCGCGATCCCGACGCCGTTGAACTCATCGCACGCGGCGGGCTGTCGGACGTCCGTCGCCGCCGCCCGGACGTGGCCACGGTGCTCGTGCCGCTCCTCGAAGACGGCAGCACCTTCACGCGGCTACAGGTGCTGCGAGGCGTGGCCGAATGGGGTGAGGACCTCTCGCTGCTCGCCCAGCCACTGAGCGCCTTGGCACGCAAGACCGCCACGACCAACGACGCCCAGGCCGTCCGCAAAGCGGCGGTCCAGCTGCTGCTGGACGGCGGAACCGACCAGGCCGACTCGCTCGCGCTAGACCTGGCCGTCGAATGTCCCTCGGCCGTCCTCATGGAGCACCTCGTCGACCGCCGGCTGTACCCGGCCGTGCCGACACTCATCGCCGCCGCGCGCGAGAAGACTCTCACCTGGTCGCGGCCCGTCGCGTTGGCGGTGGCGATTCTCACTGGCCGACCGGCGATGCGATCGTTCGAGGCGGCGGATATGTGGTGGCGGGATATCGAGACGGAGGGCCAGGTAGAGACGATGGTGGAGACCGGTTTCGCGGGTCGTGCGGCGACGGGAGCGATCGAGGCTGCCCTGGCCGATCTCGACAGCACCGATTTTCGCAAACGCCGTGATGCCCGGCGCCGCCTGCAGTCGCTTATTCCACCCGTGCCCGCTTTCCTCCGCGAGGCTGCCGAGGAGGGCTCCGCCGAGCGACGACTGACGATCCAGCGGCTGATCGCTGCGGCGATGCGCGACGAGGCGCACCTGCGCGAGGAACTGGCCGAACGTGCCACCACGGACCGGAAGACCTTGACCGGGCTGGCCGGAACGCACTGAGCGAAAAGGCGTTGCCGCCCGCACCCTGAGACGCTAGCCTCACATCCAGCCATGACACCGCCAACGCCCCCAGCATTCGAACCGTTCGACGAAGCGTTCCTGCGCCGGCTGCAGGAGCTGCATCTGCTGGCCAAGCGCCTCGCCTCGGGTCGCCGCCCGGGCAGCCATCGCAGCCACGCCGTCGGCGACGGGCTCGAGTTCGCGGACCATCGCGCCTACGCCCCCGGCGACGACGTCCGCTTCGTCGACTGGCCGTACTACGCCCGCATGGAGAAGCTGCTGCTGCGCCTGTTCCACGAGCACAGCGAGTCGGACGTGGCCGTTCTGCTCGACGCGTCGGCCTCCATGGGCACTGAGGCCGACACGTTTGTCTACGCGCTGCGTGTGGCCGCAGCGCTGGCCTACGTGGGCATGGGCGGCGGGCGACGCGTCATCCTCCAGCCGTTCGATGCGACGCTGCGCGAGCCGCTGCGCACGGCCCGTAACCGCGAAGCCGTTGTCGAGGTGCTCGATTATCTCCGCGCGCAGCAGCCCATCGGGACGACCGATCTGCTGGACGCTGCCGTCCGCTTCGCCGCGGGTCGGCCGACCTGCGACACCGTCATCGTGATCAGCGATATGTACGGCTGCGAAGCGCACCTTGCCGACGCGCTGGCGAGACTGGCCCGGCCGGGCTGCCAGCTCAGCGTGCTTCACCTGTTCGCGCCGGGCGACGCCGAACCCCGCCTCGCCGGGCCGCTGCAACTGCGGGACGCCGAGACACAGGGCGAGCTGACCGTCCACGCCACGCCGGAACTCATGGAGAGCTATGGCCGGCAGTGGCAGCAGCGGTGCCAGCGTCTTCGAGGAGACTGCCTCCGATGCCAGGCCACCTACGTCGCCGCCCGAACCGATCTGTCGTTCGAGCGGCTGATGCTCACGACACTGCGGCAGGCGGGGGTGCTCGCGTGACGCCTCGGGCCTCGTCCACGCTGGCGGTGACGCTGCTGGTGATCCTGCCGGCCGTCATGCTTTTCCCCGTGTGGAGCAACCCGACGTCCGCCGGTGAGGACGACGTGTTGTATTACTTCCCCGTCCGCGCACAGACCGGCCAGGCCCTCGCTCGCGGCGAGTGGCCGATGCGGGATCCGCTGACCGCCGGCGGGGCACCGGTTTTCGGCGACCCCCAGTCGGCGGTGCTGTTTCCGGGGACGTGGCTCTTCGCGATCTGGCCGGCGACACTGGCCTACAGTGCCAACATCGTCCTGGCCTTCACGATCATGGGCACCGGCATGTGGGTCTACCTTGGCACGCTGGGGTTGTCGCGTCCGGCGCGGCTGCTGGCCGCAATGGCGATGATGTTCAGTGGCTTCATGGTCGGCCATCGCGTGCATCTGGCGGTGATCCAATCGGCGTGCTTTTTGCCGTGGGGGCTGACGGCCCTGGAATGGCTGACCGCGCGTCCGCCGCGCGGGCTCGCGCTGCTCGTACCAACAGGGGCGCTGGCGGTGCTGGCCGGTCACTGGCCGACGGTGATCCACATGGGCATGATCTGGGCGGCGTACCTCCTGCTTCGCGTTCGACCGCTGGCGCGGGGGCTTCTGACGGCGGGCGTTGCGGGTGTGCTGGTCGTGGCGGTCTGCTGGCCGCAGCTGCAGGCGACGGTGGACGTGATGGCCCAAGCCACGCGCGGGCAGATCCGCTACGCCGCCGTCGGCGAGAACAGCTACTGTCCGGCCGCGGCGGTGTTGTGGCTGTTTCCGTTCCTGATGGGTACGCGGACGCCGAACCTCTATGGTCAGCCCTGGTGGGGGGCGTGGCACCTCTGCGAGATGCTGGGCTACGTGGGGCTGGTGACGCTCGTACTGGCCGGGGCCGCGGCGTGGCGGCTGTTCCGCCGGCCGGACGAGGGCGCCGCCGACTCGTCGTGGCGGCCGGTCGTGCGGACGTGGGTGTGGATTACGGCCGGGGCGACGGTGTTTATGCTCGGCTACTACCTGCCCACGTATTGGCTGGTCCACGGAATCCCGGTACTTGGCATCGTGCGGTGTCCGGCACGAATGATCCTGGCGGTCGACGTTGCCGTGGCCACACTGGCGGCCGTGGCGCTGCATGCGATTCTGACCGGATCGCCACAGGCGTCGGCTGTCGCCGCCGCGGCCCGCTGCGGTGCAACGCGCGTCCTGCCGCTGTCGATGGGCGCCGCCCTGCTGCTGGTGTTGTTGCTGGGGCTTGTGGGGCTGTGGTGGTGGCCGGCGCACCTTCCCATGCCCTTTGCCGGCACGGCCACCGAAGCGCTGCAATCACTCGTGCCGTGGCGACCGGCCGTGCTGATACCGCTGCTGCTGCTCGTGGCGACGGCGGCGGCCGTCAAGGCCTGGCTCGCGAGACCGCGGCGTCGGGTATGGTTGCTGCTGCTGTTGCTGGTGGTGGATCTCGGGACCGTTGTCCGCTGGGTGGACGTGCCGGCCGAGGATGTCGTCGGGCCCGATGCGTATCGTTCCCCGGCGGCGGCCTGGCTGAAAGTCCACGGCGGCGAGGCGGGCAGCTACCGCATCTGGGCACTCGGTAACCCGTACGGCCATCGGCAGCCGGAGCTTCTGCTGGCACGGACGAACGTTTTGCACGGCGTCGCGACGATCTCGACGTATGGCCCTTTCATTTCGCCATCACACGTCGAGGCCCTCGGTTTCGACATCTACGGTACGAACAGCCGCTGGCGCGATCTGCTGGCCGACCGCGACCTGCTGCGACGCTGCGGCGTACGCTACCTGCTGGCGGAGGCTGGCAGCGACTACGCGCGGACGATCGCGGGCGTTCGCGAGGCGAGGCCCGGCGGGCGGTCGTTCTACCGACCCGTAGCCGCCTGCGCAGCCGTTCGGCCCGGCGACCCGCCGGTGATGATCTACGAGCTTGCCGGTGACACAGCAGGTCTCATGTTCGGCGATCCGCCGGACACCGGCTTTGACGTCGAGGGCGCAGCGAGCGTCAATCGGCGGCTGATTCGCGTGACGCTGCCGGCGACGGGGGTCTGGCTGGCCATCTGCGCGGGCTGGTGGCTGCGGCGACAGTATTTCCAGAGCGATACCTGAGAACCGATGCGGGGTTTCAGGCGTATAGACTGGAAGTAGCGGGGCATGCGATACGCCCCATGAGATGGACGGAATAGACACGAGGAGACGAGTATGCAGATCAACGTACGCGACGTGGAACCACGGGACACCAGGCGGCGCTGGAGAATCGCCCTCATCACGGGGATCGTAGCATTGACGATGCTCCTGACGACCCCGATGGTCGTCCAGGAAATCGCCTATGCCATGGAGAAGGGCAGACACGAGGCTGCTCGCGAGCATCTCGATGTCATGAGCCGCAAGGACGACATCTCGCCACTGTTCAATGCGGTGGCCGAGGCGGTGAAGCCTTCCGTGGTGGTTATCCACGCATCCAAGAAGGTCAAGGTCCGCAGCGGCGGGATCCCCGACGAGTTCCTGCGAGACCTGCCGTTCGAGCTGCCGCCGGAGCTGCGCCGCAGGCGCGGCGAGGATCGGTTCCGCGTGCTGCGCGGCGAGGGCAGCGGCGTGATCGTCGACGCGGAGAAGGGCTATATCCTGACGAACTACCACGTCGCCGGCGATGCCGACAAGTTGGAGATCATTCTCGCCGACGGCCGATCCTTTGAAAGCGAATGGGTCCGCGGCGATGCCAAAACCGACCTGGCCGTGATCAAGATCAACGCCGACAACCTGATCGCCTGCCCCCTGGGCAACAGCGACGACCTGAAGGTCGGTCACTGGGTGCTGGCGATCGGCTCGCCGATGGGCCTGCCGCAGACGGTGACCGCCGGTGTGGTCAGCGCAAAGGGCCGTGGCAGGACGTCCCGCGGCCCGCTTGGCGACCCGGAAGGTTATCGCAGCTACATCCAAACCGACGCGGCGATTAACCGCGGCAACTCCGGCGGGCCGCTGGTGAACATGAAGGGCGAGGTGGTCGGCATTAACACGATGATTCTCTCCAACACCGGCATGTTCCAGGGCGTCGGCATGTCGATCCCGTCGAACATGGCTCGTAACATCATGGACCAGCTCGTGGAGAGCGGCAAGGTGGTCCGGGGCTACCTGGGCGTTCACATTCAGAACATTGACGAACCACTCGCCGAAAGCTTTCGTCTGCCGAATGCGCGCGGCGCCCTGGTCACGCAAGTCCAGGCCGACAGTCCTGCCGAGAAGGGCGGCCTGAAAGTTGAGGACTTCATCACCGCCGTTGACGGCAAGGCCGTACGGAACGTCAATCAGCTGCGCAACGTTATCGCGGCCATGCCTCCCGGCGCGACGACCAAACTGACAGTCATGCGGGACGGCGAGGAAGAAACGGTGACGATCGAACTGGGCACGCTGCCGGAGGATACTGCGGTGTCCACAATTGGCGGCGAGGAAGACAACGGCCAGGCGGCGGTCGAACGTTACGGCTTCGACGTTCGCACGCTGACCGACGCGTTGCGTGAGGAACTCGGCTATGGCGCGGAGATTTCCGGGGCCGTCGTCGAGAAGGTCGCACCCACGAGCGACGCCGCCGAAGTCGGCCTGCGCCCGGGCATGGTCATCACGCACGTGGACAAGAAAGCCGTCCAATCGGCGTCCGATCTGGCGTCGGCGATCAAGGGCGCCGGCGATGCCGTCGGCATACGACTCCGCGTTGCCACGCCGAAGGGCGGACGGCTTTACTTCTTCGTGCCTGCAGCGAAGTAAGCGTCACGACATATCGTATGTCTCACCAGCGCGGTCGTCGCACAGCGGCGGCCGCGTTTTTTTCATGTGGCCGCTTGCCCTGGGCGCCTAGAATATCGGCAGACGCCTCCTGGCTTTACGCCATGCCGGGACCTGCAACGTGTCGTACCCACAGGAGCAGCTGACCATGATTGACATCAGTATTGTCCAGGCCGCGGATACATCGCGGCCTGGCGACCGGGCGCCTCGAGCGGCCGGTTCGGCAGACGTTCGCGCGAGCTACCACGCGTACTGCCCCGGCGAGACGTGGAAACCGGCCGTCAACCTCTACGAAGACGAGGTCAATTACTACGTCGTCGTCGACCTCTCCGGAACCGGTAGTCACGCCATCGAGGTCCATTACCATGACGGCGAACTCACCATTGCCGGCCATCGGCCCACACCACCGCCCCCCGAATGCGTCGGCGAGCTCAAACTGCACCATATGGAGATTGACCATGGGAAGTTCCAGCGATCCGTGAGAATGCCCGCCGACGTCGACGTCGACACCATCGATGCGGTCTACCGGACGGGACAGCTTCTGATTACCCTTCCCAAGCGTCGCTGAAGATGAGGACCATGCCCGACGATACCGTCAATGCAATATCGCAGGAGACAGACGAAGAGGACGAGTCCGTCGTCATCGTCTCGCCCGACAAGAGCGACATCACCCGGCGGGTGGAGGTCAGCATCCCCGACGTGGTGGCCGTGCTGCCGCTTCGCAATACGGTGACGTTCCCCGGCACGGTCGTGCCGTTGACCGTTCAGCGCGAATCGTCCCGCTCGCTGCTGGCCGACGTGCTGCCCGACGAGAAGGTTATCGCGACCATCGCTCAGCGGCATCCGGATACCGACGCGCCCGGCCCGGACGATCTCTATGAGATCGGCACGGCGATGATGGTTCTCAAGCTGTTCCGCGTGGAAGAAGACCGCCAGAACGCGATCGTCCACGGCCTGGCGCGAATCCAGGTAAGCGAGTGGATCACGGACGGTCCGTACCTGCGGGCCCGCGTGGAGATACGCAAGGACGACGTGCCGACCGGGCCGCGGATCGATGCCCAGATGCTGAACACCCGCGAGTTGGCGTCGCAGGTCATTGAACTGTCGAGCAACATTCCCGACGAAGCCGGGGTCGTTCTTGACACAATCGAACAACCCGGCGCGCTGGCTGATTTCCTGGCCAGCAACCTGCAGATCGAAACGCCCGCCAAGCAGCGTATACTCGCCGAGCTTGACGTTACCAAGCGGCTGGAGCTCGTCAGCACCGAAATGCAGCGGCAGATCGACCTGTTGGAACTGTCCGGCAAGATCCGCGAGAAGGTCCGGGCGAATATCGACAAGTCCCAACGCGAGTACTACCTCCGCGAGCAGCTTCAGGCGATCCAGAAGGAACTCGGCATCAGCGACGAACGGGGCGAGGAAATTGCCCAGCTCCGCAAGGCGGTCGACGAAGCCAACATGCCGGACGACGTGGACGAAGAGGCCCGTCGCGAGTTGAAGCGTCTCGAGGGCCTGCCGGCTGCAAGCCCGGAAAACACCGTTCTGCGGACCTATATCGAGGTGTTGTGTGAGCTGCCGTGGAATGAGGCGACCGAGGATAACCTGGATGTTCGGCAGGCCGAAACAATCCTCGATGAGGACCACTACGACCTCGAGAAGATCAAACGCCGCATCCTCGAATACCTCGCCGTCCGCAAACTTGCGCCCGAATCGCGCGGGCCGATTCTCTGCTTCGTCGGGCCGCCCGGCGTCGGCAAGACCTCTCTCGGCAAATCCATCGCCCGTGCATTGGGCCGACGGTTCATCCGCATGTCCCTCGGCGGCATGCGCGACGAAGCGGAACTCCGCGGCCACCGGCGAACGTACGTCGGGTCGATGCCCGGCCGTATCATCCAGGAGATCCGCAAGGCCGGCACGAACAATCCGGTCTTCATGCTCGATGAACTCGACAAGGTCGGCCAGGACTTCCGCGGCGACCCCACCAGTGCGTTGCTGGAGATTCTGGATCCCGCACAGAACGGCACGTTCCAGGACCGTTATCTCGGCGTACCGTTCGATCTGTCAAGAGTGATGTTCATCGGCACGGCCAACACCAGCGAGCCGGTACCCGCCGCGCTGCGCGACCGCATGGAAGTTATCGACCTGCCGGGCTACACCGAGCAGGAGAAACTGCACATCGCCAGGCGATACCTCGTCAAGCGGCAGATCGAGGCCAACGGCCTGACCGCCTCGCAGGCCAAGTGGAAAGACGAAGCGATCCGCCGCATCATCAGCGAGTATACGCGCGAGTCCGGCGTCCGCGAACTGGAGCGCCAGATCGGCACGGTCTGTCGTGGCATTGCCGCGAAGATTGCCGCCGGTACGGCCCGAAGCCGAACGGTCAACCGCAAACTGGTGCGCGAGCTGCTCGGCCCGCCGTCCCACGAGAGCGAACTGGCCATGCGGACGAGCACGCCCGGCGTAGCGACCGGCCTGGCCTACACGCCGGTCGGCGGGCAGATCATGTTTATCGAGGCGACCCGCTATCCCGGCACGGGGAAGCTGCAGTTGACCGGGCAGATTGGCGACGTTATGCGCGAGTCTGCACAGGCCGCCATGAGCCTTGTCCGCTCGCAAGCCGAGGACGAAGGCATTCCGGCCGAGACGTTCACGGAGCACGACATTCACGTCCACGTGCCCGCCGGGGCCGTGCCGAAGGACGGTCCGTCGGCCGGTGTGACGATGGTGACAGCCCTGCTGAGCCTCGTTCGCGGCGAGCCGGTTCGCGCCGACGTGGCCATGACGGGCGAGATCTCACTGCGTGGGCTGGTCCTGCCGATCGGCGGCGTGAAGGAGAAGCTCCTTGCGGCCAAGCGGGCGGGCATCTCGACGGTGATCATGCCCGAACGCAACCGCAAGGACCTCGAAGACGTCCCCGAGGATGCGAGGAAGTCGCTCGCCTGTCACTTCGTCCGCCACATCGACGAGGTCCTCGCCACGGCCCTTGACGGCAAGGCCTCCGGCAAAGGCACGTCGTCCGGCAAGACCAAGCGGCGAAAGAAGAAGGCCGCCAGGCAGTTGTAGTGCTCCAGCAAGAGAAGGGCCTGGGATGTGAGGGCCGGTGGGCCTCAGTGAAGAGAATGCTGCCATGCGCGAGTTCAATACGCTTCGCATGAAAGACGTGGGCTGAGAACTACTTCGCCTCCAGCCAGTTTTCGCCGATGCCGACATCAACCTTCAGCGGCACGGCCAGATCGATCGCGCTGGTCATCTCCTCGACGATCATGGCCTCTTCGGCCTCGGCGGCGCCGGCCGGCGTTTCAAAGACCAGTTCGTCGTGAATCTGCAGGAGCATCGTCGACGGTCGGGCCTCCTCGCGCAGACGCCGGTCGAGGTTGACCATTGCCTGCTTGATGAGGTCGGCCGCGGAGCCCTGCACCACTGAGTTGATCGCCAGCCGTTCGGCCGCGGCCCGCGCCTGCGGATTGCGGGCGTCGATGTCGGTGATGTTCCGCCGCCGCTTGAAGATCGTCTCAACGTAGCCATTGTCCTTGGCCTGTGTGATGCAGGCATCCAGGAACTCGCGAATCCGTGGGAAACGACGGTGGTACGTACGGATGAAGTCGGCCGCTTCCTTCCGAGGAATCTGCAATCCGCGGGCCAGGCCGTAGGCGGTCTGGCCGTAGATGATGCCAAAGTTCACGCCCTTGGCACGGCTGCGTTGTGCCGGCGTCACGTCCGCCAGCGGCACGGCGAAGACCTCGCTGGCCACGATGGCGTGAATGTCCTGGTCGTCGGCGAAGGCCTGCATGAGCGTCTCGTCACGGCAGAAGTGGGCGAGCATGCGCAACTCCACCTGCGAGTAATCCGCCGCCAGCAGCAGGCAGCCCTCGTCGGCCACGAAGGCCGAGCGAATGCGGCGTCCCTGTTCGGTGCGGATCGGGATGTTCTGCAGGTTGGGGTCGCTGCTGGACAGCCGGCCCGTTGCCGTGCCCGCCTGGTGGAAGCTCGTATGCACGCGCTGCGTGCCGGCGTGGATGCACTCGCCGAGGGCTTTGAGGTACGTGCCGATCAGCTTGGTCAGCTTGCGGTATTCCAGGATTAACCGGGGCAGGGGTGGCTTGTCCGGATGCTCGGAGGCCAGTTGTGCCAGGACACCGCTGTCCGTGCTCGGGCCGGTCTTGGTTCGCTTGACGACCGGGAAGTCGAGGACCTCAAAAAGGATCTCGCCGAGCTGCTTGGGCGAGTCCGCGTTGAACTGCCGCCCAGCGGCTTCGATGACCTGCTCGTGCAGGCGGTCAGCTTCGCCGGACAGCTCGACGCTCATGGTCTTGAGTCGCTGAGGGTCGACGCGGATACCGGTGCGTTCCATGTCGGCCAGGACGGGCAGCAGAGGCATTTCCAGTTCGTTGAACAGCCGGTCCAGACCCTCGGCCTGCAGCTGCGGGCGTAGGTGTTCGGCTAGCCGCAGGGCGATGTCCGCGTCCTCGGCGGCGTAGGGAGCCACCGTGTCAGTCGGCACGGCGTCCATGGTCGTCTGGTTGCGCCCCTTGCCGATGATCTCCTCGATGGGGATGCATTTGTGGTTCAGCATCTCCATCGCCAGCGCATCCAGCTTGTACGTCAGCCGCGAGCCGTCCAGCACGTGGGCGGCCACCATCGTATCGAAGATCGGCCCGGCGATGTGGTAGCCGGCCTGCTGCAGCACGATGTGGTCGTACTTCAGATTGTGGGCGATTGTCTCGACCGTCCCGTCCGCCAGGACGGGGCCGATGGCCTCGCGAACCTGCTGCGGATCGAGCGTCACGGCCATCAGCGGCCCGGCGACGGGGATGTAGACGCCCTCGCCCGGCGTCCACGACAGGCTGATGCCGACCAACGACGCCCACATCGGCTGGACGCTGGTGGTCTCTGTATCGACGCTCAGCCGCGTGACACCCTTCAGTGCCTTGGCAACCTCCGCCAGGGCTTGCGGCGTGTCGATCAGCCGATAACGGAAGTCGGCCGCGGTGGTCGTCCGTGCCGGCACGGCGTCGGCCGGCGCCGTAGCCAAGTTGCGGTCAACCTCGCCGGCGCCGGTGGGTGTTGTGCCCGTCGCGGCCTGGGCGGCGGCGTCGAGATCGCTGATGAGCTGCTTGAAACCGAGCTCCTCAAACAACGGTCGGAGGTCGCCATAGTCCATCTCCTCCGTCCGCATCGCCTCGAGGTCCAACTCGATCGGCACATCGCGGTCGAGCTGGACGAGTTGACGCGACAGCCGCAGGTCGTCGGCGTGCTTCTTGAGGTTTTCACTGAGTTTCGGCGTCTGCTCATCAGCGTGTTTGAGCACGGCCTCGGCCGAGCCGTATTGTGCGACAAGTTTTACGGCCGTCTTCTGACCGACACCCGGCACGCCCGGAATATTGTCGCTGCTGTCGCCCATGAGCGCCTGGACCTCGATGGCCTCGTCGGGCCGATAGCCTTTGCTGGCTTCGATGGTCTCGGCGTCCAGCACGTCGTCCTTTATCGGGTCGTAGAGCACGCAGTGTGGGCCGACGAGCTGGTCGAGATCCTTGTCCCGACTGACGAGCACCACCTGCATTGCATCGCTGCCCAGCCGTTCGGCGATGGTCGCCAGAATATCGTCGGCCTCGTAGCCCTTGGCCTGCAGTAGCGGGATGCCCAGTGCCTTGACGGCCCGGACAATCTGCTCCTCCTGCGGCTTGAAGTCGTCGGGCACCGGCGGGCGGTTGGCCTTGTACTGCGGGTAGTCGGCCGTCCGCTTCAGCTCGGTCCGTGGACCGTCGATCGCCATGGCGAGATAGGTCGGTTGTCGCTCGCGGATGAACTTCAGCAGCATGCGGATGAATATGAATGTCGCCCAGGTGGGCTGGCCGGCGGGGCCGGTCATGCTGCCGGGTCGCATGGCGTGATAGGCGCGAAAGATCTGCGAGTGGCCGTCGATGACGTAGAAGCTCTGGGTGCGACTGGACATGCCGTCACGCTACCGCATGGGGCGCGACGGGTCAACACGCAGACTCCGCGGCGCGGGGGCAGACGCATTCCCTGCGCAGGCCATCTGCCCCGGAGGGGGGCGAGGTCAAAGACGTGAAATGCCCCGGCAGCACGGCCCAGACGGCCGTAGCTGGGAGAAGGGCATGCTGTGTGAGGGTCGGTGGGCCTGACGGAAGAGAAGACCCTCGCCCACCTCTCCCGGAGGGAAAGGAGCCGGAAGCGCGGCTGTGGACTGTTGTTGACGCTTGCCGAGGCTCGACGAGCCGCTGGAGTATCAGCCCGTTGCGAAAGCTATCGCTGCTGCGGTCGGGCCTCTTTCCTTGCGTGCGGGCCATCGACGCTCGAAACTCGGTCTTCGGTCTTCACCAACGAACGGACTGACCAACGAAGGAGTGAATGAATGAACCAATTCACCTGCATTTTGGCTCCTCGATGCTCGGCATAGCGTGTCGACTTCGCCGCGATCCATTTCCAAACGGACTGTTAGGCGAAATGAACGTTGCAAAGACGCTCCTGGCGGCAGAGGTCGCAACGGGCCGAGCCGCATCGCGGGAACCGGCCGCTTCGTCGGGCGGCGATCAGCTGAGAGGCTACAAAGGCAAGACGCTGCTCGGCTTCGGCGAGGGCGGGCGCATCCAGTTCTACCACGGCGAGGTCTCCGGCTGGCAAGAAGTACAGCGACGCATCGGCCGGGGCGTCGGCTTCGCCGGTGAAGCGACGGACGGCGTGGGCGTAGATGAGCAACTGCAAGCGGTACGTGTCGAGCTTGGCCTTCGGGTCGCCGTGGACGCGGTCGGACTTGTAGTCAACGACGTGCCAAGCCCCGTCGGTCCGGTAGAGCAGATCGATCTGCCCACGAACCGTCGCAGGCCCGGCCGAGGCGACGAAATCCAACTCGCGGTGGACGGCATCGGCGCAGCGCAGCCACCCGGCGAGGTCGCTGTCGAGGAATCGCTCGAGCATCGGTGCAAATTGTTTGGCGGCCGGTTCGATTGCTCGGGCGTTGTCGAGATCGAGGTCGGCTGCCGCCTGCCGCACAAGTGTTTCGGCCGACGCCGGCCTGTGGACGTCCAGCAGTTCCATGCAGCGATGCAGCAATGTGCCGAAGGTCATGGCGTCGAGCTCGGCCGCGTTGTCGTCCACCGCCGTGGCGTCCGGCGTTGTCGGAAGCCACGTCGGGCCGCGCAGCTCGTACCGCCAGCGGTAGAGTGCGGGGCAGGCCTCGAACTCTGCCAGGGCCGTCGCTGCCAGTTCGACGCTGCCGGTCTCCGGCGACAGTGGCCCGACGAGCGGCAGTTCTCCGTGGCCGCCTGTCGCATCGCCAAGCAACTCGCAAAGGGAGGCACCGTCGGTCGCGCGGCTCAGCAGCGTTGCACCCGGCGCGCTGTCCTGCGAGGCGTACGGCATCGCCGGCGGTGTTACCACACGTACAGCCGCCTCGTACTCGTCGTCGCTGCCGAGGGCGAGCGAGGCCTGCTCGCCGGGCGCCGCGACCGCCCCGCACAGATCAAGAATTCCGTCGAGCTGGTTGAGGAAGCAGTGCTGGCCTCCCCTGAACGGCCGACCCGCCTTGAGGCGATCGTTGTCGCCAACGAGTATCAGATAGTCGCGGTGACGCGTCAGAGCCACGTAGTACTGGCGAAGCGTCTCTCGCAGAATATCGCGGTTCTCCAGGGCCGAGGCGATCACGTGGCTTCGACCCTCCGCCGATTCGTCGACCGTATCGCCGTCGTCCTCTTCGTCACTCGCCTGGAGCGCCGTCGTCAGCCCCCAGTCAAGCCGGTACAGCGTGCGGCGGCGGTGGCCGCGCGGCCTGAAGTTCAGGTCCGGGGCGACCACGACGGGAAACTCCAGACCCTTGGCCTTATGGATCGTCATCAGGCGGACGACGTTGTCGGCCTCGCCGCTGGTGTTGGCCTGCTCGTAGCGTTCGCTGTTGAGCGTGAAATCGTCCATCTGCTCGATGAAGTGTGCCAGGGAGATCTGTCCGTCGGCGGCCCGGGCCTGCGTGTGAAGCTGACGGACGTTGCCCGCCATTCGCTTGCCCTTCCACTGCGCCAGGAGCACGGCCTCGTAGCCCGTTGCGACCAGCAGGCGATCGACGATCTCGCTGATCGGCAGGGCGTCCTTCACGCGCCCCAGGCTTCGCAGCAGATCAACAGTCGACGCCACAGCGCCGCGTTGGCTGTCGGTCAGCCGCTCGGCCAGCAGTTCGACATCCAGCGCCGGCAAGTACGGGCGAGTGTGCGTGGCGGCGATGTGCATCAGGGCGTTGTCATCGAGGCCGACCATCATGCTTCGCAACAGGCCGAAGAAGGCGATGTCGTTACGCGGGTTGTCGATGACACGCAGGGCATTGAGGATGTCGAAGACTTCCTGTTGCCGGAAGAAGCCGCTGCCGGCCACCACGTAGTAGTCGATGTTCCGCTTCCCCAGTTCGCGCTCGTAGTGACCGCTGACCGGCATGCGCGACAACAGGATGGCGATGTCGCGCGGCTCGACTGGCCGCCAAGCGTCCAGGTCGCCGTCCCAGACCGGCCGTTTGGCCTCGATCATTGTCTTGATCTGCTCGGCGGCGACGGACGCCTGGCGGGCGTTGCTGTCTCGCGTTTCGTCCGGGTGGGCAAGCAGGATCTCGACCGTCGGTGCGGGCGGGCTGTCCTGTCGATGGGCCTCGATGGGCGAGTAGTCCTCGCCGAGCAAGCGGCCAAAGACGTGATTCACGAAGGCCACGCCGCCGGCGTGCGTGCGGAAGGAGGTCGCCAGGTCGATCTGCCGGTCCTTGCCGAGTTCGTCGCAGAGGCCGGCAAAGATCTCGACCTGCGCCCCGCGGAAACGGTAGATGCTTTGCTTGGCGTCGCCGACAAGGAAGAGCTTGCCGTCCTCGATGCCTGCGATCTCGCCGTCGCCGCCCAGCAGTCCCAGCAGCAGGCCGACCTGCGTCGCATCGGTGTCCTGGGCCTCGTCGATGAGCAGTTGCCCGATGCCCCGGCCGATTCTCGCGGCTAGCGCGGGCGAAGTGGCCAGCAGGTCTCGCGTGGCGACGATCAGGTCGGAGAAGTCGACCAGGCCGCTCGCTCGTTTCTCCTCGGCGTAGCGGTCGCGGGCATCGCGCGCCAGTCGCACCAGCACGGCCAGGACCTCCGCGGCCCGGGTGTCGTGGTCGTTCAGCGGCGGGGCGACGATCAGCTCATCGGCAATGGTGGCGGCCACGGCCTTCATGGCATCGCGGACGTCCTTGGCGTTAACGCCCCAGGCCTTCTTGCGGCCGGCAGTCCCCGGCTTCACCTCAGAGAGAACCGCGACGGCCTCGTCGGCGTCGGCGAATCCGCTTTGACGCAGGTGCCGGGCGGCGGCGAGGACGGCCTCGTAGTGCGGCAACAGCGTATCGGTCGGGTCGCAGCATTCGTAGGCGGCCAGGGCATCGATAGCGTCCGCGAACTCGACACTGTCCGCGATGCGCTGCTCGGCCTGCTGGCGGGCGTCGTCGAGCGCCACCTGCCAGCGCTGCAGCGTCTGCGACGGCTCAAACGGCGCGTCGAGATCGATGCGTTCGCGCGTGCCGACGAGCTGCCGCACCTCGTCGACCAGCGCGCTGAAGCCTACGCCGGCCAGCAGGCTCGCGACGTCGGCATCGCCGTCCTCTACGGCGGCGAGGACGGCCTGTTCGGCGGCGTCGGTAAGCATGCGCTGCGTGACGATCTGCTCGGCGGCGACGCTGAAATCCGGGTCGAGGCCGGCCTCGATGGCGTGGCCGCGAAGCAGCGCCGCACAGAAGCTGTGAATCGTGGAGATGCGGGCATCGGGCAGCGCCTCGATGAACTGTAGCAGCAGACGGCGGTCCACCTCGGACTCGGCTGCGGCCAGCCTCGCGCGGAGGAAGCGTCGAATGCGTTGGCGCATTTCAGTGGCGGCCTTGTCGGTGAACGTCAGGGCGACCAGGGCCGCCAGCGGATTCTCGACCCGCCCGTCGACGATCGCCTGCATGAGCAGTTCGGTGAACCGCCGTGCCAGCACGAACGTCTTGCCACAGCCGGCCCCGCTGAGCAAGGCGACGTTTCGCGTCAGGCTGGCCGGGCCGGTCGCCTGCTGCTGGGCGTCGGTGAGTTTCACGGCGTCGCTCATGACGTGCCTTCCTTGACCTCTGCCCGCGCCGGCGAGTAATGGTCGGCTTCGCGGAAATCATCGTAGCGGGCCGTCTCTGGGTGCGGCAGGAGATCGAATCGGCCGGCCCGCATGGCCTCGACGAATTCGCCGATGCGGTCCATCGCAAGCTGGTACTGCTCGTCGAAGGCCGGGTTTGCCGCGAGTGTCTTTCGCGCCAGCCGCATGGCCGCGAAGTACGCCTGCGGCGCCTCGGCCGTCACACCATGGAACGCTCCGCCGAGACAGGGCTCGCCGGTGGGCTTGAGGGTGCGGACGGCGGCGGCGTAGAGCGGCATCTGGACGTTGGTGCCGTCGAGGGCCTCGTCGGCTTTGGGCAGTGCGCCGGTCTTGTAGTCGATCACGAGCAGGCCGGTCAGGTCGCCGAAATGCACGCGATCGATACGGTCGATCTTCCCCGCGAGCTGAATCGGACCGGCGGAGGTCTCGACGGTCACCGCCTCGGCCGTGCTGGCCGGATCGCACAGGTCGCCGCCGCGTCCGGCCCCGCCGAAGGCCAGTTCGACGTGCAGACACTCCGCCTGAAGATTGTAGCGGTCCTCGCGTTCGGCCTGCAGGTAGCCCAAGGCGTCGGCGCGGAGCTGCTGCCGCTGGATGTCCCACAGCGCGGGGTAGGGGGGCTCGGCCGCCTCGATACGGCTGCACTCGGCCTCGAACGCCGCATCGAGGGCCGCCGTGACCGTTGCCTCGTCCAGTTGCCACAGTCGCAGCGGTCGGCCGTGCGTCTCGGCCAGCCGGCGATACACGCGGTAGAGCAGGTTGTGCGTGAACAGGCCTCGGGCGACCGGTTCGAGCTGGCGCTGCGGCTGGACGAGCGGCTCGAGGCGGCAGATGTACCGCCCGAAGTAATGCCACCCGCACTGTCCGAACGTACTGAGCCGGCTGGCCGAAAACTCCACGTCCTGCGGGTAGCGGCGAGCCAGTGTCGCCAGCAGCGACGGATCGTCGAGCCGCCCGTCGAATTCGTTGCACGGCCCGCGCCGCCAGCGGCGATGGCCGGCCCAGATGCCCATGCATACTCGCCGCAGGACCTCCGGCCGGCTGTATCGCGCCCAGGCCAGCGCGCCGGGGTTTGGCTCGGCGTCCGGGCTGAACTGCCCGGCCAGGCCGGCGGCCAGGGCGTCGCGCGGCGAGGCGATCTCATCGGCCGGAGGGATTAGCGCGCCCGGCGGAATGCGGTGGAACGCGCTGTCGTGCGCCCGCAACGCGTCCATGCCACCGAGACACTCGACGGCCGCTTCCAGGAACGGTCCCGCTCGGGCGGCCGCGGCGCCCGTGTCGGCGGCCGGATAGCTGAAGGTGATCGACGCCTCGGCTCGCGTTACGGCGAGGTAGAACAGCAGCATCTCGCGAGCGGTGAGGTCGCTGCGCCGGTCGAGGGCGATGCCGCGGTCGATCCATTCGCGCCGGTCGGCTTCACCGAGCAGGGCGTGCTCGCGGAAGCTCGGTGGGAACTGGCCCTCGCTGCAGCCGAGCAGAAACACGTGCTGCCACCGCAGGCCGCGCGCGTCGAGTACGCTGAGGACGTCGACGAGCGATTCGTCTCGCGGCGGCGGCAGCGCGACCTGCCGCAGGGCCTCCCGCAGCAGTGCAGGATCGTCCGGCCAACTGTCGTCGTCGAGGACGGCCTCAAGCCGATCGAGCGCACGCAGATCTCGCGCGACGGTCTCTGCCTCGCCGCTTCGGCAGACGGCGGAACGCATCTGCAACGCATCGAGCAACCGTGGCAGCCGCTGGGTCGGCGGCTCGTCCGGCCGGGCGACGCACTCGAAAAGCGCATCGAGCATGTCCGCAGCCGCCCGCAGATCGTCCTCGGTTGCCTGCAGTGGCCCGAGTTCGCCCGCGACGGCCTCGTCGTCGGCGATGTCCGCGTTCTGGCCGATGCGGCGGGCCAGGCGCTCGGCGGCGTGGCGATAGCAGATTCGACCGGCGTAGACGTTGCCCTCACGGATCATCATGTCCGCGACGGCGACGGTGCGGTCGTCGTATCGGCCGAGGGCGGCCGGCTGGAAATAGCTGTTCTTGATGACCGCCAGGACGTTGTGGCCGGCGAAGTCGCTGTCCGGCAGTTCGGCGGCGGCCAGGAGGAACCGCACGGGCGGCAGGGCGGCAAGCGGCTTGGAGGCCGGGGCGATGGGGATGTCGCACTCGCGGAAGGCGCGCTCGATGGCGGGGCGGTAGGCGTCCGGCGTGCGGGCGAGGACGGCGATGCTCCCGACGGGGGCGCCGGCCACGAGCAGTCGCTTGACGCGGCGGGCGACGGCGGCGGCTTCGGCGTCGATGGACGCCGCCTCGATGACGGCCAGACCGTCCGGCTCGGCGGGCTCGGTCGAATCGTAGCGGAAGACCTGCGCGGCCATCGCGGCGGGTCCGCCGCGGGGGACGTCTGCAGGCGGCAAGGCGATGTCCTGCAGCGCAGGGTCGAAAGCCGCCCGGAGAATCGTTCGCGTCCGGGCCGTCCACTGCCACATGCGATCCCGCCCGTCGTCCGCCCAGGGCAAGGTGATCAGCAGCGTTTCGATCCGGCCGGCCAGGGCGGCGAGAATTTGCAACTGCGTCGGCGTAAAATCGGTAAAGCCGTCGACCACCAGCGCCCGCATACCGGCCAGGCCCAATGCGTCGACGGGCGCGTCCGGGCGGGCGGCGAGCGCATCGCGCACCTGCCAGAGCTGTCCGGCGGCGTCGTAGCGATCGTGCGCCTGGAGGTGCTGTTGATACTGTCGATAGACGGCCAGGAGGTCATGGGTCTTTCCGTGTGCCGAGGCCAGTGCCGTGTCGAGGTCGGCCGGGTCGGCGGCGGCGCGTTTCAGTTCGCTGATGGCCCGTGCGAGGCTGGCGACCAGGCCCGGCGTGTCGGCGACGGCGTGAAACGCCTTCAGCTGGCGTTTGCGGTGAAGGTCGGCGACGACGCGCTGCAGCAGGAGGTGTCGCCGCAGTGGATCGATAAACACCGGAGCCGGGCCGTCGGAGGTGGCGGCAAGGATGCGCTCGGCCAGCGCGCGGAAGCTGAGGACCGGCGGGGCGACCAGTACGCCGTCGGGACTCCGTTGCAGCAGTTTGCGGCGGAGGTCGGCGGCTGTCGGGGCGTTGGGTGCCAGGAGCCAACCGTTCGGCTGGGCGGCTTCGTCGCGGTAGTGTTCAACCACGGCCAGGGCGGTGGAGGTCTTGCCGCAGCCGGCCGGACCGGTCAGAAGGCAGGGCGCCGGCGCTGCCGCGAGCACCCGGTGAAGTACCGGATTGTCCGTCCCCGTGCGATCCATCGAGTTCATGATACCCCTACGGCGGTCGAGATGGAAGCTGAAGGGGCGTCGGAAAGACAGGTGCGTCATCGACGACTCGCCACAGGCTAGGGATACCCATGCATTGGCGGAGATGGACGTCAGTTCAGCCAGCCGGCGAAATAGGCCAGAACAAGCGCGCCGAGGATGATGCGGTAGATGCCGAACGGCAGCATGCCGCGTTTAGTCAACCACGCGACGAAGGCCTTGACGGCGATGGCGGCCGCGAGGCCGCTGACGATGACGCCTACCGCCAGCGTCAGGGGTCCGCAGGCCTCCATCAGCGGGCCGTACTCGCGCAGCAGGGCGTAGACGGTCGCGCCACCGAGCGTCGGGAGGGCCAGCAGGAAGCTGAACTCGGCGGCCGTAACGAGGTTCAGTCCGACGATCAGGCCGGCGAGAATTGTCACCATGCTGCGCGACGTGCCGGGCCACATGGCCAGGCACTGGGCGAGGCCGATGACCAGTGCCTGCCACAGGCGAATGCGGTCGAGCTTTGTGACGCGTTTGACGTTCGGCCGACGCCGCCAGACCAGATGCTCGATGATGATCATCAGCACGCCGCCGACGATCAACGCACCGGCGACCGTATACGGGCTGAACAGGTGGGCGGTGATGAGGTCGTGGAACGCCAGGCCGAAAACGACGGCCGGCAGGAATGCCAGGATGATGCAGATCAGCAGGTGTCGCCCGACCGGATCCCGTCCGATCGCGCCGAGGGCCATCCGCCCGACCTGTCTACGATACAGGCCGACCACCGCGAGGATCGCACCGATCTGGATGACGACCTCGAACGCGTCGATCGCCGGGTTCTTGACGATTGTCGGCCCCAGGGGGCCGGAGGCGTTCGACCGCGTCGAGAGGCCCATGGAGTGACTGGCGAGGATGAGGTGTCCGGTGGAACTGACGGGTAGATACTCGGCGAGGCCCTCGACCACCCCAAGGACGATTGCCTGCGGCAGGGAGATGTCATCCGGCACGTCGTCCCGGGAGGCGGGCGGCTCGGTCGGTTCGCTCGCGGGCTGTTGAGCCGGCGCGGCAACCGTCGCCAAGGCCACCAGGCAGACGAGACTCAACTGGCGAAGAAACGCGTGCATATGGCTCCGAAGGCCCCGAAGCGGACGAGGCATTGCAGAAAGACGTTCGCGTAGATGCCGGCCATCAGGTCGTCGGCGGCCACGCCCCAGCCGCTCGGCAGCGCTTCGAGCATGCGGGCCGGCGGGGGCTTGAGGATGTCGAAAAACCGGAACAGCAGGAAGCCCGCCGCGACGGTCACCAGGCGTGTCTGAACGTCCGTGCCGACAGGCACGGCCACCAGCGTCAGCGCCTGGCCGGCGAATTCATCCAGGGTGCAGTGACCCGGGTCCTTGCGGCCGAAGTGGCTCTCAGTCCACCCGCCGAGGCTGACGCAACCGACCATGGCCAGGCCGGTGATGATCAGCAGGGCGATTGTCAGTTGCCACGGGTCCGTACCGACCAGCCAGCACTGCAGCAGAACCCACAGGCAGACGACGGCCGATCCCCACGTGCCGGGCGCGCCGGGCAGGTATCCGGTGCCCAGGCCGGTGATGATGACCTTGCGGAGAACACTCATGTGTCCTCGCCTGCCCGCGGGGGCGGTTCGTCGTCGCGGTCGGCCAGCAAGTGGCGGGCATGGTAAACGTAGACCACGCCGCTGAGCACGGTCATCAGTACGCACGCCCAGACGCTCAGGGCCAGCACCCACCAGTTCCAGGCCGTCTCCGGCAGCCATGCGCCGGTGAACAGGATCGCGCCGATGGCGATGGACTGGCTGAACATCTTGAGCTTGCCCAGCGGGGTGGCCGGAAACGGCTTGCCCATGGTCTCGCTGAAGCCCCGCAGGGCGGAGACGATGAATTCCCTCGCGAGAATGACGACCACCATCCAGGGGCGAACCGCCGAGGCCATCTGGCCGACCAACCACGGGGGGACGCCGCCGGGAATCTGCTCGGGGGGGACGCGCAGGACGAAATCAGGCCCGGCCAGCATGGCAAAGGCACCGACGACCAGGACCTTGTCGACAATCGGGTCGGCGATGCGGCCGAATGCCGAGACCTCGTTGCGACTCCGCGCGAGGTAGCCGTCGAGGATGTCACTGAGCCCGGCCAGAACGTACAGCACAAAGGCCGTCCCGAGCAGCGCGTGCTCGCACATGCCGCCCGGCTGATAGGCGCCGAGGACGCCGAAAAAAGCGGCGGACATGAATATCCGTCCGACCGTCACCTGGTTGGCAAGCGTCCAGTTCACGATTCGTCACATGGGGTCAGAGTCTTGGGTGAGCCTGAATTGTAGACCGTCCGGCGCGGTTTGCAAGGCCGCTGGTTGGCCATTGAGCGGATTGCGATGTTGGAGAGCGAACTCCTGCGGGTGGCGTCGTTTGAGTTCCGGCACGGCCCAGCCGCGGTCGGTCTTCTCGAGCCATTGGCAGTATTCGGGCAGTTGGCCACGACAGTGCTCCGGGCCGCCTTCGGCCATCACCGTCTGCATCGGGTCGATTGTGTAGTCGTCAATCTGCGTGGCCATCATGTCGTCGTGCCAGTCCATCAGCATCCGGGCCGCCTGGGCACAGACCTCCGGCCTGGCCTCGGCGAGGTTGTTCTGCTCGTGCGGGTCCTCCTCAACATCAAAGAGCATCTCGCGCGGAAACAGGTGATAGCCGTCGTGGTACGTGCGTATGTAGATGTACGGCCCGAACCGCACGGACCGCTGGCAGACGTGGCAGCCCTGGCTGACGACCAGGACATCGCGACCGGTGTCCTCGCCGTCGGTCAGCGTCGGCCGATAGCTCTGCCCGTCCCACTCGCATCGAGCGTCCACGCCGAGCATTGCCGCCAGTGTCGGCGCAAGATCCAGGTTGTAGTGCAGGCCATTGTCGACGTGCCCCGCCTTGCCGCCCGGCCAGCGGATGATCATCGGAATCCGGCAGGTGATGTTGTCGGCTGTTCCGTGCTCGGCGTAGATGCCCAACTCGCCCTGGTTCTCGCCGTGGTCCGACGTGACGATAATCGCGGTATCATTCAGCACGCCCTTGGCCTCCAACGCGTCGAGCAGTTGCCCGATGTACCCGTCCATGTAGCGGATGCCGCAGTCATAGCCGTCGATCACGCGTCGCACGCCCTCCGTGTCCCGGGCCTCGCCCGGCTGGCGGGGGAAAGCATCTTTCGTGGAATTGTCATACATGGCGATCTCTCGCGCACCGTGCGGGCCGACCGCCTGCTGGTGCTGCTCGACGACCTCCTCGGTCAGCCATGCCGGCAGCGGTTCGTTCGCGAAGGGGTTACCGAACTGCTCCGGGGCCCGGTAATCCGTGTGCGGGTCCCAGTAGTTGATATGCAGGCACCAGTTGTCGTCGGCCCCGCGACGGTCGATCCAGTCCAACGCCACCGGCGTGACCTCCTCGGCCGACTCCATGCCGGCTTTGCCGGTTTCGTTGTGGACCTCGTTGAGGCCGGCGAGGAACCAATATGCCGAATGACGTTCGGCGAAAGGGCTGATCGAGCAGGTATACATGCCGGCCCGCCGCATGACGGTCCAAAGGCTCATGTGATGCATGCGGTCGCGGAAGCCGCGGCTTTGGCCCTGCAGCCGCATGTCGGCCGCCGTCCCACCGTGGCCGATCGCGCCGGTGTGGATGCCGAAGCGGCCGCTGATCATGGCGGCCCGGCTGGGCAGGCAGGGCGCGTCGGAACAGTAGTAGTTGTTGAATCGCACGCCTTCGGCGGCAATGCGGTCGATGTTGGGCGAGGTGTCGCGGTGGTAGCCATAGCAGCCCAGGTGGTCGGGTCGAAGGGTGTCGATGTCCAGTATGAGCAGTCTCAACTTCGCGTGCTCCTCTCAGGAAACGTCGGGTGTCGTCTTGACGTCCGGCGAAAACGTACCGCCGGGCAAAGCCGTCGCCGCTCGCACGAGGGCGGCGGTGGTGTTACCGGGGGGCGGCGTCTCGCCCAGGCCGGCGTATTCCGCCACGGCCAGGATGCCGAGCGGCCGCCCCTGTCGCGCGACGACGGCGGCCGTCCGTCGCACGCCATTGGCGTTGATCTGGGGGTCGCGCGCGATGCTCGACTCGCGGGCCTCGGCCACGATTCGCCGCGCGTCGCGAACCGTCAGATTGCCCCGTTCGCCCGGCGCGACGTACGTCCAGTTCGAACGGTAGTCGATCGGCTCGTCGCGAAAGAACGCCAGCCCAAGGGCGACCACGGCGTCGAGTTCGCCGCTCCAGCCCTGGGTGAAGCCCGGCCGGGCAACGACCGCCACTTCGCCGCGCGGCGGATCGGCCCTGCGAAGCAGCACCATGCCGGAGGCATTGTAGACATACCATTCCGTGGTCTGACCGGTCTCAGCGGCCAGGTCGGACAGCACGGTCTCGACCTGCCCTACCATGCCGGCAGACTCGATTGGCACAACCTGCGCCCGGGCGAAGAAGGCTTTCGTACCGCTCTGCCGTCCGACCAGGCCGAGCGTCTCCAGCGTCCGACACAGCCGCAGCAACGATGCCTTCGGCAGATCCAGCGTGCGGGCCAGTGCGTCCAGCGTCAACGGCTTGACGGCCAGTTGCTGCAGCACGGCCAGCCCGCGGGCCAGGGCGGGCGCGGGGCAATCATAGAATTCCATATGCGGTACGCGTGCCATATGCGGAAATAGTAACCGAACGACTTCAATACGCAAGGGGGAAACCGGTTCGGGCTGGCGCGCGGCGGGGCGTATCCCGTGCAGGGGGCCGTTCCGAAATCAAAAGGCTGTCCGTCTTTACGGATGAGGTCTGAAACGCGATGATGCATACGTTAACTGGTCGGTTGGCAAGACTCCGAGTTCTCGGGACGATGCCCCGCAGGCGAAAGGCCCGATCGTAGGAGCGATAGCTTTCTAAACGGGGCGCTAGACGTCGACGGCCTCGCGGATACGATCGAGAAACTCGTCCATCAGACCGATGTGTTCGTCGCGTTTGACGAGCTTGGCGCGGAAGCCGCCGGAGGCCACAACCTCGCCGTCGATCATCTGGGCCATTTCGGCGGTGGTGTCCTCGATGCCGCTGCTGGCGGTCGTGCAGAACAGGGCCGCCCGGCGGATCGTCGGGCCGAACTCGCCGAGATAGGCGCGGACGGCCGAACTCATCGTGTCGGCCCAGACGGGCGTGCCGATGACCACCACGTCGTAGTTGGCCGGGTGCAGTGCGGGCCTTTCGATGGGCACGATTTTGCGACCGACGGCATCGGCAACGGCCCGGAGGAAGCCTATCGGCCCGTGGCGGTCTTTCGTGTCATGCAGTTGCTCGACGTCCGGCGCCTGCGGGGCGGTGAGGGCGTAGACCAGCGATTCAGCGACCTTTTTCGTCGTGCCGGTTCGAGAGTAGTAGACAAGCAGCGTTCGCAACGACCTGTGACCTCCGGGGCTGTCATGCATAGCACTCGGCGGGGCCGCGGTCAAGGGCGGAATGGGAGACATGCGCACATCCTGTGGCTGGGGTTTCTACCTATTGCCGATTCCAGCATACCGCGCCACTACTGAATCGCAAGTGGAATATTGCAGTGCCGCAAAGCGCAAAAGCGCATCGACCTTGCGACGCGATCCATTTCCAAGCGGACGGCTACGTGGCATCTTGGAATGGCGGCGGGTGTCTGCTAGAATGTCGGGCTCGACAGATCTCTCCCGTTTCCTGTAGAGGACAAGGACGACTGACATGGGCCAGACCGTAGTACAGAAGATTCTCAGCCAGCACATCGTCGATGGCGAGTCGCAGCCCGGCAGCGAGGTCGGCATTCGCATCGACCAGACCCTCACGCAGGACGCCACGGGCACGACGGCTTTCCTGCTGCTGGAAGCGATGGACATCCCGCAGGTGAAGACCGACCTGTCGGTCAGTTACGTGGACCACAACATGGCCCAATTCGGCCCGGAGAACCACAACGACCACCTGTACCTCCAGTCGATCGCCCCCAAGCTCGGCGCCTACCACAGCCGCCCGGGCAACGGCATCTGCCACCAGGTACACCTTGAGCGGTTCGGCGTGCCGGGCAAGACGCTGCTCGGCTCGGACAGCCACACGCCGACCGGCGGCGGCATCGGCATGGTGGCCATCGGCGCCGGCGGCCTGGACGTGGCGGTGGCCATGGGCGGCGGGGCGTTTTACACGACCTACCCGCGCATCATCGGCGTGGAACTGCGGGGCAGCCTCCAGCCGTGGGTGGCAGCCAAGGACATCATCCTGCGGCTGCTGAGTATCCTGAGCACAAAGGGCAACGTTGGCTGCATGGTCGAGTACTTCGGCGAGGGCGTTGCGAGCCTGCCCGTACCCGCCCGCGCGACCTGCACCAACATGGGCGCGGAACTCGGCGTGACCACCAGCGTCTTTCCGTCCGACGCGACGACGAGGCAGTTCCTGGACGCCCAGGGCCGGGCGGAGGCATGGACCGAGCTGCAGGCCGACGCCGACGCGCAGTACCCGCGCATCACCAAGGCACTCCACGCCGAGCGCGATGTGATGTACCTTGAAAACATCAAGCAGTTCTGCACCAACGTCGAGGTCGCCCCGCCGGACGACGACGGCCGCGTTGACGTGAGCTTCGGGCACGTGGTGATCGACCTCGACCAGCTCGAGCCGCTACTGACCGGCCCTGGCAGCCCGGACGCCGTCACGAGCGTCGGCGAACTCGTCGGCATGCAGGTCGGGCAGGTCGCCATCGGTTCATGCACCAATAGCAGCTATCAAGACCTCATGCTGGTGGCCAACGCCCTTGGCGGCCGGACGGTCCATCCGAACGTGGAACTCGGCCTGGCCCCCGGCAGCCGACAGGTCATGAACATGATTGCCCGCAACGGCGCCCTGGCCGACATTGTCCAGTCCGGCGCACGCATTCTCGAGTCCGGCTGCGGACCGTGCATCGGGCTGGGCTTCAGTCCCGCCGAGGGAACCGTCAGCCTGCGGACCTTCAACCGCAACTTTGTCGGCCGAAGCGGCACGACGAACGATATGGTCTACCTCGTCTCACCGGAGGTGGCCGTCATGGCCGCCCTGGCCGGCGAGGTCGTCGACCCGCGCACATACGCCGAGGCCGAGGGCATCGCCTATCCCGACATCGCCGAGCCGGACGCATTCCTCATCGACGACAGCCTCATTCAGTCGCCGCTGTACGGCGACGACGCCAAGGCCGCGACAGTAGTCCGCGGCAGCACCATCGTCAAGCCGCCCGCCGGGGAGGCACTCGGCGCTACGGTCAGCGGCAACGTGGTCATCAAGGTCGGCGACAAGATCACCACCGACCACATCATGCCCGCCGGGGCGTTCCTGAAGTATCGCAGCAACGTGCCCGAGTACGCCACAGTCGTTTTCGACGCGTTCAACGAAGAGCACGAGCCGACCTTTGCCGATCGCTGCCTGGCACTCAAGGAGCAGGGCAAGGCCGCGATCATCGTTGCCGGCGACAGCTACGGGCAGGGCTCGTCGCGCGAGCACGCGGCGTTGTGTCCGATGTACCTCGGTGTGAGGGTCGTGATCGCCAAGGCCATCGAGCGTATTCACCAGGCGAACCTGGTGAACTTCGCGATCCTGCCGCTGGTCTTCGCCCATGACGGCGACTACGACAGAATCCAACCGGGCGATGCACTGGTGGTCGAGGGCGTGGATGAGGCGATCGCCTCTGGCGAGACGGTCACCGTTCGCAACGGTACCCAGGGCGTCGAGTTCGAGTGCAAGGTCCAGCTTGCCCCGCGTCAGCGGACAATCCTCGCCGCCGGTGGCCTGCTGCAGTACACCAAGCAGCAGGGATAGCTTTCCAAACGACGGGCTGCTAGCCGGCAGGATTCGGCCGGCGGGCGCGTTCCAGATCACCGAATCGCTGCCGATGTCGGCCATCGACCGGGCGGGCGAGCCGGCCGGCGAGGGCCACAGCGGTGTGATGGTCAGCATCGAACGCGACAACTCGCAGCCGTATGCCAGCCACGTCCACACGACCCCGCTGGCCGACGTGGCCGTTGCGGAGGCATTCCTCCCGCGGACCAGCGAGAACGTGACCGACGTTTTCCTGGACTGCCTCCGGCCGCTCGTCGGCGAGGTGGATTCCGACGCACGGACTGGCTGGCAAGACGGTGGCATCCTGAGTTCGGCGTGGTACAATATCCACGATAAGTGTAGCCAATGCGTGCTGACCTCGCTGGATTACGTCCCGGTCACGCGGGCCGACGGCTGGGGGCGTCGCTCACCCGACCGCCGTGCCGTTCGTGTGCGATGGCAGGCTCGCGTTTTCGGTATCGTCTTCGCGCATGTCATGGCGCATGCGCGGTTGCGACCACCTGTACCATTACCCGACCACTGAACCAGCATCCCGAAAGGATTAATACGACATGAACGACTCCGACTCGAAGTACAACGCCTTTGCCCTTTGCCGCGAAATGCTCCAGACCCCCGACGTGATTCGCAGCTTCGACCCGGCCATTACGGCCCGAGCCGCCGAAAGCGTTGCCGAGGCCGGGCGACTGTTCATGACCGGCGAGGGCTCCAGCCGCATCTTCCCGGCCAAGAACGCCATCCGCCGCAGCCTGCAGTGGGGCACGCAACTGCATCCGGCCACCGACGGCTCGCGACAGTCGGCCACGTATGACCTCGGCGACTTCGCGGTGTTCGCCGCCAGCAACTCCGGCCGGACGAAGGAAGTCGTCGGCCTGCTGCAAGAGCTCGCCGCCGGCGGACACGAGCGGCTCTTCGGCATCTCGGCCCGCCAGGATAACCTGTTGGCCGAGCACACAGCCGAGACATTCGTCCTCACCTGCGGCTGGGAAGAGGCCGTCGCCGCGACCAAGAGCGTGGTCGAGCAGGCGCTGATCTACCAGTCGTTGGTCAGTCACGTGGCCGGCCAGGACATGCCCTCACTGTCGGCCGCCGCCGATGCCGTCGAGACCGCGCTGACGATGGACATCGACGCGGCCATCGTCGACCGGGCCGGCGAGGGCGGCACGATCTACTTCGCCGGCTATAACGACGGGGTGGCCGAGGAACTGACGCTGAAGACCAACGAGATTGCCCGCCGCAAGAGTGACTTCCTGGAAGGCACGTACGCGGTCCACGGCATCGAGGAGGTCATGGACCGGTCCGACACCATCGTCGTCATCGAGCCGTTCATGGCCGAGCTGGGCAAGTTCCGCGAGGTGCTGGTCGATGGCGTCGGTTGCGAGGTCATCTGCATCGCCACCGAGAAGACCGACCTGCCGACGATCGTCGTGCCGGACGTAGGCGACCTGTCCGGCTGCGTGTATCTGGCGGCGGGCTGGAACCTGCTGGTCGAGTTGGGCCTGGCGGCGGGCATCGACCTGGACAAGCCCCAGCGCGCCCGCAAGGTTGGCAACGAGGTCGAAGGCGAATAGGGCGAATAGAAAGTCTAGGTTCCAGAGATTCTCATCCTCCCCGAACTCCGCGTTTCTGCGGTGAGGCTTCACGCGTAGCTGTGGAGGCCCTGGAAGATACGGCCGAGGTTGGCCCACAGCAGCGTGATGAGGACCAGTAGGAAGGCAAGGATCGCTACGGCTGCCTGCAGGCGTGGGCGGGGGCGGCGGAGCGTGGTGCGCAGATGCAGGTAGGCCACCACGGTCAGCCACGTCGCCAGCGACCAGAGTTCCTTGGGATCCCAGTTCCACCAGTCGCCCCAGGCGCGGCGGCCCCAGACGGCCCCGAGGACCAGCCCGAGCGTCATCAATGGAAAGCCCAGGCCGATCAGGCGCGCACAGCCGCGCTCGACGGCGGGACGGTCGGCCGGCCCGGCCAGCCATACGCGACCGGCCTGGACGGCGGCCTTGGCGGTCAGGACGTAGGCCAGCATGTAGGCCAGTACGTGCGGGCCGAAGAGCCAACTCTGCAGCGCGGGGGGCAGTGGCTGCGGCCGGCGGGAAAAGACGAAGGCCACCGGTCCAAGCAGGGCTGCGGCCAACAGGGCGTCCAGGGCCTCGCCGCCGACGCCGAGCAGACGTTTGGCCAACGCCGACAGCGGGAACATGAGCATCGCCAACAGCAGGAAGACCTCGTAGAGGTTCTGCATCGGCAGGTGCCCGGTCCACAGCCCGCGAGTGGCCACCGCCGTCAGGGCTGCCAGCCCGCCCAGAGCGAAGCACGCCCAGCCGATCCGGCGGCGACGCAGCAGCAGGACCAGCCCGGCCAGGCCATAGAACGCCAGGGCCGCAAGGACCAAGGCTGCATGAAGGCGGTCGAGGAGCAGGACGGGGTTGACAAGGGCGGCGTTCATCCTCGGCCTCCCTTCAGGCGATCCCATAGCGGCACGAGCCAGTACTGCCCGAAGGCACCGAGAACGAGGAGGGCAAAGCCCGCATACACCATGGCCAGCCCGTCGTCGCTCGTGACGAGCAGAACGACCTCGCCGCGGTCGGCGTCGAGTTCGATCAGCGTGAACTGGTAGCCCCCGGCGTGCAGGGGGTCGTTGACCTCAATGGTCCGTTCGACGGGCGGTCGGCCTGACGGTGTGACGCGAAGCGTGGCGAGGTAGTCGCGCACGGCCCCGCCGGCAGCGGAGTAGTACTCGATGTCTGCATCGGTGAGTTCGACCGTCAGGGGCAGTTCATCGAATGGCACGTAGGCGGCCTGGTCGCCGACGACGATCTTCGCCAGCAGCCGGCTGCCCGGCCGGCCGCGATGCAAGATCATGTAGCCTTTGCGGGGACGCCGCGTTCCGCTCAGTCGCCAGCGGACGCGATGCCCGCCGGGCGACCCCCACATGCCGCCGAGAAGGATCAGGGCCGCTGCGAGGTGGACGGCCGCGAGCCAGGCCCGTCGCCGCAGCGAAAGGGCCGCTGTGCCAGCAAGCAGGACGAGCAACAGGAGACACCACACACCGGTGATCGGCGGGGCGTTGAACATCGCCCCGGCACGGTCGGCTCCCAGAAACGCGCCGACGATCGACAGCGCCGCCAGCGCAACGATCAGCACCAGCGCCAGCCACAACAGCGCCGGACGGATTGTGCGGCCGATTGTCACGTAAAGGATCATACCAGTTTTGACGGCGAATGGGCATAGACGTATTCGACGCCGGTTGCTAGAATGACCATTCAAGCAAGCAAGAAGGATGGTTTGTCAGCGGCAGGCGCCTGCCTCAAGGAAAGCGTATGAGCGATTCTGTAATCAGTACGCAAGGCGAGGCCGCCGGTCCCACTTGCGAACGTGTAGCCTGTGCGGGGTTTACCGACGCCGTTCGGATGACCAACGGCACGGTCGAGTTGATCGTCGTTCCGTCGATTCAGCGGATCTTTCACTATGGCTACATTGGCGGGCCGAACATGCTGTGGGATAATAGCGAGGCGGCCCGGCAGGCCCCCGTGCGCGCGTGGAAAAATTGGGGCGGCGACAAGGTCTGGCCGTGGCCGCACCAGCGATGGGAGCAGTGGATCGGGCGGATGTTTCCTCCGCCGCCCGGCGTCGAGCGGGCCGGCGAGGTCGACGTGCTTGCCGGCGGGGCCGTTCGCCTGACCGGACCCATCGACAAGGCCATGGGGCTGCGCGTGGTTCGTGAGATTCGACTGGCCGAGACGGGCACCCGCGCTGTCATCATCAACACGCTGGAGAAGGTGAAGGGCGAACCCATGGACTGCGGCGTGTGGACCATCAGCCAGGTCTCCGACCGCGACGAGGTCTATTGCCTGCTGCCGGAGGGCCAGGACGAGCCGTTCATCAAGCCGTTCGACAACGGTGGGTGGGCGAGGGAATGCCTGGCCGGTCGGGTTGCCCATCTGTGCCGGCCTGCCAAAGACGGTGGAAAGGTCGGCGTAGACGGCTGCGGCCTGGCGGTGGTGGACGGCGACTTGGCAATGCTTCAATGGCCGATCAGCGACAGCGGCGACGTCAAGAAGATCATCCGGGGCGAACGCGTTCAGTTCTACGCGCACGGGCGCGGCACGGCGGGCGTGCCCGACCCGGCGGCGTACCTTGAACTGGAATTCAGCTCGCAGATCCAGCGTCTCGAGCCGGGCATGTCGGCGAGCATGACCGTCGCCTGGGCGCTGCGACCGGTGACCGAGGACGACCCGGCCGCCGTGGCCGCGATGCTCGACGCGTGGATGCCAGATGCCGTCGACCGGGGATAGGAACCGGCGCGTCCCGAAGGGCTTGAGAGCAATAGCCGTGGGCGCACTTCTCTCGCCATAGCCGTGGCGACGGCGCAAGCCCGCGCAAGAGGATCCCCAAAGTAGAAGCTCCGCAGGGGCGAGACCTCCTCATCTGTGTCGCCTCTCCGGGTCTGACGCTCAATATGGCCATCTTCTCCCCGGCTCGCGCCGGCGGCTGCTCTTGTGTCGGGCCTTCGGCCCTCGGCAGTCCGTTTAGAATCCGTTTAGAAACAGACCGCGTCGCGAGGTCAGCGTTCTTCGTATGAAAGGAATGCGAACGGTCCCGACGAGGTCGAGGCATTGTTTGCATGAAGGGGCTGTCAGGCCGTCTCCCGCCGCCGAGAACGTCATCCACGCTATGGAAGCATGCACGAGAAAACACACGGCGGCCCGGGTCAGCGAGCCGCCGCGTCGTCATTCACTTGTGGTTGCGATTTACTCGGCCGGGACCTCGACGGTCTCTGTCGGGGTGTAACGCATCTCGGCCATCTGCTTGTAGAGGTTCCAGCGATCCTCAACGTCGCCCGTGGCCTTCTGGAGAAGATCCTTGGCCTGCTCGGGCTTCGTAGCCGTGAGCATCTTCCATCGGTTCTCGTTGTAGGCGTAGTCCTGAAAACTGACGCGAGGGTCCTTGCTGTCGAGCTGCAGGGGGTTCTTGCCGTCCTCGACCAGCCGCGGATCGAAGCGATACAGCGGCCAGAAGCCGCACTGTACCGCAGCCTTCTGCTGGTCGAAGCCGGCCGTCATGTTAATGCCATGCGCGATGCAGTGACTGTAGGCGATGACCAGCGAGCAGCCGGGGTAGCTGTCGGCTTCCACGAGGGCCTTGACCGCCTGGTTGGGGTTGGCGCCCATGGCGATCTGGGCCACGTAGATGTTGCCGTAGGTCATGGCGATCATGCCCAGGTCCTTTTTGGGATCCGGCTTGCCTGCAGCGGCGAACTTCGCCACCGCACCGCGCGGGGTAGCCTTGGAGCACTGCCCGCCGGTGTTGGAGTAGACCATCGTGTCCAGCACCATGACGTTCATGTTGCGGGTGCTGGCCAAGACGTGGTCGAGACCGCCGTAGCCGATGTCATAGGCCCAACCATCGCCACCCAGAGCCCAGACGCTCTTGTGTACCAGGCTGTCGATAACGCTGTGGCAGTGCTTGGCCTTGGCGTCGCTGTCGGCAACGGCCAGCAGCTTCTCCTTGGCCCGGTCGATGCGCTGCCGCTGGGCGGCGATCGCCTTCTCTTCGGGCTGGTTGGCGTTTTCGAGAATCTCCCCGGCCACCTCGGCGCCGATGGTCTCCTTGCAGGCGTTGACCAGTTCGCGGGCGTATTCGATCCGCTTGTCCAGCGTCAGGCGGAAGCCGTAGCTGAACTCCGCGTTGTCCTCGAAGAGGCTGTTGTTCCAGGCCGGGCCGCGTCCGTCGCCGTTGACGGTATAGGGCGTGGTCGGCAGATTGCCGCCGTAAATGCTCGAGCAGCCCGTGGCATTGCCGATCATCAGGCGGTCGCCGAAAAGCTGGGTCATCAGCTTGACGTAGGGCGTCTCGCCGCAGCCGGCACAGGCGCCGGAGTATTCGAACAGCGGCCGGCAGAGCTGGCTGCCCTTGACACTGGCGAGGTTGAGTTCGCCGCGATCGTACTCGGGCAGCGAGAGGAAGAACTCGTAGTTGGCGTTCTCCCGCTCGCGGATCGGCGGCTGCGGGACCATGTTGATGGCCTTCCTGGCCGGCTCGATCTTGTTTTTGGCCGGGCAGACATGCACGCAGGCGCCACAGCCGGTGCAGTCTTCCGGGGCGACCTGAATGGTCGCCTTTTTGCCCTCATAGGCCTTCGTTTTGGCCTCGGCCGACTTGAAGCCCTCGGGCGCGCTGTCGAGGCAACTCGGCTCGTAGATCTTCAGGCGAATCGCCGCGTGCGGGCAGGACAGCGAGCACTGGCCGCACTGGATGCAGGTGTCGGGATCCCACTCGGGAATCTCCAGCGCGACATTGCGCTTCTCCCACTGCGTGGTTCCTGTCGGCCACGTGCCGTCCGCGGGCATCTTGCTGACGGGGATGTCGTCGCCCCGGCCGGCCATGATCGTCGCCGTGACGGTCTTGACGAACTCGGGGGCCTTGTCAGAGACAACGGGGGGCATGTCCATGGTGCTGGTGGCCTCGGCAGGCACGTCGATGTCCTTCAGGCCGCTGAGTGCCTGGTCCACCGCGTTGTAGTTCTTCTGGACGATTTCCTCGCCCTTCTTACCGTAGGTCTTCTTGATGGCTTCCTTGATCTTGGCGATGGCCTCGTCCTTCGGCAGCACACCGGAGAGGGCGAAGAAGCAGGTCTGCATGATCGTGTTGATCCGTGCGCCCATGCCGGTGGCCTTGGCGACCTCGTAGGCGTTGATGGCGTGGAACTTCAGCTTCTTGTCGATGATCTGTTCCTGGACCTTGCGGGGCAGGGCGTCCCAGACGTCGGCCGGATCCACGGGGCAGTTCAGCAGGAACGTGGCGCCTTCGACAGCATTCTTGAGCATGTCGTACTTCTCAAGGAAGCTGAACTGGTGGCAGGCCACGAAGTTGGCGTGGTTGATCAGGAAGGTCGAGCGGATGGGCTTGGGCCCGAACCGCAGGTGGCTGACCGTAATGGCGCCGGCCTTCTTCGAGTCGTAAACGAAGTAACCTTGGGCGTAGTTGTCGGTTTCCTCGCCGATGATCTTGATGGAGTTCTTGTTCGCGCCAACCGTGCCGTCGCTGCCCAGGCCGTAGAACATGGCCCGGATGACGTCGTCGCTTTCGATGTTCCAGGAGGCGTCCCAGTCGAGGCTGGTCTTGGTTACGTCGTCGTGAATGCCGACCGTGAAGTGGTTCTTCGGGGCGTCGGCATTGAGGTTGTCCAGGACGGCCTTGACCATCGCCGGCGTGAATTCCTTGCTCGACAAACCGTAGCGGCCGCCGACGATCTTGACCGGTCGTTCGGCTTCGTTGAAGGCGTTGACCACGTCGAGGTAAAGCGGTTCGCCGGCCGAGCCGGGTTCCTTCTGGCGGTCCAGGACAGCGACCTTCTTTGCGCTGTCGGGGATGGCGGCCAGCAGGTGCTCGTTGCTGAACGGCCGATAGAGGCGGACCTTGACGAGGCCGACCGTCTCGCCCTGGCCGGCGAGGTGCTCGACGGTTTCGTGGGCGGTTTCGGCGCCGGAGCCCATCATGACGATGACCTTCTCGGCGTCGTCGGCGCCGACGTAGTCAAAGAGATTGTACTCGCGACCGACAACGTTGGCGAACCGGTCCATGCATCTCTGGACAATGGCGGGGGCGTCGACGTAGTAGGGATTGACGCTTTCGCGGCCCTGGAAGTAGACATCGGGGTTCTGGCTGGTACCGCGGAGGACGGGCTTGTCGGGCGTCAGGCCCCGGCTGCGGTGGGCGAGGACGGCGTCGTCGTCGATCATCTCGCGGCAGTCGTCGTCGGTGATTTCCTCGACCTTGACCACTTCGTGGCTCGTGCGGAAGCCGTCGAAGAAGTGGATAAAGGGCAGGCGCGTCTCGATCGCGGCGGCCGAGCCGATGAGAGCGAGGTCCATGGCTTCCTGGACGCTGTTGGAACTGAGCAGGCCCACGCCGGCCTGTCGGGTGGCCATCACGTCAGAGTGGTCGCCGAAGATCGACAGCGCCTGGCAGGCCAGTGACCGCGCTGAGACGTGGAAGCACGTGCCGGTCAGCTCACCGGCGAGCTTGTACAGCGTGGGGATCATCAGCAAGAGGCCCTGGCTGGCCGTGAAGGTCGTCGTGAGGCTGCCGGTCTGCAACGAGCCGTGGACGGCCGCGGCGGCGCCACCTTCGGCCTGCATCTCGGCGACCATCGGGATCGTGCCCCAGATGTTGGTCTTGCCGGCGGCCGACCATGCGTCGGCGTGCTCGCCCATCGGGCTGGAGGGTGTGATGGGGTAGATCGCAATGACTTCATTGATCTTGTGTGCTACGTGGGCGACGGCCTGGTTGCCATCCATCATCGTGATAGAACGTGCCATGGGTCTGTTGTTCCTATTGCGTTGTCAGGGTGTAAATGGGGGTTGTGGAGCCGGCGAGGGTAGCCGACGGCACCATCCGGTGCAGGGGTCGCCTCTCACCGGGTTACGGAACGGGCATTGTGCCGATTTCCGCCGCGTAATGCAAACGGTTTTCCGGGAAGAGCAGATTGGCCTCGTGAGCGGCAGCGGCAGATCTATCTCGGCTGGGCCGGGGCAGGGCGGAGAGGCGGTCCCGGAGCCTTGTTTGCGAGTCATCCATGGGGTGTGCGGGGAATTACCCATTTTCATAAATGGCTCGAAAACGGGGTTGACGGGCCACGGATTCGGGATATATTCATAAGTGTTCGACAGTGCTATGCTCTGCTCAAACTTGCTCGGCACTCGAAAGCTTTTCTGGGAATTGTAGTGTGTGAAGCTATGGAAAGCTTCAGTGTGTTAGCTCAGCCCTGACGGCGGCGTGCTCACGGATTTTGTCGCCCCGGGGACGACTGCTCACAAGAGGAAAGAGGAGATGAAAACGTTTGTACTACTGTCAGTAATGGCCTTACTGGGACTGCTCATCTCGGTAGCGACGGCCGCTCCGACAGACGCTCCTGCCACCACCAGTCTCGACGCTACGGGTCCGGCGCCTGCCATGGCGACCATCATGCCCGAGCCCTGCACCGCCGGCCTGCTCAGCCTCGGTGCCGTGGCGATCGGCGTCCGTCGCGTGCGACGCAAGGTGGTCTGATCGGACTGTTCCGCTCTGCTCGTTCGAATGACGAGTGATGGGAAATTGCTCTTCGCCTTGGAACTGAAGAATGGCATCGGATGTGTCGCGACGGAAAGAAAGAGCCGTCGCGGCAGTTTGTTCTACACTGCCGATGTCGGTGCAACGAAGTGACGGGCGTTGTGGTCAACCGACCGCAACGCCCGTTGTACATCCGGCAGGGCGGAATGCCGAGATGCCTCATCGTCTGACAAGACATCGGCGTCAACGTGCTCCGCGCCGTCGGTATCACGTTGACATCCAGGCGCGGAGGGGCGCGAATGACATATCCGATTCATGTCTGAGCGCCGGAGCATGTGCTCGGCCGCGTCAAGATGCAGCCCAGCCGTACCGATGGCATCCCGCCGCGAGATCTGTACGGTGCAATGCCGTACTCAATCTGAATCATACCATGTCGCCATGTTGTCAAAATTTCAGAACCCGGCACATGCCAATCATTGGCGCCTCCCTCAGAACTCCGGGGCCGTACCCCTCAACTCCATTTTTGTAACGTAACGTCTTCGTTTGCGTTACAGGAAGGTTCTGCTCTTCCGGCCATCTGACTTTTGAGAGGGGGGTGCTATGTCTGCCTGTGTTGCAGATGCGGGGCCACCTGGCCTTCGTCGCGCCGCGACGCCAAAGCGGCTTGTCGGATGCGGGCCGGCTCGTCATAATGGGCCATCATGGCCAGAGAGCGACTCTTTCTGGGACTTGCCAGCGGCCCGGCTGCCGACGGCGTCGACGCGGCCCTGGTTCGCGTGCGCGGCGAACGGGAGGCGATGGCCGTCGAGCAGGTGGGCGAGTTGCACCGGATGTTGCCCGAGGGCGAGCGGTCGCGCCTTCGGGCGTTCCTGGGCGGCCATGCCGAGCCGCCGTCGGTCCTGGCCGAGCTCGACCGCGACCTGGCGATCGCAGCGGCCGCCACGGGCGATGCGCTTCTGCGCGAACTTGGCGGCAAGGCCGGAGACGTCCAGGCGGTGGGGTGGTCCGGCCAGACGATCGCGCTGCAGGCGCCGGACGTGTCGAACCATCTGGGCGGCTGCCTGACCATCGGCTCGCCGTCGGTCGTGGCCGAGCGGCTGGGTCGGCCGGTCGCCTCGGGTTTCGTCGCGAGCGACCTGGCGGCGGGCGGCTGCGGTGGGCCGGTCGAGGCCTGGTGCGACTGGCTGCTGTTCCGGGACGAACGCCTCAGCCGCGTGGTCCTGCACCTTGGCGGCATTCTGGGGTTGACCTTCATCCCGGCCGACGCCGATCCGCTGGACGTTCGGGCCTGGGACGTTGGGCCGGGCACGATCCTCCTGGACGCGATGGCCCACAAGTTCCACCATCGCATGCACGACACTGACGGCAGCTTCGCCGCGGGCGGACGCGTCTGCCCGTCGCTGCTGAACGAACTGCAGGCCCACGCGTATTTCCAGGTCGAGCCGCCCAAACGCACCTGCCCCGCCGAGTGGGGCAAAACCTATCTCTGGAGGCTGATGCAGATGGCCGGCAATCACAAGACCGACGAGGCCGGCATCATTGCCACGGCTACCGAGCTCGTCGCCGACTCGGCCGCCCGGGCCGTCGCCGGCCTGACCGAACGCCCGCACGAGGTCATCCTCACCGGCGGCGGGACCCTGAATATCCACCTCGCGGGGCGCATCCGCAAGAAGGTCAGCCCATCCAGCACGTACACCATCGAGCGTTACGGCTACGGCCTCCGCGCGAAGCAGGCCGTTTGCATGGCCGTCCTCGCCGCGGCCCGTCTCGACGCCTTCCCCGCCCATTCACCGCCAGCCACCGGTGCCACGTCCAAGGCCGTCCTCGGCAGCATCACTCGACCGTAACACACTGGGGGCCAAACCATTCCGCGTGCAGAATAATGTAGAAGGGCGAGCAACTTGTTGCTCGCGGAATCTTCGACGTTCTCATTGGCCCCGCCTTACCAGGTTTAATATTGCTGTTCCCCGCACCTGCTATCCGCAGCGGATGCGCCCTCTGGCCATAGACCAACACTCCCGCGAGCAACAAGTTGCTCGCCCTACGACTGAATGGATGGGGCCGATGGACCTGCCGGGAATCGGCCATTGCGACAATGAGGTGTGGTGATCCCCCCTTCGCAGGAAATGGTGCGTAACACGTTACGCACCCTACAAGTCACCCACTGTCCCATGGCCCTTTGCCCTCTGCCCTATCTTCCTACGGCAGGAAGCTGTTGATCTTCTTGAGCTTGGCGGGGAGGTATTCTTCTGCGACGAACTCCAGGCCGTGCTTGGCCAGGGCCTGCTGCTCGACGCGGACGTTCATTTTCAGCAGCTTGTTGATGGCCTTCTGCCACTGCTTGTAGTGGCCGATGAAGGGGTCGTTCTTAAGGGCGTCCTTGGCCCGCTTGATGTCGATTTCCTTCAGCGGGTGCGTGGGCAGCGCGTAGTCCTTGATGTCGTCCGGCGTGACGCCGAGGAACTTGGCCTGCGGGACGCAGAAGTACTCGTTGAGGTGGGCGGCATTGCCGCTGCCGACCTTCAGCGTGCGGTAGATATTGAAATAGCCATACGGGTCGCCATCGGTGAAGACGTAGACCGGCAGGTTCTTCTCGTCGGCGAGCCGCCGGACGAAGCGTCGGCAGGCACGGCTGGGCACGCCGCCCATGGACACGAGGATGCAGTGGTGACGGTCGTAGACGTCCTCTTCCACCAGGCGCTCGAACATACCCTTGGTCTCCACGCACAGTACGAACGTCGCCTCGGTTTTGAAGCCGAGATCCTCCACGACGGTCGGAACGGAGTAGGCCCCGCTGCCGAAGGCGGTGCAGTCGATCTCGATGGGTTCTTTCGTGCGGCGGTCCTTGTCGACGACGATCAATTCGCCGGCGACCTCCCCGCCGTGTTCGTCGGCCCGGAAGTGCATCTGCTCGCGGTTGACCGACAGCATGGCCTCCACGTCGTCCATGACAGTGTCGGACTCGGTCTGGTCGGCGAAGGCGGCATCGCCCCAGTTGTAGGCCTGATAATACGCCTCTCGCTTGGTGGAGTGTCGTTCGGTCTCCACGAGCTGCTTGCTCATGGCCAGCATCTTGAGCGTCTGGGCGAAGGTCTTGACGGTGTTGACCGTCAGTGTTCGGACCTTGCTCTTGCCCATGAGCTGGAAGTGACCGACGGAGGGCTTGTAGCGCACGTTCGACAGCGAGCGGACGGGCAGCTTCATTTCCGGCTTGTCGCGGCGGTTGATCCGTTGGCGGACGGTCTCGGCCTCGCCGGTGATCTGCTTGACGATCGCCGTGGCGGCCTTGCTCGCGGTGGATTTGTTTTTCTTCTTTGTCGATGCTTTCTTGCGGGCCACGTCGGGTCCTTTCCGCTTATCTGTCGGCGCGCCCTCCCGCTCGCGAAGTCGTGGTCCTGCGCTGATTTGAACCGATGGTGCGTAACAAGACGCCTCCCTCAGACATCCGAGGACGTGCCGCTCAGCACTGTTTTCGTGACATAACGTCTTTGTTTGCGTTGCAAAATCGTTCTGCTTTTCCGCCCACCCGACTTTTGAGGGAGGCGTCTTGCTTGATCGCTTGCTTGATTTCACTTATTCCGGTCTCTCACCGCATGGGCACGGCGTCGGCCAGGCCGAGTTCGCACATCTTGCGGTTCAGCATGCTGAGGACCTTCTCTCGCGCGACTTCGGTACGATCGGGCACGAGGAGTCGTTCCTCGACCTCGCCGGCGATGATGCGGGCCATGCGGTGCGATATCGGCCAGATCTCCATGGCGACGCGGACGAGCCAGCGCTTCTCCCAGCGGGTGAGCTGGTCGCCGTGGTGGCGGACGTGCAGTTGCTCGCGGCGGACGCTTCGCAGCGTCCGATGCAGCAGCAGCAGTTCGGCGGCTTCGGCGAATCGCACGCGGCGGAGGGCTTTGAGCATCATCTCAAAGAGTTCGTCGCTGGTCACGTCGGTGCGTCTCTGGCGGCCGAGGTGCAGCGCGACGGCCTTGGCGAGCTGGCGCGCGTCGGTGAGGGTTCCACCGACGGCGTAGAGCCCTCGCCACAGCGCCCCGGCGAGGCGTTCGAGGTCGAACGGTTCCGTCGTCCCGTCGCGTTTGATGACCTGTGTCGTCCATGTCTCAGCCATAGCCCTGACTCCATTGTGGGTGGCTAATCGCCCGGCGTTACTCCTCGCCGAACAGATCCTTCTGTTCGGGCCCGATGACCAGGTCGTGCCTGACCTCCTGGGCCTCGTTGATCAGGTCGCCGACGTCTGCGAAGTCGCGGTAGACGCTGGCGAACCTGACGTACGCTATTTTGTCAATCTCCCGCAGCCGCTCGGCCACCACGTCGCCGATGTAGCCGCTGGGGACGTCCTTCTCGAAGGCCTTGAAGATCGTCTCCTCGGCCGATTCCAGCACCGCCTGGAGCTGCTTGGTCGACAGCGGCCTTTTGTAACAGGCCTTCTCCAGACCCTCGATGATCTTCTCCCGTGAGTAGGGCTCGCGCGAGCCGTCCTTCTTCACCACGGACAGGCGGATCGTCTCTTCGGCACGTTCGTAGGTGGTGAACCGCCGCTGGCAGGCCTGGCAGTGTCGGCGTCGGCGCACAACGCGCCCTCCCTCGCTACTGCGCGAGTCGATCACCTTGTCGTTATCCTGGCCGCAGAATGGACACTGCATAAGTGCGGTCCCTATACAGCCCGTCTCGAACGTTGTCGCTGCTGCGCCCGGGCCTTTGGCCTGCGCGTCCTCGTCGCGAACACTCGATGAATGCATCCATTCACCTGCGTTTCCGCTCGTTGTTGCACGGCAAAATGCCTCGGCCTCGCGACGCGACCCATTTCTATACGGACTGTCAAGTCATGGGCCGTCTGCCACATATTGGGATACTCATACAGTAGTAAAACTACATCTGGGGTGTCAACATGAATTCGCATTTCGGATTTTGCCGTTCTCGCAACGCAGTTGCGATTGTCGGCAGGACGGGGACGAACTGATATCTACGCGTATCTATGCGAAGAATGTCGCGGGTGGTGGAGCACCTGCTCCAACACCTGTTTGCGGAGTGCCCCGTCGGGGGATCGCACTTGAATCGGGACTGACTGGAGGCCGTGGGCGGCACACTTGCGCTCACGCCAGAGGCATGGACAGGCCGATATGGACCATGTAAGGAGACGATTATGGTCGAATGTCTGGCGATTCTGCTGGTGGCGGCCTACGTGGCCGCGATGGCATTGCTGGCGCGGGCGATCCTGTCACGGATGGACAGGCGAGTTTCACAGGACGATACGCGGACGATCACCATCAACATGCCGCTCGGTGACGACCGGAAGCTTCTCAAACTCGAGCGGCGGCTGCTGCAGCGCGGGGCTACTATCCTTGACCTCGACTATCGCTGCGATGTGATCCGCGATCGCGAGCGAGTCACGTTGCTGGTGGCCCGGCCGGATCGTCGGCGCGACGCCGAGACCCAGCCCAAGCCGCCTGTTTTCACCCAAGAAGAGACTACATCCTGTGTCTACAGCACTTGCATTGACAGGGCTCTAGAGCGGCAAGACGCGCCAGTCGCGCAGCAGAGCGCCCGGCCAAACGTCGGCCGGATGTCTGCAAGGGTATGCGTTTATCGGCGGTGATACGGCGGTTACGCTGGCTGCCTCTCCAGTGCCAATCGGTCGATCAGATGCACAAGTTGTGTGACCTGCGGCTTGGAAATCCAGCCGTCGGCGCCCACGAGTTTGCACTGCTGGACCATGTCGTCGTTGATCTGCGTGGAGAAGATGATTACGGGCAGGTGACTGAGTCCCATCTGCTGCTTGACGGCCCGGCAGAGGCTCAGGCCGCTCATTTGCGGCATTTCGATGTCGGTGATCACCAGTGAGATCATGTCCTCGACGCTCGTGCCGTCGGCCGTCGCCCGCTCCTTGAGCTTCAGGACTGCGTCGTGGGCGGCCTGGCCGTTGGTGAAGGTCGTCACGTTCGTATAGCCGCCTTTTTCTAGCACGCCGGTAATCAGCGACCGCATCGTGCCGCTGTCCTCGGCGAGCAGGATCTTGACGTTCGGCCGCTCCTCCGCCTGCGGGTGGTCGATGTCGGCGCGGCTGGTGACGTCCATGGCCGCCCGCGGGTCAATTTCGGCAATCTGCTGCTCCATGTCGACGATGAGAATTTCGCGGCCTTCGATGTTGAACGAGCCGGTAAAGGACGAACTGTTGCCTTCGAACATCGCGTCCATCGGATTGATGTCGCGCCACGTGACGCGGTGGATGCGGTTGACGCCGTCGGCGACGAACGCGATGGTGATGTTGTTAAAGTTGGTTACGAGGAATACGCGCCCGGCGTTTTCGTCGACGGCTTCGTCCTCGGCCGTCTCGTCGTCCTCGCTGTCCAGCGGCACGACCTGGCTGGGCCTGACGATGCCGAGGTCCGCCCCGAGGTCGATCAGCGGAATGGTTCGGCGGCGGAACAGCAGCGTGCCCACCACGTGCGGCGGTGACATCGGGATGGTCGTGATTCGTCTGGCGTCGTACTGTTCGATGGCTTCGATTTTCAGCACGTTCACGCCGAAGGCCTGCGTGCCGAGGTTGAACTCCAGGATCTCGACTTCTTCCTGGTCGGCGTTTTGCGTTCGCAGTTCTTCTCTTGCCATGATTCTGTCCTGTCTGTCGTGACGGTTCTGGTTGCTGTTGGCGGACCAGGTCATGGATCCGGGCGCGCGACCGTCGCGGCAAGCGGTCGGTCGGGCTCCCACACGCAAACAATACTCCGCTCCCACATCGGCATCGGCGGGGCGACTCTGAGACGAAATTACGAAATCTGATACGGAATACCACTACTGTCCCCCGTGTTGGTCAGACGTTTGGTCCGATATGCCTGTGGAAAGCCATCGGAGGCCGAAGCCCTTCGGGCTGAGATGAGCGCATATGTCCGCGTCGCCCGCGGCAGAACGAAGTCAGCACCAGCGGCATCCGCTGATTACCAGTGTGTTGTTCTACCACGGGCCCAGCCATCGCGAATTCCCCGGCCGATGTGTGGACATCTCCAACGGAGGCCTGCAGATGTGCGTGCCGGCGGCCAGCCCGCTGTAGCCCGGGCACCCGATCCGTCTGACCATGAGCGGCGTGAGCCGCCCGGAATTCGCCGGCCTCTCGGAAAAGGCCGTCAACGCCACCGTCGTCTGCGTCGACCGCAAGAAGCTTATCACCGACGGCCACCTGGCCGTGGGCGTCCGGTTCGAGGCATAGGCAGGCGCCGGGATCAGCCCTTGCCCTTCGTAACCTTCCGCGGCCGGGCCCTCACGCCGCCGTAGGTTTCCAGCGTCCGCCGGATGCTCAGGTACTGAATCTTCCACGCCTCGTCCGAGTACCCGCCGCCGAGCGTGTAGACCACCGGAATGCCCATCCGCCGGCAGAACTTGATGACCATCGCGTCGCGCTTGACGATTCCCTCCGGTGTCATGCGGAGCGAGGCGAGTGGATCGCCGGCGAGCGTGTCGCAGCCGGCCTGGATGAACACCATGTCCGGCCGGTGGTGGGCGATGATGAGCGGCACGTGGCGAATGATCTTCCGCATGTAGTCCTCGTCGCTCGTGCCGGCGGGCAACTCCACGTCCCGGTCGCTGGTGGCCTTGGGGATCGGGTAGATGTCGCCCTGGTGCATGGAGAAGGTGTACACGGTGTCGTCGCCGGCGAATATCTCGGCCGTGCCGTTGCCCTGATGCACGTCCAGGTCGATCACCATCGCCGTGTGGATGAAGTCCTCCTCCTGCAGCGTGCGGATGGCGATGGCAAGATCGTTGTAGACGTTGAACCCCTCGCCTTGGTCGCGCCCGGCGTGGTGATAGCCCCCAGCGAGATTGATGCCGATGCCGTGCCGCCACGCCTGCCGGCCGGCGAGGATCGTTCCGCCCGTCGCGCGGCGAAAGGCGCTCAGCAGCCCGGCGTCGACAGCCTTCGCCGGCAGCACCTTCACCGGTTTGGCTTCGAGGTAACGCGCGACCGTGGCCGGGTCTTCAAGGCTCCGCAGGAATGCCTCGCTGTGGACGAGAAGGATCTGCTCCCGCGTGACCTCCTCCGGCACGTAGACATCCGCTGGGGCGATCAGCCCGTCGTCCACCAGCCGGCGATAGATGCGCCCGTACTTATGGATGTCGAAGGGGTGGAGTTCCTCCGCGCCGCCGAGGTTGATCTCGTAGTGGCTGGAGTACACCACGGCCACGCCGCCGACCGGCCGGCCCTGCCGCGCCTCGCGCACGTTCTTCATCGGCCCCATCTTGCTCGTCCCGCAGTGGTTGAGCACCAAGGCCGCGGCACACAGCACGCCCGCGGCCGTCAGCCAACACTTCCTGTTTCTGTGTTTCATGTGGGGTCTCCCCAGGTACGTATCAGCGTATCCGACCCGCCTCTCGCCTGCAAGTTACTGATAGGAAATTTGATTCTGTTCGTCCGATGGCGCGGGGCGGCGGGACGGCTTTGGGGGCGTGGGGGTTAGACGAGCTGTACGATCACCGCATCGACCCCAAGGAGATGAACAACCTCGCCAACCGGCCTGAACACCAGGCGCTGCGGCAGCGCCTGGCCGATCGGCTCCAGGCCGGCTGGCGGGCGGCCCGGCCCGAACGAGGCTGAGCGTGGATCACCGGCCCGCTCGACGCAGACAAACACAGCGCACCGCCCCGCCAAACGAACCGCCCAGCGCCATCGCGTCATCCAATTCAAAGCCTCGAACAACACACGTCGCGGGATCGGCCTCGGCAAGTAACCGGCCAGCTCGGCAAGTGACCGGCCAGCTCGGCAAGTGACCGGCCAGGACCCGCGCCCGACGCCGCGTTCACGCACTGGATCAGGCAGTTCATCCTCTTCGACCACAGACGCCACCCCGCTGAGTGGCTGCCTCAAAGCGTCAAGGCATCCTTGCGCGAGCACCTTCGGCATGTGAAGACAGTGCACACGGATACCAAGCAGATGCCATACAGTCAATCTCGCGGACCGAAAAATGGCGGCAAGTCGATGCAGAGCATTGATTTAGTGGAATCGATCCGCTACATTCAAGCGAACGCTTTGGGGGCGTGCCCCGGGTGGGATTCGCAGGATCGAGACGATTCTGCAATTGAGCAAGCCAAATCCCGTGCTCAATGGAACCATTCAATCAACTGTTGAGCTGAAGACAATGAACTACACAGCGCTTGTACTTGCCGCAGTCGTTGTAACCGGGTGCCGAACGACGCCCACTGAGACCAGCCCCAGCAAGGCAGAATTGCGTGCTGCAGCCCTCGATCATATTGGGCGGTTCACAACCCCTGTTCCAGTTGCGTCATCTGATCTCATTGGACTGACGGAGACCGAGGTCCTGGCGAAGCATGGCCTGGCAAAACTCAATCCCGAACACAACGCAGATGACAAGACGTGGTTCTCTGGCGGTCGTCGCTTTCCCAGAAGTCCGTATGACGATGGATACATATGGGATCGATGCCATATCCTGACATTTGAAGACGGGAGAGTGACAGAACATGAAATGGTTGACCGTCGCACTGGTCACATGACGGTTCGACCGAGAGAGGAATGAAGCCCAACAAGCCGGATGCTCGCGACGGCTTACAGCCGCGCGAGATCCGCGACGTACGTTGGCATCATGAGCAATTGACTCTCGCAGAGGCGCGAAGAACGCAAAGTATGAATGAGAATGATATTGGCAAAGTGGTGATAGATGCTGCGGTGTTGTTGCACCGCGAACGTGGTCCCGGATTGCTTGAGACGGTCTACGAGGTGGTGCTGCTTGATGAATTGCGCAAGCGTGGTTTGGCTTGCGAGCGCCAAGTGCCAATGGCCATTGTCTGTCGTGGCATCCGATTTGACGAGGGTTTTCGAGCTGACATTGTCGTTGACGACAAAGTCATCATTGAACTGAAGTCAATTGAACGCATTACAAACGCCCACAAGAA
>JAAAOJ010000087.1 GCA_009908915.1 Planctomycetota bacterium
GGGGGTGGGGGTGGGGCGGACCGAGGCGATCAGTTGCGCAAACGCCGCGGCGTGCTGCTCCATCACCTCCGGCGGCGCGGTGGTTTTGAAGAACCAGTGGTGCGTGCCGTCGCTGAACCACGCGACGATCAGGCGTGTCGGGCCGTCGCCGGCGTTGGGCGGCGCGGGCATGCCGGGCATCGCGCTGCCGCCGCCTTCGCCGGTCAGGTCGATCATCAGGCAGGGCACCGCGCTGTCCTCGATCGGCCGCACGTCCGCCATCACCTGCTCGGCGTCAACCGGCTCGAGCCCGACCTGCCGCCGCCAGCGGTTGACGTTCGCCGCCAGACCGCCGATCTGCCCGGCGAAGCGGGAGACGGTGACGGTCAGCGTGTCCGCGGCGTCCGGGTCGCCGGAGAACAGCGTCGCGTGGCGCATCGGCGAATCGTCCGGCTGCTCGGACCAGCCCTCGGGCAGCGTCCAGGTCAGCGACTCGGCCGAGGCGGCGGGCGTGGTCGGGGCGCCGGGCGTCGTTGGCGCGGCTTCGGCGGCCTGCTCACGCTCGGCCAGCGCCGCCGGCCGCTCATCGACCGGGGCGTCGTAGGCCCGCGGGCCGTCGGCTTGATCACAGGCCCCCAGCGCCAGGCACAGGCCGGCCGTGCATGCGGCCCGGAAGAATCGCGGGTGGTTGAGCGGGGCGGCCATCGGTGGGGCGGGATTATAGCGCGAATGGCCGCGTTGTGGGCTCGCCTTCGACACCCGCGCGGTCCGCCGCACAAAATAGCCGCGACTAGCCGCGACACCGTGCGGTAAACTTGACGCATCACCCCGCCGGAGCCTCCCCATGACCCGCACCACCCTGCTGATCCTGCTGCCCGCGCTGGCCCTCGCCGGGCTGCTGGTCTCCCCCGCCACCCGCGGCCACGGCGGCGCGGACCACGACCACGAGCACGACCACGCCCACCCGCCGGTCAACCCCACGCAGTTCCACGGCGTCATCCCGATCCTCAACGTCAAAAGCGTCGAGGACAGCCTCGAACACTACACGCAGGTGCTCGGGTTCAAAGCCGACTGGGACTGGCCCGCCGACCAGGACGACAAGACCTTCGCCTCGGTGACCAACGGCAGCGTGACGGTGTTCCTGTGCGAAGACGGCCAGGGCTCGGCCGGCGTGTGGACCTACTACACCGTCGCCAACCTCGACGCCCTGCACCGCAACTACCGCAAGACCGGCGCCGACATCACGCAGGCCCCGCGCGACGAGCCTTGGGGCATGCGCGAGATGCTGGTCAAAGACCTCGACGGGCACATGCTACGCATCGCGCAGCCGCTGCCGCATGAGGAACAACACGCGCGTTGAAGTTGGATTGGGTTCCTGATCCCCTGCTTTTCTCCTGTCATTCGTCGAAATCCACAATCATATTTTCTGCCACGGAAAGGGTGTCGTGTCGGGGTATTCCTTTTGGTACTCACCGAGCTCATCCTGGTCGAGCGCGTACCACTCGTCGTATGGGTATCGCCGGAAGAACTCGCCTATACGCTCCCGGAAGTGCTCGTCGGCGCGGTCGTTCAAGCGTCCACGCCGAAGTGACGTCAGGCCTTCAAGGTCTTCCCGAGGCACACGAAGTGTCACGAGGAAATCGACAGCCATCTTGTCGTTGAGGCCGATCCTCTCATCCGGAGGCAGGTAGAACCATTTCTGGTTGATGCGGGCGTGCTGGGTGAGCAGGTTCTTCCAGCTCTTGGGGGATTTTGTGTCCTTGCTCTTGCGCTCGACCTCACGAAACGGCCTGATCTCACAGAGCGTTATGTCACGACTTCGGCTTGCATCGCAATCCTGTGTGGCGACGATGGCCATAACCGGCCGGACGGGAACGATGATGTTCACCGGCTCACGCAGGGATGCGACGTCTTCCCACTTGACGAGTTGTTCTCCTTCTGGGTCCGCCAGCACCATTTGTGTCAAAGACAGGTCAACGCGCGGCAGGCTGACGAAGATGTCGCCCTGTCGAATCGGGTCTGTCACCCCTGGATAGGTGTAAATCATCAATCCTCTCCCCAGCCGATCCCTCGTTCGGCTTCCCAATCGGCAAGGTCCAGACGCTCTTGCTCGGCTTTCCGCAATATCTCCATTGCGACTCGAAGCGCCTCAGCACGAGAGATGCGATGTCGAGATGCATGAACGAGAACGAACGCCGTAGGCTGGCTCTGGCGTCTTGGCTCGACGACCCAAGGGTCGGCAACCGCCGTTAATGGTGAAAATGCCATGACGAAACCGATGCCGAACGGGCGTAGTAACCCTCGAATGGGCGTCGAACGACTGGTCAGTTCCATGCCGGTATCCGCCTGCCGCAACCATTCGACAGAGTCGGTGTTGCTCGCTCGGGCAGTCGTCCCGATTGATGTAGCCGTCATCGTGCTATTCACCAGAAAACCTCCTGTGCAGTTCGCCATTTATCATCTTGAAGAACCAGTCATTCACCAAGACATGAGATTGATCGAGCCACCCCTCGAAGCCATCAGGCATCGTGGGGAGATCCCCGCCCTCCGTGTGAAGCCCTGTTTCCCATATCAGAGATGGCTTGCTGTTGCGGACTCCGGTGGCGAGTCCCAAACGAATGATCCCGGCGGGATTCGCGCACCGAAAGACCTGTTGCGATTGATAGTGCTGAGGTACAGCGTTAACTTCAGTACTATCGAAGAGGTTTGGCGGAAGCTGGATGTTGATTTTCAGCTTGTCACGCAGAAAATCGAAGACACTGGAATTCGTGTAATCGAGTTCGACGGCATCGATGTATCTAAGGACAAGCGATTCGACGCGCATCTCCGACGCCTTAGGGTGAGATTCGTAGAGTGTCTTCTTCACATCAAGAACGCGAACGCGGAAATCGTCCCACCGGTATTTGCTGGTATCATTGATGGTTAAGACACCTGGGCCGACCTGCACCAAGGGCCAACCATTGGCAGCGACCCGAAATCGGTGCTGAACAACGTGGCCAGAGACCTCATCCGGCATGTTGGCAGTGTCTAGTTGCTCGTGCTCAGGATACTTGTTGCTTAGCCGGTCATAGAGTCGGCCAAGCAGAAGTCGATAATGTGGATCGATGGCGATGCCGGGCACTTTATGCTGAAGGGCCCATCGAACCTCGCAGATGGCTTCGACCAACGGCTTATTCTTAAGTTCACGTTCGCTCATCAATCTCATCTCGTGTAGAGGCATTCGATTCTAGCAGCCATTTGTGGCGATACTGACGAAGAGGTTGTCGCTCCAGTCCGGACCGCTCAAATCCTGAGCCACATTCGCCAGTGTACTAACAGCCAGACCAGTTCTACACATGGTACGAAATCAGCGGGGTTGGGGTTTTAGGGGCGTCACCCCATGTGGTAGAAGAACTGCTCGCGGACGATCTTGCCGTCCTTCACGGTGTAGAGGCCGGCTTCTTCCATCTGCATGCGTTGGCCGGACATGGGGCCTTGCTTCGGTGTCACTTCGTATTTGAAGACGACGATGAACTGGTCGCCGTGGGGGTACGGCCCATCGCACTCGCCGCGGTGGACCTCGTGATTCTCCATCCACCACTGGTTCTTGCCGCGGATCGCGTCGAGGCCGGTGATCTCCGCGGGCATGCCGACCTCCGGCATGCCGGTGACCTCGATCGAGACGATGTCGTCGGCGTACAGCGTGTTGATCGCTTCGAGGTTCCTGCCCTGGGCGCACAAATCGACCAGTTGCTTGCCGATGGTGTAGGTGTCGGCCATGGTGAGGCTCCGGGGGGTGTGGATAATGTAGAGTGTAACGGGGGTGGGTTAAAGTCTGATCAAATCATCAGTATGTGTGGATATCGTCGTGGGTCAGTCTGACATCTCCCTCCCTTGAGGGAGGGGTCAGGGGAGGGTGCGGCGCGAATTTTCGACGAACACCACGTCATCACGCAACCTCAAGGCCTCGCACCCCCACCCAACCTCCCCCTCAAGGGAGAGGCGTTTGAAACGGACCCACCGCCGCCTTGGGGGCGATTCGGCCCGCGGCAGCGCGCAGGCGGGGCGCCTTGAAGCTTAGTGTCCGGGTGCAATGCGTGCTTGTCGCGGCGAGCCTGACGCCCGCCCGGCGGGGCCGGACCGGTTCTTCCCGGAGCTGGCCCCGGCCGCGAGCGGTTCGCCCCCGCTGATGGATCAGGTCATCGCCACGTCGCTGCGCTACGGCATCGTGTTCGCCACGCCTGAACCAGGCGACGGTCCCGAGTGCCCCGGGCGGCTCGCCCGCCGGTGCAATTGACTTGCGTGTGCCTGAGCACTGACGGGCGAGCCGCCGGTGGCGCACCGGACCCGGACGGGTTTTCCCGGCCGGGGGCGTTACCATGACGGCATGCGGACGCTCTTATCAGGCTGGACGCCGCCGATCCTGGCCACCGAGCCGGGCGCCGATGACGCGACGCTCTGGCCGGTGCTGCTGATCGCCGGCGGGGCGACGGCGTTGTGCGTGCTGCTGCATTTCGAGGTGCTGCGGCTGCTGATCGCCGGGCTCAAGCGTTTCAAGTTTTCGCCGCGCGTCGGCATCCTCTCGGTCATCTTCGGCCTGCTCGCGGTCCACCTGATCGAGATCGCCATCTTCGGCGTCGCCGGGGGCGTGCTCATCCACTGGCAGGGCGAGGCCATCGGCGGGCTGAGCGGCGACTTCACCGGCTCGACGCTGGACGTCTTCTACTTCTCCGCCGCGGTGTACACGACCGTGGGCTTCGGCGACATCACGCCCGAAGGACCGCTGCGCATCCTCGTCTGCGTCGAGGCGTTGGCCGGGCTGGTGCTGATCACCTGGTCCGCGTCGTTCACGTTCCTGGTGATGCAGGGCTACTGGCGCGACCGCCTGGGCGTGGAATCCGAGCGTGCGTCGTAAAGAATCTGGGGTGCGCGCAGAGTGGGCGGCGAGCGCGGGGGCAGGCAGGGAAAGCAGTGGTCACGCCAAGGCCGCCAAGCAACGCCAAGTAAAGGCATGTGTTCGAAGGGTGCCACGGGCGGCTTGCCCGCCCGTGCCGTGCCATCCGTGCGAGCACACGGGCGGGCAAGCCGCCCGTGGCACACCCGCAAGGTTCCGGTGCTGCTTACACACTTCCCAAGACATTGAGAAAAGCATTCGGGTCCACTTCCATGAGTGATCTTGGCGACCCTTGGCGGCCTTGGCGTGACACATTGTCTTTCACCGCGCCCGTGCCGTGCCATCCGTGCGAGCACACGGGCGGGCAAGCCGCCCGTGGCACACGCGCAAGGTTCCGGTGCTGCTTACACACTTCCCAAG
>JAAAOJ010000013.1 GCA_009908915.1 Planctomycetota bacterium
CCGGTCACGCTGTTTTGGCGGTTAAAGCGATGTCCGGGTCTTGTTGCGTGGTTGGAGGTGGAACGCTGAGGAACGGTGAGCGCCTGAAGCGGGGAGACCTGTCACCGGGCCTGGCTGAGCCGCATTCATCGGGTCCCGGAAACCGGCAACGGCATCGCGAGCCTGGCGTTGGCGGCACTCGCCATCATCCCGGCGCGTGCGAAATGAATATACCGGTTCCGTTGGTGCGGGACTGGTTCGAAAGCGTCGAGGCGCCGCAGGGCAAGCGGATGGAGGTATTCGAGGGCTCCGGCCATGGCCCGTTCCTGACAGAGGCCGAGCGATTCGTTGAAACGGTGCGCGGCTTTGGGGCCGAAGTCGCGGGAAAAGCAGACCGATGACACTGCCATTTCTCACCCTCTTTGGTCTGGTTCTGACCCTTCTCGCTGCAGCCACCAGCATAGGAATGAGGATTGTCCCGAAAAATTGGCACTGGTGCGGTATGCCGACGACATCGTTCTGGGCTTTGAGCGCAGGGCGGATGCGGAGGCCTTCTTCCACCAGGTGGCTGAGCGACTGCAACGTTTCGGACTGGACCTGCACCCGGACAAGAGCCGCCTGCTGGAGTTCGGCCGCCACGCGGCGGCTCGGCGGCGGTCGGCCGGGACGGGCAAGCCGGACACGTTTGCCTTCCTCGGGTTCACCCACATCGCTTCGCAGACCCGCAAGGGGCGCTTCGTTATCAAAAGGCGCACCGTGTGCACACGCCAGCGCCGAAAACTGCAGGAGCTCAAGAGGGAATTGCGACGACGCCATGCCGACCCGGTCCCCACGACCGGTCGCTGGTTGCGTCACGTTCTGCACGGGTACTACCAATACTTTGCGGTTCCGTACAACGTCGATCAGCTGAGCCAGTTCCGGTATGACCTGGCCCGCATCTGGCTGCGCACGCTTCGGCGACGCAGTCAGAAGGGGCGCCGGCTTACCTGGGACCGATTTCGCTCCATCTGTGACACATGGTTGCCGGCACCGCGGGTACTGCACCCCTGGCCCAATGTCCGCTTTCGCCGTCACCATCCAAGGCAGGAACCGTATGCGGTAACTCCGCACGTACGGGTCTGTGCGGGGGGTGCCCCGTGAGGGGCATTCCTGCCGCGAATAAAGACGCCGAATATATGTCCGCGAACCGTACCCTTCATCAGGTTGACAGACCGGAGGCGTCCATATATGTCCTGGTTTGTCTGTCTCGCGAGTATCGAGAGATATTCTTCAAGCCGTACCGCATCATCTACCGAATCGTGGCCGAGCGGGTGTACGTCACGGTGATTGCCGACGGTCGTCGCGATATGCAGACACTGCTGCAGCGGCGGTTGTTTCAAGCCTGAGGAGCAGCGTCACCGGGCAAAAGCGTAAAGAAAGGCAATGTACAGCCAGCTTCCACATAAACATAGCAGGCGCCTTCGCTCTCTAGCTCGTAACGGTGATAGCCTCGACCATCAGGATCATAGTTCCGATCTGACCCGACAGGACCCCCTTCTTCGCCGTTGGCCAACTGATTAAACGCATACGCCATCGCCGCGGTCGCCGCCCCATTTGCGAACACTGGCGCACCCGACGCGGGTCGTAGCCGATGGCGGCATTTTTCCTAGTGCGTTCTTGTACTTAGCGGCCGATTTCCCGGGCGCAGACCGGCCGAGGGCATTTTTTGCCCTAGAGGCGGTTTTTGAGCTGCGAACGCCGTAACCATGAGGGGCAGTTTAGTGGCTAAGGGCAGGATTTTCAGCCGGCGCGACGGCGGGGCTTGTGGGTTTTTCAGGGCGGGAAGCCGAGCCGCTCAAGGCGGTTGCGGAAGGCGGCCGGCAGGCCGGCTGCAGCCCGCCGGCGCGGACAGGCTCAGGGCGGGGAAGCACCTCAAGCGGCGGCGCCAGCCGCCACCTTTCAGCCGCGGAGCGTCAGCGGAGTGGCTGCCGCGGCCATTGACACATAATCCCGCCGCATTATGTTCACCCGAAGGGCGCAAAGCGATGGCCGCGTTGATAGCCCCCTTTGGAGGTTGGGGGCGCCCGCCGCAGTCTGGCGCAGCCAGTCTGCGAGCGGGCGTGAACGAGCAGCGCAACACGGGCGTGAGCCTGTGTTGCACAAGACCTCTGCCTCGGCGGGTAAGCGGAGTCAACACGGCCTCGGACCAGCACCGTGCGAGGCCGGCGCGCGGCTTGCGTGCCGGCAGTGCGTGCGGGGCGCACACTGCAAGCCGCGTGACGGCCGGTTCGGAGTCGACCCGGAGCTCGGGTCTGGCAACTAAGGAAGAAGGGCCGCGAGGTTATCGGCGTCCGCTACAGCGAAGCTTAGCGGCGCCGGGTCGAAGTCATGGCCAGTGCTGTTTGCCGTGGATGACGCGCAGGATGATCAGCTCGTCGTTTTCCAGCTTGTAGACCAGGAAGTAAGGCGTGCGCCGAACGATCCATTCGTGGGTTCCGGCCACTCGCCCCTGGCGTCCCATTCGAGGCTGGGTCAACAACAAGCGGGTGGCTTCGGCGATTCGTTCGCCGACCTGGCGGGCAGCGGACGGGTTGTCCTGGGCGATGTAGTCCTGCGCCTCGACGAGTTGCTCAAGCGCGCGACGTGTCCACTTCAGTTTCAACCTGCACACCCCACTTGGCGAAGGCGGATTTCACTTCGTCGTCCGTGGCGAACTCGCCCCGGCGGGCTTCTTCCAGACCGGCCTCGACCTCCTGGCGCACGTAGGCCTCATAGGCCACGTCCTTCCAGGTCGCTCCCTCAGGGAGCTGATCAGCCAGGGTGTGCAGTGCGTCTCTAAGATTGGCAGCCATAGGTCTCATTCTACTCCGCCTCGCTCTCGTCTTCATCCTCCCGCTCCAGCGCGTCGAGCACGTCGTCGGCCGTGGGCTCGGGGTCGGTCTCGTCCCGACCCTTCACGCGCTCGGCCACGCCGTCGGGCAGTCGGGTCGGATGGGTCGCCTCGTGGATGGATTTCAGCTTGTGGATGGCCACGTGGTTGTAGATCTCAGTCGTCGACAGGTGGGCATGGCCGAGCATCTGTTGGATGAACCGGATGTCGGCGCCGTTTTCGAGCATCAGAGTGGCCATGGTGTGGCGGAACAGGTGGCAGCGGCCGCCTTTGTCCACGCCGGAGTTGGTGATGTTCTTCTTGACCGCACGGCTGACGCGGTGCGGGTCGAGACGCTGGCCGGTCTCGTCGGTGAACAGCGGTCCCGTACCCGCATCGGTCGCGGTGCGACCGTCCTCGAGGTACTTGTCGATCCACAGCAAGGCCCGCTCGCCGATCGGCACGAACCGGTCCTTGCGACCCTTACCCTGTCGCACGGCCAGCACGCCGGCGCCGACGTTGACGTCGGCCAGGTCGAGGCCGATCAGCTCGGCCCGGCGGATGCCGGTCGAGTAGAAGACTTCTAGCACGACCATTTTTATAAATCAGTGTATTAGGGTGACACCTTGAACTGATTTGTAAGGTGCGCCGTGGGGAACGGACTGGAAAGACGGTTTGAGAGCTACGGCGACAAGATTGCTGGAGCACTGATGCACGCTGATCGTGGCCAGCCTTTTCGCTGGTACATCAAGGGGCTGATGCTGCCGGGCCATCGCAAGAGCGTGGAACCGATGGCGGCCCGGGTGCAACCCGACAACGTTCGGTCGGTTCACCAGTCCATGCACCACTTAGTGGCTGACTCGCCTTGGAGTGACGAAGCGGTGCTTTCGGCGGTCGGCGAGCAAGTGCTGCCTGAGCTGTTGGCCGATGAGAGTCCGGTTTGGTGGATTGTTGATGACACGGGTTTTCCGAAACGGCTCCGAAACGGGACAGGCAGTGCGCCGGCCAAAGCCGGTGGTAGATCAAGCGGTGAAAGTCCGCTATCTGGAAAGGGCTAGCAACCCGCCAGAGCCCCGAGTCATGGGCGGATGCTCGTAAGGGCATTGGTTAAGCGTTGACAGGGGAAGGTACAGGCTCGGTATTGAGCTCCGAAATCAGCGTCGAGAATACCGACCTTGTTGTAGGATCCCGCCTCATTCGCCACCCTGCCTGCTGCGGCAGCGCCAGGCCCCGCGTCTGCATCGTTTCACTCGGTCGCGGGTCCTCACCGTACCTGCAAGTACGCTTCCGGCCAGCTCGGTCGTGAAACAATACAGCCACAGGACCTGGCGCCACCTCACGACGGAAGGATGGCGAAGGAGTCGGGATAGGGGAGAAGGCAAAACGACCATCCGCGATAGGCGAGTGGCTGTTTGGTTCTCCGGAGTCAGAGGCCCGGTGCATGTACTGATGTCTGCCACACGGAAGCCGGGAGGCCCCGTTCATTGCCGTTGGTGATTCCACGACGGCCGGGCTGAGGAAATAGTGAAATGAGCTCAGCTTTGAGAACGGGGAGTCGGACAGGACCATACGCGCTTATTCCGCCCACCGGCCAAGGCTTCATCCGCTGCACGGAAGCCGCCATGGCCTCAGGCGGGCGCTAGCGAAGAGACGGGCGAACAAAATTGACGGGGAAATCCCTGGAGATGGCGGAGTCTGAGGAGCGAAGGGTTCTGGCTGAGAGGAAGACTGAGCAGGCCGCTGTGACTTCGACGCAGAGCGAAGGGCAAGCAGGATCGGGATTGCTCAGGCTGCGACAGGCAGCGAGACGGGACGCCTCGCTGCGCTTCAACAACCTGCTGCATCACCTCAGCGTGGAACGGCTGGAACAGGCCTATTTCTCGCTGAATCGCAAGGCGGCGACGGGCGTCGACGGCCAGACCTGGGATGGATAGGGTGCCCACCTGCAAGAGAACCTGCAGGATCTGCACCGGCGCGTCCACACAGGCAGCTACAAACCCCGTCCGACCAAGCGGGTCTGGCTACCCAAGCCGGACGGTCGGCAACGACCGATCGGCATCACCGCTCTGGAGGACAAGATTGTCCAACAAGCGCTGGTCTGGGTGCTGGAGAGCATCTACGAAAAAGACTTTCTGGGCTTCAGCTACGGTTTCCGACCGGGCCGAGGCCAACATCAGGCGCTGGATGCACTGTACATGGCCCTGACAACAAAGAAGGTCGGCTGGGTGCTGGATGCGGACATTCAGGGTTTCTTCGATCACCTGGATCATGAGTGGCTGATGCAGTTTGTCAGTCACCGGGTCAGTGACCGAGGGGTTCTGGATATTCTGGTGCGTACGCTCCGGGCAGGCGTTGAAGACGAGGGGCGTCGGGAGAGGACACGGGTTGGAACCCCGCAAGGTGCGGTGATCTCGCCGCTATTG
>JAAAOJ010000007.1 GCA_009908915.1 Planctomycetota bacterium
CCGGTAAGCGGCGCAGAAGCAATCCCGCCCCAGGCCGAAGGCCGACGCGGCCGCACGGCGAAGCCGGGCGAGGCACGCGCAGCGGGCCTGGCGATAGGAGTCCTTCAAGCCGCGACGCCCCGCCAAGCGCAGCGCCGGCGGGCCGGTAAGCGGCGCAGAAGCAATCCCGCCCCAGGCCGAAGGCCGACGCGGCCGCACGGCGAAGCCGGGCGAGGCACGCGCAGCGGGCCTGGCGATAGGATCTTCCGCGAAGCGGGGTTCCTCCCGAAGTCCTGAGCGAGCATAAGCGAGTCGAAGGGCGAAGGAAGCATGTAGGGCGCGTAACAAGTTACGCACCCTGCCACTCAAACTCGCCGGGGAGGCGACTGGATTGGCGAACGAATCAAGGACTTGGCGTAGAAGAACACTGGCGCTAGCGATTGTGGTAGTCGCCATGGGTGTCATTGGGCTTCTCGTGACACCGCTTGGCCGCTATGCCGGGTGGGCTTGGCGGCGGTTCGCGGGTGGTGCGACGGTTAAACAACGATTGGAACAGTACGGGCCGGCTGCACGTGATCGGCTGAAGCCTTTCTTTGATGCAGCGGACATCGAGTATCCGCCAACCAAACTGGCCCTGATCGGGATCAAGGAGAGCAAGCAGCTTGAAGTCTGGGGCCGCAATGGCGAGGTGGCGTTCCGATACGTGCGGACATATCCTGTGTTGGCGGCAAGCGGACGACTCGGTCCGAAGTTGCGCGAAGGCGACCGACAGGTTCCCGAGGGGCTATATAGAATCGAATCACTGCACCCCAACAGCATGTTTCATCTGGCGCTTCGCGTGAACTATCCTAACGAGGCTGATCGCATGCGCGCCAAAGCAGATGGCCGCTCGAATCTCGGCGGGGACATCATGATTCACGGAAGCGATGCTTCGGCTGGATGTCTGGCGATGGGAGATCAGGCTGCTGAGGATCTTTTCGTACTGGTTGCTGATGTGGGATTGGCCAATACCGACTTGATTCTTGCGCCCGTTGATTTCAGGACCTCGTCGGCTGCTGTGTCTGCGGAGGCGCCTGTTTGGACAGAACAACGGTATTCAGAGATTCGCGAACGCATGAGCCGGTTTCATCGTGATCGACCATGACGCAGTGGATCAAGCCGTCTACCGCATGATCAGGCCGATGCGAAGAATGCGAGGAATGCGAGGAATGCGAAGAACGCCCAGATACGACCTGTGCCGGACCACCGCCACGGCCGGGCGAATGACCGCAGCAGCATTGGCGAAGGATTCCCGCACAAAGCCAGTTGCGGCGTCTCTCAGCTCTGCCGCAGTGACCAGAAGCTCGACGATGTAATTCAGCGAGCCGACGCGGCGCTTTACCACGCCAAGGCCACCGGGCGAGACCGGACCGTCGTCTACGAGGAACTCCGTTCCGCGCCCGCGGCTGACCTCCAAGCCGACTCGGTCAGGCAAATCGAAGTCGCCCCAATGCACAGCGTCTGACACGTCTTCCGCCGTCATGCATTTTCGTAGGAATGGGCTGCTACTGATTCTATCGCCGATCGTGCGATCGACAAACCTTTCCGCGGACGGAGCAAGGGCCGTCGGGAGTTTCGTCATCATGTCACCTGGAATGCCCTTACTGGCCGCGTGCCTGGGCGGTTCGGGCCGACCCTTGCCGTTGCGTTCCCCCTCTCCGGCTGACCTGACCGCCCTCGCCGTTATCGCGGCGCCATGTGCGACAACCAAAGACGCCGGATCCGCTCCAGGATCGGTTGGAACAACCGCTTCAGGACGGCAATCCCCGCTCTGTGGTTTTGTGGTCACGTCGCCGCCAGACCCGGCTAGCGCTTGGGCCGTCGCGTTCACGTCGGTGTGAACACGGGATTGTCTGGCGCGATCGGGGACGATACCATGTCGGAACGATGAGCGGGCTTGAGATCATGGCGATTGCGTTCGGCCTGGCGATGGACGCGTTTGCGGTGTCAATCGCCGCGGGCCTAACCTTGCCGAAGGTCACCGGGGGGCACGTGCTGCGGCTCTCGTGGAACTTCGGGCTGTTCCAGTTCATGATGCCGATTCTCGGCTGGGCGGCGGGCAGGACCTTCGCGGCGGCCATCGAGACGTGGGACCACTGGGTGGCCTTCGGACTGCTGGCATTCGTGGGGCTTCACATGCTGTACGAGGCCCTCCACCCGCAGCGCGACACGCGCGAGCGTGGCGACCCGACGCGCGGCCTGCGGCTGTGGATGCTGTCGATTGCCACGAGCATCGACGCTCTGGCCGTCGGACTGACCATCGCATTCCTGAGGCAGTCGGTGTGGGTGCCGGCCCTCATCATCGGCCTGGTCGCCGGCGGGATGACGGTCATCGGCATACGCTTCGGCAGCAGGCTGGGCCACCGCTGGGAAGTCCGGGCCGAGGTGCTCGGCGGGCTCGTGCTGATCTTCATCGGCGCGAGAATCCTCTACACACACCTCGTGTGACAGCCGGCGAAGCCGGTTTCGCTCTTCGTATAACGACGCCAGGGCTGCTATAATCCAGAACACGATTCCTGCGTCGATCGGCCCCCGCTCGGCGCCTGGTGAACAACACGGGAGCCCCTCATGGAACCGACCGATTACACGACGCCCTCGCACTCCGAGCCGCCCGAGCGCCAGCCGTCGCCGGCCGCCCCCCCACCGCCACCGCCCGCGGCCCCTACCCCACGGCAGGGCTGGCCCACCTGGCCCCAGCCGCCACGGAAACCCAGCCTCGGTAAGCGATTGCTCAAGGGCCTGTTCGTCATGGTCCTAGGGGTCTCGCTCCTGCTGAACCTCTACCTGCTGGTGGCCGTGGCGGCCCTCAGCGGCATGGGCCTCCAGGAGCGGGTCCTCCGCGAGGGCGAGGACGACCAGGTCGTCGCCGTCTGGACCGTCAGTGGCGCGATCATGGGCGACTCCGTCGAGGCCTTCCGACGCTTCCACCACACCGTGGTCACCACGCCCGAGGTCAAAGCCGTCGTCCTCCGCGTCGACAGCCCGGGCGGCGGCGTCGCGGCCAGCGACGAAATCCACGCCATGGTCCGCGACCTTCGCAACCGCATGCCGGTCGTGGTCAGCATGGGCAGCCTCGCGGCGAGTGGAGGGTACTACATTTCCGCGCCCGCCAACGAGATCTTTGCCGAGCACGGCACGGCAACGGGCAGCATCGGTGTGATCGCCCAGATACCCAACGTCGGCGGCACGGCCGAGAAGATCGGCCTGGAGATGCAAATCGTCAAGAGTTCCAACGCCGAATACTGGAAAGACATGCTCAGCCCGTACCGCCAGATGCAGCCGCGCGAACGCAAGCGGCTCAAGGAGATTCTCGACGCCATGCAGACGCGGTTCGAGGCCGTGGTGGCCGACGGTCGCGGCGACCGGCTGAATATCCGGGAGCGAACGTTCGAGGTCACGCTACCGAACGGCGAGACGGCGATCCGCACCGAGACCGCGCCGTTCAACGGAATGGTCTACACGGCTGCCGAGGCCCAACAGATGGGGCTGGTCGACACGATCGGCTATGAAAGCGATGCCATGGACAAGGCCGCTGCCCTCGCCGGCCTCGGCGACCCGACAATCGTCCGGTTCGACCTCCGCGAGCCGCTGCTGAGCACCATCCTCGGCCAGTCGCCCACCAGTGCCCTGGATATGAAGGTCGAACTTCTCGAGGAACTCCGCACGCCGCGTTTCATGTACCTCTGCACGCTGCCGTGAGGACGCCCTTGCACTGCCGCATCGCCTGCATCCTGTGTTGCCTGGCCACACTGGCGACGGCCCAGCCGCCTGCCGGGCCGGTCGGTCGCCCTGAGCGCACCGACCGCCAGTCCGCGCCGGCTGTCGACGCCGAGGCCGTCGACCGCGCGATCGACCGCGCGAGCCAGTACCTGTTGGGTCAAATCGAGGACAGCGGCGCCGTCGCCGGCGAGTACCCAGCGACGAACCCCCGCCACGGCGGGCGAACCGTATTGACGATCTACGCCCTGCTGCGGGCCGGCGTGGACCCCGCCGACAGCAACGCCCTGGCCCATGCCATCGACTGGGCCATGCAGGCCAAGCTCTGGGGCACATACGCAGTGGGCTTCCGTGCCGCGGCCATGAGCAAACTCAAGGACGACCGGGCTGGTCAGTTGATGCATCGCGACGCCGGCTGGCTGCTGAAGGCCGCCGGCAAGGGAGGCGCATACACCTACACCTCCGCCGGCGGAGAGTTGAACGAAGACTACGACAACTCCAACGGCCACATCGCCGCCATGGGTATCTCGGCGGCAGCCGGCCGGGGCGTCAAGATTCCGCTGACATATTGGAAGGACGTGCAGACACACTGGCTGGCCCAGCAGCAGCCCGACGGTGGCTGGGGCTATCGTCTGCGGCCCGGCGAGTCGGCTCCGACAGCCCAGACATACGGCTCGATGACGGCCGCGGGCGTGGCCACGCTCTACGCCTGCGTCGACCGCCTCGGACGCGAGCACTTCGTCCGCTGCAAGCCGGCGCCGCACGGCGAGGCGATCTCGCGCGGCCTGGAGTGGCTGGAGAAGAATTTCTCGGCCCGGTTGAACCCGCGCAAGGGCGTCGAGTGGTACTACTACTGGCTCTTCGGCCTGCAGCGTGTCGGCTCGCTGACCGGTCGCAAGCTTATCGGCCAGGCGGACTGGTACGCCGCAGGGACGGACCAACTCCTCAAGCGTCAACACACGGACGGCAGTTGGGGCTTCGGCGAACGGACCGACTCGACGGCCCTTGCGTTGCTGTTCCTTTCGCACGGCCGCGCGCCGACGCTGCTGAACAAGATCCGCACGGCCGGCCGATGGAATGCCCGTCCGCGCGACGCGGCAAACCTGGTCGCCTGGCTCGGCTATACCTACGAACGGCGGCTGGGCTGGCAAGTCATCGGCGTCGACGCCCCGGACGCCGACTGGGACGATGCCCGCATCCTCTACATCTCCGGCGCCGGGCCACTGGTCCTCAGCGACAAGCAGGTCGACCGTCTTCGCCAGTTCGTCCAACGCGGCGGGCTGATCCTCTCCGAGGCGGCCGCCAACAACGGCGACTTCACCATGGACATGCACCGGATCTACCAGCGTATGTTCCCGCGCTATCGCCTCGGTCGCCTGAGCGGCCGACACCCCATCTACACGCTGCAATTCACTGACACGCAGCCCGGCGGGCTTTTTGCCGTCCACAACGGCGTGCGCCCGCTGGCGATCCATGCCCCGCAGGAGCTCTCGCTCGCCCTGCAACTCGGGCCCCACGCCAGACAGCGGCCGAGCTTCAATCTGATGGCCAACCTCTACCTGTACCTCACCGAGATGGGCTCGGTCGCGCCGCGCGGCGCGGCCACCTGGACGCCGCCCGAGGTCGTTGAGCCAAAGCGAACGTTGCGCGTCGCGCGGCTGGCCTACGACGGCAACTTCGACCCCGAGCCTCTGGCCTTCGACCGCCTGGCCCTGATGCTCGCCCGCGATCGGAAGGTCAAGCTGGAGGTCTCCTGGCCGATGGACCCGAGGAAGCTGTCCGCCAGCGACTGGCCCGTCGCGCACATGACCGGCACGGACTCGGTCACCCTCAACGACGAGCAGGTCGCCGCTTTGAAGCGGTACCTCGCTGATGACGGTATGCTCATTGCCGACGCCGCCGGCGGGTCGAAGGATTTTGCCGCATCGTTCCTGGCCCTGGCGGGGCAGATTGTGGACACCGGAAAGCTGCTCAAACTGCCCCGAAGTTCGCCCGTCTACACGACCGGACCGTACGACGTCTCGGCTGTTTCATACCGCCGCGGCGCATTCGAGGCCGCTGCCGAGACACCGCGGCATGACCCGCGGCTCCAGGCCGTCTACGTCAACGACGCCCCCGCCATCGTCTTCTCGCTGGAGGACCTCTCGGCCGGGCTGGTCGGCTATCCGTTGCAGGGCATGGCGGGCTACAGCCCCACCTCCGCTCGCCACCTGATGGCCAATCTGCTGTGGTACGCCCATCGCAAGACGGAACCCGATGCGTCGGCCACCGCGGCTCCGCGGGCCGTCGACCTCGACGCCGACGCTGACGCGACGGTCACAGAAGAGAGCGAATGAACGCCGCCAGACCATCCTCGGCCACGGCGTCCGCCGAGTCGCGGACATGCGCCGGCGCCTGCGGCATGGCCACCCCAAGACCGGCCGCCTCGATCAGCGGCAGGTCGTTGACGTCGTCGCCGACGGCTGCCACGGCCCCCAGACCGATGCGATAGGCCTGGGCGATGTAGGCGACCGCATGACGTTTGCTGGCCTCGAGGGCGAACGCCTCCACGACCGTCACCCCGTAGTTTGGCGCGAAAATGGTATGGACGTTCATCGACTCGCCGAACTGCTCGACAAGCGTTGCCTCCACCGCCGGTCCGTCGGCCGGGTCGACCAGGGCGTTGAGTCGCAAGACGGGCGGCTGGTCGTTGCCGAAACCTGCAATCTCTCGGACCTTGACCCGCGGCATGCGGCCGAACCATCGCTCGCAAACGTCGTCGTAGTCGAGGCCCGGCACGGCCAGGTAATCCAGCCCCCACCGCCAGGCGTCGACGGTGCCCATGGCGGAGTAGCCCGCCTCGGCGAGCGTCTCGGCGAAGGCGGCGGCCAGATCTCGCGGAATGCTTCGCTGCCAGAGCGTCCGGCCCGTTGCCGGCTCGACGACCATCGCCCCGCCAACGACGGCCATCGCCTCGGCCGGTCGATCGACCGGCCAGGCAAGCTGCTGCCAGACGTCGACGGTCTCGACATAGCTGCGCCCCGTGGCGAGGCAGACGCGCAGCCCGGCGCCGGCCACATCGGCAATGGCCGTGCGGACGTCCGGGGCGACGCGATTGTCCGGCTGAACCAGCGTTCCATCGACGTCGAGGGCCAGCAGCTTGATGTCCTTCGTCATGTGGACTCCTTCCAGCGACAAACCGCATCCCGAGCATTGCCACCACGGGGCGTGGCAGCCTATCATGGACGCGATGAGAATCCAACTTGGTTATACGCCGGACGCTGATGACGTTTACATGCTGCACGCGCTGCTGGACGGCAAGGTCGACGCGCGCGGCTTGGAGTTCGTGCCCGCCGAGGGCAACCTCCAGACGCTCAACGACCGTGCCAGCCGCGGCGAGCTGGAAGCGACGATGATCTCCGCGGCCAGCTACGCCCTCGTGCGGAAGCACTACGTGCTCGGCGAAGCCGGCAGCAGCTTCGGTATCGGCTGCGGGCCGGTGATCCTCGCCCGCGAGGCACTCAGCGAGGAAGCGCTGGCCGGCAAGACCATCGCCATCCCCGGCGCGACGACCACCGCCTACGCCGTCCTGCAGCTTTACATGCCCACGTTGCGAACGCGCATCCTGCCGTTCGACAAGCTCATCCCCGCCGTCGAGGCCGGCCTGGTCGACTGCGCCCTGGTTATCCACGAGGAGTTCATCGCCTACAAACAATACGGCCTGCGCGTGGTGACCGATCTGAGCGACTGGTGGGCCGACCGCAGCGGCAAACTGCCCATGCCCGTGACCTGCTTCGCTCTCAGCCGCACGCTGGACGAAGACGTTCACAAACGCATCGTCGCGACCATCGCCGACAGCGCCACGTACGCCCTGCAGCATCGCAGCGAAGTGCTCGTCGCGGCCATGAAGTACAGCCACGGCGCCCAGCCGCTGGCCGTCGACCGCTTTGTCCGCGAATACGTCAACACCCACTCGATCGAGATGGGCGACGCCGGGCGCGTGGCGCTTGAGACGTTCTTCGAGCAGACCGCCCGGGCAGGCATCCTCCCCAAGGCCCTGCCCCTCGATATCGTCGGCCGTGAGTAACGGCCCTTTGGCAGCCCGTTCGTTGATTGGTCAACTCGGTCATTCGGCAATTTGCACAAAACCGATTGTTCGGCACGATGGCCCGCACGCAACAAGCTCGACCGCGGCAGCGATGGTTTTCTAAATCAGAAACGTGCTGCTGGAACAGGCCCACGGCGTGTTGTCCTGCGGCCGCTCGACGCGGTCACCCTCGCAAGCCGATCGAAAGCCCAGCACATCCGTTGGATACCACGTGCCGGCCCCTTTCCGGTTGCACCGATGCAGGGCACAGAGCAGTTCGGTGCATCGCCCGCCGCACTGGCCGCATCGCGCATGACGCACGTCGAACGTGCCGTCCGCCCGCAGGAGGTAGCGCCCGTTGGCGTCACACGGGTACGAGCCGGTGACGTAACGCGCGATGTGCGGGCAGGCGATCAGGATGCGTTCTCGGCATTCCAACATCGTTTCCTGAAAAGGGATGCGTCCTGCCACATATCGGAACACCATCACAACGGATTCAGGAAACGGCCAAGCAATCAAGGCGCGGATTCCGCGGATCACAAGAGACTTTATGTCAATCCGCTGCCATCCTGGTGACGCAGGGCAAGCCACAGGCAGGTCCTCAAGCTACTCTCGAAACGGGCAGGTGGCGGCCGGCGTGTAGACGGGGCCGTCGGCGGTCAGTTCGCTCGTGTAGACGGTGAGACAGTCGACCGTCGTGCCGCCAAACGCCAAGCCGGCCAGCGCTTGGGCGGCCTGGCGAGGCATTCGTCCGCGGCGGGCCCGTGGCCGGGCAAGCGTCACGTGCGGGTGGAAGGCACGGTGCTCGCGGGGAAAGCCCAGCGAGGCCATTGCACCGTCGCACGCCTCGGCCAGAGCGGCCAGGCGACCCGACGGTTCAAGGACCTCGGCCAGAAGCATGCGGTCGCGCATACGTTGCGGCAGGTCGGTGGCGCCGACGAGTTCCACCTGGAACGGCTCGAGCGATCCGGCGACGCGCTGGGCGGCCTGGCAGACGTCGCGGAGTTCGCGGCTGTCGACGTCCCCGAGGAATTTGACGGTCACGTGCAGGTTGTCCGGATCGACCCACCGGGCCGGTGCATCCGGGGTAAAGAACGGTTCGATGCGTTCCCGGACATCGGCCAGTTCGGCCCGGACGGCGTCGTCAAGGTCAACCGCGATGAACGTTCGATGGGTCATTGCTGTGACGCACTTCCTCCAGAGCCTCTGTCACCCCGAGCGAAGCACCATCTACGGGGCGCCGCACCAGACCATGCTGCTGCCTCCAGCGGACGCGCCCGGCCAGCCGGCCTGTCGTCAGAATCGCGTCAGCTCAAAGAATTCGTCCAGCCGTCTGTCGATGTCTTCGCGGCTGATTTCCGTCAACCGGCGTAGCGAAAAATCTTCCAGTTCCAGGCTCGCCACGATCGTGCCGTAGGCGATCGCTCGCTTGATGCGAACCGCCTCGTCCTCGCCGCCGTCCTCGCTGGCCGCGAGATAGCCCATCATGCCGCCTGCGAAGCTGTCGCCCGCGCCGGTGGGGTCCACCACCGTCGTCGCCGGATAGCCCGGCAGAGGGTAGCCCTTGCCGTCCAGGAACAGCACGCCGCCGTGCTCGCCCTTCTTGACCACGCAGAATCGCTTGACGTAGCCGGCAATCTCCAGGCCGGCGTGGATCGCGTTCGGCGTCTCGGTCAGCTGGATGGCCTCGCCGTCATTGAGCACCACGCCGTCGATCTGCGTGAGTAACTCGAACAGCGGGTCGCGCTCGGTCTCGATCCACAGGTCCATCGTGTCGGCCACAACCATCGTCGGGGCCAGCAGTTGACCCAGCAACTGCGACTGCAGCCCCGGATGCGTATTGGCCAGGAATACATACTCACTATCGCGGAAACTCTCGGGAATCGTCGGCCCTTCCTCGCCGAGGACGTTCAACTCGACCGAGATGGTGTCGCGATGGTTCACATCGTCGTGGTACTTGCCGTGCCAGCGGAACGTCTTGCTGCCCTTGCGGACCTCCAGTCCGGCCAGGTCGATATTGGGGTTCTCCTCCAGCGGCTTGAGGAAGTCGGGGGGGCAGTCCTCGCCTACCACGCCGACCAAGCGTACGGGGCCGAAGAAACTCGCGGCCTGCGCGAAATAGACCGCCGAGCCGCCCAGCGCGTCGGCGACCTTGCCCGTCGGGGCCTCCACCGTGTCAATGCCAATGCTGCCCGTAACCAGTAAGCTCATCAATCGTCCTTGCTGTGTGGAAAGTCTGTGTTCGAGAAACGTAACAATCGGCATTGTAACGCCGTTACCTGCAGACTGCAACGCGGCTGCAGAATCGTTCCAGGGCAAACGCATTCTCTTCCTTGACCCCTCTCCCGCTGGGAGAGGTGGCGAGTCTTCGAGCCGGTGAGGGGCTTTGATCGTGTCCGAAGAGCCCTCTCTGACCTGCTGGGCAGGCCATCTCTCCGACAAGGAGAGAAGTGCCGCCGCAAGCGTTTGCCCCTGCGGATCGTCGGTCACTCGGGCGGCGAGGTGAAGCCGTCCAGATCCCGCTGCAACCGGGCGGCGATGTCCGGGTGCTACCCGTAGACGTTCTGGGGTTGACAGGACTCCGCGGCCAGGTCGTACCGCATCGGCTCGCCCATCAACACTCTCCCGTCCGTACAGCCCCGTTGGTCGAATCGCCCAGCACGCGCCAGGCCACGCCGGCGGCCCCGACGGCCCCGGCATCGGCGCCGAGGGTGGCGATGCGGATTTCCGTCTTCTGCTCGCAGAGCGTCCAGTTCTGCTCGGAGGCATGTCGGCGGACGGGTTCCAGCAGGTCCTCGCCGGCGTTGGTCAGCCCCCCGGCGAGGACGATGCAGTCCGGGTCCAGCAGTCGGCAGATGCTCACGCAGGCGATCGCCAGGTGGAAGCAGCATTCCTCCCAGACCTCCTCGGCCAGGGCGTCGCCGGCGTTACGGGCCTCGAGAATATCCTTGGCGGTCAGCCGCCCGTTGGCGTCGAGCACCTCGGCCAGCGACGTCGCCTCGCCCTGCTTGCGAATACGCTCAGCGGTGTACCTCGCCAGGAACGTCGCCGAGCAGTACTGCTCCACGCAGCCGCGCTGGCCGCATCCGCACGGACGCCCGCCCGGATCGACGATCAGGTGGCCGGCCTCGCCGCCGATGCCGTGGGCGCCGTGGATGATCTCGCCGCCATGGACGACGCCGCTGCCGACGCCCGTGCCGAGTGTCAACATAACCATCTCGTACGTGTCGCGCCCGGCCCCGGCGATGAACTCACCGTAGGCGGCGGCGTTGGCGTCATTCTCAAGCGTGGTCGGCAGGTCGACGCGTTTGGCGACCTCGTCGCGCAGGGGCACGTTCTCCATGCCCGGCACGTTCGGCAGGCTGATGATCACCCCTTTTCCCAGGTCCAACGGCCCCGGCGAGCCGATCCCCACGCCGATGACCTTCTCACGCGAGACGCCCGCCTCGGCGATGCTCCGCTCCACGCCGCGAACTATCTGCGCAATGACCGGCTCAGCGCCGTCGTCACGGGGCGTGTCCAACTGGAATGTTTCGCTGCGACGGTTGCTGTCGTCCACCGTGCCAAACTTGATACTCGTGCCGCCAAAGTCGACACCTACACAGATACGGCTCATGGTCCTCTTTCCTGATTCATATTGCCGGCCTTTGAGGTCCGTGACTGTTGGACCTCGTACCGGTGACGCCGGTCATGGTGCGTAACACGTTACGCACCCCACCACTTCATTCAGCGGTCGACGGAACGTCGACCCGCTCTTCTAACCTCTGAGCTCTTACGGATAAACGCTTACCTATAACGACCCGTGACCTCTGCACACTTGCTCATATCTGCTTCTTCAGCGTCACGCTCGTCTCGTAGCCCTGCTCGCCGCGCTGGAAGAGCACCTTGACGACCTGGCCGTCGCCGCTGCGAAGCAGACGCCGCGCCTCGGCCAGCGTCATCTTGACGACCCACCGGCCGTTGAGTTTGAGGATGATGTCGTCGGCCTGGATGCCCGCCCGGCTGGCCGGCGAATCGGGGTCGACCGCGTGGACCTTCGCCCCCGTCTTGACCTGGACCAGGTGCAGGCCGCTCATGTCCTGCTGATCCGGGGCGTCGAAGAGGTGGCTTTTCGTAAGGTACAGCCGCGAGTTCCGAAAATCGAAGGTCGCGTTGAATCGCTTGAGAAAACTCATGCCGAGAATCGAACCCTCCTGCGGGCTCTTGTCAAAGACCAGCCCGTTGAGCGCGAACTCGCCGACCCGGAAATCGTCAATACGTGCTGAGACGCTGCCTTCGCTCTCGTCGACCGTCGAGCCGACCAGGCTGCGGGCCGTCTTCTGGATCACGCCGGCTGTCTGCAGCGACATGAAAAACCGCCGGCCCAGCGTGCCGCTGTAGTCGTAGCCGGTGTGGATACCGAAAAACGTCCCGAACTTGCCCGCGACATTCGCGCGAATCACCGGCGTACCGCCCGCGGTCCGCATCGCTACAATATCGCCCCAGACCTCGCGTTTGATCGAGTCCGGCTGGAAGCACCGCAACTTGCCCGCGTCAAAATCGAACTGCAGCGTGAATCGCCGCAACAGGCCCATGCCGATCACGCCTTGAACGTTCATTCCGCTGAGGCGGCGCAGCTCGGTCAGGTCGACGCACATCACCGGCCCGCCCTGCTTGAGATTCAGCGGCCCGACCGTCGCATTCGGCGCGTAGCAGATGTGAATTGTCATCTCCTTGCCGTCAGCCGTCTTGCCCTCCAGCGTGCCCTTCGGCTCACCAAGCAACGGCGCGAAGGCCTTATCGAACGTCGTGTACCGCGAGCCGGTATCGACCAGGAAGTTGTAGGCCTTGCCCTTGAAGGTCACCGGCAGAACGATCAGCGAGCCATCCTTGGGGATGTCGAACTCCGCGGCCAGTTTTGGCGGCCCGTCCGCTGCAGCAGGTTCGTCGGCCGCCCGGGCCGGGACGGATACGAAGCACAGCAGGCTCAACAGCAGCATCGCCGTTTGTCGTTTCGCGTGTTTCATTGCGTGTGCTCCTTGTCATGCTCGTCGGTCAGTTCTTCCACGGCACGGCGCGCGACGAGGTCGTCCATCTGTCGCAGCGCCCGGACGGCCCACGGCCGTCGGGTGGCATCGTGGCGGGCGGTCTGGCTGAGCGGCTCGACGGCCGGTCGACCAACGGCCGCCAGTGCGTCCCCGGCCTCTCGCGCGACGATCGGGTGCCCATCGCCAAGCGCCGCCAGCAGACCCGGGATGGCCAGCGGGTCGCCGATCATCCTCAGGCCCAGCGCCGCCGCCGCACGCACGTGCGGCTCGGCGTCGTTCTGCAACGTCGCCACCAACGCCCCCACGGCCTGGTGCGCCTGCAGCCTGCCCAGCGCCCGAGCCGCGGCGATTCGCACGGCCGGGTCCGACGCACGCAGCGTCGCGGTCAGCGGCTCGACGGCGCGCTGGTCCCCGGCGTTGCCGAGCGCCCGCGCGGCCTGGATGCGTTGGTCCGCATCGCCATGTCGCAGACGTTGAAGCCGCTGGTCGGTCGGGACGTCCCGCAAAGCCGTCGCCGGCTCGGTCCGCTCGGGCCAGCAGCCCGCCGCCGCCATCAGAAGCGTCACCCAGATTGTTCCGCGCAGAATCATCCAGCGTCACCACCGTCAAAGGGTCGATAATCAATCGATTATAGCCCATGGGGGCCGCCGGGTCTACGAGCCGTCGTCCCGAGCCGGTTGCGGTGTTGTAGCGCCTTGAGATCATTGGGTATTTCATGGCTCTGGTTTTACCTTACCCCAGCGAGGGCCTGATTTCGTTAGCTCGATCGAGGGGCACAGGACAATTGTCCTTAGCTCTGCCCGCCGGCCTCGTTCCGACTTGACAGGGACAAGGCACCCGCTCTCGCGACCTCGCCGCGCGCGGGCTGGAAGCCCGCGGCACGCTTTCTGGCCACATCGCAACCGGCTCCGTCGTCCCACGGTCAGCTCGAAACCCGGCGCGAGGCAACGGCCGTTGTCGGTCACACCGGTCTGTCGCGACAACCGATCGGTCGTAACGCTCCGCCGCGCGGGCATGCACCCGGGGGTGCGGGCACAGCACCCGTCGAAGCCCACGCCGCGGGCGACGAGGCGGTCGAGGTTGGGCATGTGGATCGCGACGCCGCCGTCGGCGGCAATACTCCCGTAGCGCAATGATCGGAGGCAATCCAGAGCACGCAGGCGGGGCGCGCGGGACGGGACGTGGTGGCATTCATCGTAATTGACGCCTCCCTCAGAACTCCGGGGCAGTACCCATCAGATCCATCTTCGTGACATGACCTCTTCGTTTGCGTCACGGGAAGGTTCTGCTTTTGCGGCCATCTGATTTTTGAGGGAGGCATCATAATTGCTTCAGCCAGCCGCGGACGACCTGACGCTTCTGCGCAACGTCGGCCCCACAGTCGTAGGCTCCCAGCTTCGGGGCGACCTGCTTGAGCAGTTCGATGATGGCCTTCTCGAGCTTCGGGTGCGGCTTGTCGGCCTCCAGGGACTTGCCAAGCTCTTCGACGAGTGGCCGGGCGGCGCGCTCGCCCATGGTCTTGATGCGATTTTCGGCATCGGTGCGTGCGGCGGCGTCGGCGGCCAGCAGCGCCGGCAATAGCGCGTTGACGGCCGTGCGGTCGCGCTCGGCCTGCGCGGCCAGAGCGGTCTTGAGCATGGTCCGCAAATGCTGGCGGCGATTGGGCGGCAGGCGATCGGCCAGCCCCGTCAGGGCCGCGTCGGTCAGCGTGATCACGGCGAGATGGTTCTTGTCCTCGCGGAGGGCGGCCAGTCGACCGAAGAGCATGTCGATGGCTTCCGACGCCAGCGGCCCTTTGGCCGGGCGGGTGGCGATGGCCTTGACGACGCCGGGATTGTTCGCGGCCAGCCGCGTTGCGATATGCAGCCGCCAGGCCGACCGCAGTGCGTCGCTGGGCTCCTTCTCGGGATCGGCTTCGGCCACCGCCAGTTGCCATGCCTCCGTCGCGTGCTTGACGGCCTCACCGGCGCGGTCGGCCTCGCCGAGCGCCTCGGCAAGCCGCATGAGGGCGGCGGGCAACGCGGCGCTTTCGGCCCTGCGAAGGGCATCGACCCGCATCTGCAGCAGCACGATTCGCTGCTCGCCTCCGTCGTCGCGATCGGCGAGCGTCTCGAGCATGTCGGCGAGTATGTCCGCGTCTGCGTCGGCAGCGAGTTTCAGTACTTCCTCCCACGCCTGCTTGCGGACCGTCGCATCGGCCTCCACGGACGCATCCGTCCGCGCCAACAGCACCGGCAGTGCTTCCTGCCCGCCCAGGGCCGCCAAGGCCGCCAGGGCCGCCTGCCTAACGCCACGGTCGCTGTCGGTAACCCGGGCCGTCACGGCCTCGACCGCCTCGGGCGCTTCCAGCCGCGCCAGGCCGGTCACCGCCGCTAGCCGCACCGTGCCGGCCGGATCGGTCGTCGCGGCAATGAGTACCCGCGCCGTCGACGAATCGGCCACCGCGCCCATCGCACGCAGGAGGGCTTCGCGAAGCTTCTCACCGGCCCCGTCAACGTCGTAGCGGGTCGTCAGGGCCTTCGCCACAGCCGCCTGGAGCTCGCCGTTGAGCGGCTGCTCGGAGGCGATGCGCGCCAGGGCCTCTGCGGCCGCGGACGCTTCCGCTTCGTCCCGCGAAGAAAGCTTCCGCAGAATGGCCGGGATGGCCTGCGTAGTGCGCAACTGGCCCAGCGCCCGAAGAATGCCCGCCCGCACGAGCGGCGATTCTTCCTCGTCCAGCCGCGTCATCAGCAATTGCGGCGTCGTCTCGTCCGGCAGCGAGGCTTCCAGGATGGCAGCCAGTTCACGGACGCGGGGGTCGCTGTCGTCAAGGGTCGAGCGGATACGCTGGCGGATTTCGGGGTTGATCGGCTCACTCGTGGCGATCATCTTGTCCGCGAGGCGTCCCGCCAACAGGCGGATGTCGCCGACGGGGCTGGCGTACATGTCTAACAGCATGGCCGGACGACGCGTCTTCGGGGAGAGGTTGTACAAGTCGGTCATCACACCGACCAGCCGTTCGCGCAGTTGGCGATTCTCGCTTTCGAGCGCCATTTGGGCTCGGCTGAGGCTCTCGGCCAGTTCGGCGAGCCACTCGGCCCGTGTCGTGTCGCGATTGCGTGCCCACCAGACTTCCCAGAGGTCGCGGTCCTCGCCGTAGCTGCGGATGTTGGTCAGGCGGGCAAGGCTTTCGGCGGCGGCGGCACGGATTTCCGGAGAGGCCTCGCCGAGCAGGTCGATCAGGGCGCGGATGGAGGGCTTGGCGATGATGCGTCGAAGGCTTTCGATGACGGCCAGCCGTACATCCGTCGGGCGGTTGCGGTCGCGTGCGATGCGTATGAGCCGGTCGGTCACGCCGTGGTTCTGGTAGGTCACCAGCGCGCGTGCGGCGGCGGCCCTGAGGGTGGCGGTCTCGCCAGTGAGCATGTCCAGAAGCGGTGCGACGAAGCTCGTCGGGGCGTTGCCGGCGTCGGCGACGGCGTTGGCCACGGCAATCTGTGCGGCGGGCAGGCTAGCGTCGGTTAAAACGTCCAGCAGAGCCTGCGTGGCCTGGGGGTAGGGTTCGCTGAGCAGGAGGCGGGCGGCTTCTTCGCGCGTCTGCGGCTGGCGCTGGGCGGCGGTGAGTTGACGCCTGAGCGTCTGAAGATGAAGCTTCTGGGCGGCCGTCAGGGGCAGGCCCTCTTCGCCCGGCGCGCACGAGCCAACCACCAATCCCACAACAATCAGCAGTAGCAAGCCCAGTTTGCGCAACATGTAAACCAACCGCCGTCCACGTCCCATCGTATGTACCACTCTAATGCTTCCCGGGCCCCATGTCAAAAACGACCCGCTCAGGAGGCCTGTTCTCGCTGTATCGTTCAACACGCTTGGCCGCGGCGTGTTCTCCACGGTCCACGATTTCTCCCGTCCGACCCGCCACAGCGTTGCAAATCGAGGCGCCTGAGGTGTAGGATGTCGCCCATGAGCAAGAATCCCGGCAAAGGCGTGACATATCGTGAGGCTGGCATCGATATCGACGCGGGCGAAGCCGTCGTCGACCTCATCAAGCCAATGGTCAAGACGACGCGCACCCCTCGCGTGATGGGCGGGCTGGGTGGCTTTGCGGGGCTGTTCCGCCTTGACTACAACGAGAAGCTTTTCAAGCGAAACTACAGGGATCCCGTGCTGGTCAGTTGCACCGACAGCGTCGGCAGCAAGATGCTGGTCGGCATTCGCATGAACAAGCTGGATACGGTCGGCATCGACTGCGTGGCCATGAGCGTCAACGACATGATCTGCTGCGGGGCCGAGCCGCTGTTCTTTCTGGACTACCTGGCCGTCAACAAGGTCGAGCCCGAGCGGTGCGCCGCGATCATCAAGGGCATCACCAGCGGCTGCCAGCAGTCCAACTGCGCTTTGCTGGGCGGCGAGACCTGCGAGATGCCGGACGTCTACAAGCCCGGCGATTTCGATATCGTAGGCTTTTCCGTTGGCGTCGTCGAGCGGCAGCGCATCATCGACGGATCGCGCTGCGAGCCGGGCGATATTGCCATCGGTATCGGCAGCGACGGCCTGCACGCTAATGGATACGGTCTGGCCCGGCAGGTGCTCTTCGACATCGCAACGTACGACGTCACCGACAAGCCGGTCGAACTGGAAGGGGCAACCGTCGGCGAGGCGATGCTGGCCCCGACGCGCATCTACGTCAAGTGCGTCCTGGACGTCCTCGCACAGTACAAGGTCAAGCACGTGGTCAAGGCGATGGCCCACATCACCGGCGGCGGGCTTGTGGACAACCTTCCCCGCGTCCTGCCCGAGGGCCTGACCGTCCGCGTCAAACGCGACAGTTGGCCCGTACCGCCCATCTTTAAACTCATCGCCAACAAAGGTCCCGTCGACTCGCTGGAAATGCGACGTGTATTCAACATGGGCGTCGGATTCGTGATGATCGTCTCGCCCGCCTTCGCCGAAAGCGTCATGAACCGCCTCAGCTCCCACGGCGAGCGACCCTTCGTCATCGGCAAAGTCAAAAAGGGCGGCCCGACGCTGGAGTGGAACTGATCGACCAGACGCCTCGTCGAGAGACGGCAGCAGCGGTCAGGGGTCAAATGGAACGTCGACCCTCTTGGTCGACGCCTCCCTCAGACATCCAAGGAAGTGCCGCTCAGCACCGTTGTCGTGACATAACTTCTTTGTTTGCGTTGCAAAATCGTTCTGCTTTTGCGCCCACCCGACTTTTGAGGGAGGCGCCTTGGTCGCGTTTTTTTTTACATTTCTGGAAACCATTCGGCCAGACGTGCGTCACACGGGACAAGGAGACTCACTTCGCATGAGACGACCGTACCTGCTTCCACACGCCGCCATCGCTGCCTTCTGCATCGGACTGATGCTGCCCCTGCTGGCCGGCACGCCGTCGACGAACGACGCACCTGCCCTGACCGCCGCGGCCGGCAAGGCCCGCCCCACGTCACGGACGTTCAAGTCCGCGCGCATCGACGGGGTTCCTCACGTCCGCCAGCAGCCGGACTTTTGCGGCGAGGCCTGTGTGGCAATGGCCCTGGGCTGGCTCAAAGAGGCACACGTCTCACAGAACGACGTTTTCGCCGCCTCCGGGCTCGATCCCGTCGAGGGGCGGGGCTGCTGCGCGAGCGACCTCCTCAACGCCCTGCTGACGTTGGGCTTCAAGCCCGGTAGCAAGGCCGAGTGCTGGCAGCGAATCAACGCCGACAACGCCGAGGCCGAACTACAGGATCGCTTCGCCGAACTGCATGCGGACCTGCGGGCCGGGCACCCGAGCATCGTCTGCATGCACTACGACGACTCGCCGGAGACCACGGAGCACGTCCGCCTGATCGTCGGCTACGACAGCGACGGCGACGAGGTGCTCTACCACGAACCCGCCGAGGACGACGCCGCCTATCGTCGCATGCCCCGCAAGCAGTTCCTCAAACTCTGGCCGCTGAAGTACAAGCCCAGCGAGTGGACCGCCATCCGCTTCCGCCTCAAGCCCGGCGACCTCGACCTGCCCGAGCCGGCCAGGCCCCGCCGGCGGACGCTCATCGTCGACGGCCGGGAGAAGCAGGTACCGGTGGTCGCATTCTCGGCCGCCGACTACGCCCAACACGTCCGCCGGCTGCGGCACCGCTACCCCATGGACGACATGACCGTCCTGATCGAAGAGCCGTTTGTCGTCGTCGGCGATGAATCCCCCGCCACGGTCCGCCGCTATGCCGAGCAGACCATCCGCTGGGCCACCCGGCATTACCGCAAGGATTACTTCGCCTCGGACCCCTCGCGCATCATCACCATCTGGCTGCTGGGCGACAAGGACAGCTACGCGACAATCAGCCGGGCCGTCTCGGGGCGGGCGCCGGGCACGCCGTTCGGCTTCTACCTGGAGTCGAGGGATGCGCTGATCATGAACATCTCGACCGGCGGCGGGACGCTTGTCCACGAGATGTTCCACGCCTTCGTCCCGGCCAACTTCCCATCCATGCCGCCGTGGCTCAACGAGGGCATGGCCTCACTGTACGAGCAGTGCGGCGAACGTGGCGGGAGGATGGTCGGCTTCACCAACTGGCGGCTGGCCGGCCTGAAGACGGCCATCGCCAACAAGGCCACGCTCCGCTGGAAGGATCTCTGCGACCTGGACATCCGCGGGTTCTACGGCCCGGGCAGCGGCGTCCACTACGCCCAGGCCCGGTATCTCTGCTATTACCTCCAGCAGAAGCGGCTGCTCCGCAAGTTCTACCAGGCCTTCCTGGCCGGCCAGGCCAAAGACCCCACCGGCTACCACACGCTGCTGAAGGTGCTGGACGTCGACGACCCCGACGCACTGCTGCGAGACTGGCAGGCGTGGGTGCTTGCCCTGAAATTCCCGGCTTAGTCGTTGCAGGGATCTCGGTTATCCTCCATAATCTCGGGCTGTTGCCTGTATTGTGTTCTCCCGCCCGGAGGCGCTCACTGCATCACCATGAAACGCTACCCGATCATCCTGTTTGACCTCGACGGCACGCTGACGGATCCGACCATGGAAATCGTCAAGTCTGCCCAGTATGCGTTGCACCAGTTCGGCGTGGAGGAAAGCGACCCGGAGAAGCTCAGGGCCTTTGCCAACACCCCCCTGCTGCAGTGCTTCGAGCAGGATTTCGGCCTGTCGGCCGACCAGGCTGACCAGGCGTTCGAGTATTACTGGCACTACGCGGGCAGCCTGGCCCTGCGGGACAATCGCGTCTATGCCGGGGTCCCCGAGATGCTTGAACAACTCCAGGCCGACGACCGGACACTCTGTGTGGCCACCGCCCGAAAGACCGACAACGCCCGAAAGGTGCTCGCGGCCGTGGGATTGAAAACGTTCTTCCCGGAGCACCAGGTCCTCGGTACCGACGACAATGCCGCCCGGAGCAACAAGAAAATGGTCATCTTCGACCTGCTCTGCTCGCTCGACGAGCATCACCACGAGGACGTCATTATGGTCGGCGACCGCAAGAGCGACCTGATCGGAGCCTACAAAAACGGCGTCGACTCGATGGCCGTTACGTGGGGCAGCGAGACGCTCGACGAACTCAAGTCCGCCGAACCCACATGCATCGCCGCGAGCGTGCGGGAAATGGCGCAACTGCTTCTCGCCGCACAGTAGCGGTGGTCCCTGCCAACCGCATTGTCGCCCCAGGAAAACGTTCCGAGAGCGGCACTGTCGCCCGGGGCTTACGATCTGGACATCCTGCGTCCGAGGGCTCACGCCCCCGGCCACATACTGCCGGGCCTACAGCCCTGACCATACGTGGCTTTCGTGGCTATCTGCCGAATGACCACAGAGATCACAGCACGGCCCTGAAGCGCGACCTCCCGGCGCCTGACGACCGGCTACTCGTTGAGCACTTCCATCTCGCGATGGGCGAGGCGTTCTTCGAGTTGCTCGGGCGACTCAGCAGCCATCAGAGCCTCGAGCGTACCGCGGTCGTCGAGCATGCGGACCAGCCGGGCCAGCACGTGCAGATGCGTGCGATCGTCCTTGCAGGCCAGGAAGAAGAACAGCCGCGTCAGCTTTCCGTCCTCGGCCCCGAACGGTACCCCGGCCGGCGTCAGGCCGACGGTGATGAAGCTCTCGGCGATATCGTGCGGCAGTGGCCTACGCGGATGGGGGAAGGCCACGCCCGGCAGCAAGGCCGTGCTGCAGAGGGCCTCGCGCCCGCGGAGTTCATCGAGCATGCTGTCGCGATCGAAGACGACGTCGAGATCGACCGCCCTCTGCACCAGCCCGCGAATGACGGCTTCGCGCGTCTTGGCCACAAGCGGCACGGCGACGGCCTTCTCCGATACCAACGGGCAGACGATCGGCTCGCCGTGGACAAAACCGTGATGCTCGCTGACGCCGCGTTCGATATCGGCCAGCTGCTGGGGCTCCCAGTTGTGCATCTGTCGCCAGACCCAGTGGTCGACCTCGCCCTTGGTGAAGATGTACCGTTCGCCGACCCGCCGGCAGGGAATCTTCTCGCGGGAGGCGTGTCGCTCGACGTCGCGCAGGTCCATGCCGAGGTATGCAGCGACGTCCTTGCTGTTCATCTGGGTGTGCGGCATGGCGCCATACTACATATGGAGGTGGTTTTCGGCAAGTCGCGCGCCGTAAAATACGATAGGGTAAAGCTTTGATATTTGCCGATCTGATACCTAGATTGCCATGGACATTCGTTGCATGTCCAATCATTCGGCTGCCGGTCGCATATGCACCCGGGGGCCACGGAAGGAGCTTTCGCGATGGCCGAGAAGAGTCAATTCCGTCGTATCCGTTCATGGGGGCTGGGCCTGCTCGTGGCCGGCGGCGCACTGACGGTGCTGTTCATCCTGTCCATGATCCTGATGATGGCCGCCGCCTACTCCAAGGATGCCCCGCCGAACGTCTGGCGCGTCCTCGCCGCGATCGCGCTGGGTCTGTTCCTCCCAGCGATCGTCGTCGGCCTGTACGTCGTGATCCGGTTGATCGTCGTCGACAGCGACACCGACGCGACGGCCGAGGCCAGGCTGGCACGCGTGGAGTCGCTGCTGGAGGACCAGGGCGGGCACCTGCGCGAACTGGTACAACTCGCCGTCCTCAGCGACCAGGCCAAGAGTCTCATCTACTACGAGCAGGAAATCGAGGCCTTCCGCGAGACCGTCAACGCCATGCTCCTCAAGCAGGATTACCAGACGGCCGAAGCGATGATCGCGCGTATGGAAAAGCAGTTCGGCCTGGTGGAAGAAGCCTCACGCATGCGCGACGAGGTGACCGCCTACCGGCAGAAGACCGTCAGCGACAAGCTCGACTCGGCCGTCGAACGCATCGACGACATCCTGTCGCGTCAGCAGTGGGCCCAGGCCAAGCGAGAAGCCGAACGCCTCGCCGCCATGTTCCCGGACCACGACCGCGTTCGCGAACTGCCCGGGCGCATCCAGAGCGCGTGGAACGACTACAAGCGTCAACTTCTGAAAGACTACGGCGAGGCCGTCCGCATCAACGACGTCGAGCGCAGCATCGACCTGCTCAAGGAACTCGACCGGTACCTCACGCCGCAGGAGGGTGCGGCCTTGGCTGAAAGTGCCCGTGGCGTCTTCAAGGCCAAGTTGCACAACCTCGGCGTGCAGTTCGCCATCAGTGTCACCGACCGGCAGTGGTCGGAAGCGGTGGCGACCGGCGAGCAGATCATGGCCGAGTTCCCCAACTCGCGTATGGCTCGCGAGGTCGGCGCGAAGCTGGACCTGCTGCGTGCGTACGCGACCGGCGAGAAGCAGCCCCCCGCTCCCCAGCAGTTCGTCGGCGGCCCCGCCGCAACGGGATGAGCGCCGCTGTCGGCACGTCAGTCGATACTGAACGGCGACGGCTCGTCGGGCGGGTTGATCGTGCCAGCGTCGCCGGCCTTGCCGTCCCCGTCGATATCCGGCGTGAACTCCAGCAATCCGCCCGGCTTGACGAAACGCGCGTTGTCAATGCGTTTCCGCAGTGCGACGACCTCGGGATTCTCTGGGGCCAACTGGTAGGCCTGATCGATGTAACCCATCGCCCGGGCGTCCTTGCCGGCCCGGTGATAACTCCGGGCCGCCCCGATCAACGCCGGCAACGTCATCCGAATCCCGCCGGCAACCTCTGCATAGACCTCGCCGGCCTGCTCCCACTTGCCGGCCATCTCAAGGATCTCGCCGCGTTGAAGCTCCAGCAGCGCCCGGGCCGTTCCCTTCGCTGCGTCCAATCCACCATCCAGCGTGTCCAGCGCCGCATGATACCGGCCGGCCATCGCCTGTGCCTCGGCCAGCGCCGAGCAATTCCGCGGATCGCGCGGTTCGAGCGTCCTTGCCCGCCGCAGCCGTGACAGTGCTTCCTCGCGCCGACCGTTGGCCCAGGCAATCTCGCCGGCCATGCGATAGACGGCTGCGTCCTCGGAACCGGCGGCGATCGCGCGCCGCAGATACGATTCGGCCTCCTCCGACTCGCCCCGCTGCATCAGCCGCAGGCCATACTTGCCCCAGATCTCCGGCCCGGCGTCGTCTTGGGCGGCCGCCTTGGCGAACCATGCCTCCGCGCGGGCCGGCTCGTCGGCGTGCAGCAGACCATTAACCCAGCACGCCCGCGGCGCATCGGGATCGATTGACAGCGCCGTGTCGACGAGTCGCTCGGCGTCCGTCGGCTGATCGCCGCTGGCATATACCTGGGCCAGCGCCGTACGCACGTCGACGTCGCCCGGATGGTCCTCGATCCACCTCTGGGCGAGGTCGACCGCCCGGCCTCTCGCGCCTTGCATGGCCAGTTGCATCACGCGATCGGCCGCCGCCTGCGACGGCGTCATGGTCGGCCCGTCGCCTGTCGGTTCCTCGGCCAGCGGCGTCTCGGGCTCGAAGGCGTAGTACAGGGCGGCCCCGCCCGCGAACCCGGCCAGCAGCAGCAGACAAAGGATCAGCAGTCGCTGCGGCGAGATATCCCACACGTTACCCGAGGCATCCATGTCTTACTTCTCCTTTGGCCCAAGAAGGTTGTTGACGGCCTGGCCGATATCCGGCTGCCGCATGAAGGTCTCGCCGACGAGAATCGCACTGATGCCACCGTCGGCAAGTTTGCGGACGTCATCCGACGTACGAATGCCGCTCTCGCTGACTACGGGCACGCCCTCGCCGGCCAGTTCAGCCAGTCGGAGCGTGGTGTCGATATCGACGGCGAAGGTCTTCAGGTCACGGTTGTTGATGCCCAGCAGGCTGTACGTGCGGTGCGGGAAGCCCACCATCGACCGGACCCTCAGCAGGTCGTCGGCCTCGTGGACCTCCAGCAGCACGGTCATTTTGAGCTCGGCCGCCAGGATCATCAGATCGGACAGCATGCCGGTCGGCAAGGCCGCCGCGATCAGCAGGACGGCGTCGGCGCCGACCGCCCGGGCCTGGTAGACCTGCATCGGATCGATGATGAAATCCTTGCGGAGGATCGGCAGGCTGACGGTCTCGCTGACCGTTCGCAGGTAGTCCAAGCTGCCCCGGAAGTATGTCTCGTCGGTCAGGACGCTCAACGCATCGGCCCCCGCCTGCTCGTACTGCCGGGCCAGTGCCGCCGGGTCGAAGTCTTCCCGGATGATGCCCGCCGACGGCGAGGCCTTCTTGATCTCGGCGATCAGGCGGACGGGCCGGCGCCCGTCGCGTGTGACGGCCTGGTAGAAGTTCCGAACCGGTCGTGCGTCGGCGGCCCGCTTGCTGAGATCCTCCAGTGTGCAGGATCCCCGCAGCGCCTCAAGCTCTTTGCGCTTGGTTTCCAGGATGTTGTCCAATATAGTTTTCGGCATTACTATCGGCCTTGCGCCCCGCTCACAAATGACGTTACCGAAATGAGCTTACTTCTGTCAAACGCTATGTCCGTCGTCGCCGCGTTCGCCCAGACTGGCCAGCCCGCAACCAGTCCCGTCAAGCGCGAGATGTCGCGGTTCTTCCTGTATCTGCTGGTTGTCGGCCTGCTGGTGCTGCTGGTTCTGGCGGCCCGCCGCATCGCCCGGCCGAAGAAGTTGGCGTTGAGGGACGCCCCCGGCCGCCCGAATTCGCTGAATCCGATTCACGTACTGGCGGTGTTCCTGATCTGGCTGCTCAGCGGCGCTGTGGCGGCTGAAATCCTCCGGCGCAGCGGCTGGGCGGCCGACGACGGCTCGCAGGGCCTCAAACTCACGACGCAGGGGGAGATCCTGGCGACCGTCATCGGCCAGATCATCGGCATCGGCATCGCGCTGGCCTGCGCGCACGTGTGGTTCCGCTTCAAGGCCGTCCGGGGCATGGGCCTCAGCGGCCGCCATTGGCTGTACGACTCGTTGCGGGGCCTGGTAGCCGTCGTAGCTTTCCTACCGGTATGCCTGGCGCTGCTGCAACTGGGTCAGTGGCTGCTGTCGCTGCTTGATCAACCGCCGAGCTCACACCCAATGCTGGACGCCCTCGTCGCGTTGGGGCCGGCTTGGCAGGTGCTCATCGGTATCTCGGCGATCCTGCTGGCCGCCCTGACCGAGGAACTGATCTTCCGCGGGCTGTTGCAGTCGATGCTCCGTCGATACGTCGGGCCCTGGCCGGCCATCGTGATTGCCTCGGTGCTGTTCGGGTTGTCGCACGGGCAGGTTCAGGCTATTCTCACACTCATCGCCCTCGGCATCGTGCTGGGCTACAACTATGAGCGCACCGGACGCCTGTGGGCGCCGATTGTCATACACGCCGCCTTCAACGGCATCATGGTGGCCAACCAGTTGCTCGTGACATAGCGATCGCCTCTGGGCTGCCCTCGCGCAATGACGCGCGCACAAAAAAGACCGCTTGAACCCGCCCCCCATCCTCACGGGTTCGCGGTTCCAATCGGTCTTCTCTTCTTCGCCTCCCCTGGGGGAGTTCCTCCAGTTACCGGGCCTCTCGACCCACATCATGGCAAAGGGCGAAGTAGCCAAATTGTTTGGAGCCACTCAGTTGCAGCTCCCCACTCCACAGACCATGCTACCCCACATCGTACAATCTGTCAACCGCACCGCATCCCCAAAAAGAGCCGGTTGCGTTGTCAGTGTCGCGTCCGTGCGCCCGCGAGACGCGATCCATTCCTAAACGGATTGCTCGACCATGATCTGCTGGCAGAAAAGACTCCGCAGGTTCCTGTCTTGCCCGTTATTCGCGTATGGACCGAACGCTTCGCGGACGCCGGACGATCAACCGCTGTTCAGCGCGGTCTTGGCGATCTGCTTGCCGAGTGTCTCCGCGTCGTTCCGCAGCGCGCCCATGCTGCCGCCCTCGCCCGCACTGGACTTCTTGATGAAGTAGAAATGCTTGGCAACGTGATGACGGGACAGGACTTCGCCTTCGACTTCGAGAACCGTCTTGGGCTTGAGTTTCAGGAACCCACCGCCCCGCTTGCCCTGCTCGCAGCGGGTGACCCGGACCACGACTGCCTCGGTACACTCCGGCGTCCACGGACGTACCTGCACGTCGTACTGCTCGCGCAGGGCGCCGGCGATGCTCTCGACGAGCCGCACGAGCACCGGACCCGTGTCGAAGTCGCTCTCTTGGGCTTCGGCGTCGGTGGAGACACACAGCGGGTAGGGGGGCTGGCCGGGACTGCGAAGCTCCTCGGGCAGTTCGTAGGCCCACTGGCCCTTGGCGCCGGAAGCTGACAGCAGCGCCTGGCGGGCCTTCTGCTCGGCGGCCTTGCGGGCGGCCTGCTCTTCGGCAAGCTGCTGGGCGGCCACCTCGGCCTCCTGTCGCAGACGCTTGAGTTCACCCTGGATTTCACCGGAGGCCTTCTGGGCTTCTTCGTGGGCGACAATCTCTTCGGCAGCCCGTCGGGCGGCAGCTTCGGCTCGTTCTTCGGCGGCCTTGCGGGCTTGCTCCTCGCGCTTGGCTCGCTCGGCGACGGTCTCGGCTTTTTTTCGGAGTTCGACCAGTTCGGCCTGCACCTGGCGGGTGGCTTCCTCGGCGACCTTGGCGGCCTCGGCCTGGCCGGACGACCGCGCCGCTTCCTGGGCGGCGAGTTGCTCCTGCAGGCGCTTCTCGGCTTCCTGGACCTTCTGGGTCGCACGCTCCTGAGCGGCACGTTCCTGCTTGACCCGCTCGGCAGCGGCGGCCGCTCGTGCCTCGGCCTCCTTGCGTGCCTGTTCCTGCTCGGCGGCCACCCGTGAGGCGGCCTGGGCCTGCTCGCGCAGTCGGTCGAGTTCGGCGTTCATTCGGCTGGCGAGTTCCTGAGTCTTGCCTTCGGCGGCCTTGCGGGCAGCTTCTTCCTCGGCGGCATGCTTGGTGACGGACTCGACCTCGGCACGCATGGCTTCGAGTTCTTCGCGTGCTTTCTTGCGGGCCTCGGCGATGGCTCGCTGGGCGGCCTGCTCCTGGGCTTCGCGGCGAGAGGCGGCATCGTCGCGCAGCCGACGGAGTTCGTCCTGAGCCTGGGTGGCGGCCATCTCGGCGGCTTCGCGGGCCTTGCGTTCCTCTTCGAGCTGGCGTTGCTGCTCGGCTTCGAGGATGGCGGCCTGGCGTCGGGCCTCGGCTTCCGCTTCTTTGTGGGCGGCGAGCGCGGTCTCAGCCTTGCGGGCCCGTTCGTCGGCGTCTTGCTCGGCGGCCTTGCGGGCTTCTTCCTCGCTCTGGGCCTGCCGGGCGGCGGCGGCAGCTTCATCGCGGAGGCGATGGAGTTCTTCCTGGGCGGAGACGGAGGCGTTGGCGGCGGCTTGCTGTGCCAGTTTTTCCTCTTCGGCTTTGCGGGCAGCTTCCTCGGCCCGTTGTTCGGCTTCGCGTCGGGCGGTCTCTTCGCGTTCGGCGGCTTCGCGAGCGATCTGGGCTTCAGAGCGAAGGCGTTCGAGTTCTTCCTGCGCTTCTCTGGCAGCCTGTTCGGCGGCCTGGCGTGCGGCACTGGCCTCGGCGGATTCGCTCTCGCGCGACTGCTCAAGACGTTTGGCGGCGGCGTCGGCGCGGGCCTGGGCTTCGCGATGGGCGGCTTCTTCGAGCGCGGCGCGTTCAGCGGCGTCGGCGGCGCGGGCTTCGGCCGCCCGGCGGGCGGCGTCCTGTTCGACAGCCTTGCGGGCGGCCTGCTCGGCTTCGGCCCGGATGCGTTCCATTTGCTCGCGGGCATCCTGGGCGGCGGCTTCGGCACGCTGTTCGGCAGCTTCGCGGGCTTTCTGCTCGGCGGCGGCCTTCTCGGCGGCGGCGCGGGCTTCTTGCCGAAGGGCATCGAGTTCGCCGCGCGCGGTCGTGGCGGCCTGCTCGGCGGCGCGGTGCGCCTGCTCGTGAGATTCGGCCTTGGCGAGGGCTTCCTTAAGTTGGGCCTCGGCGGCACGACGCGCAGCGGACTCCTCGGCCACCTGCTTGGCCGCCTGGGCGGCTTCGGCGCGAAGTCGATCGAGTTCTTCCTGCGCGCGGCGTTCGTCTTCGGAATACTGCGACTCGATCTCCCGCTGGGCTTCGAGGTCGGCTTCGGAGATCGTGGTTTCCGACTTGCCGGAGACGACCTCACCGACGACGGCCTCGCTGCTGCTGGTCTCCTCGCCTGCTTCGTCTTCGAGTCGGTCTTCGGCCTCTTCCTCGGCCGTGGCCGGCCCGGCCGCTTTGATCAGCTCGTCCATATCGTGGACGACGTCGGAGTCTTCTTCCGTCAGCGGGCTGATGCGGGTGGTCATATCCCCGGTCTCGATGGTCGGCTGCGCGCCAAAATCGGCGTCGGTCGGCTGCTGCGTTTCGGCTTCCCCTTCGGGCGGCTCAGCGGCCTGTTTGGCCTGGCTGACGGCGGCGGCTATGGAGTCATTGACATCGCTCTCGGCGGCCGAGGAGACGCTTCCGGTCGACTCATCGAACTCGAAATCGGCGTGGTCGCTGTCGGGAATGTCCCGGGACAGAGAGGGGATGCGGAGCATCCGGCCGCAATCCGGACACTTGGCCTTGCGCCCGGCATGATGGGAAGGGACACGAAACTTTTTGCCGCACGGGCAGACGAACTTGATTTTCTCCTGGCCGTCGGAGGCAACGTACGGATCGACGTAGACCGGCTCGGGCGGCTCGGCCAGGCCATCGGACTTGAGGACCTGGGCGACCGGCCTCTGCCTCGCCTGCGGGACGCGCAGCGTTGCATAGCATTCCAAGCATGTGACTTTGCGCCCGGCGTGCTTCGCCGATACGTTGAACGGACGACCGCATGTGCATCGAAAGATAATGCGGCGCATCTCGTTCTTGCCGTCCTTACCTGTGCTGCGTGAGACGGAGCGATCAGACGTCGAGGAATCTGTATGGTTTCGGCGCGCACTCATATCGTCACCTGCAGACAGCCATACGTCAGTTTGTGCGCGGCACCCGTCTGTGTCATGGGCCTCCCTGACAATAAACGCGCCCTCGACCGACGGGTACACCGGTCTCAGGCGTAGAACTGCTTCTGTCAGCTCCAATTCCGTTGGATGCGCCATCCATTATAAGAACTGTCCGTTGTAAGTATCGACCAAAAATGCTTGTTACACCACATCTGTTTTCGAACACCGGCGCAACGGCTCTTCCGCCACCGCCGCAGCCGGGAGTGTGGTCGGCCACCGATGACGATTCCTGTGCAGTGACGGTCAGGCACTGACCGATACAATAGATGCATTTACACAAGCAAGATGCTGTGTTCGTTCAGCAGCGATGCTGGCACGACGGTCGAACAGGACCCCCCGCCGCAAGGACTGCCCGATGTGGCAGGCGGCAGACCCCAATTAGGAGCCTATGATGAAACAGCAGACGCAGTACCTCGTCCTTGGAGTCGCAATTGTCGCCCTCATCATCGTCCTCGTCGTACAATTCGTTCTGTAATGTTCCGGCCCCGGTGCCTTCAGGACGATATGATTCCGTCAGACGATGTGACAGAACCCTACCAGGAGAATTCCCATGAAGCCCCCCAGTCAATCGTACCACAGGTCGGGCCAGATGGCGCTTTGTGTCCTCTGTGTCATTGCAGCGATCATCTGCTACGAGGCCTTCCTCGACAGCCCCGATGAGGCGCGAGCCCAGACCGGCAAGTCGTTGGCGACCTCGGAGGCCCTGAGCAACACCAAACTGCTGCAGGCGCTCATTGCCGAGCAGAAGAAGACGAACACGAAAATCGAGTCGCTGACCACGCTCCTGCAGAGCGGCAATGTCAAGGTCAAGATCGTTGCCGACGAAAAGCCAGAGCCCGCCCCGCGTAGGGCTCCCGGCCAGCAGCCCGGCTAGAAAGCTATCGTGGCTGCGATCGGGCGCTTGGCCTATGCGTCTTCGTCCCGAACACTCGACGAATGTACCAGATAGCCGCCTATGTCATTGCAGGCCGAAAAGATACTGATCTTCGACGGGGCATGCGGCAGCAACCTGCAGACCATGGACATCCCGACCGCGGCCTGGGACGGCCGCGAGGGCTGCAACGAGTACCTCAACGTCTCTGCCGGCGAGATCATCCAGCAGTTACACAGCGACTTCCTCGCCGCCGGGTGCAACGTCATCGAGACCAACACGTTCGGGGCCAGCCGGATCGTACTCGACGAGTACGACCTCGCCGACCGAGTGGACGAGATCAACCGCGCCGCCGTGAACAACGCCCGGGCGGCCGTCGCGGCCAGCGATCGGCAGGCGTGGGTCGCCGGCTCGGCCGGACCCACGACGAAGCTGCCAAGCCTCGGGCACATCAGCGTCGCCGCCCTCGCCGAGGCTCACCGCGAGCAGTTCCGTGCCCTGCTCGACGCCGGCGTGGACCTGCTGATCCTCGAAACCTGCCAGGACCTCCTGCAGGCCAAGACCGCCGTCATCGCCGCCCGTGACGTAATGGACGACCTCGGCCTCGAGGTCCCCCTCATGGTCTCGCTGACCATCGAGACAACCGGCACGATGCTCGTGGGGGCCGACATTGCCGCAGCCGCGACGAGTCTTGCCCCGCTGGGGCTTTTCAGCCTCGGCCTGAACTGCGCGACGGGTCCGGCCGGCATGGAAAGCCACATCCGCTACCTCAGCCATCACTGGCCCACGCGAATTTCGGCCATCCCCAACGCCGGCATGCCGGAGGTCGTCGACGGCCAGACCTGCTACCGCCTGGAACCGCAGGCCTACGCGGAGGCGATGACCCGCTTTGTGCAGCGCGACGGGGTGAGCATCGTTGGCGGCTGCTGTGGCACACGGCCGGACCATATCGCCGCGCTGGTGGCCGCCATTGACGGCGCTGCGCCGGCCCCGCGGGATATTACCACCACGTCCCGACTGGCCAGCGGCTATCAGAGCGTGGACATCGGCCAGGACCCGGCTCCAATGATGATCGGCGAACGCTGCAACGCCAACGGCAGCAAGCGATTCCGCGAGCTGCTGCTGGCTGGGGACGACGAGGGCTGCCTGAAGACCGCCGCCGAACAGGAGGCCGCCGGCGCCGCCCACGCACTGGACCTCTGCGTGGCCTACGCCGGCCGCGACGAAATGGCCGACATGCTCCGACTGGTCGAGATGTTCCGCGAGTCGGTCAAGCTGCCCCTCGTCATCGACTCGACCACGCCGGACGTCATCGAAGCCGCACTGACAATCTACCCCGGCCGGGCGCTGATCAACAGCATCAACCTTGAAGACGGCGGGACGAATCTCGATCGCATCTGCCGGCTGGCCCGCACATACGGGGCCGCCTGCATCGCCCTGACCATCGGCGGGGACGGCATGGCCATGACAGCCGACGAAAAGCTCGCCGTCGCCCGCGACATCTACGACCGGGCCGTCAACACCCACGGCCTGTCGCCGGGCGACCTGGTTGTCGACGTGCTGACCTTCACCATCGGCAGTGGCGATGACAAGCTGTGCGACGCCGGCATCCAGACGCTGGAGGGCATTCGCAAGGTCAAGGCCGAGCTGCCCGGCGTGTTCACCACGCTGGGCTTGTCAAACATCAGCTTCGGCCTGGCGCCGGCCAGCCGCCGCATCCTCAACAGCGTCTTCCTGCACGAGGCCATCGCGGCCGGTCTGGACACCGCCATCGTCGACGCGGCCACAATCATCCCGCTGTCGCAGATCGGCGACACCGACCGCAAGGCCTGCCTCGACCTGATCTATGACCGGACCGATGCCGTGAAGGATCCGCTGGCCGCGTTCATCGAGCACTTCAGCGAGCATACCAACGATGAGGACGACAAGGCCGACGCCGCCCACCGTCCTGCCGAACAGGCCCTTCGCGACAAGGTTGTCCGCGGCGACCGAGAGGGCCTGGAAGACCTGCTGGCGATCCTCATGCGTCGCTACCCGCCCGTGACGATCATCAACACCATGCTGATCCCCGCGATGCGCCACGTCGGCGAGCTGTTCGGCCGGGGCGATATGCTCCTGCCGTTCGTACTGCAGTCGGCCGAGGTGATGAAGCGGGCGGTCGACATTCTGAAACCGCACATGCCGACAATCGAGGAAGGCCACAGCGTCAAGGTGCTGCTGGCGACCGTCTTCGGCGACGTCCACGATATCGGCAAGAACCTCGTGGACATCATCCTGAGCAACAACGGCTACGAGGTGCATAACATCGGTATCAAGGTCGGGGCCGAGACGATCATCGCCAAGGCCCGCGAGCTGGACGTCGACGTGATCGGCCTCAGCGGTCTGCTGGTCAAATCGGCTGTCGTGATGCAGGACAACATGTCCCAGTTTGCCAAGGCCGGCCTCAGTCAGCCGATCCTGCTGGGCGGGGCGGCGCTAACGCCGAAGTTCGTGGCCGAGGACTGCGTGCCGGGCTACACGACGGGCAAGGTGGTCTACTGCCCCGACGCCTTTGCCGGCCTGCGGGCCATGCAGGATTTCGAGGCCGGGCGACTGGAATCGACGCAGTACGACGCCGACGGCCACGCCTCCGTCATGAAGCCCGGCGTCAAGACCGCCGCCGTCGCACGCGACAACCCCGTGCCCGAACCACCGTTCCTCGGGCCACGATACGCCGATGACCTCGATATCGAGAGGCTCTTGACGTACGTCAATGAGCAGGCGCTGTTCCGCGGGCGTTGGGGCTACCGCCGCGGCACGATGGACCAAAACGAGTACCAGCATCTCATCGCCAAGACGGTCCGCCCGATGTACGAGGACCTCAAGCGGCGAAGCATCAAGGAAAGCCTTATCCAGCCGCAGGTCGCCTACGGATATTTCCACTGCCACAGCGATGGCGAGCGGCTCGTCGTCGACGGCGACACCGGCGAGCAGGTCTTCACCTTCCCCCGGCAGACCGATCCGCCGCACCTGTGCATCAGCGATTATTTCCGCACGGCCGAGGAGGGCGGCGACCTGACCGCTTTGTTCGTCGTCACCATCGGCGATGCCCTGCGGCAAGCCACGCAGGAGCTGTTCGACGGCGACGAGTACCACGACTACCTCGTGACGCACGCCTTCGGCGTGGAGGTCACCGACGCGGTGGCCGAGTACTGGCACGAGGTGATGCGGGGCGAGATGGGTTTCCACAACGACCGGCCTGAGACGCTGGCCGGCTATGCCGTGCAGGCCTACCGCGGCAGCCGATACGGTTTCGGCTATCCGGCCTGCCCGGACCTCGACGCCCACGAGCAGGTCTTCGCTCTCCTGCGGCCCGAGGATATCGGCGTGACACTGACCGAGACCATGGAGATGGTCCCGGAGATGTCCACCTCGGCCATCGTCGCCCACCACCCGCAGGCCAAGTATTTTGCGGTTTGAACCACACGCTGCCATGGACAACGATACGATCATCAACTTGCCTTTCGAATCGCCGCAGCCGGTTCTCGCGCTCGGGCCGGAGCTGAAATCGACCGTCTGCCTGCTGGTCGGTCGGCAGGCGAGAGTCAGCCCAGACGGCGGCCATCTCGGCGCGCCAGACGCGTACCGGCAATTCGTCGCGACCGTCGAGCGCATGATGGGCGAGTGCGACCCGCGCCCGACGGTCGTGGCCTGCGACATGCACCCGGACTACGCCGCGACACGCTACGGTCGCGGAATGCGGGGGGTGCGGGTCATCGCGGTTCAGCACCACCACGCCCACATCGCCGCCGCGGCGGCCGAGCACGGGCTGACCGGCGAGGTGGTGGGCCTGGCCTGCGACGGCACGGGCTACGGCACGGACGGGGCGGTCTGGGGCGGCGAGGTCATCCTCGCCCGCGAGGACGGCAGCTTCCGCCGCGCCGGCCGGCTGACGACCTTCCCCCTGCCGGGCGGAGACGCCGCGGCCATTGACACGTGGCGGCCCGCGGTGGGCATTGTCCAGGCCGCCTTCGGGGCCGACTGGCCCGGCGACGTCGCCGCAATGTTCGCGCGCGTCAACGCCGAGGCCGTCACCCTGCTCCGCCAGCGACTGGCGAGCGACTCGGCCCGCGTCGTGCAGACCTCCAGTATGGGCCGGCTCTTCGACGCCGTCGCCTTCTTGCTGGGCCTCTGCGACCGCAACCACACCGAGGCCGCCGCGCCCATCGCCGTCCAGGCACTCGCCGACTCCATCGGGCCGACCGATCCGCTCGCCTGGGACATCGCCAAGACCGACGTCGGCCTGTTGCTGGACACACGCCCGACCATTCGCGCGATCATCGACGGCGTCGTCGCCGGCGAGCCACGGGCCACGCTGGCGCGGGGCTTTCACGAGGCACTCGGGGCGATGCTCACCGATGCGGCTCGGCGCGTCTGCGGTGAGGCCGGCGTCGGGCAGGTCGTCCTCTCGGGCGGGTGCTTCCTTAACGGCCTGCTCCGCGACATCCTGCGGGTGGGTTTGGACCGGGCGGGCCTGAGTCGTTATACTCATAATGACCTGTCGCCCGGTGACGCGTGCGTGTCGCTCGGCCAGGCCGTCATCGCCGCACAAACCCTACGAGCAGGAGCCCACTGACATGTGCCTGGCCATCCCCGGTAAGATTCTCGACGTTCAAGACGACGCCACGGACGTCGGAGGCAAGGTCGCCACCGTCGACTTCCAGGGCAGCCAGATCGAGGCCTCCCTGGCCATGACGCCCGAGGCCGGCCCCGGCGACTGGGTGCTGATCCACGCCGGCTTTGCCATTACCCAGCTCGACGAAGACGAGGCCCGGGAGACCTTTGAGTCCCTCCGCATCGCCCTGGGAGAAGACACAACGCAAGCCACAGAGGCCTCGGAGAACACGGAGTCAGAATTGTGAGTATGAATTGCGGATGGCGACTGAAGACCTGTTTGCACCAGCGAAGCGTGTCGATCGTCTCTCTTCATTCATCATTCCGAACTCATAGATCATAACTGCTCTGTGTTTTCCGTGACTTCCGTGGCGCCCAAGTAGCTATGTCCCAAACGCCGAAACAACTCGCCGCCGATATCGCCGCCGCCTGCGAAGGCCGCAAGATCCGCATCATGGAAATCTGCGGAACGCACACCGTCAGCCTCTTTCGCACCGGCGCCCGCAGCATGTTGCCCGAGGGCCTGAAGCTCGTCAGCGGGCCGGGCTGCCCGGTCTGCGTCACCAGCCAGGCCTGGATCGACCTGGCCTGCGACCTCGCCGCCCGCGACGAGGTTACCATCGTCACCTACGGCGACATGGTCCGCGTGCCCGGCACGGCCGCCAGCCTGGAGACGCTGCGTGCCCGCGGCGCCGACGTCCGCATCGTCTACTCCGCCCGTGACGCGCTGGCCATCGCCCGCGAGACGCCGGGCCGGCAGGTCGTCTTCCTGGCCGTCGGCTTTGAGACCACCGCCCCCGCCACGGCCGCGACCGTCCTGGCCGCCCGGGCCGCCGGGCTGGAGAACTTCACCATTCTGCCCGGTCACAAGTTCGTCATGCCGGCGATGGCCGCCCTGCTCGCCGACCCTGACATCCCGATCGACGGTTTCCTCTGCCCCGGCCACGTCAGCGTCGTCCTCGGCACGGGCGCCTACGAACCCATCGCCCGCGACTATCATCGGCCGTGCGTGGTGGCGGGCTTCGAGCTGGAGAACATGCTGGCCGGCATCGCCGCCATCGCCGCCCAGGTCGCCGCCGGCGCGGCCCGCGTCGAGAACGTCTACACCGCCGTCGTCCGTCCCGAGGGCAACCCGGCCGCACGGGCGCTCATCGAGAAAGTCTTCCAGCCGGGCGACGATCTCTGGCGGGCGCTGGGCAATATCCCGGCCAGCGGGATGGCCCTGCGCGACGAGTTCGGCGACGTCGACGCGATGGCCCGGTTCAACCTGACCATGGGGTCCGACGTCCACCCGCCCGGCTGCCGGTGCGGCGAGGTCATCCAGGGCAAGCTCACGCCGGCCGAGTGCAGACTCTTCGCCACCACCTGCACACCACAGCGTCCCGTCGGCCCGTGCATGGTCAGCTCCGAAGGCACCTGCGCCGCCTGGTTCCGCTACAACCGCCGCGGCCAAGCTGCATCACAGAGCCGCCCGACGCCGTGAGGACGGGACGAGGAGCACGGAGGTGAATTCGGGATGATGAATTCGGAGTGATAAATGGGGATGACGGCAGCCTACTTCCTGCAGCCTGCGCAACGACGTTACGAACCGCCTTGCTGCAATGAGACGGTGCGTAAGCGAGTTACGCACCCTGATCAATCTCTCATCTCGAATCGTGCGTCTGTCCTGGCGACGGCTTCCTGATCCACTGCACCTTCTCATCAACATAGTATCCCTTATCGTTGTACGCGAGATGTACGATAAAGAACTCTGGTCCTGTCTTCATTGCGATGACCGGCTTAAGCGGATCTTGATTCAGCGCATACACCTCGGTACCCCCAAGCCGCTCAATCATTGATCGCAAAGACATTTCTCTGGGTGTCTTTTTCCTGGCGATAATTCCGCTTCGGATGAACTGAGCCGTCTTAACAGGATCTCTGAAGAAGATGAAGAGTAATGCTTCGCGTGTTTTCGCATCCTTGTCATCCATTTCCGCCGCGGCCTGACCGATGATGGAATCTGCGACATTAGCCACCGTATCAAAGGCAGCAGTATCTATCCCGATCTTCGGAAGCGCAGCAAGGTCAGCCTTGGCGGCTTCAAGGAAGAGTGCCGTGTGAGGCATAAGGATTTCATGCGCGAGAGAAGACGCCTTTTGGAAAATCTCATCAGATGAAAGCTCCGATGCATCAGGCATTAACTCCCAGTACATCCGTTCGGAAAACCGTTCCTGGACATCGTCTGTTGTCGGCTCGGCGCCTTTGTTTGCCATTGCAATCGCGCCGTAGGCCAAGGCAACGGAAACAACGAGCAAAAAAGCAATGTTTCGTTTCATAATGGACCTTTCCGTGTTTGGTTTCTTAGAACGTGTCTTCTCAGCGTTCCTGGCGGTCTCAGCCATCATCCTTTTCGTATCCATCCGGGTGCGACTGGTGCCACAGCCAGGCATGGGCGACAATGTCGAGGAGCTTGGGATATTGGGGCTTCCAGCCGAGGTCGGCGATCACCTTGTCGCTGGAGGCGATCAGGCGCGACGGATCCCCCGGCCGGCGGGCGGCGTCCTCGGCGGGGATTGGCTCGCCGGTGACCTCCCGACACGTCTCGATAACCTCGCGCACGGAGAAACCTTCGCCGTTGCCGAGGTTGTAGACCTTCACCCGGCCGCACTCGGCGGCCTCCATGGCCAGCACGTGGGCGTCGGCGAGATCGCAGACGTGGATATAGTCGCGAATGCACGTGCCGTCCGGCGTGTCGTAGTCGTCGCCGAAGATGAAGACCGTCTCTCGCTGGCCGAGAGCGACCTGCAGCACCAGCGGAATCAGGTGCGTCTCGGGCGAGTGGTCCTCGCCGATGTCGCCCTCCGGATGCGCCCCGGCGACGTTGAAATACCGCAGCGAGACGAAGGCCATCCCGTAGGCCTCCGCGTAGGCCCGCAACATGTACTCCACGCAGAGCTTGCTCGCACCGTAGGGGTTGATCGGTTCAAGGCGGTCGGTCTCCTCGATCGGCACGCGCTCGGGCGTGCCGTAGACCGCGGCCGTGCTGCTGAAGACCAGCCGCCGCACGTCGGCGTCTCGCATCGCGTCCAGCAGCGTCATGCCGATCATGGTATTGTTTGAGAAATATTTGTCCGGCTTCTCGACGCTCTCGCCGGCCTCGATGAACGCGGCCAAGTGGATCACCGCGTCGATAGCGTGTTCCTGCATCGCGTTGACCAGGGCCGACTTGTCCGCCACGTCGGCGACGACCAATTCGACCCCGCCGGTTGTTCTAGAAAATTCCAACGCTTCGGGGTGGCCCTTGCAGAGATTGTCGAACACCACGCAGCGATGCCCGGTGGCCTCCAACGCCCGCACCACGTGCGACCCGACAAATCCCGCCCCGCCGGTCAGCAATACGTTCATGTCGTCTCCGTCCTTCCATATAGCCCGGCTGCGGGCCGGGAAATCCTGCGACACATTCGAAAACGGGCCCCGGCGTTTCCTGCTTTGCCCGTGAGCTTCGCAGGACAGGTCGCTTCGGAGCCGGTTTGCGTTTTCGGTTATCGGGTTCGGCCGTGATTATAGGCCCCGCCGCACGCAGCCGCAATCGCGGAGGCATCAGCACACAAGGCTGAAGTGCCTAAGCGCGGTGCAGAACCAGGATGTCCGAACGCGGGCGGCGGCTTGACAGGAACTTGTTCGTCTTGCAGGGCGCATTGATGTTGCCGAGATCCAAGGGGCCCCTGCCGGGGAGGAAGCTCCAAACAAGAGGACGCTCCAAATGTCTCGTCCTTGCACCTTGGAGTTTCGACGTCCTTGGAGCCTATCCAAGACGTTCAGCTTCTTCGGTGCTTGGAACGTTGCTCTTCTTCCTTGAAGCTTGGAGGTCTGCCTTCTTCGCCTGGAGCTTGTCGTCGGGGCTTTTTCGGAGCTTGCCGCTAACAGCGGGCCTGTCGCTGGGCGAGGAACTCCACGAGGGCCTTATCGAAGGTCGTGCGGTTGTCGACCTGGACAAAATCGGCCCGGACGCCGCGACAGGCCTGGCGGTAGGTTTCGATAAAGGCGTTGAGGGCCTCCAGGTAGCCGGCCCGGACGGCCTGGGCATCGGTCAGCACGCGGTCGTGCGTTTCGGCCTCTTCGAACCGCACCTGCCCGTCGAACTCGAAGCTCACTTCGCTGTGGTCGAGCACCTGGAACATGATCAGGTCGTGACCGGCGTATCGCATGTGGTGCAGGCCGTCGATCACGGCGTCCTGATCGCTGAGGAAGTCGCTGATGACGATGACGAGTGATCGCTTGCTGACCCGCTCGGCCACCTCGTTGCAAGGCCCGGCCGAGCTGCGTCACGCCGAACGGCCGCGTCTTGGCCAGTCGCGTGAGGACGTCTGTCAGGTGGCTGCGTTTGGCCTTGGCGGGCAGGACGGGGCGGACCTTCTCGTCGAAGACGAACAGCCCTACCGGGTCCTGCTGGCGGACCATCATGTATCCCAAAGCCGCCGCGAGGCAGATCGCGTAGTCCATCTTTCGTCATGCGGCCGCCGTCGGCGTAGTCCATGCTGCCGGAGCAGTCCATCACGAGGTAGCCTTCGAGATTCGTCTCGGCCTCGAACTTCTTGATGTAGTAGCGGTCGGTCTTGCCGTAGACGCTCCAGTCGATCAGGCGGGTATCGTCGCCGGGCGTGTACTTGCGGTGCTCGCTGAACTCCACCGAAAACCCGTGAAACGGCGAGCGGTGCAGCCCGCTCAAGAATCCCTCCACGATGCACCGGGCCTTCAGGTCCAGACGCTGAACCTGCTGGATGACTTCCGGCCTGAGATATTCCTCGGGCGCAAGCGGCATGACGCCCATTGTCGCCGCGCACCGGGCTGCATGTCAATTCCGGCATCCTTGCGACCCGACAGGACGGTCGCGTAGAATCAAATTGTGAAAATGATCAGTAATCGCCGATCCTGGATTCTCCGCATTTTGGTGGGGGTGGTTGTGCTGGGGCTGTTGCTGTTTGGCATGCTGGCTCCATCCACGCCTCCGCTGCGGCGGACCTCCGGCCCCGTGCCGCAGGCCGCCTACGTTTGGCAGCGAGCATGGACGGACGATGTGCGTGCGGCCATTGCGGAACCGCCGGCGGGTATCGAGTCGTTCGTCGTGCTGGCGGCGGAGTGCCAACACCTGGACGGGCAATGGCAGACGGTTCGCGTGGCGGTCGACTGGCGTGCCCTTGCGAAAAAGGGCCTGCGGGTCGGACTGGCTATTCGCATCGGTGCGTATTGCGGACCCTTTGAACGAGAAGACGCCACCGCCCGCATGATCGTCGATCTCGCGCGGCGTGTGCTGGCCGAGGTGAGGTCAGCCGGCATCGAACCGACAGAATTGCAGATCGACTTTGACTGTGCAACGGCAAGACTCGCCGGATATCGCATCTGGGTTGAGATGCTTCAGGCTGCCCTGACAAAGGGTCCCCCTGTGACTATCACTGCCCTGCCAACATGGCTGAACAGCAGCGATTTTGAAGCACTCGCCCACAGTATCGATGGCTATGTTCTACAGGTACACTCCTTCGAGCGGCCGAGGGCTGAGACGACATTGTCGCTCTGCGATCCCGCCGCCGCTCAAGTTGCCGTCGAAACCGCCGCCCGCATCCGCGTCCCATTCCGAGTTGCCCTGCCGACTTACGGTTACACTGTGGCATTTGACGATGCGGGGCAGTTCATCGGTCTCGCTGCCGAGGGCCCCTCGCCAAACTGGCCCGCCGATGCCAACATTCGAACCGTCCGCGCCGATCCCACCGCCATGGTCTCACTTGTCCGCACCTGGACCATCGACCGCCCCGCCGCCATGCAAGGCATCCTCTGGTATCGTCTGCCCGTAGCGACGGATCGCGTGAATTGGCACGCTGAAACACTGGCGGCTGTCGCCGCGGGGCAAACGCCTCGGGCCAACCTGCAACTGTCCGCAAAACGCAACGGAAATGACCTGGTTGAAGTTTTTGCGACAAATACCGGCAATGCCGACGCTTCCGCCCCTGTAACGTTCCGCGTGAAATGCGGCGATATTCGCTGCCTGGCAGCCGACGCAGTCGGCCCATACGAGTACACGCGGACACCCGACGGCATTCGCTTTCATCGCCCCGCGGCGAACGTTATGCTACGACCATTGGATACGCTGATCATCGGCTGGCTTAGACTGGCCGAGGACACGGAGGTCACGATTCATGAGCAACCGTAGCGTGCTGCTGATCTCACTTTTCGCCTGTTGCATCGCTGTCCCCGCTGACGCATGCGGCCCAAGCTTTCCCAATACAATCATCCACACCCGCAAGCCCATGCTGCAAGCCCCACCCGGCCCGTTCAAAGCCGCCGTTCTGAAAATCAAGCTGGAGTCGCCCGTTCACTTCAAGGCGACGATCACGGGCAATAATCCGTGGCACAAAACCGCGCGGTCGACATGCAAGCAGGATCTTTCCGATGCAAACGCCGCCATTGGGGAACAGGCCCTCTCGCCCGCTACCGCTACGCAGGCATGTCAAGCGTACGCTCATGCCCGGCAAGCCATCGAAACGTATCTTGATGCTCCGAGGGAGCAAAGACCCGCCATGGCCGACCCCGTTCTACCGAGCGGCGTGCCGGCTGAGTTCCGGCTGTATCTTTCCGGCGCGATCAAATGGCATCGTGGGGAGCATGCCGCCGCCCGCAAGGATTGGCGGGCATTGCTGGCCCTGTCCGCCGACCAGCGGCAATGGCGCAGTACGTGGGCAGCATTCATGCTGGCCAAGTCCGCCGAAACACCGGCCGACAGGATTGCCGGATATCGGCACGTGCGTGAACTCGCCGCGGAAGGCTTCAAGGATTCCCTCGGCTTGGCCGCAACGAGCCTCGGCGACGAAGCCGCCGTGGAACTCTACGAATGCAGGCAACCAGCGAAGGCGTTGCGTCTGTATCTTCAGCAGGTTCACACCGGGGAGCGATGGGCGGATGTTTCGCTGGCAATGACAGCTTCACGGGTTCTGTCCAACAATCACAAGGAGCTTGCCGCACTGGTGAAGGACAAGGTCGTACTGGATGTCCTGACCGCCTACTGCGCTTCAACTGGCCACTATGGCGTGCTGCGGTGGAGCTGGAATTCTGATGAACGGACCATTGCTAAATCGAAAACACGGTCCAATCTGCATGCCTTGCTGAAGGCCATCGAGGTGGCGGGAATCGAACGCGTCGCTCATGCCGGCGAAATTGCCTGGGGAGCGTATCGACTGGGGGATTATGAAACTGCTGCCGCGTGGGCCAAGCGAGCCGGCAAAGATCCGCGTGGAACGTGGATTCGCGCCAAGCTCCTGCTTCGCGAAGGGAAACAGGCTGACGCGGCGGAAGCGTTGGCCCGAGTCGTCAAGACGTTCCCTTGCAACGAGGTTTGGACATGTCCGGACAACTCTGCACGAACACCGGGTGATCGCGGACTCATGTCTCCCCGTTCGCGTGCAGCCGGTGAACTGGCCGTCCTCAAGCTCTGTCGGCAACAGTACGTCGATGCGCTGGATCTGCTCGCCCGGCACGGATGGTGGGCCGACGCCGCCTTCGTTGCCGAGCGTGTGCTGACAGCCGATGAGCTGAAAGCCTACGTTCAGACCGCCTGGCCGGAGATGGTGACATCGCCGGACCGTTGGAAAGACCTCTCAGAAGACCACGCAAGACGGAAGGCCAGGACGGCCCGTAACCTGCGTCACCTGCTGGCCCGGAGACTGACCCGCATCGGACGATGGAAAGAAGCCCGGCCCTTCTATCCTCCGAAACACCGCGAGACGCTCGACGCCTACATCCAGGCCATCCGACGCGGACACGACAGCTCACTTACCAACGCCGAGCGGGCGGAGCAGTTCATGACGGCAGCCCGCATGGCACGCTCGAAAGGAAAGGTGCTTCTGGCGACAGAAGAATCACCTGACAATGGAATTGACGGTGGATTCGGCGCCTCCGTTGAAGAAGAAAACGATCCCAACCACAAGCCCGCTTACTACAATCGTCCCGAACGGATCGGCACGTTCCTGCCCGTCAGCCTCGACGCGCATCAGCGCGTGATGCGACATGTGCCAACCCCCAACCGGCGATACCACTATTGGTATACGGCCGCAGAGCATGCCTGGTCGGCGGCAGAACTCATGCCGGACGGCTCGAAGGAGACCGCTCACATCCTTTGGCAGGGCGGCCGGTGGGTCATGTACCGCCACCCGGACTACGCCGACAAGTTCTACAAAGCCCTCGTGCGGCGATGCGGCAACACGCTCTTGGGACAGGAAGCCGATCGCCGACGCTGGTTCCCTCGCAAATGGCCAAAGGACACACCGTAGGGATCACGCCGGACAATACTCCTGCAGGGGCCGGACGGTCCAGTCCTCTCCGCCCTCGGCGGCGACCTTCAGTTCGGCGATGGCCTTGACGGCGGCGTCTGCGGCGGTGAGGGTGGTAATCAGCGGCACCTGGTGCAGCGTGGCCAGGGCGCGGATCTTGCCCTCGTCGGTGGCCGGGCCACGTCGGGTGGGCGTGTTGATCAGCAGGTCGACCTCTTCATTGATGATCAGGTCGCGGATGTTCGGGTGAATCTCCTCGACGATCTTGTGGAGGATCTCGACCTTGGCGCCGGCGGCCGTGATGGCCTCGCCCGTCCCGCGGGTGGCGTAGAGCTTGAAGCCCATGTCGGCCAGGGCCTTGCCGAGCCGCGCGCCGGTTTCGCGGTCTTCCTTATTGACGCTGATAAAGACCGAGCCGACCGTCGGCAGCAGCAGGCCGGCGGACATCTGGCTCTTGCCGAAGGCGAGCGGGAAGCCCATGTCGACACCCATCACCTCGCCCGTCGACCGCATCTCCGGGCCGAGGATCACATCCACGCCGGGGAATTTTGTGAAGGGGAAGACGCTTTCCTTGACGGACGTCTGCCTGGGGCGCGGGGCTTCCTGCACATCCAACTCGTCGAGACTCTTGCCGGCCATCACCTTCGCGGCGAGCTTGGCCCAGGGCATGCCGGTGGCCTTGGAGACGAAGGGGACGGTGCGGCTGGCCCGCGGATTGACCTCGATGATGTAGACCTGTCCGTCCTTGACGGCGAACTGAACGTTCATCAGGCCGCGAACGTTCAGCCGCTCGGCGAGCAGGATGGCCTGTCGCTTGATTTCCTGGATGATATCCTCATCGAGCGAGTGCGGGGGAATGGCACAGGCCGAGTCGCCCGAGTGGATGCCGGCCTCCTCGATGTGCTCCATCACGCCGCAGACGAGGGCCCGGGGCTCGCCGGTGCGCTGCATCCCGGCCGGTGGCGGGCCGAAGTCGGCGATGCAGTCGACGTCAACCTCGGTGGCCCCGGCTAGGAACTTGTCGATAAGGATCGGATGGTCACGGCCAACCGTCGAGGCGTCGACCGCCTTGGCCATGTAGATGTCGAGCTGGGCCTCGTCGGAGACGATTTCCATCGCCCGGCCGCCGAGGACGTAGCTGGGGCGAACCAGCACGGGATAGCCGATGCGGCTGGCAACCTCGCGGGCTTGCTCGACGCTAAAGGCGGTTCCGCCGGCGGGACATTGCAGGTTGAGCTCTTCGAGAATTTCGCCAAAGCGTTTGCGGTCCTCGGCGAGGTCGATGGATTCCGGGCTCGTGCCGATGACGGGCACGCCGGCCTCTTCCAGGCCGCGGGCGAGGTTCAGCGGCGTCTGCCCGCCAAGCTGGACCACCACGCCGTGCAGCAAGCCGCCTGCTTCGCAGAGCGGCTTGCCGTTGAGTCTCTCGCAGATGTTCAGCACGTCCTCGAGCGTCAGCGGCTCGAAGAACAGCAGGTCGGAGGTGTCGTAGTCGGTCGAGACGGTCTCGGGATTTGAGTTGACCATCACCGCCTCGTAGCCGAGTTCCTTGGCCGCAAAGACCGCATGCACGCAGCAGTAATCGAACTCGATGCCCTGACCGATGCGGTTCGGCCCGCCGCCGAGGATGATGATTTTCTTGGTGCCCGAGACGCGGATTTCGTCCTCGACGATCGTCTCGGCCTCGCCCGTATCGGGGTCGACCTTGCTGATCGGCGCTTCGTACGTGCTGTAGTAGTAAGGCGTGAAGGCCTCGAATTCCGCGGCGCAGGTGTCGACGAGCTTGTAGACCGGCTCGATGTGCTTGCTCTGGCGATGCGTCCGGACCCGCTGAGGCGTGGTGTTGTAGATCGTCGCCAACTGGATATCACTGTAGCCGAGTTCCTTCGCCTGTCGCAGCGTCGCGTCGGGCAGTGCATCGATCGCCTCGGCCTTCAGCAGCTCGGCCTCGAAATCGACGAGTTCCTTGATGTGGGTGAGGAACCACGGGTCGATCTTGGTGTACCCGAAGACGTCCTCGATACTCCAGCCCATCTTGAATGCGTAGCGTATGTAATACAGCCTGCCCTGGCTGGGCACGGCCAGCTTGCGGCGAAGCCGAGTTTCATCGATCGGGTAGCCGGTGTCCTCGCCCGAGGCGTCGTCGACGTGGTTGGTGTCCTGCCCGCGCTGTGACAGCAGCCACTTGTCGTTGGCGTCCAGGCCGAGGCCGTACCGCTTGACCTCCATACTTCGGATGCCCTTCTGAAGGCTCTCCTTGAACGTCCGGCCGATGGACATGCCCTCACCGACGGACTTCATCTGCGTCGTGAGTGTCTCGTTGGCGTCGGGAAATTTCTCGAACGTCCAGCGGGGGATCTTCGTGACCACGTAATCGATGGTCGGCTCGAAGCAGGCGGGCGTCTCGCGCGTGATGTCGTTAGGAATCTCGTCCAGCGTATAGCCGCACGCCAGCTTTGCGGCGATCTTCGCAATCGGAAAGCCAGTCGCTTTCGACGCCAGGGCCGAGCTGCGGCTGACGCGGGGGTTCATCTCGACAACGACCATGCGGCCGGTCTCGGGGCAGACGGCGAACTGAATATTGCTGCCGCCGGTCTCCACGCCGACCGCGCGGATGATCGCCAGCGAAGCGTCTCGCATGAGCTGATATTCCTTGTCAGTCAGCGTCTGGGCCGGCGCGACGGTTATGCTGTCGCCGGTGTGAACACCCATTGGATCGATGTTCTCGATGGAGCAGACGATGACGACGTTGTCGGCCTTGTCTCGCATCACCTCGAGTTCGTATTCCTTCCAGCCGAGGACGGATTCCTCGATGAGGATCTCGTTGACGGGTGAATAGTCCAGACCGCGCTCGGCGATCTCCTCGAACTCCTCCATGTTGAACGCGAAGCCGCCACCGGTGCCGCCCAGCGTGTAGGCGGGACGAATGGCCACGGGCAGGCCAATCTCGCGGATGATCTCGCGGGCCTGCTCCATGGAACGGGCGATGGCGCTGGCCGGTACGTCCAGGCCGATGTTGAGGCAGATGTCCTTGAACTCGGTGCGGTCTTCGGCCCGGTTGATGACCTCGCGCGTCGCCCCGATCATCTCCACGCCATACGTCTCCAGTGTGCCGTTGTCGGCGACGGCGACGGCCGTGTTCAGACCGGTCTGTCCGCCGAGGGTCGGCAGCAGCGCGTCGGGGCGTTCCTTCTCGATGATCTTGGCAACGGCCTCGGGGGTGATCGGCTCGATGTAGGTGCGGTCGGCAAATTCCGGGTCGGTCATGATCGTCGCCGGGTTCGAGTTGACCAGCACGATGCGATAGCCCTCCTCGCGAAGGGCCTTGCACGCCTGCGTGCCGGAATAGTCGAATTCACAGCCCTGGCCGATAACAATCGGGCCCGAGCCGATGAGCATAATCGTGTCGATGTCGTCGCGTCGTGGCATGGGCGTCCGTTCCTGCGAGTCGTGTTGCATCGGCGCTGACCGGCAGCGCACAGCGGCCCTAACGGGCTCTGCAAATTGCGGAGAGGATACCACAGCAGCCGGCGAGTCTCAAGCGGTCAATCCGCCGCCTTGACCTCCGACAGGCGGAAGTTGCCCAGCGTGCTGAGCATGCCGAAGTACGATGCCATGTCGCCGTCGCCAACGGCCATGACAACTCGCCCCGTGCCGACCGTACGGTGCGACCGCAGAGCCGCGTCCAGCGGTATCCATCGGCCGTCGATGTAGACTTGGTTCCATGCGTGCGGCAGCATGACGTTGCGCTGGCCGCCCCACGCGCTGACCCACGCAACTCCGCTGACCACCTGGGCCGGAATGCCCGCGGCCCGACACAACGCAGCCGTCAGCATCGCGTGCTCGGTGCAGTCGCCGCGGCGGGCCTTGGCGACCTCCAGGGCCGATGCGTAGCCCACGCCGAGATCCTTCTGGTCGATGTATTCGCTGACGAAGCTCTCGATGTTTCTCGCCGCGTCGGCGGGCGTCTTTGCATCGCCGACGGCCCTGGCGGCGAGGTCCTTGATGAGTTGGGCGTCGCACTGAATGTAGGTTGTCGGCTTGAGCGACCGGCAGGCCGGTTCATTATCGCCGGTATACGGCATGGTTCCGCCGTCCGGCCAGTCGGGCGCAGTGACCGTCACCACGAATGTGCCGTCTTTGGCGGTAACGGTCTGCAGATCGGTCGTCGCGAAGCTCAGCTTCGCGGCCTTGTCGGTGGGCTCGATGACGTATACCTGGCCGGCGGCCTTCGGGTCGAGCTTGCCAGGTACGTTGAGGGCGACCTTGCCGAACAGGTCGCCGACGTCCTCGGCAGGGCTCATGGCAAAGGCCTTGTCACAGGTAACGATTGTCAGCGTCATGCCCATCATGGGTATGGTCGCCTGCACCGGCTCCTGCGTTGCGGGGTCGACGTAGGTGGTGCTGGTCATCTTGCCCATCGGCGCCTGGAAGGTCTGCCGCGTCTCGACCACCGTCCGCTGTGTCTCGAAGACCTCAATCTGCGTGGTCTCGCCGATGTCCATCCTCAACTCCAGCGGGCTGAACGTTTCCGGGCTGAAAATGGTGGTGGTGTAGCTCGTGCCGTTCTCCAGTCCCTTCTCCTTGGCCAGCAGGTGCAGGCCGTGGCTCATCAGCGCCCCATCGGGCCAGTCGAGGTTGCGCGTGGTGGACCGTTCACCGATGGTGATGGTGACATCGAGCGTGCCGTCGGGCGTGATGACCCCGGCGACGCTCTGGGCCGTGCCGGGCTGGCCGGCGCCCATGCGGCGGACACTGCGGAAGGCCTTCGGTTTGCCGTCGGGGGTTTCAACGACCGTCGATCGCTCATGAATGCTCAGGGCCATGCCGCCGCGGTTGAGCGAAAGCGCCATCTCATTGACGGTCGTGACCTCATCGGCTCTGATCTCGCGGGTGGTTTTGGCATAACCGACCTTCTTGTCGTCCAGCATAACGGCGGCGTAGTCGACGTCGGCCTCCCCTGCGGGCGGGGCCGCCTCGCCAGCGTATGCGGTAGCGGAGGTGAGGACAACGGCGAGGACGGTCAAAACGACTCGGCGATACAGGCGATCCATGCGTATCTCCTATCTGGAGGAACAGGACAGACGACGTCCCGTCGGGTGCCATGCCTGCTCCGCAGGCATGCTTTGAGTGTTTGATCATACCGACTCACCGTAGTACCTGTCCAGCACGGCCTGCCAGTCGGCAGGCGTACGGACGGCAACGAAGGCCATCCGGACGGCCTTGGGGGTCGGGTGCATGCGGGCGTACTTGATGCCGAACTTCCGCATGATGCGGGGGGCCTTGTCCGGGCCGTACAGGTCGACCGCGAGGTCCATGTGCTGGAGGATCATCCGCCGCTGCTCGGTCAGGTCCGGTACGTGCGGCGGACGGCCGGCCGCGAGGTCGCGCGCCTGGCGGAACAGCCACGGGTTGCCGATGGCCCCGCGTGCGGCGCAGACGGCGTCGACGCCCGTCTCGACCAGCATGGCCAACGCGGCCCGGGCGGTCAGGACATCGCCCGAGCCCATCACCGTCCAGTCGTTCGTGCCGGAGAACTCGGCCTTGACCCGGCCGATGAAGTTCCAGTCGGCGCTGCCGCGGTACTTCTGCTCGACGCTGCGGCCGTGGACGATGATGCCCGCCGCTCCGGCCTTCTTCGCGCCGCGGGCGATCCGCCAGAACGCGTCCTCGCTGTCGTCGTCGGCGAACCTCTGGCGGACCTTAAGCGTGACGGGAATATCCACGGCATTGGCCACGGCCTCGACAATCGCAACGACCTGTGCGGGTTCCTGCATGAGGTACCCACCGCGTCGCCGCCGCAGGGCCTTGTTGACCGGGCAGGCAAAGTTCAGGTCGATCACGTCGAATCCCTCGCCGGCCAGGAACCGCGCCGCCCCGGCCATCGTCGCCGCTTCGGTGCCGATAATCTGGACGGCCAGCGGGTGTTCGTCCGGCCCGCGGGACAGGAGGATGGCCTGCTGGCCGCGCCGGACGGTCGCGCAGCGGTCAAGGACCATTTCGGTGGTGCAGTAGGCGGCGCCCTGCTGGCGACAGATGCTGCGAAACGCATGGTCGCTGTACCCGGCCAGCGGGGCCAGGGCGACCGGGAAGTCAATCTCGATCGGGCCGATGCGGAATGGTTTGAGTTCAGTCACGTCAGGTCAGCCACAGTGGACACGGAGCAGACGCAGCAAGCGACGAGCCTATCGACGGCGTGCGACCTCGGCGGCCCGACGGATCTTGTCGACGTCCTCCGGATTCATCTTGCCGCCCAACCGCTGGAAGGCTTCCACGTCTTCCCACGCCCTGCCGTACGCGCGGCTGTAGTAGTAGGCCAGCGCTCGATGCTTGTACGCCTCGGCCATGCGGGGTTTGAGATCGATCGCCGTGGTGTAATCGGCCACCGCGTCGTCGTATTGGCGTTTGCGGTAGTGGGCCAGTCCGCGGTTGAAATGCGCCAGCGCATACTCCGGTGCGAGCTTGATGGCCATGGAGTAATCCTCGAGGGCCCGGTCAAAGTCGTCGCCGGCAAGATAGGCATTGCCGCGATTGACGTACGCACTCGGCTGCCGCGGGGCCAGGCTGATTGCACGCGAGTAGTCGGCGAGGGCTTTGTCATACCGGCCCATGTCGTAGAAGATGTTGCCGCGGCTGTTGAAGACCTTCGGGTCGACCGAGTTCAGCCGGATGGCCTGATTGAGATCCTCCAGCGCCTTGGGTTGCTGGCCCTCGTTGGCGTATTCGAGTCCGCGATTGACGTACGCGGTGGTGTCTTTCGGGTCCAGGTCGATAGCCCGGGTGTAGTCGGCGACGGCCTGGCCTGACTGGCCCTTCTCGCTGTAGGCGTTGCCGCGGTTGTTGTAGGCCTTGGCGTACTTCGGGTCGATCTGAAGGGCCTTGCCGTAGTCGGCGATGGCCTTGTCGAGATCGCCCTTCTTCTTCCAGGCCAGCCCCCGACTGGCGTAGGCGTGGGCGTAGTTGGGGTCGCGTTCGATAGCGGCGGTGAAGTCCTCGATCGCCTTGCCGTATTCCCTGCGGGCACTGTAAGCCACGCCGCGGTTGTAATACGCACCGTGATAGGCCGGATCCAGTTCGATCGCCCGCGTGAACTCGATGACTGCGTTGTTGTAGTCGCGGACGGCCAGGTAGCTGATGCCGCGGCCGACGTAGGCCGCCAGATAGCCCGGATCGCGTTCGAGAGCATAGCCGAATTCACGGATTGCCCGCGGGTGATTCCCCGCGTCCTGGGCCGCGATGCCCTCCTCAAAATGCCCCTCGGCTGTGCCTTCTACACACGCCGGGACGATCACGGCAAGGCAAACCAGCAACCCGACAACGATTCGGCCCATGTTGGTCGAGCCGACAGGGATACCATTCATGCGTGTCACGCTTCTTCTCCTGGAGATTCGAGAAACCACATCACCCGCGCGCGGTGCGAGCCACAGACAGCGCGGCGGCCGCGTCGACCGGTCGGGCGATTATAGCGATTTTCGCCTGCTGGCGGTAATGATTTTGCGCCCCCCGACTGGACTGTGGTCGGATTCTACACGACCTCTCTGTCGAATGCCCCTTCATCTGGCCAGCGCTTGCGGTATCTGCCGCGGGTATCCACATTCTCCCCGGCGGCTAGAGGGGACAGTCAAAGGGGTTAACAGCCCGTACTCAAGATCCGCGTACCACTTGAGCAGACTTGCTACATCGTGTCGTTTAGACATGGATCGGAAGAACAAGGGGCGGTTGAGGTGCCTGTAGATTCCGGCAAGGGCGGCGTGCCCGGTGGCTGGTAGCGGCGCCGCCCGCGATGTACCTGGCGGAGGACAACCGCGTCTGGACGCTCTTGAAGGCTCGGGCGCGGCAGTACCTCGCCGTCAGCGACGGTCAGCCCGGCGATGCCGCCGACCCGGCCTATCAGACATCGGCCTGCGGGGAGCGGTTGGAGCGGGAACGGCGGTACGTATCAAGCGCCCCGAGGAAGGGCCCGAGTGCCCGCTCGAAGATACCCAGCGAATAGGCGATCGTCAGGCCGTAGTTGGTGATCGGCACGCCGGCCTTGTTGCACCGGATGATGCGGCTGAGCATTTCGCGACGATTCCACATGCACGCGCCGCAGTGGATCGCCAGGTCGAACCCGGCCGGGTCGTCGGGGAAGTCATGCCCCTGCACGTGGGTGAACTCCAGCTTGCCGCCGACGTACTGGCTCAGCCATCGCGGGATCTTCACGCGACCGATATCCTCGCCGATGGGGTGGTGACTGCACGCCTCGGCCACCAGCACACGGCTGCCGGGGCGCAGGCGGTCGATGGCCGTCGCACCGCGGACGAAGGCGTTGAGGTCGCCCTTCATGCGGGCAAAGAGAATACTGAAGCTCGTCAGCGGCACGTCGGGCGGCGTGTCGCCGGCGACTTTCAGGAAGCCCTGGCTGTCGGTGACGACGAGAACCGGCGGGCGACGCAGCCGGTCGAGGGCGTCGCGCAGTTCGCGTTCCTTGACGACCATGCAGTAGGCGTCGTTGTCAAGCAGGTCGCGGATGGACTGCACCTGCGGCAGGATCAGCCGGCCCTTGGGCGCTTCGAGATCGATCGGCACGACCAGCACGGCCAGCTCGCCCGCGGGGACGAGGTCACCGAGAATCGTCGGGACATTGACGAAGTCGTCCGGGGCCGAGCGGATGAGAGCCTCGCGAACGTCCGGAAGGCCGCGTGCTTCGCTGGCGACGGTCTTTACGCAGCGGACCTTTTGCGTATCGAGGTCGATGATGCGGGTGGCGTCCGGCGCGGCGAGGTCACATTTGTTGAAGATCACGACGGCGGGGATTTCGCGGTGCGTCAGTTCCTCCAGAATCTGCTGCTCGAACTCGCCCCAGCCGCCGGCTTCCGTGACGATGACGCCCACGTCCGCGCGGTCGAAGATGCGACGCGTTTTCTGGACGCGCAACTCGCCGAGGTCGCCGACATCGTCGATGCCGGCGGTGTCGATGAACAGAACAGGCCCGACCGGCAACAGCTCCATGGGTTTTTCCACGGGGTCGGTCGTCGTGCCGGCCGTGTCCGAAACGATGGACACGTCCTGCCGCGTCATGGCATTGAGCAGGCTGCTCTTGCCGACATTTCGTCGACCGAACAGTGCGATGTGCAGCCGAAATCCTTTGGGGGTGTGCTGCATAATCTACTTCTTGGTTCGCCGCGTTGTCTCCGGCCAAACGCGAACTTCCGGCATCATGTAAAAGTGCTTGTCAAAGGTCAATATCACGGCCCCGGCCTGGACGGCTTGCGCAGCGAGCCAGACATCATTGGTCGGCAAAGGCGTTCCGGCTCGCCGCAACTTCGTCATCAGCCGCCCGTAATGTTCGGCTGTCTCCGCCGTAACGTCGGCAATCCGTACCTGCGGCAAGACCAGGAAACGCTGGAGCATTTCAAGATTCTGTTCAACCCGCCGCCCATTCTGAAACCCCGCCTGCAACTCTCCCAGCACAATCGACGACATGATCACCGTATTCGCTCGACCCAGCCGATCCAGTACGCCTTCATGCCCTGTGCGAACTGCGGTGTAGGCATTCGCATCGACGAGTACGGAACTCATGTCCATTCCTCTTCATCAATCCGCTCGAACATATCCTCTATCAGATTGTTGAATTGACGGCCTTCCTCTTCTGTCCAGCTGTTGGCGAACTGCTCGAAATCGCGCCGACGCTCGGCGACGGTGCGCTTTTCCGAGCGAACAGCTTCGGACAGCATCTCTTTGAGCACATGGTTGATACTGCGGCCGGTCCGGTCCGCTCGCTGGCGAATCAACTGTTCCAGGTTCTCGTCCAGATTATGTATGCTCAATGTGCCCATGGGTCACCACCTTTCAAGCGATGCATAACACGCATCATAATGCATCATAATATGCATCACCATGCCGGGCAAGCAAATCATACGCGACGCACAGAATCTATGCGTGGTGTAGCACTCCCGAAGGGATGCCGTTGGCACAGCTGCACCGCGTCTAAGTTTCTCTAAGACAACAGCTTGTACATGGCAGAGCAGGTGTTCCGCCATGCACGAATTTAGTGCGTCCCGCATCAGGCGTTTTGCTCGGTCATTCGGCGTCTCCTGACGGGGCGGTGTCGGGCAGGCCGAGGCGATTGACCGCCTCGGGCGTCACCAGTGCGTCGAACTGCTCGGCGGTCAACCCGCCCCGTTCGATGGCGACCTCCCGCAGCGGCTTGCCCTGCTTGGCGGCGAGGCGCGCCAACTCGACGGCGCGTTCGTAGCCGATGGCCGGCAACAGGGCGGTCGCGGCGGCCGTGCCGCCATCGACGTGAAGGCGACACGCGGCTTCGTCGGCCTCCATGCCCTCGACGCAAAAGCGCCGGACAATGTCGCCGGCGTTGGCCAGCAATTGCAGCCCGCCTAGCAGGGCGTCGGCGACGACCGGCAGGAAGGCGTTGAGTTCGAGGCTGCCGGCCGAGCAGGCCTGTGTGACCACCTGGTCGCCGGCCTGGGCGACGAGGCCCGCCTGCACGACGGCCTCGGGAATCACGGGGTTGATCTTGCCGGGCATGATCGACGAACCGGCCTGACGCGCGGGCAGGCGGATCTCGCCGAGCCCGGCGGTGGGGCCGCTGGAGAGCAGACGCAGATCATTGGCGACCTTCACCAAGTTCGATGCACACGCCTTGGCGATACCGCTGACCTCCACGAACACGTCGGTGTTCTGGGTGGCCTCGACGAGATTCTCCGCCCGGGCCAACCCCATGCCCGTAATGGCCCGCAGTTCCCCCACCACGCGGAAAATGTATTGCCGCGGCGCCGCCAAACCGGTTCCGACGGCCGTGCCGCCCAGGTTCACCGTCCGCAATCGCTCCTCGCACTTGTAGACGCGCCAGCGATCTCGGCCCAGCGCTTCGGCGTAAGCGGCCATCTCGCGGCCGAGCGTGACGAGTACGGCGTCCTGATATTGAGTGCGGCCGACCTTGACGATGTGGGCAAACTGCTTTTCCTTGGCCTGGAATGCCTCCAGCAGCGTCACGAGATTCCGCTCCAGCTCGCGCAGCAGGCTGATCGCCGCAATGCGAAGGGCCGTCGGGTAGGTGTCGTTGGTGGACTGGTGGAGGTTAATGTCGTCGGTGGGGCTGAGGGTGTCGTAGTCGCCGAGAGGCCGCCCGAGCAACTGCAATGCCCGGTTGGCGATGACCTCGTTGGCGTTCATGTTGACGCTCGTGCCCGCCCCGCCGGCCAGCGCGTCGACCATGTTGTGCTCGTCAAGCCGGCCCTCATAGAGGTCCATGCAGGCCGACCCGATGGCGGCAAAGGTCTGCTCGTCCCATCGCCCGAGCAGGTGGTTGGTGCGGGCGGCCGCCAGCTTGACCGCGCCGAACACCCGCCACAGCGCCGGCGGCGTGCGCCGCCCGCTGAGCGGAAAGTTCTCCATCGCCCGAGCCGTGTGAATGCCGTACAACGCGTCGACCGGCACGGGCCGTTCGCCGAGAAGATCGTGTTCGGTTCGGTCGTCGCTCATTGGGGATCGAAAACTCCGTGGCGTCCATTAGAAATACAGATCGCGCTGGTCGCTGCTCTCGATGTCGGCGAGCTTGGTTCGCAGTTCACCCTTCTGCCTGCCGTCCGGCAGGCGGTCCAGTTCGGTGGCGATGACCGTCTCGCCGAGGGCGCGCGTCTTAGGCGAGGCGTAGTCGACCAGATACTCCTTGAGCGTCGTCAGCGCATTCGGGGTGCAGTAGCGTTTGATGAAGCCGGGAATCGCGAACTCCATGAAGTGCTCGCCGGTTCGGCCAAGACGATAGCACGCGGTGCACCAACTGGGCACAAAACCGGTCTGCAGCAGTTCGCGAACCACTTCGTCCAGGCTGCGGACATCGCCGATGGTGAACTGTTCCTTGCGAAGTGTCTGCGCATCGCCGGCAGCAGTATAACCGCCCAATTCGATGCGGGTGCCGGCGTCGATCTGCGAGACGCCAAATTCCATGACGTCTCGCCGCACCTCTGCCTTCTCCCGGGCCGTGAGGATCAGCCCGGTGTACGGCACGGCAAGCCGCAAAATAGCAACAAGCCGTTTGAACTCAGCATCACTGACGCGGCTGAACTCATCCATATCCAGACCGGTCGCCGGCGTCAGACGCGGGAAGCTGACGGTGTGAGGCCCGCAACCGTAGGTATTCTGCAGGTGCAGCGAATGGGCGACCAGGGCGAGCGTTTCGAACTTCCAATTCGTCAGGCCGAACAACGCCCCGATGCCGACATCGTCCTGGCCGGCTTCCAATGCGCGGCTGAGGGCGTCGAGCCGCCAACGGTAATCGGCTTTCTGCGTGCCGGCGCGATGTACCCGGGCATAGGTGGCGTGATGGTAGGTTTCCTGGAAGACCTGGTACGTGCCGATGCCCGCCTCGCGAACCACGCGATACCCCTCGACATCCAGCGGCGCAGCGTTGATGTTTACCCGGCGGATCTCGCCGTGGCCGACCTTGGTCTCATAAACGCTGCGGACCGTCTCCGCGATGAATTCGGGGCTGTACCACGGGTGCTCGCCGTAGACCAGGATCAGCCGCTTGTGGCCGACGTTCTCCAACGCCTCAACCTCACCGACGATTTCATCATGACTGAGCGTGCGGCGGATGGAGTCTACGTTGGACCGCCGGAAGCCACAGTACGCACAGTCGTTCGTGCAGTAGCTGCCGATGTACAGCGGCGCGAAGAGCACAATGCGATTGCCGTAGACGCAGCGCTTGAGTTGGCGGGCGGCGTCGAAGATTTCCTGCTGCAGATCCGGCGTGTCGGCGGCCAGCAGCACCGCCGTTTCTTCGACGCTGAGCGGCTGCTTCTCGAGCGATTTGGCGATGACGTCGCAGACCTCGGCGGCGTCCGGCGCTGGGCGAGCCGCAAGGGCTTCCAACGCAGCGTCGTCAATGAAATCAACCGCGTGTTTACTCAGTTCTCGTGTTTGCGTAACGGCCATGACGGCCTCCTATCTATGAAGCTGTCGCAGAAGTGGCATGGGCGCCTCGCCCATGAGTATCACGGCCGTCCCGGTCGTGCAGTCCTCGTTATTCCACGAGCACAATGCTCATGTGACTGACGGCCACAATGGCCATGCCACGTGTTCTCAGATGGTTCCTATGTTGTCGCAAGACGATTGATGTATGCCGGCGAATCGCCGCGGCCTTCGCCAACGGATCGTCCGATGGATGCGATGCGGGCCCTTAAGCAGTGCAGGCACTGTTCTGCGGTTTCGTCGACACACGCCTTCGCGGGGTAAATGTCGTACAGAGCCCGGTATCGGGTGGGGGTGCAGTTCGGCATGACGACGTTGGCGCCCCGTTGCAGGCCAAGCTCGCGACCCTCGGTCTGGTTCAGCGTTGCCAAGGCGGACGTCGAGGGAATGTTGCTGGCCGGGCAGAGCAGCCGCGTCAGGGCGACCACCTTGTAGGCCATCTGCTCCGTGTTGGGCACCTGCCCCTCCTCAGCGGGCGGCAGCAATGCTGTCGGCCCGGCGGGATGCGGAATAAACGGCCCGACGCCGATCATGTCCAGCTCCAGCCGACCGAACCACTCGATATCCGTCGCCAGATCGTCATACGTCTGGCCGGGGATGCCGATCATCACGCCCGAGCCGGTCTCATAGCCGATCTCGCGCAACTGGCGCAGCAACTCGAAGCGGTCGCTGCGATCCTGGCCCGCCCGCGGCGGATGAATACGATCGTACAGGTCGCGATTGGATGTCTCGAACCGCAGCAGGTAGCGGTCGGCGCCGGCGTCCCGCCACCGCTTCAGCTCGTCCAGAGGACGCTCGCCCACACTTAGAGTGATCGCCAGCTCCGTTTCACGATGGATGCGGCAAATAACGTCAGCCAGCCATAAGGCGCTGATGCCGTAATCCTCGCCGGATTGCATCACCACAGTTCCGTAGCCGTAGGAGGCCGCCGCGTGAGCGCAGTCGAGTATCTCATCCGCCGTCATGCGGTATCGCTGGATGCGGCGGTTGGTTGAATTCAGACCACAGTAACCGCAGGTGCGAACGCAGTGATTCGAGAACTCGATGAGTCCGCGCAGGTGAACCGCGTCGCCGACGTTCTCGCGGCGAACCGCATTGGCTCGCGCCCAGAGTCGGTCGAGCTGCTCCGACCGGTCCTCTTCCAGCCAGGTTCGAATCTCATCATGCGTCATCAAGCTTCTCACCCACTGCGACACTGAGACTCCTGTGCGCGGTGTAGCACCTGCTGCACCGGGTGACGGGTTCTCACGACATGACAGCCCTTCGGGCCGCCATGCACAAAGGACGCGTACCTATTCGGGATGGTGGAAGACCATGGCCTGGCACTCGACACCGTCGAGGGCATTGAGCTTGTCGGCCAGTTCGCGGATCCCTTCCTCCGGGCCGATCATCTCCAGCAGCAGCAGGCCGTTGTTGCCGCCTTCCTTTTCCATCTCATGCAGGCCGAGGCGGGTCTTGATCTGCTGACCGTTGGCGGTCAGGAGCTTCTGGACCTCGACGGCCTCCTCAATCCGGTCGGTAATGTGAATACCAAGGATCGTGTGCGGTGCGTACATGTCGTTCTCCAAATGGTAACTGTCAGTGGTATGTAGCGTCGGTTGCCAGGAGCGTTGGGGACAGTCGGTGCTTACTCCGCGTCGCCGTCGGCATCGTCGGCCTGCTCGGCGGGGGCGTCCTCCGGCTCGGCGGGCCGAAGGCTGGCCGAGAACGTCGAGCCGACGTCCGGCGTGGAGTTGACACGGATGTCGCCACCGTAGATCGTCACCAGCCGCTTGACGATGCTCAGACCCAGACCGCTGCCGAGAATGTGCTTCGTGTGCCTATTGCGGATACGGGCAAACTCGCCGAAAAGCTTGGCCTGGTCGTCCTTGGTCATACCGATGCCGGTATCGGCCACGCTCAGTCGGGCCCCGCCGTCGCCGGTGGCTTTGATGGTGACGTCGACCGTGCCGTCGTCGCGGTTGTATTTGACGGCGTTGGAGATGAGGTTGTTGAAGATGATGTCCATCTCGGTGCGGTCGGCGTCGATGACTACGGGGCCGTCCACGTGGAGGTTCAGGTCGATGTGTCGCTCGGCGGCGCGGGATTCCATCAGCTCGATCGACGACGTGGCGACGTCGACGAGGTCGACCGGCTCGATCTCGCGAACGCGCGTGCCGGACTCGATTTTGGTCATATCCAGCAGATCGATGATGAGGGTGCGCATCTGGTCGATTCGGGTTCGGCTGCGACCGATCATATCGTCGTACTTGCCGACGGTCTCGCCGAGGGTGCGATCCTGCAGCAGATCGAGGTAGCTGTCGACGGCGGCCAGCGGGGCCTTGAGTTCGTGGCCGAGCACGCGGATGAACTCAAAGCGAACGCGGCGCTTTTCCTCGGCGAGGTCGCGGGCCCGACGGGCGAGCACCACGCGCGAGGCGGCCTTCTTCACCGAGTACTTCAGCTCCGCCGGCGTGAAGGGCTTGGGCAGAAAGTCGTAGGCGCCTTCCTTGGTGGCCTTGACGGCGATCTCGATCGAGGCGTAGGCGGTGATCATGATCGTCAGGATGTCCTCCTCGCCTTTCGGGAGGCGTTCGAGGACGTCCATGCCGGTCATGCCGGGCAGTTTGTGGTCCAGCAGCAGGATAGCCGGGGGTGTGTCGTGGATGAGTTCGAGGGCGCGTTCGCCGCTTTCAGCTTCGATGATCTCAAAGCCGACATCGCAGTCGGTGTCCGGCAGGTAGAAACGGTAGTCGCGCAGCGCCCGCTGCACGCCCATCCGCATGCCCGGCTCGTCGTCAACAATCATCACTCTCAGCGTTTCCACGAGGAAACCTTACCTTTCAACGTCAAGCTGCCAAGACCGCACGACCGCGGAGACAATCATCTCCCGGATCGCTCCGCGTTTCAATGCCCGGACCTATTCCGTCAGAAGGTGTTCGATGTCGGCCTGCAGCTGCTCGAAGCGGATCGGTTTGGCCAGGACGGCGTCGGCCTTGACCCAACTGCGTTCTTCCTTCGTTGCGGCATCGAATTCGATACCGGTCTCCGAGGCCACGCCGGTGACGAGGATGACGGGCAGTTCCGGCATGAGCTTCTTGGCGGCGTAGCACAGCGTAAAGCCGGTGTCTTCGTTCTCCATCATCAGGTCGACGACGAGGACGTCGGGCTTGGTCTCGCGGATCAACTGTTCGGCATTGTCGCTGCTGTCGACATCAACGACGTTGAAACCGGCGGCCTCGAGTCGCGTCTTCTGCGCGAGGAGGAAGTCCGGATCGTCGTCGAACATGAGTATGGTCTTGCCCTGCGTGGGGGCCGCGTCGGTCATAGTGTTTCCTGTCCTTCTCGGGGTAGTTCGATAATAAACGTCGTTCCGGTCGCCCCGTTGGCGGGGTCGGCGTTGGACTCGACGTCAATGCTGCCCTTGTGCATCTTAATGATACCGTACGTGACGGCCAGGCCAAGTCCCGTGCCCTTGCCGATCTGCTTGGTGGTGAAGAACGGCTCGAAAATCTTGCCGAGATTCTCTTCCGGGACGCCCGTGCCGGTATCGGTCACGCGGATGCGGACGGCCTGGTCCGTACCGTCGGTGGTGACGGCCAGCAGGCCGCCGTCGGGCATGGCCGCAAAGGCATTCGTGCAGAGGTTCGTGAGCACCTGGACGATCTGGTCGGCGTCGATTTCAGCGTACGGATCGTCGAGGCCTTCCTCGACGCGGAGATTGACGTTGTCCGGCACGGCCAGCGGATCGAGCGAGCGGCGGATCAGGCCGTGAACGTCGGTGCGTTGGCGGAGCACTTTGTTCTGTCGGGCGAAGTGCAGCAGCCCGGCGACGATCTTCTTGCAGCGGTCGGCTTGTTCGGCGATCATCCGCAGGTCGCCGCGTTGCTTGCCGCTCTCTTCGCATTCGTCGAGCAGCAAGTGAGCATACATCAGTACCACGCCGAGCGGGTTGTTGACCTCGTGGGCGATACCCGCGGCGAGCTGGCCCATGCTGGCGAGCTTCTCCGACTGCATCAATGCTTCCTGCGCGTTGTGCAACTGGTCGTTTGAGTCGGCCAGAGCGTTGATCGTATCGCGCAGCTTCTCGATGGTATTCGGCAGGCACATCTCGGACTCGGCGAGGCCCTTGCAGATCGCGATGGCATGCTCACGGCAGGTGTCGTAGCCGCACGCACCGCAGTTGAGTTCGTCGGCGGGCTCGAACTTACCCATCCGCGCGAGAATCTCCTCAAGCTGCCGTTCCGCGGGCGTGGGAATGCGCTGGTCGTTGCGGACGAATTCTCGCGAGAGGTCCAGCGCCTCCAGGCGATTGACGTAGCTGCGCCACCGTTGCTCGTCGAACGTCTTCATGCGGCTGCGGACATAGCGGCTGACGCAGCTTCGCCGGCGGAACAGCGGCGTGTTGCCCGTCATGCCCGGCCCCATGATACAGCCTTGGCAGGCCAGCACTTCCAGCAGGCGGGCGTCGAGGTTGCCCTCGGCAAACTCGCGCAGGGCCTCGGTGAAATTGCTTCGCCCTTCGGTGGCAACGACCTGGCCGGCCATCAGGTCTTCCTGGATGTTGGCGGCCTGAAGCATGCCGCGGCTGATGGGGAAGAGAGCACCGGCGGCGGAATGCGGCGGATCGAAGTCACTGGGTTCGACGTCGTCGGGGTGGATGTCGCAGCGGAGCAAGAGCATGCGCAGCTCGGCGAAGGTAATGGCGCAGTCGACCTCGTCGAGGACCATCTCGGAGGCGGCTTCCACTTTCTTGGCGATGCACGGGCCGACGAAAACGGTGCGGACGTCCTCGCCGTAGATTTCGCGCAGGACACGGGCCATCGCGACCATCGGCGAGACGATCGGCGCGAGGGATTCGGCCTGGTCCGGGAAGTAGCGTTCCACGTAGCCGACGATGGCGGGGCAGCTCGTAGCGATGTAGCGGGCATCGTCGTCGGAGTCGGTAAACAGTCGACGATAGCGGTCGGCGACCAGGTCCGCTCCGAAGCCGACCTCGGCCACGATATCGGCGCCGAGCGCGCGGATCATGCCGACCAGTTGTTCCGGATCGGCGTCGACGACGTCGGCGGGAAAGCTCGGCGCGACCATGACGGCGACACGCGCCCCGCCGGAAAGCCAATGCTCGAACTGCTCAACGGTGCTCAGCGCTTCCTTGGCGTTCTGGCTGCAGACCTTCACGCAGTTGCCGCAAGCGATGCAGCGTTCCGGGATGACGTCCGCCTGCCCATCGACGATACGAATAGCCTTGGCGGGGCACTCCCGCACGCATGTGTAGCACATGCGACAGCGCTCGTGAACGGTTGTGACAAACGGCTTGTTCGTGTCAGGTTTCATGTTGCGTATCCAGTCAACGGGAACCGGGAACCAGTGAACACCAAGTCGCTACATCACGGTTTCGCGTTTTGTGTAGTGCGTGTGGAGCAGTTCGTGGCTTTTGTGGCCGAGCGGCTCGCCGAGGAATTCCTCGTAGAGACGCTTGATAGCCGGGTTCTCGTGGCTGACGCGGATGGAATCCTCGCTGTCGATCTTGTACAGCGCGTTCATGCGTTCACGGACCTTGTCGAGGTCTGTGCCGATGGGCTGGCCGCCGCCGGCGATGCAGCCGCCGGGGCAGGTCATGACCTCGATGAAGTGCAGATCGTCGCGTCCTTCGCGAATTTCGTCCAGCAGCTTGCGGGCGTTGCCGACGCCGTTGGCGACGGCCACGCCGACTTCGAGATCGCCGACGGCAACTGCGGCTTCCTTCACGCCGTTCATGCCGCGGACCGCCTTGACGTCCAGGTCCTGCAACTCCTCGCCGGTGATCAGGTGATAGGCGGTGCGGATGGCGGCTTCCATCACGCCGCCGGTGGCGCCGAAGATTTTGCCCGCACTGGTCCGCTCGCCAAAGGGCGTGTCGGCGTTGCTGGGTTCGAGGTCGTTGAAGTCCAGGCCTCGCATGCGGATCAGCCGAGCCAGCTCGCGCGTGGTCAGCACGGCGTCCACGTCCGGGAGGCCGTGGCGGGCCATCTCAGGCCGCGTCGCCTCGAACTTCTTGGCGGTGCAGGGCATGGCGGAAACGCTGAAAATCTTCTTGGGGTCCAGGCCCTCGCGGTCGGCGAAGTAGCTCTTGATGACCGCACCGAGCATCTGCTGGGGGCTCTTGCAGGTGGAGATATTCTCCAGCATGTCCGGGTAGAACTGCTCGACAAACTTCACCCAGCCGGGCGAACAGCTGGTCATCATCGGCAGCTTTCCGCCGGTGGACAGGCGGTGAACGAGTTCGGAGGCTTCTTCCATGATCGTCAGGTCGGCACTGAAGGCGGTGTCGAACACGCGGTCAAAGCCCAGCCGCCGCATGGCCGTGGTCATCAGCCCCACAACATCGGTGCCGGGCTTGAGGCCGAATTCCTCGCCCAGCGTCACAGAAATCGACGGGGCGTGCTGAACGACCACGAACGTGTCGGGGTCGCTGATGGCTTCCATGACGTCTTTCAGCGAGGACCGCTCACGGAGGGCGCCGGTCGGGCAAACCATAATGCACTGGCCGCAGTTCACGCAGCTGGAGAGGTTCAGGCCCTGATCGAAGGCCGTACCGACCATCGCCCTACTACCGCGACCGACAAAGTCGATCGCCGCGACGCCCTGGACCTCCTCGCATATGCGCACGCACTTGCCGCACAGGATACACTTGTCCGGGTCGCGTTCAATCGCCGGGTTGGAGACGTCCAGATCGTGGTGGCTGCGGCCGCCCGTGAAACGCCGCTCGCGCACACCGAGTTCTTCGGCGAGATCCTGCAACTGGCAGTTGCCGTTGCGAACGCAGTACAGGCAGTCGTCGGGGTGGTTCGCCAGTAGCAGCTCGATGATCGTCTTGCGGGCGCGGACGACTCGGGACGAATGCGTCTTGACGTCCATGCCCTCTTCGACGGGGCAGGCACAGCTCGGAACGAGCCCGCGACGTCCGTCAATCTCCACCACGCACATGCGGCAGGCGCCGCTGGGGAAGAGGTCCTTCATGTGACAGAGCGTCGGTACGCGAACGCCGGCCCGCTCCATCGCGTCGATGAGCAGTTCGCCCTCGCGCGCCTCGATATGTCGGTCGTTAAGGGTAAGCTTTACCATGGTTGTATCCTTCGTCAGCAGCCGAAGACGCTTTCATGCTGAAGATGAGTTCCAAGTTACTACTGCGTGTTGACAGCGTCGAACCTGCAGGCCTCGTAGCAGGCGCCGCAGGCGATGCACTTGTCGGTGACGATGTAATGCGGGCTCTTGGGCGCGCCCATAATCGCGCCGGTGGGGCATTTTTTGGCACACAGCGTGCAGCCGGTGCATGTGTCGGGGTCGATCGTGTACGTCAGCAGATCCTTGCAGACGCCGGCCGGACAACGCCGCTCAAAGACGTGGGCTTCGTACTCGTCGCGGAAGAACCGCAGCGTGCTGAGCACCGGGTTGGGGGCGGTCTGTCCCAGGCCGCAGAGGCTGGTGTCCTGGATGACCTCGGCCAGGCGGTCGAGGTACATCACGCTGCGAAAGCGTTCCAGGGCGTCGTGGCCCTCCTCGTCCTTGCGGCTCGACGTAATTCGTTCGAGCGTCTCGAGCATCCGGCGCGTGCCTTCGCGGCAGGGGATGCACTTGCCGCAGCTCTCGCGCTGGATGAAGTCCATGAAGAACTTGGCCACATCGACCATGCAGGTGTCTTCATCCATCACTACCAGGCCGCCCGAGCCCATCATGGCCCCGACGGTCTTGAGGCTCTCGTAGTCGATCTCGATGTCGAGGTGCTGGTCGGGAATGCAGCCACCGGAGGGCCCGCCGATCTGCGTGGACTTGTAGGCCTTGCCGCCCGGAATGCCGCCGCCGATATCGAAGACGATCTCGCGGACGGTCGTGCCCATGGCCACTTCGATCAGACCGGTCAGCTCGACCTTGCCGGACAGGGCGAAGACCTTTGTGCCCTTGCTGCCGTCGGTGCCAACGCCGGCGAACCAGTCCGGCCCGTTGGCGATGATCGACGGGACGTTGCTGAGCGTCTCGACGTTGTTGATGATCGTCGGCTTGCCGAACAGGCCGCTGACGGCCGGGAACGGGGGTCGCGGCCGCGGCATGCCGCGCTTGCCTTCGATGCTGTGCAGCAGAGCGGTTTCCTCGCCGCAGACGAACGCACCGGCACCCTTCTTGATGATGATGTCCAGGTTCATGCCGCTGTCAAGGATGTTCTGGCCCAGCAGGCCGTAGCTCCTGGCCTGGGCGATGGCGGTTTTGAGACGCTGAATCGCCAGGGGATATTCGGCCCGGATGTAGACGTAGGCCTTGGTCGCGCCGATGCCGTAGGCGGCAATGGCCATGCCTTCCAGCAGACGGTGCGGGTCGCCCTCGATGACGGCCCGGTCCATGAACGCGCCGGGGTCGCCCTCGTCGGCGTTGCAGACCAAGTACTTCTGCTCGGCGGGCGTGTTCAGGGCGAACGTCCACTTCTTGCCCGTCGGGAAGCCGCCGCCCCCGCGCCCTCGCAGGCCGCTGGTCTCGACGTCGTCGCAGACGGCCCGGGGGGTGTGGGCGGTGATGGCCGCGGCAAAGGCTGCATAGCCGCCGCGGGCGATGTATTCCTCGATCCGCGTTGGGTCGATCACGCCGCAGTTGGCGAGCACCCACCGCGTCTGCGGCTTGAAGAAAGGATGGTCGTTGAAGTTCGGCACGTCGGCCCAGGCCTCGCGATCCCCGGCCGGGTGCTGGCCGAAGATCAGGGCCTCGTCGATCTGGTCGACCTGGCCGCCCAGCGCCTTGCCCAGCAGGTCCTCGACCTTATCGGCCGTGATATTCTGGTAGCTGATGCGGGCCTTCTTCGGCAACTGGACATCGAGCATGGGTTCGACGGCACACAGGCCGATGCAGCCGACCTCGACGACCTTGGCCTCGACGCGGTTGGCGGCGAGGTACTCGCGGACGGCGTCGAGGGTCTTGCCGGCCCCGGCGCCCATCCCGCACGTGCCGGCGCCGATGAAGATCACCGGGTGGTCGGCCCGCTCGGTCTTGAAGGCGGCCAGGCGTTCGGTCAGGCGGTTGCGGGCCTCGGGATCGTGATGGCTGATGGGCCCGTCGGACCAGAAGGTCACGAGGTCCTTGGCATTCGGGGTGGCGGTCTCAGGCATGGGCGCTACTCTCGGCTTTCTGTCGATATTCGTTGAGGACGTCGACCACGCTGTCGGGTGTCAGCTTGGCGTGGAACTCTCCGTTGACGCTGATGACCGGGGCCAAGCCGCAGGCGCCGATACAGGCGACGACTTCGAGGCTGAAGATCCCGTCGCGCGTCGTCTCGCCGCTGGCCACGCCCAGTTCGCGCTGCAGGCGGTCGAGGACGGCCGCCGAGCCCTTGACGTGGCAGGCGGTTCCGCGGCAGACCTGAATGTGAAACCTGCCCTGCGGCTGGAAGCGGAATTGGTTGTAGAAGGTCGCCACGCCATAGATCTTGCTCGGCGGGAGCTTGAGGCACTCGCCGATGCGGACGACGGCGTCCTTCGAGAGGTAGCCCTGTATGTCCTGTACATCCTGGAGAATCGGGATCAGCGCGTCGCGTCCCGCCTCCGGATACTGCCTCAGTATGTCATCAATCTCATTTGCGGTCATCATGGACACGTCCTGTAGGGGGTACAAAGGCGGCACCGGTCGGGCCGCTCGAATCTATCGGACACAGATCAGGCAAACACTCCCGCATTTCCGCGATCCCTGGCGAAGAAGGCGACCTTCTCAAGCGCCATCGTCAGGTCGATGTCATCGAGGTAGACGCTGGCGGGCACGTGAACGGGCACGGGGGCGAAGTTGAGCAGGCCGCGAATGCCGCATCGCACCAGCTTGTCGGTGACCTTTTGCGCGGCGACGGCCGGCACGGCGAGCACGGCAACGTGGATATCTTCCTCGTCGATGACGCGTTCCATCTCGTCGATGTGGTAGCAGTGGCAGCCATGGACGACCCGTCCCGTTCGGGTAGGGTCCTTGTCGAAAGCGGCGACCATCGCCAGGCCGGGCCGGCGCCCCGTGAAGTAGGCCAGCAGAGCCCGGCCGAGGTTGCCCACGCCGACAACGGCCATTCTCTGGCCGCCAGGCTCATCGAGCGTTCGGCGGATGCCATCGAGAAGCTTCTCGGTTTCGTATCCGCGTTTGGGGCTTCCCTCGTAGCCGACCACCATGAGATCACGGCGTACCTGTGCCGCACTCACCCCGGCCATACTCGCCAGCTCGTGCGACCGCAACGAGAGAGTATTGCCTCGTATGCAATCGTTAAGTATTCTACGATACAGAGTTAGCCGGCCTACGGTCTTTTCCGGTATCACCAGATTGGCCTTTCGTTCATCGCATTCATACACTATACTGTTCCGTCATTCACGCTGTTACCGATGTCACAATCAACATATCATAGCATCTCAAATCAGACGGGTCAACCCCCGCCCGGCATTGTCTTCAGGGCCTACGCATCTAAATTGGTCGGGACGACGTAGGTATTTGTGTAAGTTCGATATCTGTACGGGTTGCGCTCGGCGCCATAGTCCGATAGGGTATATGCCTTCGACTGGACGGTGAGCCTCACCAGCAACTTGACTTCTCGCTGGAAGGAGTTCAAGATCGTCTCGTTCTACGACCCGGAGAAGTCCCACTGCCACGTGGTGGGCACATCGGGCGATCACGAGCGCCTCGGGCGTCTGATGCGTCGGGAGGCGGCGCGTCTTCGCCTGGGCGAGGCGAAGACCAAGTACGCCGTCAGCGACGGCGCGCCGTGATTGCCAACCAGTACGGGCGGAACCTGCCGATGCTGGAGGAACACATCCTGGACTACTACCACCTGCGGGAGCACGTGATCGCCACGAGCCAGGTGCTGTACGAGGAGGGCACGAGGAAGGCCCGCGACTGGGTGGAAGCGATGACGGGCGTGGTCTGGGAGCAAGGCTCGCTGGTGTTCCTGCACCGGCTGGGTCCGTACCTGCGGCGCCACCGAAGCGGGCCGAAGTATGAGGCGCTGGCGTCATTGCGGGACTATGTGGGTAAGCGAATCGACATGACGGACTACCCGGCGTTCCGGGCGTTGGGCTACGACTGTGGCTCGGGGCCGACGGAGTCGGCCTGCGGGACGCTGACCGGCCGGCTGAAGGGCCCCGGCATGCGATGGGACCGCGACAACGCCGAGGCCGTGATGGCCTTGGCCGGCATCTACCACAGCGGCCTGTGGCGGACATACTGGAAGTCCGAAAGAGCCGCCGCATGAGAAGTGCCAGGATTTGTGCTCGCACACCCGCGGAAGGCCTGGCCGAGAATACGGCGCGGCGACGTTGCGGCATTGCCAAGCAGTTCTTCCGGGCGGCGGTCCGTCGGGGACACGTAACGACAAACCCCTTTGACGGCCTGCCGACGCTGGTACGCGAGAATCCCAAGCGGTTCCACTTCGTCACGCGCGAGGAATCCGAGGCGGTTCTTGCCGCTTGCTCCGATGCAGAATGACGATTGATCTTCGCCCTTGCCCGCTATGGGGGCCTGCGTTGCCCGTCGGAAGTGCTTCGCATGAGATGGGAAGACGTGAACTGGGAGAAGATGCGTTTCACGGTCCATGCCAGCAAGACAGAACACCACGCGGACGGCGGCATTCGCCAAGTGCCGATCTTCCCGGAACGCTACCCGCACCTGCCGGAAGTCTTCGAGCAAGCGGAAGCCGGACAGGTCCGCGTTATCAGCCGATACAGCCGAGGGCAGAACCTTGGCGCGCTGTTGCGGAAGATCATCAAGCGGGCAGGCCTGAAGCCCTGGCCGAAGCTCTTGCAGAACTGCCGAAGCACTCGCGAGACAGAACTCGCCGAGGAATACCCGGTGCAGGTCGTCTGCGAATGGATTGGCAACAGTCCCCAGGTGGCGGCTAAGCACTATCTTCAAGTCACCGAAGATCACTTCCAGAAAGCGGCGCACAATCCGGCGCAGTATGTCGCAGAAGTGCCCCGCACGGTATCGCATGGCGAGCATGAACATGCAGAAAGCCCTTATTTCAAAGGGCTTTCTGGCGTTTCCATGGGCCTTACTGGACTCGAACCAGTGACCTTGCGGGTGTGATCCGCACGCTCTAGCCAACTGAGCTAAAGGCCCGATGCGCGACCGATTATACACGCCCGGCCGCCGGATGCAATGCCTTTGCCCGCACGCGAACTCACTTCGCATTGCTCCGCCCCGGCCAAAAGGGTATCATGCATCCTACCCGGACGACGTGCCGCCGGAGCTGACCGCGCAGAAAACCGAAAGGACCCACCCATGAAACGCACCGTATGCACCGCCTGCCTGATCGCCCTGCTGTGGTCACCACTGCTCCTCCCCGCAGGGGC
>JAAAOJ010000011.1 GCA_009908915.1 Planctomycetota bacterium
ATCGTAGTCGAGCCGCTCGCCTTTGTCACATACTTGGTGATGTCCGTAAAGTCATCACCGCTAACCGTAACGCTCTGATCGGCATCTTGTCCACTTTGACCCGCCACGTAAACAATAAGATCGTACGTCGTGTACGGCACGTTCGATAGGGAGATATCATTCACCCCCAACATATTGCCGCTCATCAGCTTGGTGTCGCCATCGCTACCACTAGTAGCGCCATAATAAGAGCTAAACACGTCCCAACCTGCAACATCCCAGCTGATGTCCAAATCGGTGTCATTACCATCACTGTCGATGTAGGTCGGATCGGTGGTATCCCGCACCCATTCTCCCGAAGTTCCCGCGTCGGGATCCCACTCAATACGCCCAGTAGTGTCATTGCTCCTGGAGTAGTTGTTCCAGTTCTCCTGCGCCTCAACACCGGCCTCTTCCGTGGGCAGAAGTACGTACCCGCTTTGGTTGTTCTGGGCACCCACCTGGTAGTTGACGAAATTGACGCCAATCGTCGCCGCCTGGGCCGTGGCGGCCATGAACAACGCCATGATTGTGAGAATTGCTACCTTCTTCATCTTACTGCTCCTTGAAAGTGGGGAAAATGATCTGCTGTCGGCCACAACGGAACACCCGTCGCGGGTTTGGGGTATGCGGCCATACGGCCTGTACGGGCTTACGTTCAATATCTCTGGTTTGTCTGGCATTCGCTTCCTTTCCTTCCGATGTCCCTCGGCGCGGCGTCTCGGCGCCCGCTGCGTTTCTGTGAGCTTCGCTCGGTCGCGTCGTCCGCCGGCGGCGGAGCAACGGTCTGTCCCTGGCGGAATTCTCTGGGTGCGACAGCGCGGGGCGGCAGGTGCGCAGCCGGCTCTTCACACCGCGTAAGCAGGGCCTCGACGCCGGCCACGCCGTACGCCCGCGTCGGCGTCATCACGAAATCGATCTGCAGCCCGTCGACGGTCACTTCCGCCTGGTAGCACACCGTCACCAGCGACACGTCCGCCGGCACGGACAGCCCCCGCCGCAACGCCGCCGTGGCGATGTTCTGTGCGAAGACTCGCGAGTACGTCACAAACGCCGTTGGGCGACCGTCCTCGCCCAGCAGGTCCACCATCGCCTGGTGGAACTCCCGCGGGGTCTCGGCGATGTCCGAATCGTCGCGGCGCAAGATTCGCGGCCGCAACCCGGCGGCGCTCATCGCCTCAACGTAACCGGCCTGACGATCGCGCTGGGAGTAGTGGGCCTTGGAAAGCTGCTTCCACCCGGTCCCGCGGTCCACGTACGCGATCCGCCGATGCCCGGCCGACAGCAGCCGCTGAGTCGCCTGGCGCCCGATGGCCACGTCGTCCGGATAAACACAGTCGTGGTTCTGTTTGCGGTTCAGCCAGATCACCGGCTGCTGCAGCGACTCGATCAGTTCGATCATCTCCTCCGGGATGTCGTCCGTGTAGTCGATCAGCATGCCGTCGCAGCAGTACTCGCGGATAATCTTGGGCACGAAGCCGGCGTCCGTGAGCTTCTCATCCGGCAGCCGGGCGATCGTCAGGTGAAGCTCCTGCTCACCGAGCGTGTCGCAGATGCCCTCCAACGTCTGCTGCGGCAGATAGCTGCGCCCCGAATGGGCCGAGAGGACCAGCGCGATCGTGCCGAACTCGCCGGCCCGCATGGCGCGGGCCGAGGCGTTGGCCCGATAGCCAAGTTCTTGCGCCGTAACGCGAACGCGCCGTCGCGTCTCGGCCGAGAGCGTGCCCTTGTCGCGCAACGCCAGACTAACCGTCGGGCGCGACAAGCCAGTCTTCTCAGCGATGTCCTGCATGGTGATAGGCACGTCGAATAGCCTCCTGCGCAAATCGATCTACAGATACTATAACACGATTAGCGCCTGTGTCAAGCGCTCTGCACGAGAAAAAAGTCATTCGTCCACATACGAACGCGGCGGCGTCAGTCGCCAGGAGTCAGGAGGTTGTCCAGTCCTGAGCGTCCTGAGAATAAATCGAGCTTTCGCGACGATGACGCGCAGGCCAAGGGTCCGGCCGCAGCAACGACAGTTTTCTAGACGGGCTAGACGGGCTAGACGGGCTAAACGGGCTAAACGGGCTGCTAGCGTTCGAGCGTGACGTAGAAGACGGGTTTGTCGGCAGGGATCCTCACAACGCCGTCGCTGACCCGGCCGCGATCGAGAACGTTCATCTCGTAGTCGTAGAAGGTCCACTGCATCCCGTCGATCGCCTTGCCGCGGACGCTGCCCGAGACCCGCGCCACCAGCACCGGCAGATCGCCGGCTTTGCCCTTCGCGACCTTGGCGCCGAAGTACTCCGATGGCTTCTTTGACTTCTCCAGCCGGAAACCCGTGTTGAAGCTCGTGGATACCAGCGACATCACCGCGCGTTTCGTCTCGGAGAGCCGCTTGCCGTCGCTGCTGGCCAGGGCGAACGTCACGTAGCCCTCCTCGTCCGTGACGGGGTACGGCATGCCGTCCGGGTTATGCGCCGCTACGTCGCTGAGCACCACGCCGGCCGCGTCAAACGTCAACGTCTCGTCGGCGTCGATCAACTGCCCCAAGAAGCCCGTGAACATTGCCGCGCCCGGCGCGTCGAACCGGCAGAAGCCCTGCCGCCAGTCGTAGGTGATCTCGTCGGTCGGCGTGATGGGGTTCGCCTCAAACACGCGCGGCCGGTAGCGCGGACCGATCACCATGTACCCCCTCTTGCAGAAGGTCTCGTAAACGCTCTTGAGCTGCTCGGCCCGCTGCTCGGCGTCGGCGGCATCCCCGTGCCGCGCCTGACGCGCCCGCTCGAAGAGCGGATCGTCCGGCCGATCGGCCAGCGTCGGGTCGATCTCCAGCCGCATGCCGTATCGGTACGTCGTCGGCAGCATGGCCCGGCCGATGTCGCCGTAGCTGCCGGAATAGTCCATGCTGTCCGAGGCCAGCAACATCTTGCTGCCATAAACGAACGTGGTCGGGTTCGACGCAGGTGCGAGGTGCTCGTTACAGAAAATCTCACTGGCCGCGCGCATCGCCGCCAGTTGCACCTCGTCGCCGCCGTAGTGAAGGTTGTGCGAGTGACCCACCTCGATCGGGCGAGTATGAGGCTTGTCCCTGGTTGAATCCGGCCCGGGCCCGTAGCTGTGCCAGTTGATGATGTCCCAGTCCTGGATGCTGCCCAGGCTGGCCATGAGCATCGGGAATTCCGCGCGGTACTTGGTGGTCGTCCTCACCTGCGTCTCATAGACAAAGAACGGCTTGCCCTCGACCTTGTTGTGCTCCACCCAGGGCACGTCCCAACAGGCCCGGGGCAACTCCGTCAGTGACGAATTGAAGGGGAACTCGCCATCGGCACGGTCGTGATGCATGTTGCTGATATACGTGCAGTGCGTCACCGCATCGGCCTGCTGGTGAAGGTACTGGCATTGAATCTGCCAGCCCGTACCCGTGTCGTAGACCATCGGGCTGAGGCGAGAGGATTTGCCCAGCGACTTGACGAATTTCGCCTCCGCTTTCTTGCTGGCCGTGATCATCTCGACGAAGAACGCGATCACGTCCGCCGCACGCTGCTCCGTGCATTGCTCCCGACCGATCATCTCGACGCTGCCGGCCAGCGCCTCTGTCGCGTACGGGTTGGGGTCATTGAGTTCCGCAGGAGTCGCCGCCTTGGCGGTGGGCGCCAGCATGACCGTCCCGTCGTCCAGCGCCTCACCCGGGAACAGGAAGCCCCACGCCGCGGTCAGGCCCTTGTCGGTCTCGTACTTACGCTTGAGCCAGGCATTCCACTTGGCGATGAGCTGGGCCTGGAAGAACTTCGGCAACGTCATCCATTTCCCGCCGGTCATCTTCGGCAGCCACCATTCCTCGTTGCTCAGTTCCCAGACGACGATGTCCGGATCGTCGCAATAGCGCATCTGCGTGTACGTGTTGCGGCGCGTGGCGACCTCGCGCATCCGCTGAAGGGTCAATGCCTTCAGACGCGGGTCCCAGTGGCGTGCCAGATGCCGACCCAGACCGACCTGCTTGCCCTTCCATCGCCAACTCTCGTGGGCCATCGAGGCGATCGCCGCTTTCCACGCCTCAGCCGTGTCCGGATTATCGATGATCGACACGTCCCGCTCGGCGTCGACCGTGCCGATCATATTTAACCCGGAGAACCAGATCTTGATCCCGTGCTTCTTGAGCAGGTAGTAGCCGTAATCCTTCAGGTCATCCGACGAGTTGTCGCCCTTGGCAAAATCATCGCTCTGCGGAAAGTGCCACAGGCGATGCAGGTTGAAGCCGAGGTCGACCAGCCGCCGGGCCATCAACTCGCGATTGCGCCGCCCGGCCGGGCCGTCGTCCCCACCGGCAGGGAAATGACCGATGTGCCCCCAGTAACGGACCCGTCGCCCGTCCAACTCGAGATGCCCCTCCTCGTTGACCTGAACGTACTGCGAATCGGGGATTTTCAAAGGATCCGTCGGCATCTCCGCGACAGCGCTACAGCCAATTGCAGCGACAAATACCCATGCGATCAGTGACCTGGCATACATGATCGACCTGGCGAACGCCGAACCCCGCTCGGGGGCTCCCTACAGCAAGACAACCTCGACGATGTCAACCGATGACCGCCACCGGCCGCTTGCCGCAATTCTATCTGGCCCCGGGCCGTCCGCAAGCAGATTCTTCTTGCCATCGCTTGCCATCGGTGACGACCAAACGCCGGCGTCTCCACAATGGCGACGCCGGCGTCGGTGCTTAACCTATTCACTTGTCAGGCGGACCAGCCGCCCGGGTGGGTTTAGATTACGCGGAGACGTTCGCCGGTGGCGAGGTCGTCGTTCATGACGTTCAACGCGTCGTCGACGTGGTC
>JAAAOJ010000033.1 GCA_009908915.1 Planctomycetota bacterium
CGAGTCGTCGCGTTCATCCGGCAGGATCGGCTCGGTTTGCGGAAGCTCGGCCGGCTGCAATTCGCCATCGACCAGGCCCGGGCCAACCTGGGCGACGACCTGAGACCTACGGGATGACCGTTCGGGTCAAGCGAGAGATCGACGCCTGATCCCGCAAACGCCTGGCCGGCGAGAAGCACTTGCGCCCCCTCCGCGCGCCGGCCGACCGATGGGGAAGCTACCCGTCTCGGAACTGCTCTCGGAACTGCCGCCCCAGCTCTGCCCGCCGGCCTCGTTCCGACTTGACAGGGACAAGGCACCCGCTCTCGCGACCTCGCCGCGCGCGGGCTGGAAGCCCGCGGCACGCTTTCTGGCCACATCGCAACCGGCTCGGCCGTATAGGGCAAACGCATTCTCTTCCTTGACCCCTCTCCCGCTGGGAGAGGTGGCGAGTCTTCGAGCCGGTGAGGGGCTTTGATCGTGTCCGAAGAGCCCTCACTGACCTGCTAGGCAGGCCATCTCTCCCGCGGGGAGAGAAATCCTGGCGAATGCGATCGCCCTGACGGGCCGTATGGTCACGGCGTGTCGTCGGGGGTTGCTCCGGTGCCGACGTTCTCCGCGTCGTCGCGTTCATCCGGCAGGATCGGCTCGGTTTGCGGAAGCTCGGCCGGCTGCAATTCGCCATCGACCAGGCTTCGGGCCAGCAGGCCGTCCCAGAGGATCAGCGCCGCGTCTTCCATATCCTCATTCTCATCCCGACGGGCGACGGCAAGGGCTTTCGACAGCGGCTCGCGGACCTTGCGCATGTCCCCGGTTCGGAACCTGTAGTAGGCCAGCAGAAGGTTTAGCCGCGGCCCCCAGGGCGTCTGGTCCACCTGCGTCTGCAGGGCGGCCAGATGTTCGGTGAACGTCGCAGGATCATCGTAGAAGTTCCTCGGGTCAATCGGGATCAGCGACAGTTCGGGCATCTGCTGGAGGGCCTCGATGAGATTCAGCCCGGCCCGTCCGTAGTTCTTCTGGGCAAAGCGTGCGCGGGTGAGGCTCAACAGTGCCTCGGGCGATCGGCTGGTGACGTCCGCGGCCCCGGTGAAGGCCGACGCGGCTTCGCCGTATCGGCCGTTGCGGAACGCCTCTTCCCCCGATCGCATGAAACGCCTCGGCAGGCCAGGCTTGTCGGGCGCCAGACTGGTGATCGTCTCATCAGACTGGACGGGCAGTTCCCGCTGGTCGGCCGGCTGCGGCGCCAGGGCGGCGGCATAGCTCATCGACGAACGCGTCGCACTCAGTTGCCGCATCAGAATCGTCTGCGGATCCTCCAGCATGTAGGTGCTGGCCGCATCTCCCGCCTCGCGGGGGGCGGGGTAGGGCGCGCCGGTTGTATCCGTCAGATAGGCCGGCGGCGTGACCGCCGAATCGTAGGTCCGCGTCGAACGTGACGTCCGTGCCGGTCCGGTCGAGGGGGCGGGCACGTTGGTGATGCCGGTTCCCTGCGGCCTTGCCGGCCCTCGTCGAATGGATCGTGTGCTGCTGGACGCGGCCCCGATGGGGGCGGTCGTCGGGTTGTAGCGTTGCTGCTGCATACCGACTGACAGGCCGCCGCGATATGAACGGGGATTGTACATCGACGACTGCAGCGCACTGCGCTCCAGCGGCCGCGATTTCTGAAGACTGCCCACGCCGGCGGAGAACCGTCGGAAATCGTACAAGCTATTGGCCGCGACGCCACGTCCAACGCCACTCGGGCCGCTGATCGTCCTTCGCTTTCGCGACTGGCCTTGCGCAAGGCTGCATATCGCGAGCGTCATGGTCAGGATGATCGCGACGACGGTTGTCCAGCGGGTTCGTTTCATGGCATATCTCCCAAAGCCATTCGTACTGCGGTGCCGCGTGTTGCCGCCCGCGCCATTATAGGGCGTTGGCCGAAATCCCCCAATCCATTCATCGGCGGGACGTGTCCGTGGCTTTTGCGTCTCTGGGCACGACGCGGGGCAGCACGCGATAGAGAACGCCGTCATGCACCATGGGCAGGTCCTCGAATCGTCCTTGGACGCTGGGGGCAACGACGTAAAGCGGACGACGTGCGGCGAGTTCCGCCAGCCGACCTGCATCGACCGGAACCGCGACCGGGTCGCCTTCGTATTGCACCGCGACGTCCGGCCGGCGGCCGTGCAACCGCTGGAAGACCATAAGCGGATAGACGCTCGTGCTCTCCGGCCAGATCAGTGAACCGGGCTCGGCCTGCAGGAAGGCCGTCGAGGCGAACTGGTGGGCGGAGGTCTCATGCTGCTTCCACGGCAGCAGCCAGTAGCGGGCTTCGTCGCGATAGGGCAGGCGGCGTTGTCGCCGGGCGGTGCCGCTCTGGCGGGCAGCCTGCAGCGCGGCGAGGTAGATCGCCGGCTGCGCGACGATGAAGACGGTCACCGCGATCGTGGCGATGGTTCGCCACCGACGGCTGCGACGCAGCAGCCAGCCCAGACCGACGCTCGCCGCCATGGCCACCATCAGCAGCGACGGCAGGATGAACGTGAACTGGTCGGGCACCGGGTATCGCACGAAGAACGCCACGTGGACCGCGGTCAGCGCGACGACCGCCGCGGCCACGCCGCGTGCGGGCCAGTGACGCAGGCGCCACCAGCCCAGAGCCGCCAGCGGCAGCAGGGGGCTCAAGACGTTCATCGCCGAGAGGGCCGCATTGGCCTTGAGGTGCTTCGACGCTCCGGCGACGTTCGTGACCTGCAAGGCATAATCGCCGACCAACGCCGAGCGGACGGCCGCCAGCAGGCTGCCCGTCTTCGCCGCAAGGTCAATCGTCATGCCGATATACAACCCCGCACCCAGCAGCCACGCCGCGCCGGCCGGCAAAAGGGCCCGCGCTGGCAGACGCCGCTTCGCCAGTAGTACCGCGACAACCGCGCCATACACCGGCAGCCCCAGCAGGGCAAAATTATGCACGCACAGCCCCAGCCCGTTGACCAATGCCAGCAGCGACAGCCAACGCCAGTTCGGCCGCTCCAGCAGCCGCAGCAGCAGGTACACCTCGCCCGCCAGCGCCGCCAGGCTCCACGTGTAGACCTCGGCGATCGTCGACAGCCACCAGGCCGTGTGCGCCAGGCCCAGCAACGCGGCCATCATCACGGCCGCCAGCCGCGAGCCGCTCAGTCGACAGGCGACGGCGGCGAATGTCGCCAGGGCGACGGCCATTCCCAGTCCGCTGAAGGCGTTGAGCGCCAGCGGCATGGCCGGGCCGGCCAGTCGCGCGATGACCGAGCCGACGGCGATATACAGCGGATGCGCCCGTGCCAGACCCATCGTCCCTTCGAGGTCGCCGCTCAGGCAACGCCACTGGAACTCGCCGCTGTCCTGCCAGCTGACGGTCCGCTGGGCGGTGGCCAGGTAGCCCGCCGTGGCCAGCAGAACGATGGCCAGCCATGTCTTGCCGCCCAGAACCGGGCTGTCGTCCCGTGCGTGTGCCGGCTGATCGGTCATGGGCGAATTCTACCATCATTCGTCCGTTACTGCACGCCTTGACCGTGTCTTGCCGATGAATCGGGTATGACACTCTCGAACGCGTCAACCGGGCTGGTGGCCCTGCTGGAGGCGATGCGCCCACGCCACTGGGTGAAGAACGTCTTCGTGATGGCGCCGCTGATCTTCGCCCGCCGCTTCGACAGCCCGCAGGCCTGGGCGCTGGCGGCACTGGCCTTCGCCGTCTTTTGCCTGCTCAGTTCGGCGGTCTACCTGGTCAACGACATGTGCGACCGTCGCGGCGACCAGGCCCACCCGGATAAACGCAACCGGCCCATCGCCTCCGGGCGTCTGAGCACACCCCTGGCCGCCATGGCCGCGACCGCGCTGGTGGCCGCCGCGGGGGCGCTGGCGGCGGTGGTCTGCGTCAACCCCATGGGCGAGTCCCTCGCCACGGCAAGGCTGTTCGTTCTGTGGGCCGGGGTGTATCTGCTCGAAGGCCTGTTCTACAGCCTGGCCTTCAAGCGGGTGGCCATCCTCGATGTGATCATCATCGCCTTTGGCTTTGTCCTGCGGGCGATGGCCGGGGCGGCCGCCATCGGCGTGCCGACGAGCCCGTGGCTGGTCTTGTGTACCTTCACGCTCTGCCTCTACGTCGCGCTGTCCAAGCGTCGCGGAGAGATCGAGCAACTTGGCGAGGACATCTCCGCCCGGGCCCGCTCGACGAACCGCAGCTACGACCGGACCGAGCTCGACCGCATGCTGACCGTCTCGGTCGGCCTGGCGATCATGTCCTACTGTCTTTACTGCCTCTCGCCGCGTACCGTGGAGGCCTTCGGCTCGGCCAACATGATCTGGACGGCGCCGTTGGTGATCTACGGCATGTTCCGTTATGATCGCGTCAGTCGCCGGCGAGGCCGGGGTGACGTCGTGAGCGTCCTGATGTGCGACCGCACCATGTGGCTGGTCCTGCTGGCGTACGTGCTTCTGGCCGGGGCAATCATACGCTACGGCGCCCAGCCGCCCCTGCAGAACCTGCTGGACGTCTACGCCCCCAAGTCCTGAAGGAGTACCCATGGCCCGATATTGCGTCACCGGGGGAGCAGGTTTTCTTGGTGTCAACCTCGTACGCTACCTCCTCGACCGCGGCCAGGAGGTCACGAGCCTCGACGTCGCATCGTTCGACTACCCCGACTGCCGCGACCGCATCCGCGAGGTCCGGGGCGACATCCGGGACCGCCAGGCCGTCGACGAAGCCATGAACGACGCCGACATCGTCGTGCATGCCGCCGCGGCCCTGCCGCTGTACAAGCCGGCCGACATCTTTTCAACCGACATCGACGGGACGCGAACGGTCTGCCAGGGCGCGCTGGACGCTGGCATCGAACGGCTCGTGCATATCTCATCGACCGCTGTCTACGGCATACCGGACCATCACCCCATCGATGAGGATGATCGCCTCCACGGCGTCGGCCCGTACGGCGAGGCCAAGGTGAAGGCCGAGGACGTCTGCCGCACGTTTCGCGAGAAGGGCATGGTCATCCCCATCCTGAGGCCGAAGTCGTTCGTCGGGCCGGAGCGGCTGGGCGTTTTTGCCTTGCTGTACGACTGGGCGCGCGAGGGCCATGGCTTCCCGGTGATCGGATCGGGCAACAACCCTTACCAGTTGCTCGACGTGAAAGACCTCTGCGAAGCCACCTGGCTGGTTGCGACCGGCGATGACGAGATCGTCAACGATACGTTCAACATCGGTGCCGCCGAGTTCGGCACGATGAAGCAGGACTTCCAGGCCGTCCTCGACGAAGCGGGCTTCGGCAAGCGTATTCGCCCGCTGCCCGCCGGGCCGATTATCGTGACGTTGAAGGTCCTTGAGGCCCTGCACCTCAGCCCGCTGTACAAGTGGGTCTACGAGACGGCCGGCAAGGAATCATTCGTCTCCATCGAGAAGGCTCAGGAGCAACTGGGCTTTCAGCCGACATATTCCAATCGTGACGCGCTGGTTCGCAACTACCGCTGGTACCTGGAGCACCTGGACGATTTCAGCCAGGCCAGCGGTGTTTCGCACCGCGTCCCGTGGAAGCAGGGCATCCTGGCCCTGGCGAAGCAAGTCTTTTAGTATAGTGTAGATAGACATGATTCAGGCGGCCTGTTTCTTCACCCACCCCGGACCGTGAGGCCGACATGCTGGCAGTCATCGAACCGAAATACTCGATCGTCGAGGTACTGAGATACTCCTGGTGGATCTCGCTGGTGGCGTTTCTGGCCGCCATCGTTGCCACCCCCGTCTTCCGCTGGATCGCTTATCACAAGAAGATTGTCGACCGGCCGGATGACCTGCTCAAGCCGCACGCCCGCCCGGTGGCGTATCTCGGTGGGCTCGGCATCTGCGTGGGATTGCTGGCCGGCCTGGCAGCGTATGTGGCCTTCATGGGCGATCTCTCGCAGGTTGCAGTTGACGCCTGGCGGCAACTGATCTCGGCCGACATCGGTTTGCTTCAGAACCCGCTGTGGAACGTCACCGGCGTGGCCACCGGCAGCATTGTCATCACGATTGTCGGTCTGCTGGACGACCTTCGGGACATCGAACCGAAGCATAAGATACTCGGCCAGCTTCTGGCGGCCGCCATTCTGCTCGGCGGGGGCGTGGGTACGCGGATGGTTCATGTTCTGGTCGGGCCGCTCGGACTGGCCCTGCCGGTCTGGGTGACGGTGCTCAGCAGCGCGCTGGTCTGCATGGTCATCGTGATCATGACCTGCAATGCGACAAACCTTCTCGACGGTCTCGATGGCCTTTGCGGAGGCGTCACGGCCATTATTGCCCTTGGCTTCTTTGCTCTGGCGGCCTACCTGGCCATGTGGGGACGCTTTCCCGGTACGGACGAGCTTCGCGTGGCGCTGGCCCTGGCGATGGCCGGGGCGATTCTCGGCTTCCTGCCGTACAACACACCGCCGGCGAGCATCTTCATGGGCGATGCCGGCAGCATGCTGCTGGGCTTCTTCGTTGCGACGATGATGGCCCTGTTCTGCCAGGAAGGTCCCCTCCGCTGGTTCCTGGCCGCGTGGTTTGTCTTCGGCCTGCCGCTGCTGGACACGGCCCTGGCGGTGGTGCGACGCCGGCGCGCGGGCGTGGGCATTTTTCAGGGCGACCGCAGCCACCTGTACGATCAACTCGTCGACCGCGGGCTGACGGTCAAGAAGGTCGTGATCCTCTTCTACGACCTGGCCATCCTGGCTGCTGTCCTCGGCGTTACCTTCGCCATCGCCCTGCGGACGCGATATGCGGTTATCGTCTACGCGGTCCTGTTCCTGTCGATCTGGGTGGTCTTCTGGGTCTTCGGTATGGTGACCCCGCCGCCGAAAGTGGATTCCGGTGAGGATGATGATGCATCTGCAGACGGCGACACCTGACGGGCGTTCCGGCCACCGGCTCCAGCAGCGCGCTTGGAAATGGACCGCGTCGCGAGGTCGAGACCGGCAGGGAATAGAACCACAGGCGTATCCGATCGACACATCGAGGTTTTGTGACGCAGCCAGCCGAGGCCGCAGCCAGAAGACAACGACAGGTCAATCGTGAATCACTCTAAACAGACTGTTAGCCCCGCCGGGGCGCGACAGGAATAGACCCGGGTGGAGGCGAAGCCGGAACCCGGGGTTGGTTCGCCCCCTGACATCCAGCCCCGAAAGACACAACTGAGCCTACTATGACCACGATCAAAGAGCCCGGCCGAACCATCCCCGTTGCCGCCGAGTACGACGTACTGGTCGTTGGTGGGGGAATGGCTGGCGTGGCTGCCGGCATTGCTGCTGCCCGGCACGGGGTTCGCGTGTGCCTCATCGAACGTTACTGCGGCGTCGGCGGACTGGCTACCCTCGGCAACGTCACGATCTGGTTGCCGATTTGTGACGGGATGGGCCATCAGGTCATCGCGGGCATGGGTGAGGAACTCCTCAGACTGTCCGTCTCGGATCTCGGCGACGAGTACAAGGCGGCCCAATGGCGCAGCATCCCCGAGTGCTGGCAGCCCGGCGGAGACCTGCGCCAGCGCGTGGAACACCGCTTCTCATCGCGGTTCAACCCGGCGTCCTATATGCTGGCGTTGGAGAAGCTGGTGGTCGATGCGGGGGTGCATGTGCTTTACGATACGCGGTTCTGCAATGTCCGGCGTGAGGGGGATAGAATCACCCATGTGATCCTTGAGAACAAGGATGGTCGCAGTGCGCTCGCCGGAAAGGTGATTCTCGACACCAGCGGGGACGCCGATGTCTGCAACGCAAGCGGCGAAGCGACCGTCTCGTCCGACTCGAATGTGCTGTGCGGCTGGTTCTACACGCTCAGTGATGGCGAGGTGACGCTTCACCAGTTGAGTCATCGGTACGATCCCATGGCGGCCAGGGAGCATGCGACAGGCCCGTTTTTCAAGGGTGACGTGGCCGACGACGTCACGCAGCAGATTCTGCAGACCCGAGCGTCTCTTCGGGACATGCTGGCACGGATTCGCGCCGAACAATCCGGCCGGGACGTGCAACTTATCATGCCGGCAACAATGGCGTGCTTTCGGATGAGCCGACGTCTGGTTGGGCGTGGAACCGTCCAAGGTTCGGACGTGCATAAGTGGACGGAGACGGCGATTGGTCTGACCGGCGATTGGCGCAGGTGCGGCCCCGTCTTTGCGATTCCGTTCGAGAGCATGTGCCCGGTGCGAACGTGCAACCTGCTGGCGGCCGGCCGGTGCATATCCGTCGACAACACCGCCTGGGATGTGCTCAGGGCGATACCGGCCTGTGTCGTAACGGGCCAGGCCGCCGGCACGGCTGCGGCGATGGCCTGTGCCACGACAGGCGGTCGCATGGGCGATCTCTCCGTCTCCGACCTCCAAGCCGACCTTCTTGATCAGGGCGTCCTGATCAAGCGTTCACTGCTGGCCGAACACCGAAGACGTGCCGACATACCGCGCTGATGTGTGACGCTTTTGCAGAAGAAGCTCTGTGCTACGTCTGGAAGACGGGAACTTGTAGTTCTGGCGGCAAGGCGGCTTGACGGAGCTTGAGAAAGAGGTAGTCCACCTCGCCGATTCGCCATCGCCACGTCTTTGGGAGATCGCCGACCTGTTCCAGTCGGCTTCGGAGATTCATAGTCGCGGACTTCATAGCGCTACTCTACCGGAATATCCACCATCCCGCAATGGCGAGCGGGCAGCGACGTGGATCGCACTAAATGCACTGCCTAGCAGCATGTCACGACGAGGCCGTCGCGACTGATCGTAAAGTCGAAGAAGCGGGCGCGGGAATTGGGCGCTTTGGCTTGCAGGTCGGCCCGCAGGTCGGCGGCCGCCCGGGGCGACTTACAGACGATCAGCAGGAAGCCCCCGCCACCGGCGCCTAGAAGCTTCGCGCCGTAGATGTACGGGGTGATCCGATCCATGATGGCCTGCACCTCGGCATTCGTGGAATTCGGGTCGAGCGCCTTGTTCTGCTCCCACGCTTCGGCGACGGCGGCTCCGAAGGCGGCCGGGTCGCGCCGGCTCATCGCCTCGGCCGTCCGGCTCGGCAGCGAACGGATACGGTCGAGCGTCGCCATGGTCCTCCGTCGGCGGTCAAAATACCCGCCGACGACCTGCTTCAGCACGTTCTTGGCCAGCCGTGTCACGCCGGTGTAATACAGCAGCGTGGCCCCGTCGTTGGCACGCGGGGCGAGGACCTCATCCGGCACGTAATGAATGCGCGGGTCGGGCACGAGGCCGGGCTCGGCGGTGATGATCTTCGTGCCGTCGATCACGCCGCCGACCTGGTCCTGCCAGCCGCCGCCGGTCGTCAACGCCTGCTCCATCCGCAGCACGCCGTGGAAAATGTCCCGTCGCGAGAGTTCCTGCCCGGCCAGGCGGCGAACGACAGCCAGGATTACCGCCCCGACGATGCTGCTGGTGCCCAGGCCGCTGCCCTTGGGAATCGCCGCGAGCGTCGTCAGTTCGATCCCGCCGCCGAAGCGCCCCAGCATGTCCGCCAGGTCGGCCGCGCCGTCCCAGTTCGCCGTCTCCGGCGAGAAGCCGCTGAGCACAAGCGCCGCCTTGGCCAAAGCGAACTCACCCGTCGCCGATCGGAAATCCGCCAGGTCGTCCAGCGTCGCGATCTCCACCCGTCGGCCGAGGTCGATCGAGGACATGCGGATGACCGGCTCGTCGATCACGCGGGCGTAGCAGTGGATCGGTGGCTGGCCGTTGAGGTTGACGGCCGCGTTGATAACCACGCCGCCGTGCTCGAGGGCATACGGCGGCGTGTCGGTCCAGCCGCCGCCGACGTCCAGGCGGGCCGGCGCGCGGCCCCAGACGATCTCGTCGGATCGCAGGGCGCTGCGCGGGTGCTCGCGGCGTTTGGGCGTGGAGGTGATGATCCGCCGGCCCATCAGGTCGAACGCGGCGGCCTGCAGTCGACTGGCCCAGGTGGCCAAGGGCAACTCACCAAGGGGGGCGATCTCGTTGCGCCCCAGCCAGTCGCGCAGGCCGTCCGGCATGGGGTCGGCCAGTCCGGGCAGCGCCTCGGCCAGCGGGGTAGTGTCGGCGGCCTCGATCGCAGTCGACAGGGCCGAGCCGAGCGTGTGCAGGATGCGGGAGAAGGCAAAGGCGGCGCCGACGGGTCCGCCCTCGCGGCCGATGGTCCACCAGGCATCGCTGAGCAGGGCGGCGGTCCAGTCGGCCCGGCCCGGCGCGTCGAGGCGGGCGAGGATCATCGCCAGGTCATCGGCGGAGAAGTCGCTCTCGGGGCCGAACGTCCAGTGCAGCGACCGGCGTACCTGCTGGGCGCGGATATCGCCGCGGCGGGCGTGGAAGGCATCGGCGTCGCCCAGAACGGCCATGTCGGCAAAGCTGAATCGTCGGCGGTCGCGCAGGGCCGCCGTTTGGGTGTCGCTCGCCTCGGCCGGGTTGAACATCCACAGCCAGTCGTCGACTCGCTCGTCGTCGCCGATCAGCGCAAAGAGCCTCGCGTTCCACAAGGAGCGGTCGGCCGGCGGGATTCCGTCGTCCCAGACGTCGCCGGTGGTCAGGCCGGCCTCGGCCAGCCAGTCGGCCAGTGGGCGGTTGCACATCGTCGCCCCGTTGTCGAGGGCGGGCTTGATCGGGTCATCGACGCCGTAGCAGCGGACAAAACGCCCGTCGCCGCCGCCTGCGTCGCGGCCGGGCAGCACGTCCAGGCACATCCCGGCGGGCAGGTCGATGTCGCGGTCGACGTCGGCCCCGACCACCACATTGCGGCCGTTGAGCGTCAGTTCGGCGTCGATGCGGCAGCCCTCGACCCAGGCCCGCACGTCGGTGACGGCCGAGACCTCGCCGTGAATACTGCCCACGTCCAGCAGCGGTGAGGGATGGGCCAGGCCCATGTCCATGCGTCGCAGTTCCAGGCCACTGTCGATGATCTGCCGCGTCGTGCCGAAGTGCAGAAACCCGCAGCGGCCGAGGACGTCCACGTGGAACTCCACCGGCGCGAGTCGGCCGAGCAGGTCGCCGAGCTGGGCTTCGGTCCACGTCGAGCCGCTCGCGCCGGCCTGGGCGGCCAGATGGGCCAGGTCCACGTCGCTGCCGAGGGCGCAGGCGACCTCCCGGTAGACGTCCAGCCCCTCCTCGGCCACGAGGTCGGCCAGCGGCCCGGCGAGCTGGATCTCGCCGTCGTCGGCCATTGCGCCGAAGGCCTGAAGAAGCGTCACGGCGGTTTCGGCGTCGAGGCTCATGATGCCGATATCGAGGACGCTCTGGCCGTACTCGTCGAGCGCGTCGTGGGCGGCCTGGACGTCCGGGGCGGGCTTCTGGAGGAACCGCCGGACCGACCCGTCGGCGTTGGGGCAGTAGACCCCGTGGGTGGCGGCCTGGGCCGGCGGGGCCGGCGCACCGAGGCCGACAATGCCGGGCCGGTCGAGGCGGACTTCTTCTGGGTCGAAGGCCAGCAACACGTCGCCGCTGGTGATGACGGTCTGGCCGCCGTCGCCGTTGCCGGGCGGCAGGGCAAGGTAGGTCGGCAACTGGCGGTCGAAGAGCGTCACGGGCAGGGCGTGGTCGCTCGGCAGGGGCACCGGCACGAAGATCTTGCCGCACGGCCCGTAGGCGGGCAGGCGTCGCGAGTCGCCGCCGGCATGGACGACCAGTGTCCGCGTGCGGGCGAGGACCTTCTGCCACGTGGCCGGGTCGGTCGCGGCCGCCGTGCCGAGTTGATCCTTCAGGACGGCCAGCAGGCAGTAGAGCGTGCTGCCGCCGCTGCCGACGCGCTTGCCGCCCGGGTCGGGCAGGACGAGGACATTCTCGACACCGCTGAGCAGGCCCAGCCGCCGGCGAACGTCGAGTTGGACGCGATAGGCCTCGGCCTGCGCGTCGTTGGAGGCGGTCACGATCAGATAGTCCCAGCCGTGTGTCGTTTGCATGGCATGGATAATACCGGGCAACAGCGGTCACGTCCACATCTGTCAACCGGCTCGGCCGCCAGAACCAGCACGCGACGGCCTCGGCGACGGGGGGCGTCATGCATTGCAGCAGCGATACCTTTCCAAGCGGGCTGCCATGGACGGATGACCGGGCTTTGCAGCGTGCTGTCTGACTCGGCTGCCCAAACGTGTTTCACATAGTGCCGGAGAAGTGCCGGAGAGCCGGAATTCTCTTTCTGTTGCCACCGAGTGGGAAACGGGGTAATTTGTACGGTCGGAGGTACGAAGATGGCCCGGAACCAGCGCGAGAAGAAAGCCCCGTTGGATGACGCGGCGTCTGAAGGTCTGGGCGCGGGTCTTGACAAAGCCGCTTTCCGTTCCTTCTGCGAAGCGGCGAATGAAGGTATCCTTCTTGCCGAGATTGGCACCAAGCGGCCCCTCTACGCCAATCCCGCTATCGCTCAGATGTTCGGCTATACGCTGGACGAGATCCAAGACCTCAACATCACCGACCTGCATCCCCCGGACGTTCTTCCCTCGGTCGAACGTGATTTTGAGACGCTTCTCAAGGGCGAGTCGGATAAGACTATCCAGCCGTGTTTGCGCAAAGACGGCAGCGTCTTCACAGGGCAGATCCATGCCTGGCCTGTCACCGTGGACGGTCGCTCTTGCGCCGTCGGATTTTTCGAGGACATCACCGAGCGCGAGCGGCTGGAGGAGAATCTCAAGGAACGCGTCAAGGAGTTCACGTGCCTGGAACGCATAGCGGAAGCGGTTGAAAGCACCGAGGGCCTCGAGCGTGTCTTCCAGGTTTCGGTGAATGCTTTGTCCGAGGCTTTTCTTTATGCCGACATTGCCTGCGCTCGAATCACTCTTGAAGATCAGTGTTGGCAGTCAGAACCGTTCAGCGAAACCGAATGGCGTTTGTCGGCGGACCTTAAGGTTCAGGGCGAGCCAGTCGGTGCAGTGGATGTGTTCTACCAGGACGATCGTCCCGTCAGGGATGAAGGCCCTTTCCTCAACGAAGAACGACGACTGCTCAGCCTTTGCGCGGAAAGACTTGGACGCATCATCGAACGCCTCTGGGCAAAGGATGAACTCCGCAACAACAAGAAGAGGCTGGAACTCGCGATGGAAGGCGGCGGGCTGGGGGTATGGGATTGGGATCCGAAAACCGACGAAGTGGTTTACTCCGATCGCTGGGCTCAGATGTTGGAGTACGCGCCCGACGAGGTAAAGCCGAACGTGGAGTTCTTCAAGCAGCATGTCCATCCGGACGACCTCCCGGCCGTGCTTGAACGGTTAGTCGGGCATGTTGAAGGTCAATTGCCCGTCTACGAGTCCGAACATCGGATGCGGACAAAATCCGGCACATGGCTGTGGATTCATGATCATGGCAAGGTTGTCCGGCGCGACAGTGACGGACGGCCCGTGCGGGTTGCTGGCGTCATCAGGGACATCACCAGGCAACACAGGAATAATCTGGAACTTCAGCGTACACAGTTTGTCGTGGACAAGGCCCCAGTCAGTGTGTTCTGGGTCTCACCAGAGGGAGAGTTTCTGTATGTCAACGAAAAGGCCGCGGAGAGCCTTGGCTACACGCGTGAAGAGCTACTTCAAATGTCTGTCAAAGACCTTGCCTCACCGAAGGCTGGCACCGAACTAGACGGTTCGTTTTCCCGTCTCCTGGAGGAAGGCGCCCTTGAATCCGACGTGTACCTGCAAAGAAAAGACGGAAGCGACTTCGAAGTGCTGCTCAAGGTAGTGGCGATCGACGAGAAGCGCTTCATCGGCATCTTTTCGGACATATCAGAGCGAAAGGAGGCCGAACGGGCGCTCGAGCAAAGCGAATTGCGTTTCAAGAAGATGCTCTCGGTCATCCCGGACATGTTTTCCATCCACGATCCGGATATGAACATAGTCTACAGCAACTGGAACGGATTCGCTTCTGTTCCAGAGGAAAAGCGCATCCTCAACACCAAGTGCTATCGCACCTACAGGGGATATGACGACATTTGCCCCGATTGCCGCGCCACGGTGGTTGTTGAAACCGGACAGCCTCACGAAGAGACCGTCAAATTGCCGGATGGGCGATGGTTCGATATCCGCGTCCTGCCAATCCTTAACGACATGGGGGATTGTGAGTTTGTCGTCGAATGCGTGCGGGATGTTACTGAACAGATAGAAATCCAGGAGCGCGTTCGTCAGATGGAGAAAATGGACGCCATCGGCAAACTCGCCGGGGGCGTCGCCCACGATTTCAACAATCAGCTTTCGGCGGTGATGGGCTATGCCGACATGCTGCGGATGAGCCTTGAGGACCCCGAACTCAAAACGTTTGCCGAAAGCATTCTCATTGCTTCTCGACGGGCCGGCGATCTGACGAAGAAACTGCTGGCCTTCGCTCGCAAAGGGAATTACAAATCCGTTCCGGTGGACATCCACGAGGTCATCCATGAGGTGGTAGATATTCTCAATCACAGCGTGAGCAAGAAGATAGACATGCATCAGAGTTTCAAGGCCAATCCTCCGGTGACACTGGGCGACCCGGGACAGATTCAGAATGCCTTGCTCAACCTTGCCCTCAATGCCGCCGACGCGATGCCGGATGGCGGAGAACTCATCTTCGAGACATCGGTCAAGCAACTCACCGAGGACGATGGCCAGGCCTTCTCCTCTGAGATTTCGCCCGGCGCCTATCTACGCGTCTGCGTGACCGACAATGGCGCGGGTATCTCAAAAGAGAACCTGAACCACATCTTTGAGCCGTTTTTCACCACGAAGGACGTGGGCAAGGGAACCGGCATGGGGCTGGCCGCGGTCTTCGGGACCGTCAAACAAATGGGTGGCGCCATTGATGTCTCCAGCGAGGTCGGTCACGGCACGACATTTCGTCTGTACCTTCCCGTCGAAGAACGGGCGGCGGAGCGACGGCAGCCCGGGCGGGACGTGAGAACCGCACAGCGAAATGCACAGATCCTTGTCATCGACGATGAAGACCTGTTCCGTGACCTCGCGAAGAACCTGCTGACCTCGCTGAATTACCGGGTTCACGTGGAGGAGAACGGCAAGGCCGGGGTCGAGTATTTCCGACGGCACTGGAGGGAGGTCGATCTGGTCATCCTTGACATGGTCATGCCCGTCATGGATGGCCCGGAGACCTATCAGGCCATGAAGGCGATTGACTCCGATGTCCGTGTGCTGCTTGCGTCCGGTTACAGTATCAACGGCATGGCTCAGGAATTGCTCAACCAGGGCGTGCGGGGATTCCTTGAAAAGCCGTTCGAGATTGAAGAGATGTCGACGAAGGTCGCTGATGCACTGTCGTAGCTGACCGACCCGATGTACATCGCAAGGGTGCGCAATACAGGACGCATGGCGCAGGGGATAACACGCAATGTCTCGATTTTTCTGCGTTGGCTTGATATTTTCTGGAACGAGCTGGAACTTGAAAGGGCTGGGTGCGTCACACTGACTGGTAGTCACCATCGCGGGTTGCGATGAATGAAAGGGAGTCTTTTGCTGCGACGGGTGTTTACGGTCTCGGTCCTTCTGGCTGCGTCGACGCTGGCGACGGGCGATTCGCGCCCGGCCGCCCTCGATGCCGATTCGTCCGGATCGATCGCGCAGGCCTCAGCAAACAGGCCGCCGTGGGTGCGGGCGCTGCTCCAGCGGTCCCGACTGCTGAAGAATGTACACTTCCAGGTCCCGCGGGGCGTCTACCGCGAGTTTCGCAGACAGCAGCTTGATCCGTCACCGTCCGGCCCGGTGGGCTACATACCCGCCGCCGCAACGTACGAACTGACCATCGACAGCCAGGGGCGCACATCAGCGGATGTGACACTGACGATCAACGTCCTTGACGGACACGACGCGGGTAGCATTGCCGTACTGAGTGACAAACTCGTGTGGAAGGATCTTACGGTGCGGACCGCTGGGGGGCCGGCCCGGCCGATTGATCTGGCCACCGCCGACGGCTTCCTGCAGTACCAGCCGGATCGAGAGGGCGTGGTAGAGCTGAAGGCCCGCACGGACGAGTTCGGTCGCGGCAACGCCAACGGCGGGCAGGCCAACTGGCCCGTGCTGCCGACCGTCGTCACGCAGGTCAAGGTCCGCTCCGATGCACCATGGGAGGTGTTTCTTAAACAGCCACAACAGCCACAACAGTCACAACAGTCACAACAGTCACAACAGTCACAAAATTCACAAACGACACAGACGTTACGAGAGTCACGGGAGGCCGGCGACGCTTCGGCTCAGCCGTTGATCGCGCCGGCAGACGGAAAGACCGTCGGTGCGGCCTATGTGCCGAGCCGGCGAGTAATCAGCCTTCACTGGCGCAGGCCTCGCCCCCACTACCGCCGGCCGGGCAGGTTCCTGGTCTCCGGTCACGTCGCGTGGGACTTCCAGGCCACCGAGCAGAGACTCACCGCTCGGCTGGTGACTACAAACATTGGCGGACCGGTGAGCCGGCTGGAACTGTCACTGCCCGCCGGGGCCGAGAACGTCAGCATCTCCGGGCCGCACGTCCGGGAGGTGCAGGTCACCGCGGATCGCGCGACCGTCTACTTCCGCGGCGAGATCAGCGGGCGAACGCTGCTGAATGTCTCACTGCGACGGACGGGCACGGGCGGGCGGACGACACTGAGCGGCCTCAGCGTTGCCAGCGGCCATTGGACCGGCGGGACGGTGATACTGGCCGACTCTGAGGCCGACCGCGAACTGCTGGCGACCGACGCCTCGGGGCTGACCCGGCGGACGCTCGTGGGGCTTGCATCATCGGCAAGCAGTCTGGCCTCGGGGGACATCGTCGGTGCCTGGCGGATCACCGGACGACGCTGGTCACTGTCCAGCGAGTCCGTCACGCTCAGTCAACTCGCCATCCGCGAGTCCATCGCCGATCTCGCCCACTACAAACTGACCGTTCGGCCCGACGGGCGAATGATGACCGTCGCAACATTCGAGGTCCGCAATCGAACGGGGCAGTACATGACCGTCAGGCTCCCACGCCGCTCGCACGTGCTGCTGGCGCGGGTCAACGAAGAATCCCGCCCGCTCTCACCGACCGGTCGGGACGATGAATACCTCCTGCCGCTGATCCGCTCCGATGCGTCGATCAAGGGGCTGGTGAGCTTCCCGGTGCAGATCGTCTACCTCTCACCGCTGAGAGACTCCGCCGACCAAGGCCGCCTGGCCGTACCGCTGATTGAGATCGATCTACCCATCGCCTATGCCTTCGGCGAGATGCACTGGCCGAAAGCATGGCAAGTCCGTCGCCTCGCCGGGCCCTTTCAGCGCGTCAACCGCTATTCCAGCCAGACCGCCACGGCCAGCATGGACTACGGCACGGCCAGCCTGGCCGAAGGCTACGCCGCCGAGGACCGGCTGGCCGCCGCCGAATCCGCCTATGCCAGCGGCGACCCCACGGCCGGCGCAGCGGCCGGCAAGAACGAAGCCAAACCGGCGGGCACGACCGCGAGGTCCAAGGCGGTCCTGGGCTATATGGGCTATAACTACTGGCGGACCGGCCAGAGCTATTACCGAGAAGGTAAGTTCGACGATGCCGAACGGGCGCTGAGCAATGCCCGTAAGTTCGCCCCCGACAGAAGCATTCGCACCAATGCCGATCGTCTCCTGTCGAACATCGCTGTTCTCCGCGGCGAACGAAGCGAGCAGCAGATGGCCGAAGACGACGATAAGAGCAGTCGGGCCCTGGCCAAGGCGCTGCGAAAAGGTGGACAGGCCCGCAATATCAACGTGGCGACCCGTCAGTTCGAGGTGCTCGATCGGGGCCGCAAAGCACTGGCGGAGGGCAAGGAGGCACAGGCCCAGCAATACCTGCAACAGGCCGAGGTCTACAACCGCCGTCTCATCGAACAAGGCGCCGACGTCCGCGAGCAGGACGCCCTGCTCAGCCAGTCCCGCGTCGAGCTCGATCGGCTCAATCGTAAGCAACTCGATAAGGCCAGGCGACTGTCCCGAAAGGCCCGCGAACTCGAGGAAAAGGGGCAATACGAGGAGGCCCTGAAGGCAGTGAAGCAGGCTCAGCAGGCCCAGTCGTCAGTGAAAACTGACATCGGTGCGTCGGTTCGCAGTAAGATACAAGCCGGGAATCGTCGGATCGAATCGTCACGAATCCATCGCTCGCAGACGCAGGCTCCAGACGAGCCTGGCCAGCCCAACGCCGCGCCCGGGTCCGCCGGCGATCTCGAGCCCCTCGGCGGGTTCAGCGACTTCAAGAGCAAACTGGCTGCCCAGTCCGCCCGGGCCAGGGCTCTGGACCAGCGGCTGAAAAGACTCGCCCGACAGCTTGGCAAGGACACCGCAGGCATCGACCGGACCGACGGCATCGAGGACAAGCTGTCGCTTATCGATCGCTACGAAGCCGACCTCACCCGCCGAGACGATGAAATGAATCAGATTCGCCGCCAGCCAGTGCAGGCACAACCAGAGCTTCGAGACGTCCAGGCCCTCACGGCCCCCGGCGAACCTCTCCGCCAGGAGGAGCGGCGGATCGAAGGGCACGTCACACAGACCAGCAGGACACGCCTCGGCCTGCGACAACAAGAGGTGCCCTGGTACAGGCAGATTACCTATCCCAGGGACTGGCCAAGCACCCAGGACGGCCGTTTTGCCGGCCGGGCTGAACGGTTCGGTTTCTTCGGTACTGGCGGATCGCCCGAAGCCCTGCTCGCCCGGGAGCGAGACGACGGGTGGTCGTACCTGGCCAAGCGGCCTGCAACCGATGCGCCGACTGACGGAAAGACTGAACCTGTCACACGTAGCTACGACGTACGCGACCTGACCCTCGGCGGCGCCGTGGCTGCGGGGCAGAGCCCGTCCGACTTCGCATCGGCCAAACGGAACCAGATCGCGCGTCTGGTGTCGATCCTCCGTCAGGCCACCGGCGTGCCGGCCACAACCACTCCCAGCCCCAACGATGGCAAGCCGGCGATCTGGCTGACCGAGGGTCAACTGATCGTCCGGGGCGATGCGGACGTCCACGCCTCGACCCGTCGCGTGGTCGGGCGGTTCCGCCGTGACCTGGGCCCTCAGATCGACATCCCGGCCTTCGAGACGCCGGGACTCGACGTCAGCGAGCCCCAAGGCGAGATCGCCGCGAATGAAGGCGCTGACCTATCCGACAGCGATGAATTTCGCGAGTTCGTGGCGGGCAACTACTCATGGACCCGCCTGGACCAAGCCGAAACGTTTGCGGGCAATCTGCAGCCTGTCGAGACGACCTCGTCGCAAGGCGACGGCCGCGGCCAGCCTGCGATTTCCTATACGCTGGACGATCTGGCCGGACGGCTCGAGCTGAACCGCGGGTTGAAGACCAAGGTCAGCAGTTGGAACATCAACGTGTCGGCCAGGCGAGCCGAGCAGGTCGGCGCGAGCTTCATCCGGGGCAATAGCGGCCTGCGGTTTGCGACGGTCGACGAAGCCCAACTCCGCACACTGATGGACCTGGAACTCGATCTTCGCGGCCAATCGCTGGCTCAGTACCAGCAGAACTTCCAGGATACGATCATCGGCACGGATGCGTGGCTGGCCAACAGCATGACGGCCAACCCGTCCCGCGCGACGGCCGAGGGTAATGTGCTCACCATCAACGACAACCCGATTTCACTGGAACACGAACAGTTCGTGTTGATCGACAACGGGGGCACTCTCACAGCGGTCGCCGCCAGCAAGCTGGCCCGCTGGGACACGCCCATCGCGCCGATCGTCGTAGCCGCCAGCCCGCAGACCATTGATATCCCCCGCATCGGGCGGGTGATTCGTTTTGAGAAAAAGCTTATCAACCCTCAGGACCGTCTGGTTCTGGAGATTCGTTACGAACCGAAGGGAGACTGACATGAAGAATCTGCTATGTGTTGCACTCGTATTGGTCCTGGCCGCCTCCGCTGGTTTGGCCGAACCGCCGACAATCGGCGAGGGCAAGGGCCAGGTCGTCCTGAGTTGGGACGAGTTCGTCACGATCACAGGCTATGATCCCGCCGCCAAAGGTGGCCAGGTCATTACCGTTCCCTGGGCCGAGGTCGAGGCCATGCTTGGCGTGAAGGTTGAGACGGTGGGCGAGGGCTCGACCGTCGATCTGCCATGGAAGGAGTTCAAGGCCCTGCTGGAATGGTCGCTGAAAAAGAAGGACGGCGAGGGTAGCACACCCGCGCCGGCCGACTATGTCGTCACCTCCAGCCAGTTTACCGGCACGTTGGGTGAAGACTCAGCCCAGTTCAAGCGGACGATCAAACTGAATATCCTTAAGGCTGAAGGCTGGACACGGATCAACATCCTGCCGCGAAATGTGGCCATCATGGACAAGGACCTGCCCGACGGCGTGTATCTCAACAGCAGCAAAAGCCACTACGAGCTGCTGACGGAGAAGACCGGCCCGATCGAAGTCTCGGTGACGTTCTCGGCGAAAGTAACGACCAGCCGGGGCCAGAGCAGCCTCAACATTGCAGACCCGCTGAACACCTCCAGCCTGGTCGATCTGACGTTTGAGAAGTCCGATGTTGACATGACGATGTCCAACGCCCAGACGGTGGCCGAGAAGACAGTTGACGGCAAGACACACTACGTGGCGGCCCTGCCGGCCGGCGCGGGCGTGGCCATCAGCTATCAGCGGGCCATCGAAAAGGTCCAGGCCGCCAAGGCCAAGCTCTACGCCGAAACGCGTACGCTGGTGGCCGTGTCGGATTCCGCCCTGCTTTGCCAGGAACTGATCAACTACCGCATCCTGCATGCCGGCGTACGGACATTCGAGCTGACGGTGCCTGAAGCAGCCAGTGTGCTGGCCGTCAGCGGCTCCCATGTCGAGGACTGGCGCGTCAACGACAAGAGCGTGCTGCAGGTTCAACTCTCGCGAGAAGCCACCGGCAGCCAGGTGTTGCAGGTCTCCTACGAGTCAACCAACATGGACAAGCCCGTCGTGCCGGTCATTCGCACACGGGGCACCATTCGCGAAAAAGGCTACGTGGGCGCAGTGGCGCTGGCGAACGTCGAGCTCGGTGCGGGTAAGGTTACGGGGGCCACCCCCATCGACGTCCGCCAGTTGCCAACGAGTATTTCGTCCCTGACGAATCAGCCCCTGCTGCTCGGTTTCCGCTATGTCGGCGAGACCTTCACACTGCCGCTGACAATCAAGAAGCACGCCGAGCTGCCCGTGCTGACAACGGTCATCGACTCGGCCGTCTATACGGGCATGCAGCTCAACGACGGACGTCGCATGACACGCGTGAGCTTTGCCGTTCGGAACAATCGCAGCCAGTTCCTTCGGCTGACCATGCCGGCCGGGGCGGACATCTGGTCGGCGATGGTCAGCGGCAAGACCGTCACGCCGGCCACCGACGAGCAGGGCCACGTGCTGGTTCGCATTCCGTCCTCGTCGCAGGCCCAGGACCTCAGCAGCTTCCCGGTGGTGCTGGTCTACGTGGAAACACCGGCCAAGCCCGCCCCGGCGACCGGCAGTATCAAGGTAGCCCTGCCGACCATTGACGTGCCGCAACTGCACGTGATGTACAACTACTATCTGCCGGCCGAGGGCGACTACACCGTCGGCTGGGGCCGGATGGGCTTCAGCGGCAATATGGAACTGGTCAAGGACTTTGCCAAGGCCGTTGCCGGCCGGGCCGTCCAGCAGGTCGATGCACAGGCCAACAATGCCGAGATGGCCGAGCAGTTCCAGGCCCAGCAGGGGCAGGCCGCCCGGGCCGAGGGCAGCACGCCTATCCGCGTCAAGTTGCCCGTCAAGGGCACGCGCTTCAGGCTGCAGAGGATTCTCGCCCTGCCCGGTGATACACTGAGCTTCCAGGTGCAGTACAGGAACTGGGGCAAGACGGAGTAGATCCGAACGGGACCCGCGGGCCCCGTCGAGGCGATTCGGGCCTACCGCGAAGTGATGACGACCCACGTGAACGGTGACTTGGCGCAAGTGAAAGTGTCGCTAGTGGCTGCACTGGCCAGCACGGACGACGTTGAGGAGGCACAACGTGCAGGACTGAGGCGGCTCATCGATGCCGCCGGCGAAGGCAGGCCCCTGTTGCCGGGGGGGGTCTGATCTGTCCGCCGAGGGGGCGGCGGCTGGGACGGCGGCGGCGCCGGCGTTGACGCATCGCAGAGGCTCACACCCGCAGCGAAGACGCTGGGCATGCGGACAATCTGTAATGTGCTGCACAAGCGGGATGCCGCCTATGCGCTGTTTTCGGCTTTGGTGGAGAAGTTTTTTTGGGGGGCGTGGGGGGAAGGATGGTCTTCTGTCGCCGGCATGCGGCCAGGGCGCCAGGGCGATGTTGACACTGGCCGGTCGGGCCGGGATGATGGCGGCATGGAACGTTCGATCGAGGATGCGGCGACGGCGCCAGCACGCAAGACGCGCCACCTGCCGGTGGTGACTGCGCTGTGGGTGCGGCGTTTCGGGCAGGTCGTGCTGGCGGCGCTGGTGGTCGCCGGCGTGGCCATGCCGAAGCCGGGCTATAATGCCTGGGGCATTCTCCTGCTGGGGGGGCTGCTGGCGTGGCTGGTCTGGCTGCTGGAGCGTCTGGTCTGGCGGCACGGCCAACTGCCCGGGCACTGGATGCATCTGGGGCTCCTCGCACCGGCGCTGATCCTGGCCGGACACCTGGTGGCGGGGCGGCTGGCGGGCGGCAAGTCAGGCAGCCCAAGCGACGGCATGACGTCCTCGTTGATGATTCACGCGGCCTTGCTGTCGCTGGTGGTCGTCCTGACGCAGAGCTTCTGTGCGGCCCGCGGCGCGGGACGGATCGTCAGCAGCGTCGTTGGCGCGGCAATGATGGCGTTTGCGGTGATCGGTCTGGTCTCGCAGGCCATGGACCCGCTGTGGCCGTCGCTGTGGCTGATGGGTGCGGCGGGCGTGGGGGTGTGGCTCTGGCCGGTGGCGGGCGCGTGGAAGCGCTCGCGACGATGGCTGGGACTGCAACGGGCGACAACGGCAGGGCGCGTGGCGGTGGCGGCTGTTGGGGGCACGGCGCTGCTGGCGACCGTGCCGGGCTGGTTCGCGCCGACGCTGGCGGTGGCCTTGGCGGCAGCAGTTGCGCTGGTGGCGCTGGCGAGGCGACAGTCGTGGCGGCTGGCGGGATTGGTCGCGGCGGCGATGGTCTTGGGCGTCGGCGGGCTGCTGGCCTGGCGGGGGCTGCGGCCGCTGGGGCTCATCGGTCGCGGTGACCAGGGCTTCACGGTCGTGACCGGTCGCGACGGCGGGCTGGCGATTCTTGCAGCGACGACCGGCTGGCTCGGCGCGGCGTTGATGTTCATTGCCGTCGGCGGCGCGGCGACGTGGATTCTGATCCGCTCGCCGCGGGAGCATCGGCGTCTCTGGGCGACGCCGCTGGCGGTCCTGACGGCGCTGCTGGCGACGGCGGCGTTCTGGTCGGACGGCGGGTACGTCAGCCCGTCGGTGGGCATCGGCATGGCCTTCGCATGGGGCATGCTTCCGGCGGTGACGGGTGTTCGCGGTCGACCCCGCGGCGGGTGGTGGATGGCGGCGGCCGTCCTGGCGATCATGGTGGCCCTGGACGTGGCGAGCGATCCGGGCCTGCTGACTCGGGCGTCCAAGGCGATCGGCCTGAGCGACAAGGGCATGCACGCCGTGGCGGGTTTCATGCTGGCGGTGGTCCTGGCGTGGTGGCTGGGCTCGTGGCGATGGTGGGCGGGCCTGGCCATGCTGGTGGTGGCGGGGCTGGCCGGCGAGGCGGGCGAATTCGTCCAGAACTACACGGACCGCAGTGTCGACCCTGCCGACGTGTGGGCCCACGTTACGGGTGTTGTCATTGCCGGGGGGATCTACCTGCTGTGCATCATGGCCCGCTGGGCCGAGGGCTCGGGCCGTGGCCGCAAGCCCTGGGACCCGCCGCCGCTGTGGACGTATCTGGGGGCGGCGCTGCGGCTGATGCTGACCTGCCTGCTGGTGCTGTTGATCAGCGCCTGGTGCGTCGCGGCAGCGATTACCGAGGTGGACCGCCGGAGGCAGCGGTCGGCGTGGTTCGTCATCACCGACGGCGTCGTCGGCGTGCCGCGGAAGAAGGTTCTGCACGTGCCCGGCACGGCGAGCCGGCCGGATCTTGCCGACGTGGTCACGACGTATGCCGTGGGGGCGGATGGGGTCGTCACCAAGCGCCGGCAGACAGCGCACAAAGGCATCGTCCGTGCATACGGGCGGAGCACGACCGTTCATGCGGGATGGAATGACATCTGGTCCGCCGGCCGGCCGCTGGGGTCGTTGGCTTACCAGAAGCGGCGAACGCGGTGGTACGGCGTCACGTCGCGGCAACGCGTGGCCGCGATACCGGCGTCTACCTTCACGGCCTGGCAGCAGCGCCGGCCTGACGTGCTTCGGCGGCTGATTGCGGCCTTGCAGAAGCGTGGGCCGGTTGTCGTGTTGGATGCGGGCGAGCCGGAGACGTATCCGAAGCGTCGGAAGGAACTGGCCGAGGCGTTCCCCGATGTGGTCTGCATGAACCACCTGCCGGTTACGAACGGCCATCCGGCCAGGCCGATTGGCTTGCTGCGGAATCTCCTGCGGCGACGGAAGGGCCAGCCGCGTCAGCAGCCGGTGGACTTCATTACGACGGATCGGGACGAGGGCGACCTTGCTCGCAAGATCTTTGCCGGCAGTGCGACCGTGCATATCGTCTCACCCGAGGTCCCGGCTGCCAACGCATGGCGCAAAGCCTATCCGAGACTGGAGGCGCTGGTCGACACGTTGACGGCCGAATGAGCAGCGAATGCCTTCGATTTGGCCATATGATGTGATCGTCGGGTGTCTGACAGGCAGCAGGCTGCGTCAAGCCTCTCGTCCCTGTCGTCGGGCAGTACAATAACGCACCTGGAGTCTACTTGGACAGCACGCTCAGGAACTCCTGGCGGAAGGGGACTTCACCGATGTGCCCCGGCCCGTCGTGACGGTTCAACTCAATGCCGGTTGGCGAGAGCAGCAACAGCGTCGGCAGGTTCTCAATGTTGTATCTGCCGGCGACATCCGAGTCGGGCTCTGTGCTGATAAGCACCTTGAGAAGCTTGCGCTCCGCCATGGACTTCTGGTTCTGGGGTCTGAGTATCGCCGTCTTGGTCTGTTCGGCTATCTTCGACGGTGGGGTGCGGACGAAGAGAACAAGCACCGGTCGGCCTTGCTGTGTGGCCTGGGTAAGGGTGGCGGGAAGATCCTCGCTCCAGCCCTCGATAGTCATGGGCTTCTGCTGCAGCGAGTAAACCACGGCCGCCACGACGACGATGAGCACCAGGAAGCCGATCTTGACCCAGCGGTCCTTGCTTTTCGGTTTGGGTTTCGAGCCCGTGTCACTGGACGTGGTTTCAGGGGCAGCCCGCTGCTTGGCCGGGTGCGGCGTCTGTTCCTCAGAGCTTTGCGGGCTGTCGCCGTCGGGCGAAGTGTCCTTGGTCGGTTCGTCAGTCATGGCGTCTCCCTGCTGATGTGTCACGTGCAGTGTACGTCCGTGCAGCCTTCGCCGCAACCGTCCAGTCTCGCCCGCGATCAGGCTCAAGGCAAACGGATTGTCCAGAACTCCTCTCCCTATTGGGAGAGATGGCCTGCGCAGCAGATCAGAGAGGGCTCTTCGGACCCACACCAAAGCCCCTCACCGGCTCGCAGACTCGCCCCCTCTCCCAGCGGGAGAGGGGTGCCAAGCAAGAGAATGCATTTGCTCTGCGCACGCGCGTGCCTCGCTGCGATCAGGCCTCGGACTGGACGGTCGTAATGGCCGAGATCAGCACGATGTCCTCGACGCTGCAGCCGCGCGAGAGGTCGTTGATCGGTTTGGCCAGGCCCAGCAGCAGCGGGCCGAGAGCCGTTGCCTTGCCGAGACGCTCGAGCAGCTTGTAGGCGCTGTTGCCGCACGAGAGGTCCGGGAAGACCAGCGTGTTGGCCTTGCCCGCCACGGGCGAGTCCGGGCACTTGCGCCGGCCGATCTCGGGAATCAGTGCCGCGTCGACCTGCATCTCGCCGTCGGCCTTGAGCTGCGGGCGACGTTCGTTGATGATCTTGGTCGCGGCGATGACCTTCTCGACGGCGGGGCTGCTGGCCGAGCCCTTCGTGGAGAAGCTGATCATGGCCACGTGCGGCTCGACGGCCAGGAGGCTCTTGCAGGCGACGGCGGCGGCGATGCCGATATCGGCGAGTTGCTCGACGGTCGGCTCGGGCACCACGCCCGTATCGGCGAAGATCATCGCCCCGTCGACGCCAGCACTCTCGACGATCGTGCACATGATGCTGCAGGAACTGACGGTCTTGTTGTCCTCGGCGAGTCCCACGCCGTAGATCGCGCTGCGGACGGTGTCGGCCGTCGGGCAAAGGCTGCCGCAGACCATGCCGTCGGCCCGGCCGTCGCCGACCATCATGCCGCCGTAGTACACCGGGTTCTGCAGGAGCTTCTTGACCTGATGACGCTCCATGCCCTTGGCCTTACGCTTCTCGTAGAGCGTCTCGACGTAGGCGTCGCGCTGTTCGTCGTTGAAATGGTTGATGATCGTGCAGTCGTTGATGTCGGCCCCGCATTCGCCGACCTTGATGGCGATGCGGTCGGGGTTGCCCAGAAGCGTCACACGGGCGTAGTTCTCCTTGACGATCTGCTCGGCGGCCTGCAGCACGCGGGGGTCGTCGGATTCGGGCAGGACGATATGCTTGTCGAGTTCCTTGGCCCGCTGAGTCATGCGTTCAATGACAGTATTGCTCATCGTAGTCTTTGCCTTTACTCGCCATTGCCGGTAGGATACCGGCAGGTACAGGAAACAATAAACGTTCGTCGCAGGATACAGCCTCGGCGGGCGGGTGTCGAGACCGAGATGCATCATAAGCGCTTCCTTTACATAGAAAAGGTGCAGGTCATTGCCACGGCAGGGCTGTTGCTGGCGGCTGTCTACACCGTGCTGTGGGCTCCGTTCGAGCCGGCCGACCCGCTGGGGCCGGCCACGCTGCTGTCGACCGGTCACCTTGGGCGGCTGGTGATGCTGGCCGTGTTGACGTGGGTGCTGGCGGCGGTGGCCGGTATGACGACGACCCTCAGCCGCCCGGAAGGGGCACTGATTGCGGCGCTGCTGGCCGCAGGCGGGTTGTCGATGCGGTCGGCGTCGATCGAGCCGCTGCTCTGGGACGCCGGGCGGTCGGCCGGGACGCTCTATGTATGGATGGCCGTTCAGATGCTGCTGTTCGCCGTGGTGCTGCTGGGGGCGGAGGCAGCGACCTCGGCGGTCCGCGGTTTACTGCGATGCATCGCCCCCGGGCTGCTCTGGCAGGACCCGCTGGCCGAGCTGAGCGAGCAGGACCGCAAGGATCTCACCGAGGCCGACACCCCGTTCGAGGCACCGGACGTATCGCTGGGCCTGACGCCGACCTCGGCCGTCCTGGCGGGAACGCTGCGGCGCGTGCTGGGCAAGCCTTCGCAGAATGACACGCCACTGCCGACGGCTGGCGAATGGAAACAGGCGGGGCTCTGTTGCGGCACGGGCGTGCTTGCCGCGATTGTCCTGACGGTGATTCTGATGGCCAGCCACGACCGCGGCCAGGTGCTGTTCGCCGTCTTCGCTTCCTTCGCTATCGGCGGCATGCTGGCCCATCACCTCTTCCCCACGCGACTGGCTATCGCCGCTTGGGCCATGCCGATCGTCACGGCCGTGCTGTTCTACGGCCTGGCGGTGGCGTCGGCTTCGCGGGGCGGGGCGCTGCGTCCGCAGTTCCAGATCCTGCCGATCGACTGGCTGACACTGGGTTGCGGCGGAGCACTGCTGGGGGTATGGTTCAGCGAACGCATGCGCGAAACACGTATCATCGAAACCCTTGAGAAGGCTTCCCATGCGCGCCATGGACACTGAAGGGATGATCTGAGATGTCCGATGTGAACGTCGGTGTGCAGCTCTTCACGCTGCGCGAGACGACCCGGACGCCCAAGGACCTGGCCAGGACGCTGTAGCCCGTCGAGGACATCGGCTACACGACCCTTTTGAGTGACGCCTCCCTCAGACGTCCGAGGAAGTGCCGCTCAGTTCCGTTTTCGTGACATAACTTCTTTGTTTGCGTTGCAAAATCGTTCTGCTTTTCCGCGCACCCGACTTTATGAGGGAGGCGTCTTGAGTGCATCGAGGCCAGCTACCGGTTCCTCACGTCGATGGGCCTGGAGTAGACAAAGGAACGGACAATGACATGCGGCGGTCCGGTGCTCCGGGCCGCCGCTGTTTTATCGGAGCAAGGGGCAAGGGAAAGCGAAACAGATCGCCGTAACGGCCGTCAGTCGCCCGCGGTAGAATCAGACGATGGCGGGGTCGCATCGAGCGGGGCGGCCGTGGCATCCTTGTCCGCCTTGTGGGGATCAAGCAGCCTGGCGACGATGATGTTCGGGTCAGTCAGCAACGCTCGCGTCTGGGGGTCGACGAGGAATGGCGGCATCACCGTCACGATCTTCGTCTGCGTGAGCAGCAATCGATCGATCAGGTGCAGCTCGACCCATCGCCTCTCCCGCGGTATGTCCGTTGCCCTAAACAGCGATTGGCGATATCGCCAGCGATTGAGCAGGATATACCGGATGCCTCGTTCGCGGAGTTGCTGGACGGTCGCCGCGACGTCTGCTTTGCTGTCGATCAGGATCTCCGACAGCGCGTTGATGTGGACGTCGCCCGTGATGTGGTACGAACGGTTCTCCGCGACGAGGAGAACGCCGTCGCTGGTGTTCTGCCGGTCGGCCAGTTCAAGATTCAACTGCAGGATGGCCATCGGCAGGGCCGGCCCGCCACCGCTGTAGCCGACTCGCGACAGCCAGACCATCGCAGGGATCCGGCCGCCCAGAACACCGCTGCCAAGGTGCAGCCGCGTGAGTTTCTGCCACTCGGCCCACGTGTTCCAGCCGATCTGGATGATGAACAGTGCGGCGATGACGGCCAGCAGAGCCCTTCGCCTCGCACGAGCGAAGGCGAGCCCGGCTCCGACACATATCAGCGGCAGGGCGACCGTCATGTAGCGTACGACCCAGTAGTTCAGCCCGATCAGCACGGTGCTGACCAGCGGAACCAACAGCAGCCACCAGCCGAAGGCGTCGCGTCGCCATATCGGCAGCAGCACAAAAGCCAGCAGCAACGGGCTGAGCCACTGGTACGCCTTCACGGAGTGCCGATCGGTCGGTAGAAACAGATGCAGCGGGTCGTAGTGACGCGGCCGAACGAACATCTGCTCCTGCGGCCGCGGAATGGCGATGATGCTGTCACGTGCGTCGGCGGCCGCGATGACCTCCGGCGGGTAGGGGATTTCGTCGGCCCGATCGGTCAGGCCCAGCCGCCCGGCGTAACTGCCCAGCGGGTGCGCGCCGATCATTACGTTGCGCAGATACCACGCCCCGGCGGGTACGGCCAGGACCGCCACCGCCAGAACCACGACCGGCAGGGCGCTATGCCAATCTCGCCGCAGCGCGAGTAGGGCAGCCAGCACCAGCGCCACGGCAAACCCGATGGCCGGGTAGAAGGTTGTGGTCTTGACGGCAAAGCCGACGCCGAGGGCCATGCAGGTGACGATTAACGCCGCGAGCCGGTCGCGACGCTGCCACCACAGCCCCAGCCCCAGCGTTGCCACGCCGATACTGAGGGCGGCGAGGTTGTCCACGCGGGCGTCCGTGCCGAGTTCCCACAGCAGGTTCGGCGTCAATGCCACCGCTGCAGCCCACCATCCGGCCCGACGTCCGGCGTACTGGCCTGCGACGGCAAAGACGACTGCGGCGCAGCCGAAACTCGCCAGCAGGTTCAGCGGAAGGACGGCCGACTCGGCCCGGGCCGCCATGCAGAGGGCGTACAGGATACTGCCCCCCGACGGCTTGAGCAGGTGGGCGAGGTCCGTCGAAAACGCCCAGATGCCGTCGTCAGCCAGCATACGTGCCTGCGGCAGGAACGTGTTCGCCGCGTCCCACTCCCACTCGGGCAGGAGGCTCTGGATGACCAGCGGCAGCACCCACGCCCCCGCGAGAATCACCGCGACGACCACCAGGCCCCGTTGGCGTCTGCTCGCGCTGGCCCAGAAGCGCCCGGCCCGATCGTTCGCCTCGGCCATCCATCTCGCCACTCGCGGCCAGGTGAGCGTCCCGCCGACAGCCAGCAGGCTCACCCACAGCCACGGAGGCAGGGCGGTCAGGCCCGTCAACCACGCCACCGCCGTGAGGATCAACTCCACCGCCCACCACCCGACGGTCAAAGCCAGCAGTCCCCCGACGAGGCCGGTGGAGGGCAGTGTCCGCAGCCAGGGCAGGCGCATGAAGGCTCGGCCGAGCGTGAGACAACTGAGCAGAAGGGCGATAGCCGTCCACCAGCCGTGCAGGCGGTCCAGCCAGAAGACCGCCGGGCCGGGCGCGACCATGATGTCGATCTCCGGAAGCAGCAGCCGGAGGACTGCGCCCAGCATCGCAAGGATCCACATTGCCCAGCAGGCCAGTCGCGGGTCGAGGCCTCGGCGTGCTGCGGCGGGCGTCGGTTCCGCTTGTGGCGAGTCCGTCATATAGAGACGCCTTTTGCTGAAGATTGTTGTGTTGCGGCGGCGATACGGTCGGGCCTTGTTTGCCGTTTCCGGTACCGCCCTGGGATTCTATCGGCACACCGGCCGGCCACCAACACCTCTTTGGAGACGGTCCGCGTTTCTTACTGCTTCGCGTTCGAACTGACCCGGCGTGTCGTCCTTGACAGCCCCTCAAAAAAGGCTTGGCAGCGGGGCGCGGTAAGGGTCTAATCGTACGGCACGAGTTGTCTTTCTGACCCACACCGCGCCCGATGTCTGCTGACGGGCTCAATTGTGAGGACTGCCATGGCGAACGAATCCGTGACGGATGCCACGATTCACAATATACCGAATATACCGACGGCCTCGACTTCCCGCGAATTGTTGCGAACGCACAAAGACGCGCACAACGCACTGTTCGGCATCTTCGACCGGCTGCTGGGCCGGGACGTTCGGCTGGCCGAGGTCCTTCGCGATGTGGCGGCCGTGCTGTGCGACGACTTCCATGCCGAGCGGGCGACGGTCTACGTGGTCGACGAGCAGACCCGGCGACTGGAGTCCATCGCGGTTGTCGGCAACGTTGCCCAGCGTATCGCCGTGCCGATTAGCCCCACCAGCCTTGCCGGCTACTGCGCGACGAGCGGGCGCAGTTTCTGCGTATCGGATGCCTACGGCGACCTTTCGGCCATCGACGCCCGTTTGCGGTTCGACCGCTCGTGGGATGAGCAAAACAGCTTCCGGACGCGGGATGTCCTGTGCAGTCCGGCGGTGTTCAAAGACGCGGTCGTCGGTGTCGTTCAAGTCATCAACAGCCGCGGGTCGACCTTCAGCGAGTGCGACCTGCCGGCCCTGCAAAGCATCGGCCGCATCATCGGCTATGCCTTGCACTACGCCACACTGTACGAAGACCTCGCGACGCTCAAGCGACTGGAGCAGGAGAAAGCCGGGTTCATCCGCGTGATGGTGCATGAACTCAAGTCGCCGGTGGCCGGCGCGAAGATGCTCATGGAATTGCTCGGCGAACACGTCGGTGGCAACGAGGCGGCCGCCCGTCTGCACGGCCGCATCGAGCAACGAATGGACGACATGCTCGAATTGACCAGCGACATGCTGGCCCTGGCGAAGGTCAAGTCCGGCAGTCCGATGGGCGAGATCGGCGAGGTGGACCTTGCGGCCATGGCCGCCGAGGTGGCCGAGAGCTATCGCGAGCAAGCCGAGACGAAGGGCCTGGCGATGGACGTCGCGCTGGCCGGGGCCGTCAGCGTGCGCATCGATAGGCAGGCCTTGCGTCTGGTGGTCTCGAACCTGGTCTCCAACGCGGTGAAGTACACGCCGGACGGGCGGGTGGAGGTGCGGCTGACGGCCGAGGAGGGTCAGGCCGTTCTCGCGGTGGCCGATACGGGCATGGGCATTCCTTCAGCCGATCTGCCGAATATGTTCCGCGAGTTCTTCCGGGCCTCCAATGCCCGCAAGAGCAAGATCGCCGGCACGGGCGTGGGCCTGGCCGGCATCAAGAGCATCGTCGAGCGTTTCGACGGTCAGCTTGCCGTCGACAGCACCGAGGGCGAGGGCAGCACCTTTATCGTCCGCCTCCCCCTGGCTGCTACCGCTGACGGCGCGTATGTGTCCGAAATTTCTGAAATTTCTAAAAATACCCCAGCCGATGCCCATTCAGATAATCGTTGAGGGCAAAGGGCAAAGGGCAGAAGGCAGAGATAGGGCAAAGGGAAGAGATGAGAGGGTGATAGTAACGGTATGGCAGGATATGCTTGCGGACGCGCAACGCCCATTTGAAGTATGGTAGCTTCTGGTAGGGTGCGTAACTTGTTACGCACCAATAAATTGACGATGGGTCACCATATTTCGCTATCGTATTCTCCTACGCTGGCCAATTCAGTCGGTCCCATCCAATCTGGCGGCAGCATGCCTTCCTTGACGTGCCGATGGAATGTGCTCCACGGCCAGTCCTTCGGTTGCGTTACGAGTCCATGCTTGACTGGGTTCATATGCACGTAGGCTACGTGGGCTCGCATTTCACTTTGGTTTCTTATCGTGTGTTCGTAGAAACGCTTCTGCCATACGCCGCGAATGCCTCGTTGCTGGCGGCTGGCTGTAGCCGGACCTTCATGGCCGCCGCTTGCCAGCCACGCACGCGTGAATCGCTTTTTGATAACCCGGATCCGTGTGGAGTAATCCTGCTTCGCATCATCGATGCTGCAAAGAAGGTGAAGATGATCAGGCAATAGAACCATCTCGTGGATCGTCATCGGCCAGTCGATTTGCGTTTTGTCGATGGCATCGTGGAGCAAGCGCCTGGCGAGTTCGTTCCGGAATAGGGGATATCTTTCGTGCGTCACGAGTGTCAGAAAATACGCACCCCAAGGAATATGTGACCGTCGATAATCCGACATGATTCCCCATTATGCCGACAGACATTTTCGCAGTCCAGAGGAAGATGGTGCGTAACAAGTTACGCACCCTACCAACTCGATCGTGCGAGACACGTTGCTGAACACTGAGGAATTTCCGGCGGTGAAGGCCGCAAGGAACATGGCGATCGCTTGGCGGCTGGAGTACAATCATCGGCGCGGGCATGGGGCGTTGGGCTACCAGACGCCAGCCGCGTTCGCTGCGAGCTGCCCGTCTGCTCCAGGCTCCGCTGCGCTCCGCCCTCCGCAGCCGGGCATTAAAACGACTGACAAGACAATGGTTCTCTCATAACAACTGGACCAAAGAGCCGGGGCAAGCCAGTTACCAATCCGGCTGAAACGTTATTGGATCACCTTTTTGCCCAATGTATCGAAGAATGTTCTTCCGCTTCTCAGGCCAGCAAAGCCATGCAATTCGGAGAATATCCGTTTCGCCAGTGATGATGCCATCTGCAAGTGCCATCGAAGCAATATACCGCAAATCAAACATTGCATTCTGTGGCTTACGAGGATCCGCAATACCATCTCCCACTCGCCACAATTTCCATTTTTTGTATGCAGAAATGCAGAGCTCCATCCCAAATGACAACCAATCTTCTTGTGGTAAAAATGCAGAAGATATTGTCAATCCTTCGCTTGCAGCAAATTCGGAATAGCCATATCTTGCGGATTCCGCAATTTCCTTCCTGACTTCTTGAGAGGCAAGATAGTCGTCCAAATACCTGAAAAACTCCTTTCTTTGCATGCGGCACAATTCTGCAGGATTTTCATCGGGGGCCTCGCTGGAGTGGAATGATGCAAGGTCTGCCATCATGGTTTCATATTGCCGGATGTCATCCTCATATTCCTTTCGAAGCCTCTGGATATTGGACACCCCAACGGTTGAAAGAATTGGGGGCAATTTTGGCATTTTTCTCGACGATTCCCCCTTTACTATTTCCCATCGCAGAGCATCCGGCATATCCCTTAGCCAGACTTGGTCAATCAAGCGAAGTTTCTCAAGATTCTTCTCGTGTCGACGGTCAGCCGTATAGATCTCATATAAAAGGGTATATGGTAAAAGGAACTTGAAATCAGATGAGCCCAAATCCCGAAATGAGGAAGGGCTGCAATGAATAAGAACTGATGCGTCCAATATGATTGACGGCTTCATGCGTATTCACCCAGTTGGTAGTTGGTAGGGTGCGTAACTTGTTACGCACCATCTTCATATATCATCCGGGATTCGCGTGCGAGTCAAGGTTTTATGGGCGCATGAAAAAACCCCGGCCGGTGAGGGGCGGGGCTTTTTCTTTATATTGTAAGCAGTGAGTGTCTTGGTCATGCGTTGCCGCATGCTTGCTCCCGAAGGAACGAGAATTGTGCTGACTTTCATGGGTCGGATTGCTCCGAAGGGCAGGGGGTTTTTTATAACTTTCCCAACGGAAAGCTTCCTGCTGAATCCCATGCCTAGATATATCCTCTAGAAAGGAGGTGATCCAGCCGCAGGTTCCCCTACGGCTACCTTGTTACGACTTAGTCCCAGTCACCGAACTCACCTTAGGCACCCCTGAAATGGGGCGACTTCGGGTGCTCCCGGCTTCCATGACTTGACGGGCGGTGTGTACAATGCTCAGGAACACATTCACCGTACCGCGCTGATGTACGATTACTAGCGATTCCAACTTCATGGAGTCGAGTTGCAGACTCCAATCCGAACTGAGGCCGGCTTTTTCCGATTTGCTCCACCTCGCGGTCTCGCTTCGGTTTGTACCGACCATTGTAGCACGTTTGCAGCCCTGGGCATAAAGGCCATGAGGACTTGACGTCATCCCCACCTTCCTCCGGTTTAACACCGGCAGTCTCGTTAGAGTCCCCGACATTACTCGCTGGCAACTAACGACAAGGGTTTCGCTCGTTAAGGGACTTAACCCGACATCTCACGACACGAGCTGACGACAGCCATGCAGCACCTGTGCAAGTTTCACCCCGAAGGGCAGCCGATCCTGTTTCCAGGTAGGCATCCAAGCATGTCAAGCCCAGGATAAGGTTCTTCGCGTTGCATCGAATTAAGCAACATGCTCCACCGCTTGTGTGAGCACCCGTCAATTCCTTTGAGTTTTAGCCTTGCGACCGTACTCCCCAGGCGGTCAACTTAATGTTTTCATTTCGGCCGGAAATCCGTCAGAGAACCTCCGACCTAGTTGACATCGTTTATGGCCAGGACTACCGGGGTATCTAATCCCGTTCGCTCCCCTGGCTTTCGCATCTCAGCGTCAGGTCAGGTCCAGCAGATCGCTTTCGCCTCTGGCGTTCCTCTTGATATCTACGCATTCCACCGCTCCACCAAGAGTTCCATCTGCCCCTACCTGCCTCAAGACTGTCAGTTCGCCCAGCGATTCCCCGGTTAAGCCGAGGGCTTTCACAAGACGCTTGACAATCCGCCTACATGCTCTTTAAGCCCAGTGATTCCGAACAACGCTCGCCACCTTCGTATTACCGCTGCTGCTGGCACGAAGTTAGCAGTGGCTTCCTCTGGGACGCCTCAACGCACAGGGCTGTTCGCCCTGCTTGCTTGGTAGTCCCTGACAGCAGTTTACATCCCGAAGGACTTCTTCCTGCACGCGGCGTCGCTGGATCAGGCTTTCGCCCATTGTCCAATATTCGTTACTGCAGCCTCCCGTAGGAGTCCGGACAGTGTCTCAGTTCCGATGCGTCGGGCCAACCTCTCAGTCCCGATACCCGTCGTAGCCTTGGTGAGCCGTTACCTCACCAACTAGCTGATAGGACTTGGGCCGCTCCAAAGCCGGTAGCTTTCAAGAAGAGGCCACCCTTTGATCACAAGACCCGTGGATCTCGTGATATCATCAGGTATTACCTGCGGTTTCCCACAGCTATCCCTGTGCTAAGGGTACGTTACCCAAGTGTTCCTCGCCCTTTCGCCACTCTACTTGTCGCTGGTAGCAAGCTACCATTGACGTTCGCGTGCGACTTGCATGTTTTAGCCACGCCGCCAGCGTTCGTTCTGAGCCAGGATCAAACTCTTCACTTGATATTCGATCATCCTCCCACAAAGGGAGGAACGCTTCGAAGAAGTTAAAAGTCTTCCCTGGGGTCATCCTTCAACCCGGAGGCTGAAGGCGCCAAACTCAGGATTCACAACTAGCACCTTATTCAGGCAAATAGTCAATCACGAGAATCCCAAGCGGGCCTCCCGGAAATGAGGAGAACCCTGGATATTTGATCCCGTCCGCATCATCCGTGACAGACGATGCGTCCGAGCCACAATCTCGTGACGACTCACTGCTCACTTGTAAATTTGTTCAGCCTTTGTCAGGCCCGGCCTATCGCCGATTAAAAAACGCCACTGGGCGGTTCGCTCCCGCCCTGAGGCGCAGATAAGCACCGTACAAACAATACGTCGCTTCGTCAAGCTGAAGTTTGCAGATTCTGAAAAATCTTTTCGGTGGTTCCGGTCAGTCCGGCCTGCCGACGGATCTGCTCCCTTCGAGGCATCATTGCCATTTTCAATGTTAGCAAGCCCTTAGCACCGGGTCAAGCGCCAAGAACGCTTTTGTTGAGAAAATCGTTGCCCCACCGTTTCGCGCCCCCTCGCAACCGGGATGCTCACATGCTCTGCCGTGCCACGACGCGTGTTGCGTGTTGTCCGGCCAGTTCAACCGCGTCTATCCGGCCGCCGCTGACGGCCGCATGAGGTAGATGGCCGCAAAGACGCACAGCATCAGAACAATCGCGATGCCGGCCAGGGCGACCGTCCGCAGTGTGCTTCGCAGGGGGGTGTCGCGATGGGCGGCGCCGGCGGCCGGACGCGGCTCGGGTGGCGGCTCGGGGGGAAACTCGTGCTCGCCGGGACGGACGAACTGGTCGGCGGCGATGACGTCGGTTTCGCTCAGGGGGTCGCGTTGCAGCAGATTCCGCCGGCCGGCCTCGGCGGTTTCCTCGGCCAAGTCAACGCGGTCGGTCTGCTCGTCGCCGGAGTTTGGTTCTGCCCGGGCCATACCTGTATGCTAACGCTTCTCGGCGTGCAATCAAGCCGGCAGCGCTTTGCAGACGCCATTTCCAAACGGGCTGTTAAGCCTCGCCCCCCGCTCAGGGCGACAAACCACGTGAGACAGAATACCAAACGGACTGCTACCCGAGATTGTCGCGGTACCAGTCGATGGCCTTTCGCAGGCCTTCCTCGAAGTAGACGCTGGGCTCGTAGTCGATGACCTCGCGTGCCGCGTCGATGGCCGCCAGCGAATGCTTGACATCACCAGGCCGCTTGTCCTTGTAGACGGCCTCGACTGTCGTGCCCAGCAGCTCCTGCAGCAGGGCCAGGATTTCATTGAGACTCGTGCGGCGGTTGCAGGCGATGTTGAGAGCCTGGCCGTTGCAAACCTCCGCCGGCGCGTGGGCCGCAAGCCAGTTGGCCTCGCAGACGTTGTCGATGTAGCAGAAATCGCGGCTCTGTTCGCCGTCGCCGTAGACGACCGGCTGTTCGCCGCGAAGGAGGCAACTGACCCAGGCGGGGATGACCGCGGCATAGGCGCCGGCCGGGTCCTGCCGCGGACCGAAGACATTGAAGTATCGCAGGCAGAGCGTTTCCATACCGTACGATGCCGCGTACGCCCGCAGGTATTGCTCGCAGGCGATCTTGCCGGCCGCGTAGGGGCTGATCGGCGCCGGGGCCATCTGCTCGTGTTTCGGCGACTCGACCGTATTCCCGTAAACGCTGGAACTTGCAGCAAAGACCACCCGCTTGACGCCGGCGGCCTTACAGGTCTCCAGGACGTTCAGTGTGCCGTTGACATTCGCGTCGTGACTGGCCGTGGGGTTCTCGATGCTGCGGGGCACCGAGCCCAGGGCGGCCTGATGGAAGACCGCAGCGCAGCCGTCCAGGCTCCGGGCTACATCGTCGGCGTTGCGGATATCGCCCTCGATGAAGGTCATGCGGTCGGCGATCTCGTCGAGATTCTCGCGTCGGCCGGTGGCGAGATTGTCCAGGACCGTCACGTCGTGGCCCCGGTCGAGGACATGTCGCGCGAGGTTGCTTCCGATGAAGCCGGCGCCGCCCGTGATCAAGTATGTGGACATCGTGATTCCTTCTCTCGCTGGCGATTCTCCGAGGTCTTCCCTGGCCAGGATCCCTCCGGCCAGAAGGCGCATCATACTCAAATGTGGCGCAAAGGCAAGCGGCACGGAATGAACTCCCTGGTCTGACGGCCAGCCTGTCGCCTACACTGACCTTGGAGGTTCTGCCATGACAACAACAACGACGCTGCTGTGGGTACTGGTGAGTTTGCGGTTGGCGATGGCCCAGCCAGCCGGGCCGATCGTTCTGGCCGCGACGCTGCCGCAGGCGACGATGTCGGCCCTGCAGGCCGGCGACGGCGCGGTGGGGGCGTCGGCCTTTCCCGGTGGGATGGTCTACCAGAGCGACGGGAAGGTGATCTCGGTGGCCATGGGCCTGGCGCCGAAGGGGCATCCGCGTGCAGCGCTGATGGCCAAGCGGGCGGCCTACCTTGTGGCGGTGCGGAATGCGGGGCTGTACCTGGCCGGTTGGCAGTGCGATGCCGACGGACGCCTGCGGCAGGGCCGGCGAACCATTTGCGCCGAACTGCACGTGAAGAACTTCCGCGAAGTCAGCAGCACGTGGGACCCGCGGACGCAGACGGCCTCGGTGACGGTCGAAGTCCGCCTGGGCAAGGCCGGGCGATAAGCACGTTCCGGCAGGTCGGTGCTAACAGCCCATTGATGCAGACGTGCCTTGAGTTCGCGATGCGTCCACGTCATGTCCAGACGGACTGCTAAGGTCCTGCGAAGACCGCTGTGCGGGGTTGTGGCAAGGCGGGCGGATGTGGTAACTGTATGGGGATGCGACCATACGGAACAGGGAGATATACGATGTGGCATGTGTGTGCGAAGCAGGGCGGGATTTGTCTGGTGACGGTTCTGGCGATGTCTCTGGCACGTCCGGCCCCGTGTCCGGCCGGCGACGTGCCGCTGACGCCGGCGACCATCGACGCGGCCATCGAGGGCGGGCGGGAGTACCTGCTGGGGCTGCAGAACATGACCGCGGACGATGCCAACTACGGCAGTTGGATCGAGCCCGGCTGGGAGCCCGATGCAGACGACGCCGACAGCGGCACGGACGAGTCGGCTTCGGCGGGCAGTCCGGTCTGGGCACGCTACAACGTCGGCAACACGGCCCTGATGACCTACGCGCTGATCGAGAGCGGCATGAGCCCCAACGACCGGCGGATCAAGGCCGCCCTGGACTGGCTGGTCGCCTCGCAGAAACAGGCCGGCGCGAAGCGTGACGGCTACCTGAAAGTGCTCGGCCGCCTCCTGAAAATGCCCGGCCAGATCGGTGTCCGTAGCGACGACTACCAGCGACTCCAGGCCCTCGAACGCGACGCCTTCGAATGCACCTACAATGTGGCGTTTCGGGCGATGGCCTTCGATGCGGCCGCACGAGTGAACCCGAAATACCGGCCGCATATGCGGCGCGACGCCGAGCATCTGGTCCGCGGTCTGGTTGGCGGCGCGTACGGCTATGTGTGCATCGGCAATAATCTGCTGCTCAAGAAGCTCAGCAAGCGGCGGACGAGCATCGAGGACGTCCGGCGCATGCCGGAGATGTTCGTCGATCATTCCAACAGCCAGTACGGCGTGCTGGGCGCGTGGACCGGTTCGCTGAAGGGCGTGGAAGTGCCCCGAGGCTACTGGAAGCAGGTGGAGACCTACTGGAAGACGGCCCAGAACAGGGACGGCGGGTGGGGGTATACCGCCCCGCCGCGGAGGGAAATCCGCACGGCGAGCTATCCGGCCATGACGGCAGCGGGCATTGCGACGCTGTACATTACGCACGACCAACTGCACGCCCGGGAGTTCGTCGGCTGCGGTGGTAACGAGATGGACGCGCAGCTCACCCGGGCCTTGACGTGGTTCGGGCAGAACTTCGCGCGGACGATGGACCCGGAGGCGACGTTCAGCAACGAGTCCGGCTCGCCGGCCTACGGTCTGAACTACTACTACCTCTACGGCGTCGAGCGGATCGGTCTGGCGTGTGGCTATCGCACGTTCGGCGGCGTGGATTGGTTCCGCACCGGGGCGGAGTACATCCTCGACAAGCAGTATCAATCCGGCAAGTGGAAGGGTAGTTGGACGGGCAAATGGGTCGACGGCTGGCGACCGGGCGCAACGGCCTATGCGATGCTGTTCCTCATCCGCGGCAAAGAGCCTGTCTACGTTGCCCGCCTGCAGCACGATGGCGACTGGAACAATCGACCGCGGGCTCTGGCGAACGTCTCGCGATACCTCGGGCGACTGCTCGAAACGCGCGGTCACTGGCAGATCGTCCGCATGGACACCGCGCCGGAGGCATGGCACGACGCGCCGGTGCTGGTGGTGACAGGCTCGCGTGATCCGAGGTTCACACCCGAGCAGATCGACAAGCTTCGCGCATATATTCAGCAGGGCGGGACGGTGTTGACGATCGCCGAGGGAGGCGGCCGGCCGTTTACAGAGGCGGTCGAGGCGGTCTGTGAAGAGATCATCCCCGGCAGGGACCTCGCCGACGCACCGGCCGACCATGCCGTCTATTCCGCCCTGGGCCGATTGACGCCCGGCCAGCCGTCGGCGCGGATGGTCGACAATGGCGTGCGGCCGCTGTGGATCCACGTTGATAAGGACATCGCCAGGTCGTGGCAGCTCCAGCAGGCGGCGTCACGCAAGGGCCATTTCATGTTTGCGGCGAACCTGCTGTTCCATCTTCGCGGCGGTCGCTGGCCGCAACGCAGCCTGAATGACTGGCCGGCGGCGGTCGAGGTCGATGGCGAGGCGGCTCGCGTGACGACGCTGTTGTGGGACGGCAACGCGAATCCCGAGCCGCTGGCGATGCGGCGTTTCAGCCGGCGGGTCGGCGCCCGGGAGGGGCTGAACGTTGAAGTCCTCGATCCGCTCGATGCGGCGGACCTCGAGGCCGGGGCGGTTGATGTGGCGGTGCTGACCGGCACGGGTGAACTGAAGCTGACCGACGCCCAGCGGCAGACGGTGAAGGCCTTCGTCGAGGCCGGCGGGGTGCTGCTGGCCACGGCGGCCGGCGGTGACGTGGCGTTCCACGACTCGGCCCGCACTCTTCTGGGCGAGATGTTCGCCGAGCCGCGGGCCCTGGCGGTCGATCACCCGATCTATGCGGCGAAAGGCTGGGAGATCGGCGATCTGGAACTGACGCGGGCGGCAAGGAAACGTATGCGTGAGACGCCGCCGAGATTGGAGGCGATCGACGTCGACGGGCGGACGGCCGTTCTGCTGAGTCGCGACGATATCATCGCCGGGCTGCTTGGTTGCCAGATGCAGACGATCGATGGCTACCGCCCGCAGACGGCCGAGGCGATGATGCGGAACATCCTGATCGCGACGGCCGGCGCCGAGACGGGCAAGGTGCGACCGGCCGTGAGCAAAGCCAGCCAGACACCCGTCGAGCGGAACGATACAGACAAGGCCGACGACACTGACGAGAAGGCAAACCTGCCGGACGGCGTGGTCGACTGGCAGGACGCGGCCGACTGCATTGGCAAGGAGGCGACGATTCAGGGACGGGTTGTCACGGCGAAGAACCACCGCGGGCGGATCGTGTTCCTGAATTTTCGCCGCGACCGGGCGAAGTCCCTCACGGCGGTCATCAAGGCGGACGATTTCGGCAAGTTCCCGCGGCGGCCAGCGGAGTTTTACCGCGGTAAGCTCGTGCGCGTCACGGGCAAGGTCAAGGAGTACAAGGGCGCCCCGGAGATCGAGCTGACCTCCGCAAAGCAGATCAAGGTGATTGACGAATGAGCATGACCGCCGAGCCGTTCATGGCGCGGGCGATCCTGGCGGCCGAGCATGGTCTGGCGGCCGGCCAGACGCCGTTCGGGGCGGTCATCGTCCGGGAAAACGAGGTGGTCGCGGCCGAGCACAATGCCGTCTGGGCCGCCTGTGACCCGACGGCCCACGCGGAAGTCCGGGCGATTCGGTCGGCCTGCGAAGCCCTGCGGACGATCGACCTCGGTGACTGCGAGATTTTCAGCACGTGCGAGCCGTGCCCGATGTGCTTCACGGCCATCCACTGGGCCAAGCTGCCGCGGCTGACCTTCGGTGCCTCAATTGCCGACGCGGCGGCCGCGGGCTTCGGTGAGCTGGATATATCCAACGAACAGATGAAATCGATGGGGGCCAGCGACATGGAGATTATCGCCGGGCTCTGCCGGGACCGCTGCGTGGCGCTTTTCACGCAATGGCTCGCACGCGACGATCGGCGGGAGTACTAAGCAGACGGCATCAGGCACTTGGTACCTGGTAATGGGCAGATGTCGCAGGTATCGGAGACGCGAACGGAAGCTGGTGTCTGATACCGGTGCCTTCTTCAGGAGCATGTATGAAGGTAGTTGTAACCGGACAGGTCGGACTGGACAAAAAGCCGTTTCTGCAGCGGGTGGTGGAGATCGCCCGCGAACAGGGGCATGATCTGACGGCCTTCAACGTCGGCGAGAAGATGTACGCCGAGGCCCCGGACGTGGCGCCGGGCAAAATCCTCGACCTGCCGTTGGCGAGGCTGGACAACCTCCGTCGCAGTGTCTTCAAGGATATCATCGCCGCCTCGAAGAGCGAGCAGAACATCCTCGTCAACACCCACGCGACCTTCCGCTGGAATCACGGCCTGTTCTTCGCCTTCGATCACGACCAGATGCTCGCGCTTGACGCCGACCTCTACATCGTGCTGCTCGACAGCATCGACCGCGTGGCCTGGCGGCTGCGGCGCGACGGCCATCGCGACCACTCGCTGAAGGATCTCATGGTCTGGCGCGAGGAGGAAGTGCTGGCGACGGAACTGCTCAGTCGCATCGCCTCCGGCCACGGCAAGTTCTACATCTGCGTCCGTGGCGACGACCTGCTGGCCGAGACCATGGTTCGCCTGATGTTCCGCCCGCGAATGAAACGGGCGTACCTGAGCTTCCCGATGTCGCACGTGATGGATATGCCGGACGTGCTGAAGGTCATCGAGGATTTTCGCCGCAACATGAAGCGATACTTCACCTGCTTCGACCCGGCCGACATGGAGCACGAGAAGCCCATGACATTCGAGGCCATCGACGCCGCCCGCGAGGGCCATCGCACGATGACGGTCGGCCACGTCGGCGAGAGGATCGAACTGGACGTCCAGGAGGTGATGGGCATCATCCCGGACATCGACGGCCAGATCTACGTGCGCGACTTCAAACTGATTGACCAGGCAGACATGATCGTCTCGCTGGTTCCGGAATGTTCCGACGGCAAGCCGGCCATCTCCAGTGGCGTGGAACGCGAATTGCATCACGCTCACGAGTCGACGCGGGACGTTTTCGTGGTCTGGCTGCCGAGGTGCGAGCCCTCGCCGTTTATCACCGAAACCTGCACGAAGGTCTTCCACTCGGCGGATGAGGCCCTGCGGTATTTCCAGGACAACGGCTACGTCGAGCAACAGCCGGACGGTAGCCTGTTCCAGTAGGCGGTACGCAGGGAAGACGGCCGCATCGCTGATGTCACGGCTGTTGCGTTACGTCACGGTATCGCTGGCCGGCAAATCAACTGCTCCGCTGGACCTCGATGCGGTATTTGTCGTATCCCTTGTTCACGCGTTCGGCATCGCGCTGGACCTGAGCCAGTTCGGACATCGTTGGCTCATAGCCGTCCGTTTAGAAATCAATCGCGTCGCGAGGCTTTTTTGTATGTGTTTTGAGGATTGCACGGAAACGGCCGACGGCAGGCGGAGATTCACGACACGTCTGGAAGCAGGAGATGATGGCCGATGGGCGGGAATGCTGAGTGTATCGAGGTCCGCAGCTATGATGGCTCGGGCCCGGAGGTGGTGGTGCTGCACGGCGGGCCGGCGGCGCCCGGTTCGGCCGCCCCGCTTGCCGAAGGGCTGGCCGGGCGGTTTCGCGTGTATGAACCCACGCAGCGAGGCAGCGAACCCGAGCCGCTGACGGTGGCCCGGCACGTCGCCGACCTGCGGCAGGTCATCGAGGAGCATTGCGCCTCGCCCCGGCCGGCGCTGGTGGGTTGGAGCTGGGGGGCGATGCTGGCCCTGGCCTGCGCGGCGGAATATCCGGACGAGGCCGGGCCGATCGCGCTGGTCGGCTGCGGGACGTTCGACCTCGAGGCCCGGGCCGAGATGCGGCGACTGTTGCGCCAGCGAACCACGCCGGAGATGCAGGCCGAGGCGGATCACATTCAGGCGACCGAGACCGACCCCGCCCGGCGGATGGCCCGGACATTCGCAATCATGTCCTCTCTCTACAACTACGACTCGCTGGACTCGCCGGCGGAGGTCGAGCCGCTGAACGGCGTCGACGCACAGGCCCACAGCGAAACGTGGGAAGACATGCTCCGCTGCCAGGCCGACGGTGTCTATCCGCAGGCCTTCGCGGCCATCCGTTCGCCGGTGCTCATGCTGCACGGCGAGTACGATCCGCACCCCGGCCCCTCGACACGGGGCACGCTCAAAGCGTTCATCCCACAAATTGAGTACGTCGAACTCGAGCGCTGCGGTCACAGCCCCTGGGTGGAACGCCACGCCCGGGAGGCGTTCTTTGCAGCCCTGGTCGACTGGCTGGCGTCGGTTACGGACTGAACAGAACGAACAACCCGAAGGCGATGCCGTTGTGCATGGCGTGGGCGACCATGCCCGCGGCCAGCCCGCCGGTCCGCCGAACGCCCCAGGCCGCCAACAGACCCAGCAGGAAGACGGGCGGGAAGGAAACCGCCGGGTGGACGACGGCGAAGATCGCGGCGCTGGCGAGAATCGCCCATCGCGGCCGAAGGCTCCGCAGAAGGCCCGACAGCAGCAGGCCGCGGAAGAGATACTCCTCGACCAGCGGCGCGACGATCACGACCAGCAGGCCGACGATCCACACCTGCCGGCCGTCGCGCGCCGCGGCGTCGAAGAGCGTCGGCGCCTGCTGCTGCAGTTGCCGCAGGGCCGGGAACAACTGCAGTACCACCAGATAGCCGATCGCCACCGCCCCGGACAGCAGGCCGAGCCCGAGGCCGAGTCTGACGGCCCGTCCCAGGCCGCCGGGGCCGACCATCGCCAGCCGCTGTGCGAGTCCCGGGATTCGCCGCTTCGTGAAGATCACCAACGATGCCGCCGCCACCAGAGCCGCTGAAACGCTGTAGGCCACGCTGACGGCCAGGGCCAGGTCGACCCGCAGGGCCACCATGATCAGCAGCAGCACGCTCTGGATGGTGAAAAAGGCAAATACCGTCAGCAATGCATCGCTGAGTCGCAGTCGCGGCGGTGGCTGCTGCGTGGGGTCCAGCAGGCAGGCAGCCGCATGGCGCACGTTCTGCCAGATGGCGACGGCGGCGAGCGTGAAGACCGTCAGCGTCACCAGTTGCGTCCAGGCCGAGGCGGTGTAGAAGCACGTGACGAACAGGCCGGCGATCAGCATGAGCGTGTACATCGTCGGGCCCGAGAGGCTGCGACGCGGATTGTGCTCGAAGGGGTCGGCGGCCCGCACGCCGATGCCGGCGGCGATCATCGCGAAGATACACGCGCCCAGCATGGCCAGGACGGTCATCCACACCAGTTGCAGCGCCGTGTGCTGGGCACGGCCGACGAAGATAGCGAGGATCCCCGCCGCGAGCATCCCCGCGATCCCGGCCAGCATCATGGCCTTGGACCGCAGGAGACTGTCGATGCGGCGGGGGAACGTATAGAGCATCCACAGGCTGCGTGCCTCGGTCGTCAGCAAACGCGTCGTGCCAAAGAGCACGGCGTAGCAGGCCACACCGTAGGCCAGGGCGGCGCTGTGGCGGATGTGGCGGCCGGCCCCGCGCGCCAGGGCGGGGTTGATGACCAGTTGCATGGCCGTCACCGCCAGCGGCAGGACGATCGTCTGTAGGAAGTAGCCACGGTCGCGCCGCAGGAGGATCATCTCCTTGCCGACCATGCCGCCAAACAGCCGCCGCTTCGGCGCCGATGCCTTGACCGGCGCGGGTCGTGGCGACGTGGGGCAGCGCAGCCCGCGCGACAGCGTACGCCCGGCGACCAGGCCGCCAAGGACGGTCCCGCCGACGCCCATGGCGGCCATGGCGGGCAGCACCCACGCCGAGGTCAGGCCGCTTCCTGCCGCGGCGGGCAAGCCCCAGGGAAGGTAGGCCACCCAGGTCGGGCAGAGCCGGACGATCTCGACGACCGTTGACGTGCCGACGGAACTGTAGGTCGTGACGATCAGGCCAAAGAACAGCAGCATCGCCAGCAGTTGCACCCCCGCCCGCACGTTCGCCCGCCGTTCGGTCGGCAGGTGCTGCTGGAGCCACAGCCGCACGGGCGTGACCATCGCACTGGCCAGCATGCTCAGCGACACTGCCGTGACGGCCCCGGCCGGCAGGGCCGTCCACCGCAGCCCCAGCAGCCAGAACCACAGGCACGAAAGCGGCAACAGCAGCACGAGCATCCATTGGTTCGTCAGGCCCTCGCGCAGTATCTCAGCCGTCGCGATCCCCCTAGCGCGCAGCGGCAAGGCCAGCAGCCATTCGGTCTCCCAGTCGCCGCCGCGGTCGGGACGGATCACCTCGCCGAGATCGTGAGCGGCCACGATCAACATCGCCAGCGTAATCGCAAGCACCATCAGCACGCGGCCGGCGGACGTGGCTGACTGCCGGCCGAGCAGCAGACGCGCCATGCCGCTCTCGTGCGTGTAGAAAGCGTCGGGGCCGTGTTCGGTATACAGCGCGATGAACCGTTCGCGTTGGGCTTCGGACGGCAGATCATCCGGCCGGTTGAGCGTTGTCCGGGGCAGGCGCAATGTCTCGGCCATGCTTCTGGCGTAGGCACGGCGTCGCTCACGTGGCGTCATCGACTCAGAGGATTCTCCGTCGGAAGCGTCGATTGCACCGTGGACAGCCGGGGGAAACATCCGTGTGTCCGGGGCGATGTGCAGCCGGTAGAAGTCGTTGCTGACGGCCATCCGGTCGGCCGTGTCGGTCGTCGTTTCCAGGTGCGGCAGCATCGCGCCGAAGAAGTTGATCCAGATAATCAGCCCCCACAGTGGCGAGAGGATCAGAAACGCAATGACCAGCCATTTACTGCCGCGGCCCTTGCGGGGTGTGGCCGTGCGCGGTGCGTCCGGCGAGGCGGGCTTCTTGCGGCGCCGCATGGCGTGGGACCAGCGATTGAGTTTGCGGTGCATGCCGAGCATCGAGATGGCCCAGACGGCTCGCCACGAACTGACCGGTCGAGGGCTCACGCCGGGTCGACCTCGCCGCCGTCCTCGGCGGCCGGGGCGGCATCGCCGGTGACACGAAAGAAGATCTCCTCCAGCGTGCCGCCGGCAGCGGCGTCGCGACGCAGTTCCGCCAGCGGTCCGCAGGCAGCCAGTTGGCCGCGATAAAGGATGCCCACGCGCGAGGCCAGTCGCTCGGCCTGGTCCAGCAGGTGCGTGCTGAGCAGCACCGATCCGCCCGCCCGCGCGTGCTCGCCGATGATGCCGTGCAACGCGCGCGTTGCGTACGGGTCCAGGCCGTTGGTCGGCTCGTCAAGAATCAACAGCGACGGCTCGTGCAGGACGGCCGCCACAAAGGCGAGCTTCTTCTTCATCCCGTGCGAGAAATTCACGGCGTAGTCGCCGAGGGCATCGTCGAGTTCAAGTCGTTGCAGCAGAGGCCCGGCCCGACGGGCGACGGTCTCGGCGTCCAGGCCGTGCATTTCGCCGACGAACTCGATAATCTCACGCCCGCGCAGATAGTCGTAGAAGGTCGGCTCGTCCGGCAGATAGCCCACGCGACGCATGATCTCCGGGCGCTGCGGACCGCACAACAGGCCATGGATGCTCGCCTTCCCGTCGGTCGGCTGAAGGATGCCGATCAGCGTGCGGATGGTCGTGGTCTTGCCCGCCCCGTTCGGGCCGAGCAGAGCGAACACCTCGCCCGCGAGGACCTGGAAGCTCAGGTCATTGACGGCGGTCAGGTCTCCGTAGCGTTTGGTCAGATTGCGGATGTCGATCACAGTCTCGGCCATGGTTCTTATTGGAGCGAATCGAGTTCGACGTGTCGAGCGTCCGGCCGGCGGCAAGAGCCGGTTGCGATGTAACCAAGAAGTAGTGCCGCGTCCGTACGGACGCGCGTCACGAAGGCATCTTGCCTTCGTTTTTTCGCCGGTTGTGTCTCGACGCGGCCACGATGGCCGCAAGACGACGCGCAGGAAAGATGCCTGCGAGACGAACACCGCAACCACCTCGGGGCGATCAGGCGAGTTCCTCGACCACGCAGCGGAAGTCCTGGGCGTTGTTGGCGGCTTGTGCGTGGTGGCAGTTGTTGAACAGAACGTAAACTTTCTCGAGGCCCGCGGCGGTGGTCTGCCACTGCTCGGCGATGCGGCGAAGTTCGCCGGTGTCGTAGTGGTAATCGTAGCGTTCGGCCGCCCCGGCGTACCAGGTTCCGGCGTTGCGGCTGTGGAGGCGCAGATAGCCGATCTCGCTGGTCGCCTGCGGCGCGACGCGATACAGGGCGGCGATGTCCGGCACGTCCGGTATCACCAGTGTGTGGCCGCGATCGGTCAGGCCGGCCGTGGTGTCCGGGTGGTCCCAGGAGGCGTGGCGGAACTCGACGGCCAGGGAGGCCGACGGCAGGCCGAGGCGCTCGGCGAATCCCGCCAGAGCCGTGGCGAGGAACCGGCGGTTGGCGACGGTGCGGTGGAAGCCTTGGGGGAACTGCAGCAGCACGCCGGCGAGCTGCTTGTCCTGCAGCAGCGGCGAGAGTGCGTCGCAGAACGGCGCGATCGGGTCGGTCTGCTGCCGGTGGGTGATGTCCTGGTTGGCCTTGACCCAGAAGTCAAAGCCCGGCGGGCTCTTGGACGACAGGGACGCGAAGGTCCGGGCGGCCGGCATGCGGTAGTAGGTGTAGTTGACCTCGACGGTGCGAAAGTGCTGCACGTAGCGGGCGAACATGTCGCGTTTGGTCGTCTCGGCGGAGTAGAAGCGTCCGACCCAGTCGTCGAACGACCAGCCGCTCGTGCCGATGCGAAGCTTCGTGTCGGTGTCGATCATTCGCCGTGTCCTTCAGGTTGCATGCACCATCGCGGAAGTTGCTCCAAACGGTCAAGTGGCTTACGGCGCCGGTGGAGAATTGTATGGTTTATATGGTTTCAGGTCGTCGGCGGTGATGCTGATGACGTTGTGCTGCTGCTCGAGACGGCCGGCGACGATGAACGGTCCGTACCTGTTGACGCACGGGCCGAGGCGACGGTAGGCGTCGGGGAAAACCGTTACCTCGAAGACGCCCCACTCGTCGGCGAGGGTGACGAACATCATCGGTCTGCCGCCGTAGTCTCGCGGGCCGGCGCGGTTCATGCCCATCGGTGCAATGCCCGGCTCGCCGGCCATCGTGCGTGCCACGCGCCGGGCCTCGAGCACGCCGGCGATGCGGACCCGCCGGCCGATGTGGTGGGGCAGGTCGTGGCTGACGGCGTCGACGTGCGGGGTGAGAGCCTCGCGAGACCACGCAATAAAAGGCCGATCGATGCTCAGGCCGGTGATCCGCCAGGCGTCGAGCGCCCGGCGTTGCGGGCTGTAGGCGTCCGGCGGCAGGTCGATATGCGGATCCTCCGGCGTCAACAGGCTGGGAGGTGAGCCGCGGCGGCCGATGAGCATCTGGAGTTGCATCAACAGCGTGGGGCGGTTGCGCCCCAGGCCGTCGAATGCGCCGCAGAGAATCAGGGCCCTGACGTCCGATTCGCTCAGTCGCGTGCGGGCGAGGAAATCGCCCAGGCCGGTGAAGGGTCCGTCGGTCTGGCGGGCCTGGATGATTCGTCCCGCGGCCACCTCGCCCAGGCCGTCCACGCAGCCTAGCCCCGCCCGCAGGACCGGGCCGGCCGCGTCGGCGTCGATGCTGAACTCGTCGACCGAGCGGTTGACGTCCACGCCGGCGGGGCGGACGCCGCCGCGACGGGCCTCGTCGACGTACAGCCGCGAGTGGTACATGCTCTGGTTGTTGTTGAGGGCGGCGGTCCAGAACGCCAGCGGATGGTGGGTCTTGAGGTAAGCCCCGGCGTAGGCCAGTTGGGCGTAGCTGCCCGCGTGGGCGCGGCAGAAGCTGTAGGCGTTGAACTTGGCCATCTGCACCCACATGTCGCGGGCGAAGGCGAGATCCTGGCCGTTGTCGCGGCAGAGGTTGAGAAAGCGTTGTGACAGATGCCGACGCTGGTCGTCGTCGAAGCATTTCTGGATGGCCCGGCGGAAACGGTCGGCGGCGCCCAGGTCCAGGCCCGTCATCGCCGCGATGACCGTCAGCACGTCGTCCTCGTAGAGCATCACGCCGTGGCTGTCGGCCAACACGCGGGCAACGGGGCTCGGCAAAGGCGGCGGCGTCTCCTCGCCGCGATGGCGGCGGACAAACGTATCCTTCATGCCGATGCTCGCCGCACCCGGGCGAATGAGGGCGAGGGTCTTCATGACGTCGAGCATGTGCGTCGGCTGCATCGCCGCCAGCAGGTGACGCATGGCGGGGCTTTCGAGCTGGTTGCAGCCGATCGTCCGGGCCGAGCGGAGCGTGGCCAGCGTGGCCGGGTCGTCGTGGGGAATCGCGGCGATGAAGTCAGCCGCGGCGAGGCGAGTCCGCGGATGGTCATGGATCTGGTCTGTCTGTACGTGGCAAAGTGGTTGCGCTGTTTGTGCGTATTGGAGAAAACCTTTTGTCTGTGGGTGGTGGAGCGCCTGCTCCGCCACCTCTGGACGCGGTGCAGCGGGTGCTGCACCGCGCACGAAAGGGGTCGGTGCGGCGTCGTCGGTATCGGTGGTGACGTTGTTGTCGATAAGCTGGATCGCGTAGCGGACGGTGGAGAGGTTGCGGTTGCCCAGCAGGTCGATCTTGACCAGGCCGATGTCCGCCACGCCGTGCTTGTCGTACTGCGTGACGCGTGGCCCCTTGACCGAGGCCTGCAGCGGGGCGATGGCGTCCAGCCGACCCGGGGCCAGTACAATGCCCCCCGGATGCAGGCCGACCGCGTGCGGCAGGCCGGTGATGCGGTCGGCGAAGTCCAGCACGCGGCGGAGTTGGTCCTGCGTGGCGGCATCGGCGGTTCGCACGGCGGTCTGGGGGTGGCGGGCAAAGCGGCTGATCTGCGCGTCGCTCAGGCCGAGCGCCTTGGCGGCCTGGCGGAGGGCGGAGCGGTCCTGAAAGACCTGGTGTGTGCAGACCATGGCGGCCCGGCTGGGCGGCGCGTCGGGCGGATCGTTCGGCGCCCGGCCCCAGCGCCGGAAGGCGTAGTCGATCACGTCGTCGCGGATCCGCCAGCACAAGTCGATGTCCAGATCGGGAAAGTCCTCTCGCTGTTCGTGGAGGAATCGCTCGAAGGGAATGTTGCAGGCCAGCGGGCAGACGTTGGTAATGTCCAGCAGGTAAGCCACGATGCTGCTGGCCCCGCTGCCGCGACCGGCGACCGGCGCGTTGTGACGCCGTGCATAGCCGACGATGTCGTGGACCACGAGAAAATATTCGCAGAAGCCCATGCGATGGATGAGTTGAAGTTCGCAGCTGAGACGGTTGAGTACGTCGCGCGACGGCGCCGGGCCGTAGCGGCGCTGCAGGCCGGCCTGGCACAGCGCGCGAAGCCGGCGGGCGTGTGTCTCGCCGGGGGCGGTGGGGAAGGCGGGGAAGACGGCTCTGCGCGGCAGCAGGCGAAAGTGGCTGGTGCGTTCGGCCAGGCGGCGGTTGGCGTCGAGGGCCTGCGGGAAACGTGCATAGCAGGCGGCGAGGTCGTCGGGGCGGCGAAGGGTCGCGCCGGCGGCGGGCAGGGTGGTGTCAGGGACGTTGGCGAGCGTCATATTCAGGCGGATGGCGGCCAGCAGGCGGGCGGTCTCGCGGTCGGCCGGTTCCAGCAGCATGGCCGTCGCGGTGGCCACGGTTGGCAGGGCGTGGTCTTCGGCAAACTGCAGCAGGCGGTACAGGTGCGGGCGAGACTGGGCTGCTGGGTCAATGCCGACGTGCAACTGACTGGGGTCGAGGCCCGCGTGAATCAGCCGCTCGGCGGAGACGGTATCGACGGCGATAAACGACAGGCCAAGAGAATTATGAGTTATGAATTTGGTGTTATGAATTTGGCCCACTGTCGGCGCTCTTTCTTCATTCATGATTCCGAATTCATAATTCCCAACTCCTTCTGTGTTCTCTGTGGTTACTCTCCCTTCTTCTTCCTCTTCTTTAGCGATGGTGATGAGGCGGCAGAGGTTGGCATAGCCGGCCTGGGACTCCACAAGCGCGACCGCCCGGACGTCCGGCAGGCGAAGCTCGGAGCCGATTATCGGCGCCAGGCCATGTTGCTCGGCGAGGCGGTGGAAGCGGGGCGCGCCGCAGAGGCTGTTGATGTCCGTCACGGCGAGGTGCGCATGGCCGAACGCGGCGGCGGTGGCCACCAGGCGTTCAAGCGTCACCGGCCTGCGGGCCAGCGAGTAACCGGAATGTACGTGCAAGGGCGCGATCATGGCTAACAGCCCGTTGAAAGACGCCTCCCTCAGACATCCGAGGACGTGCCGATCAGCGCCGTTTTCGTGACATAACTTCTTTGTTTGACGCCTCCCTCAGACATCCGAGGACGTGCCGCTCAGCACCGTTTTCGTGACATAACTTCTTTGTTTGCGTTGCAAAATCGTTCTGCTTTTCCGCCGACCCGACTTTTGAGGGAGGCGTCTTTAAAAACGCCTCCCTCAGAACTTCGCCCAGAGCCTCTCACATCCATTGTCCTGACGTAACATCGTTGTTTGCGTTACAGAAACGTTCTGCTTTGCCGGCCATCTGACTTTTGTGGCAGGCGTCTCTAAAAATCTATCGCTGCTGCGGTTGGGCCATTTGCGTGCGCGTCCTCGTTCCGTTCCAGTGTGCCCCGCAGGTCGATGCTTCGTCCGGTGACCACGGCGGCGTGGCCGTAGCGGTCGCGGATGGCGTCGACGGCCTGGCGTAGGCGGCGGTCGCGGGCGGCGGGGGCGGCCTCGAAAAGCGGCATGTCGACGGCCGGCGCGAGCCTGTCCAGCGCCACGCCCACGTGCCGCAACGCGACGCGCCGGGTGTGCAGCCTCGCCAGCAGGGTCGAGAGCACCTGCCATGCGTCGGCGTCGTTCTGCGTGGGCGGCTGGAGGCTGGCCGAGGCACCGCGCTGCTTGCAGTCGTCGTAGCGGATGTGCAACTCCAGCCGCCCGACGTTCAGCCCCTCGCGGCGGGCGGTGAGCATGGCCCGCTCCAGCAGGTGGTGCAGCATGCCGTCGATCTTCCGGCGGTCGCAGGTCGGGGCGTGGAAGGTCGTCTCACGAGAGATGCGCTTCGGCGGCGGCGTCCCGGTTGGACCCTCGGCGGGCAGGTCCTGCACGTCGCGACCGCGGCAACGCTCGTAGAGCACCTCACCTCGTCGGCCGAACGCTTCGCGAAGGTAGGCCAGGCTAAGGCGGCGCATCTGCCCGACGGTATGGGCGTTGATGTCGTCAAGGACGGTCTCGGTCTTCGATCCGACGCCGGGCAGCTTGCGCGCGGGCAGGTCGGCCAGGTAGCCCGCTTCGTCGCCGGGTTCGATGACCGCCGTGCCGCCCGGCTTGGCCGACCCCGAGGCCATCTTCGCCAGCATGCGATTGCACGCCAGCCCCACCGAGACAGGCAGCCCGATCTCGTGGGCGACAGCCGTCCGCAGGCTCTCGCCGAGATCCCGGGCCGTGCCGTGTAGGCGGTCCATGCCGGTTGCCTCGCCGTAGGCCTCGTCGAGGTACGTCTCCAGCCGCGTGGCGTAGCGACGCGTTATCTCCCAGACGGCCTCAGCGAAGCAGCGGTAGATGCTCTGGCGGCCGGGCAGGATCACCGCCGACGGGCAGAGGCGCTTCGCGCGGTGCAGTTCCATGCCCGCCCGGCAGCCGAAACGGCGGGCCTCGTCGCTGCATGAGGCGATGACCCCGCTGCCGACAATGACGGGCCGGCGGCGCAGGAAGGGGATCAGCAACTGCTCGACCGAGGCGAAAAACGCGTCGATGTCGACGTGCAGGATCAGGCGGGATGTGCCGCAAGCGTGCATAGGTCATCGTTCATAGGTCGGAGGTCATAGGTCATAGGTCAAAGGGCTTTGCTGGGAATCGCCTGCCAAGTGACTTTTCGATGCCGCGGAGCATGCGACGGCATTGGTTGTTGTTGTCGATGAGTGGGTTGTATGTCGGCTCGTCGATCTAGCAGTCCGTTTGGAAAGCTATCGCTGCTGCGGCAGGCCCTTTTGTCTGCGCGTCATCGTCGAAAAAACTCGATGAATGTACGTATTCACCTGCGTTTTTGCTCCTTGATGTTCGGCAAAATGCCTTAGCTTCGCGGCGCGACCCATTTCTAAACGGACTGCTAGCCTTTGCGCCGGGATACCATCAAGGGATGCTGCGTTTGACGTATCTCGCCGATGGGCCGGTTGATCGTTTCGAGGTAAATACTGCGGTGCCGGTTATTGAAGCCTTCCGGGAGATTGGCGGGGCTGGAATTTGACGACCGTCGTACCTGGGATCCGAGTTCGTAGAGTTTGAATTTCGGAAAGGTCATCGACAGTTGGTGAACCTGCAGATGCAGTTCAACGAGCATGCGATAGACCTGCAGGTCGCCAACGTTGGAAATCTTTCCAGATCCTGTCGATTGCGTGTCTGGTTTCACTCTCACCTCTCCTCTCTGACCTGTTACCTATTCTGTGATTACCTGGTCCAGCCACCACTGGGTTGCTGCGGTGTCGAGGTGCAGGAAGAAGGTTTCCTCGCCGGCCTGGACGCTGAAATGCTGTTGCGGTGCGTCGCGCTGGCGGTCGGTCCAGCGGCCGTTGACGGCGTCGATGCGGTAGCGGCGGTTGCGCCAGTCGAAGTGGACCGGCTGAATCTGACCGCCGGCAAACGTGGCCGCGAGGGCGACAGGATCGTTGATGGTCGTGATATTCATGGCAGCGTCCTGGCAGCGAGACGATCCAACGTCAGCAGCGGAAGGCTTCAATTCGGAATACCGTACATTTAGCTAACTAAGTATAAGGGTGGACGGGGAGAGAGTCAAGAGATACCCAATCAAAAACCGAACAAAAATAGATGCGACGGTATCAGACGCTATCAGCCCGTTTAGAAAGCTATCGCTGCTGCGGCCGGGCCTTTTGCCTGCGCGTCATCGTCGCAGAAACTCGATGAATGCACTCATTCACCTGCTTTCCGCTCCTTGATGCTCGGCAAAGTGCCTCGGCCTCGCGACGCGACCCATTTCTAAACGGACTGCTATGGCGCGTCGGCGGGTAACTGGCCGCGATTGCGAAGGTAACGCTGCAGTTCCTCGATGCGCTGTCGGGCGTAGCGGATGTGGCTGGGGTAGTACGGCTCGTACTTCAGGCTGTCGCGATAGAGTTCGATGGCCCGCTGGTAATCGTCGAGGTGGATGTCGTACTGCACCGCCGCCTGGAAGCGGGCGGGCGCGGCGACGTGCGGATCCCACGTCCACGCGCGTTCGTACCAGATTGTCGAGAGATAATGCTCGTCGAAGTACTCCTTGTAGATTTCCGCGATGTAGAAGGCCGACATCGGAATCTTCGTGCTGTAGGGGTAGCGGCGGATGAGGTTGTGGAAAATCGACAGCGCCTCGCGCTGCTTCTCGTAGTCGGCGGCGGCGGGAATGCGGGCGCCTTCCTCATGCAATTGCTCGGCACGGGCGAACATGTCGTTGGCCTCGGAAATCACCTCGATCGGTTCGAGGTTCTCCGGTGGCAGGGTGACGGTGATCATATAGGCGTGGGTTTCCTCGGGGTGGAACCTCGCCTGCATCGTGTGGACGATGAGGGCCTTGCGATCGTTGCCTTCCTCTTCGTACAACTGCGCGAGACGGTCCATCGATACGCGATAGTCGTTACGGGCCTCCATGACGTTTTCGACGAGCATCTGCTCGCTCGGTTCGCCGTCGCTGCCGTGTGCGGCCGCGGCGGCGGCTTCCACGCCTTTGATGGTGGCCGCGTGGGCTTCGTGGAGGTTTTTCATCTCCTTGCGGACCCACTGGTATTTCTGGATATCGCCGATGCGGTCGTAGAACGCTTCGAGGTCCGAAAGCGCCAGTTCATACCGCAGGAAGGCGGCCTTGGCGCGGGCGGCACGCCGGGCTTCTTCGGCGTTGGCGGGGTCGACCTGCAGCGTCTTGATCGACCCTTTCAGGAAGCCTCGGCGGGGCATGTCGGGGCGGTCGTTGCAGGCGGTCAGCAGCAGACCGGCCAGCAGAAGCACGATCGTCAGTCGCGGCGATGTTCTCATGGGCTTTCGCTCCTCGCACTCGGCCGATTCCCGGACGACACGATGTGCAATGAACCATTATGACCGGCTCGCCCTGGTGTTGCAAGCGCGGTCGTGTTGCAGGAATGCGGTCGCCGGCTATCGTAGGCGCTACAATGATCCAACGGACGGAACAATGCGAAACTTCCAGCGGGAGACATTCACATGGATCAGACCACGACCACGCGACCATGGATCGACATCGGCCTGCTGATCACGCGGGTGGGCCTGGGGGCGTCGATGGCGGTTTTCCACGGCTGGGGCAAAATCTACGGTGGCCCCGAGAAATGGGCCGGCCTCGGCAGGGCGATGGGAACATTCGGCGTTGATGTCGCGCCGGTGTTCTGGGGTTTCTGTGCGGCCTTTGCGGAATTTTTCGGTGCGATCCTCCTGGCGGCGGGCATGTTCTTCCGGCCGGCGGCGTTCCTGCTGGCCTTTACGATGCTCGTTGCCACCGTCAAGCACGCGATCGGCGGCGAGATGTTTGCCTGGCCGCTGGACCTGCTGATCGTCTTCACCGCCTTGATGATCACCGGGCCGGGGCGCATCGCCGTCCGCCAGTTGATCCCGCCGCTGCGGGACGGCGTGCTCGGCTGAGTGCCAGCGTCCGCCTGGCGCCCGACGGGCGTGGGAAGCCTCTATCAGCCCGTTCGGTGAGAAGATAATGAAGCGGGACACCACTCGCACGGTCAACGGTCTATCCGAATGAGAGATTTCTTGGGGATCTTGGCGGCGTGGCGAGAGGAAATCCGGATTCGAACCAGGGCATGCACCAGAGGCCTACGCTGCACCGCGTCCCGCCACGAGCCGCGCCTACGCCACCGTCCTCGCGGTGGGCCGCCTGTCTGTTAGGAGCATGACTGGCACGAACGAAAAGCAAACAAACGTGGTTGACAACCGAACAGTGCCCGAATAACATGGGGCAAACGACGGGCGGTCCGGACGCCCGTGCGATAAACCACTGGCAGGGAGGCTGGCAATGCTTCGGGAACTGCACATATCCAACCTGGCGATCATCGAACAGGTGGACATCGAACTGACGGCCGGGCTGAATGTCTTCACCGGACAGACCGGCGCCGGCAAGAGCCTGATCATGGGCGCGATGGAGTTGTTGCTGGGCCTGCGGGACGGCGGCGAGGAGACGGCCATGATGGTCCGCCCCGGCGCGGCCGAGGCGCGGGTCAGCGGACTGTTCGAACTGGACCGCCCGGAACTGGCGGAGCGGTTGGGCGAGATCTTCGACCAGGACATCCCCGCTGGCGAGCCGGTGCTGATTACGCGTCGCGTCTCGGCAAGCGGTCGGTCAAGTGTATCGGTCAACGGGGCTCCCGCAACGGCGGGCATGCTGAAGGAAGCCGGCCGACTGCTGATCGACATTCACGGCCAGAACGACCAGCAAGCCCTCCTGCGGCCAGCCAGTCAGGTGGCTATTCTCGATAGCTTCGCCGGGGCGACGGACCTGCGTCGGCAGTTCGGCGCGACCCTTGGCGAGTTGCGCAACCGATGCCAGCGGCTGGAGCGCCTCCGCGAGTCCGAAGACAAACGCCGGGACATGCAGGATCTCTACCGTTTCCAGATCGACGAGATCAGCGGCGTAGACCCGCAGCCGCGCGAATACACGCAGCTTCGCGACCGCTGCCGGAAGCTGCGGAACGTTGCCGACCTCAAGGCTGACGCCGCGCAGATCCTTAACGGCCTCTCCGAGGGCGACGACTGCCTGATCGATCGACTGGCCGTGCTGCGCAAGGCGATGGCCGACATCTGCCGCACCGACGGCGACGCCGAGAACCTCGCTACCCAGCTCGCTCAGGCCGACGATATCCTCCAGGATGCCGCCCGTGAGTTGCTCAGCTATCAGGAACGGCTGGATGTCGACGGCGACGAACTGCTCGAGGCCGAGCGGCGGCTGGATGAACTTAACCGCATCCTCCACAAATATGCCCGCACACCCGAACCGAATACCGACCCTATCCAGGCCGTGCTCGACCACCGCGACCGCATTGCCACGCAACTCGACCAGCTCGAATCGGACGGGCGGTCGCTGGAAGTCCTCGGCGAGCAGATCGCCGAGTCGCGCCGGCAGCTCGCGGCCATCGGACGCAAGCTCTCGGCGAAGCGTCGCAAGGCCGCCCGAGAGCTACAGTCCCAGGTCGAGTGCGAACTGCGAGACCTCGAAATGGCCGGAGCTGAATTCCGCGTCTCGCTGAAGAGCCGCGACGTGGACGATCCCGCCGTCGACGCCGGCGGCCTTGACGACCTGGAATTCCTCGTCCGAACCAACATCGGCCAGGACATGCTCCCGCTCCGCAAGATTGCCAGCGGCGGCGAGATGAGTCGCATTATGCTGGCCCTCAAGACCATCCTCGCTGGCGCCGACAGCGTGCCGACGCTGATTTTCGACGAGATCGACTCGAATATCGGTGACCGCCTCGGCGCGACCATCGGCGGCAAGATGCAGGCACTCGGCGCGGGCACGGTCGACGGGACGCGACGTCAGATTCTGTGCGTGACGCACCTGTCTCAGATTGCCGCCGCCGGGCAGCATCATCTCAAGATCACCAAAAACGTCGTCGGTTCCGGTGACGAGCAGCGGACCGTCGCTACCGTCACCCCACTGAACGGCAAAGCCCGCGTTACCGAACTGTCGGAAATGATGGCCGGGCGTACCGCCAGCAAGGCCACCGACGCCCACGCCCGCGACCTGCTCAAACGCCAGGCCGTGGCTTAGCAGCCCGTTTCAAAAAAGATCGGGCCGCGAGGTCGAGACACTTTTTGTATGAATGCAATGCGAACAGCCCGTTTCAAAAAAGATCGGGCCGCGAGGTCGAGACACTTTTTGTATGAATGCAATGCGAACAGCCCGTTTCAAAAAAGATCAGGCCGCGAGGTCGAGACACTTTTTGTATGAATGCAATGCGAACAGCCCGTTTCAAAAAAGATCGGGCCGCGAGGTCGAGACACTTTTTGTATGAATGCAATGCGAACAGCCCGTTTCAAAAAAGGGGGGGTGCAGCAAGCGGTCCCGCGCAAGACGGTGAAGGCCCAAACCGCTGCGACCTCCACCGGTGGACATAACGCCACAAGCCCCTCATTATGGCGCTGTTGTGTTGTGTCGCCCGTGTTGGCGGCGACGGGGCCCGTCCTATCGTCCGGGTAGGCCGCCGTGGTGGGCAAAGGGCGGTTGCGGGCCCCGTCGGCCGCGCGTGACGGTCTACTTCGGCGGGATCAGCACGTTGTCGATCACGTGAATCACGCCGTTGCTGGCCGGGACGTCAGCGTCGGTGACCACGGCATTGGGGCCGACGGCGACCGTGCCGTGAGCCGGCCTGACCTCCAGTGCAGCGCCCTGGGCCGTCTTGGCGTCGATGCGCTGGGTGATCTGAGCACTGGTGACGCGTCCGGGCAGAACGTGGTACAGCAGCACGGCCCGGAGCTGTTCCTTGTCGGCCAGCAGGCTGTCCAGCGTGCCGTGCGGTAGGTTCGCGAAGGCCGCGTCCGTCGGCGCGAAGAGCGTGAACGGCCCGTCATTCGCAAGCGTCTCGGCCAGGTCGGCCTCGCCGGCGGCCTTCAGCAATGTGTTGAACTGCCCGGTCCCGGCGGCCACGTCGACGATACTGCCCGGCTCGCGGGTCGCAACGGTTTTGCCCGTGCCACACGTGGCGGCATACGATGCCTCGTGGTAGCCCACCGCGGGCGTCTCGTGGCGTTGCGGTTGCACGTCTAGAGCCTGCTGGTCTTCACACCCCATGCCCACCGCGAGGGCCGCGGCGGTCATCAGTACAAATGCGGTCGATTTCAATGCCGTCAACTTCATGGTACATCTCCTGTGTTGTGCAAGTTACACACGGCGTCGCGGGCGTGGGGCGACGTCCCATGCCGCCGCCCCGGCGTTGTGGCCCATCGGTCCTACGCAGCGGCGTGCTTCGGCTGATGATGGCCGGCCATGCCGATCAGGTGGCCCGCCTGGTAGATGGCGGATAGACCGACCAGCAGGTAGACCAGTCGACTGACGATGTTGACGCTGCCGAAGCCGGTGCCCGTGATGAAGGCAACGAGGTCGAACCTCGCGGCCCCCACGAGCGCCCAGTTCAGGCCGCCGACAATAATCAGTGCCAACGTGATAATGTTCAGGGCTTTCATCGTAGCTCTCCTTCCGGCGATGTCGCCGGGGCTGGGGTTAATGGCGCTACCGATCCCGCATCAGGGACAGTACGCCCTCTCTGGCATGAAGGTCGTCGCGATACAGGCCGCGGGTTGTCACCGTCACCATGCTGCCGTCGCTCCGCACACCTCGCATCTGCATGCAGGTGTGACGGGCTTCCACCATGACGACCACCCCGCGTGGCCGCAGGTGTTCGACGAGCGCGTCGGCAATCTGTTGCGTCATGCGCTCCTGGATCTGCGGCCGCCGGGCGAAGACGTGGACCGTTCGGGCGAGTTTGCTCAGGCCGACCACGCCGCCGCCATTGGGCAAGTAAGCAATGTGTACGCGACCGCCGAAGGGCAGCAGGTGGTGTTCGCAGAGACTGTGAAAATCGATATCACGAACGAGGACGAGCTCGTCGTGGACTTCATCAAAAGTCCGCGCGAGATGCTCCTCGGGGGATTCGTGCAATCCTCCCAACAGTTCAGTATAGGCGCGAGCAACGCGTTGCGGCGTGCCAACCAGGCCTTGGCGGAAAGGATCTTCTCCGACCGCCAGTAGGATCTCCCGGACGGCCCGCTCGATACGGGCCTCGTCAATGCCAACCCCGTCGCCGGTACAGACGCACACAGCTTGATCGGGCTCGCTGCTGTCCTGGGTGTCGATGGCAATCATCATCAGGCTCCTGTCTTCCGTCAAATGTCATTCGTTCATTCCCAAAACACCGTAACATGCAAAACGTTCATATAATTTGTAGGATGCGCATGAAGGGATATCAAGTCGCGGATATGTGTAATACAGGACGCATTGGCTCTGTACGCAGTGTAGCGCCGCTGTAACACGCTAGTATAGAATAAGTTGACATGGCAGCCCGTAGGGCCGCCACGCACAAACTTAGTGCGCGGTGGATAGTGAACATGGGCGTCGGTTAGCGATTGACGCCCCCCTCAAAAGTCGGGTGGGCGCAAAAAGCAGAACGATTTTGCAACGCAAACAAAGACGTTATGTCACGAAAACGGTGCTGTGCGGCACTTCCTCGGATTTCTGAGGGAGGCGTCGCGATTATCATATAGTGGCTTATCCAAGCATGTCTCTGCCATGTTGATATAACATGCAAAACGTTCTATTGTGTAGATGGATGGCCGTGCGACACATGAACGAGACACTCTCACCCCGCGAACTTGCCGACGCCGTCGGCGTCAGTGAGTCCTCCGTCAAACGCTGGGTTGACAGCGAACGCATCTGCGCCCACAAGACCGCTGGCGGCCATCGGCGAATCCCCCGAGACGAGGCCATCCGGTATATCCGATCGAGCGGCCTGCAGGTCCCGCGACCGGAAATTCTTGGTTTTATCGAGTTATTAGGCATGCCCTGGACGGGTGAGGCGACGTCCGGTGCGCTGTATCGGGCCCTGCGTGGCGGGCAGCGAGACTGCGCGATCGGCCTGGTTACCAGACCGTTTCTCGAAGGGGGGGGCATCGCATGGATCTGCGATACGCTGCTGCGCGACGCGCTGAGCGAAATCGGCACGTTGTGGCAGCACGGTCGGGAGGGGATTGTTATCGAGCATCGCGCGGTCGACATTTGTCTGCAGGCCGTCGCGCGTCTGCGTGATGCCTTGCCGGCCCCCTCGCCCACCGCTGCGACGGCCATCGGTGGCGCTGCGGCGTCCGATCCGTATCTCCTGGCGAGCCAGGTCGCTGCAGCCGTGCTGCAGGAAGGCGGCTGGCGGGCGGTGAACCTCGGGCCGGACACGCCGCTGGAGGTGCTGGCCCGTGGGGCACGCGAGCAGGAAGCACGGCTGGTGTGGCTGAGCTGCTCGTCCGACGACGCGGCCGGCGAACTGCGCTCGCGACTGGCAAGCTTCGCCGAGGACCTCGGCAGCGAAGGGCGGCGACTCGTGGTCGGCGGGCGCGCGTGGGCCGGTCGGCCGGTACGGGGCGGCAAGGCGATGACACATCTCCACTCGATGGCGGAACTCGATGCCTTCGCGCGAGGCCTGGCCGCCAGCGATGCATCGTCGGACTACCCGCGCACGTAGCTGCTCAGCGCACGACACCGCGGCGACGACGCCTGCCCCCCCTGCGGCGCCTCGCTGAAAACGCAGACCATTGCCGGCCGTGCTAGCCACCTCTGCTCCGATTGTCAGCCCAGGCCATCGTCATGAGCGGATCGCAAACGACATTCCGGTGCGGTTGCAGCGGTTACCCGTACGACCACTGGCGGGCCGTTTTGTACGAGGAAGGCCTGCCGAAAAGCCAGTGGTTCAGCCGCTAGGCCGAGGTCTTCGATACCGTCGAAATGAACAACACGTTCTACCATCTTCCCGAGGCCGACACGTTCGACCGCTGGGCCGAGGTGGCGCCGGACGGCTTCCTGTTCGTGCTGACGTTCAGCCGCTACGGCAGCCACCTCAAGACGCTCAACGACGAGGCCGAGACGATCGGTCAGTTCCTCGAGCGCGCCGAAGGCCTCGGCGAGCACCTCGGGCCGATTCTCGTGCAACGGCCGCCGAATTGGCACGCGGATGTCGAGCGGCTTGCAGCTTTCCTCGACGAGGCTCCGTCGGACAGGCGATGGGCGGTGGAGTTCCGCGACCCCCACTGGCTTCAGCAACCGGTTTTCGACGTGCTTCGCGAGCGCAATTTGGCGCTGTGCATCCACGACATGATCGACGATCACCCCTGGGAGATCACCGCCGACTGGGTCTACCTTCGCTTCCACGGCCCCGGGGGCGGCGATACGGGGTACACGCACCAAGCACTGAGCGGCTCGGCCCGCAAGATCAGCGGCGAGCAGCAGGCGGGGCGGGACGTGTACGCGCAGTTCAACAACGACGTCGGCGGCCATGCCGTTCGCGATGCCCGCGACCTGCGACGGTATGTCGAGGGGGATTGAGGTGGCGCCGGTTACGCTCCCGCGGTCTGGGCGTGCTGCGTGTGGGCCGCGACAAGCCAGTCGACCCAGGCGTCCACCCCCTCGCCGGTGCGCGCCGAGAGTTCCATCATCGGCGACCGGCTGTTGATGGCTTTCAGGTCGTCGTAGAACGTCCGGCGATCGAAGTCCAGCGGCCCGGCGAGGTCGATCTTGTTCAGCAGGATCGCGTCGGCCGGCTGGAACAACGTGGGATACTTGGCCACCTTGTCGTCCCCTTCCGGTGTCGAAAGCACCGCCACCCGCTTGTGCTCGCCAAGGTCAAATCCCGCCGGACAAACCATATTGCCGACGTTCTCAATGAAGACGATCGCCGTCTCCGCTAGGTCCAGACCGTGCAGTGCGTGCGTGACCTGGGTGGCCGAGAGGTGGCAGCCGCCCTCGGTATTGATCTGCGTGACCGGTGCGCCAGTGGCGCCGATGCGTTCGGCGTCGCGCGTGGTCTGCAGGTCGCCGACGATGACGGCCGAGGCCAGTTGCGCCTCGGCGAGCGCGGGGATGGCGCGCACGAGCAGCGTGGTCTTGCCGCTTCCCGGCGCGGAGGTGATGTTCACGCACAGCACGCCGGCGTCGGACATGAGCGTGCGGTTGCTCGCGGCGACGGCGTCATTGGCTTCCAGAACACGTTTTACGACGTTGATTTTCATCAGGAGTCCCCGTCAATACGACTCAGTACGATGTCATGTCCGGCCAGGAATTCCACGTCCGCCAGATTACACCCGGGGCAGAGGAACGAGTCAACCGTCGGCTGAAAAACCTGCCCGCACTGGCGGCAGCGCGCGCGGGTGGGCACGATCTCCAACTCCAGCGTCGCGCCCTCGGCGGCCGTGCCATGGGAGGCTTCGGCGAAGGCCATGTCCAGTGCTTCCGGCACGATGCCGCGCAGCTCGCCGGCGGCCACCGACACATGGGTGATCCGCGACAGGCCATGCTCGGCGGCGAGGTCGTCGAGCTGGCTTAGCAGTTCCGTTGCGATCATCATTTCGTGCATAGGAAGACCAATCTATCCACAGATTTCACAGATTACACAGAAGGATAGATAGTTGCCTGCACCCTCTGACTCGGAATGTGAGCGCGGTGTAGCACCCGCTGCACCGCGTGTGTCCTCGGAATGTGAGCGCGGTGTAGCACCCGCTGCACCGCGTGTGTCCTGCGAACATCCAGCGAGTTGACATGGCAGAGCAGGTGCTCTGCCATGCAGAAACCTAGGGCGCGGCATATTACCTGTTGTAGCAATCTGTGTCATCTGAGAAATCGGTGGACGCTTTTCAGCAGATTCGGGGCAGTTCCTCGCCGTAGGGGCGTGTGATCATCCGTCGGCCACCGCCGCGGGTGACCAGTTCCACCAGGGCGGGTGTCGCGTTCGTAAACGTGCCGATGGCAGCGGCGTGGCGGCCGAACTCCTGGGCGTGCATGGCGGCGAGTGCCTGCTCGGCGTGCTCGGCGGGCACGACGGCGGCGATCTTGCCTTCGTTGGCCACACTCAGCGGGTCCAGGCCGAGCATGTCGGCGGCCGCGCGTGCAGCGGCCGAGAGCGGCACGTCGGCCTCGCGGACGTCCAGGCTTTGGCCGGTGTCTTCGGCGAGATCGGCCAGGACGCCGGCCAGCCCGCCGCGCGTGGCGTCGCGGAGGAACTTCACGTCGCAGCCAGCGTCGAACATCGCGGCGATCAGCTCGGCTAGCGGGGCCGCGTCGCTGCGGAGTTCGGTGGCGAAACTCAGGTGCTCGCGGACGGACATGATCGCCAGGCCGTGCTCGGCGATGCGTCCGGAGCAGATGACCACGTCGCCGGGGGCGATGCGGGTTGCGTCGAGTCTCGCGTCCGGCCGGCGGGCGCCGAGGCCGGCGGTGGTGACGGTCATGCCCGGGTGGGTGGAGGTGCTCTGGCGTTCGATGACCTTCGTGTCGCCGGTGACGATCGCGACGTTTGCCTCCCGGCCCGCCGCGGCGATGCTGTCGACCACGCGGTCGAGCGTCGCCATGGGCAGACCCTCTTCGAGCACCATTGCCAGGCTGATGGCCGTGGGCGTGGCGCCCTCGACGGCGAGGTCGTTGACGGTGCCGCAGATGGCCAGTCGCCCGATGTCCCCGCCGGGGAACTCCAGCGGCTGGACCACGTAGCTGTCCGTGGTCATGCAGAGCGTATCGCCGGGTGCGGGCATGACGGCCGCGTCGCCGAGCGGGTCCAGCAGGGGGTTGGCGATCTTGGGCAGGATGCGTTCGGCCAGCAGTTGCCGCGTCAACTCGCCCCCGCCGCCGTGGGCCAGCATGATCGTCTCGTTGTTCATGGTTCTCGTGTTGGCAGGAGTCGGCCCGGCCGGGCGTTTGCGGGCGCGGGCATCACAGTCCGTTTAGACAGTGCCGCGGTCATCTTGCCCTCGGTCTGTTCTTCTTAAACGGACTGATAAGGCTTCACACGTTAGCCGAACGCCGTCGCGGACGAAAGCCAAAACGCCGCGATCAGTGCAACACGGTCCCCGCCAGCAGGCCAACCGCCATCAGCGTCTGGGCGAGGATGGCCAGTGCGGCGCTGCGGACGAGGCGGGGCTTGTCGCGCCAGTGACGCCGCAGGACCCCGGTCGCCGCACCGGCGGGCAGTAGCGCCGCGAGCGACATCCAGCCGATCGGCCCGACCCCGGCCTGCCACGTCGCGACGCACACCAGCGACGCGGCCACACCGGCCACCACGAGATAGAGCAGCCATCCGCGTTGCGGGCCGACCAGCCCCACCAGGTTTCGCTTGCTGGCGGAGGCGTCCTGCGGTGCGTCCGGCACTTCGTTGGCGATCAGGATGCCCGTCGTCATCAGCCCCAGCGGCAGCGACACCAGAAGCACGGGCGGTGACCACGCCTGCCCCGTCGCGGCGTAGTGTCCCGCCAGCGTTGCTACCGGCCCGAACAGCAGGAAGACCGTCGCCTCGCCGCCATAGCGGTAGCTCAGCTTCGGCCCTGCCGAGTAAGCCCACGCCAGAAGCACCGCGCCGCCCGCCGCCGCCAGC
>JAAAOJ010000029.1 GCA_009908915.1 Planctomycetota bacterium
GGCCTCTTCGTAGGTACCCGCGGCCGAGGCGGTCTTGACCGTCAAATTCAGGTCGACGGCACCCATGGCCTGCTGGTCGACCTCGATCGTCTGATTTGTCGACACGCCGGCACCGAGGGTGACCTCCACCGCGCCCGTGCCCTGCAGCAGGTTGATCTCATTGAAATCCGTGGTCGTTGCAATACGCGTGACCTCGTTGGTCAGTTCATCATACTCGTTCTGCATGATGGTCTTCTGCGTGGACGAGTACGTCCCCGTCGACGCCTGTTCGGCCAGTTCGCGCATACGGATGAGAATCGCGTCGATCTCACCGAGGGCCCCTTCAGCGGCCTGCAGCATGGACACGCCGTCGGACGCGTTTCGCGAGCCCTGCTGCAGGGCGGCGACGTCCGCGCGAATCAACTCGCGGACCGCCAGGCCGGCCGCGTCGTCCTTCGCGCTGTTGATACGAAGACCGGACGACAGTCGTTCCACCGACGTCGAGAGGTGTTCGTAGCTCTTGCCCAGGTGACGGGCAGCGCTCTGTGCCATTAGGTTGTTCTTGATTGCCAGCATTTGCCATCTCCCATGAAACTTTGGTAGTTACTGCGCAGACCCACTCAGCCTGCTGCATCGTTGGACTCCGAGCCTCTCAAGAGACTCGGGTGGGCCTGCACCTCGCAGGCCGGACAGAATGTTCCAGATCCAATTGTCGAAGCCGCGTCATCGACGCTGAGGACGTCGCCCCGGATTTCCGCGCATGGCCGATCCAATCTCGCGCGTCATCGGTAGCGGAAAGGGCCTGGGACGGTCGACAGGTCGACCGAAACGGCGGGCCGGCATCGTTGCCCCATCGGGGCCGCCGGCATGGAGGTGGTCGTTATGAGTTGGCCGGTGGGTCAGAAATCCGTTGGCCAGGTACGTACAGGGAGGTTCGGGTCGGCCCCATCGTAAAGGAGCCTGTGGAGGTCATCCGGCTGTGTCTACAGTCCGTCAGACAGCAGCCGCTGGGCCGCTCGACGCGCCGCTTCCGGCGTATCCAGACCGCCCGAGGCCAGCAGTTCGCGGGCCTCCTCGACGGCCTTGGGGTTCACCGGCTCGGCGGCCATCGCCGCCCGCAGCAGGGCCTGCTCGGCCTTGACGTGCTCAGCATCGCTGTCGCCGAAAATCGACTCGGCCGAGGCGTGTTTCGACTTCGACACGTCACCCTTGCCATTCGACAGCTTCTGATGCTCAGGTCCAAATGTTCCTTCGATACGCACGTTTGCTTGCTCCGTTTGTGCCGCTCTCGTTCACTGCTATTGTCGGTGCGGGACCGCGGGGGTTAAGGTCTTTTTTCAAAAACACAGAAAAAATCCTCACCTCGCGTTTCGCACACCGCAACATCCCAGCAATCCGTCTGCTAGACCATCGGAATTCCCGATATTCAACTCCGGCCGCAATCCGAAACTTTTTCCCGGAGTTTCCTCGCCGCCGCCTCAACGACCGGCGCAAAGTCTCCGATTTCACGTTGGCGCAGCAACCGCAGCGACTCATACCAGCAGGTCCGCTCGCCTTCCACCCCCCACCGCCAGTCCGGCACGGCCGCCAGCAGCGTCCACGTCTCCCGACCGAGCGCACCGGCCAGATGCACCGTCGAATTGTCGACCGAGATCACCAGATCCATCGCTGTGCTGGCCATACTGAAGACTGACGAATCGCACCCCCGTGACGGCCAGAATGCCCCCCCACTCAGCCAGCGGCAGCGACCGCTTCGGCCCCTCCTGAACGTTGCCGCTGTGCCACGATATGCCCACCAGTATCCGGTCACGCCCGTAGGTCTCACGCAGGCGCGCGACCTCGGCTGCATCGGCCTGCAGATACGCCGACCGCGGTGACCAGCTTTCCGGGCGAAGGTGCAGCGGCAGCGATCCCATCGCTATCTGGGCATGAACGCCGATCCGTTTGATTGCCGGCAGCGGCGGATTGCGTCGTGACAGCACGAACACGTCCGGCATGCTTCGCTCGAGAAGCGGCACGAGACGTTCGTCGCACTCGACGATCACCTTGCCCTGCTGCCGCAACGGTCCCAGCAGTCCGGCAAACATGATCTCGTCACCGATGCCCTGCTCGCCCCACACCAACAGCCGCCGCCCCGCCAGCGTCTCGCCGGACCACTGCACATACGCATCCTCGTAAGGCCGTCGTGGCGAGGCCCCGGGTCTCGACCAGCGGTGCTCGTACAAGGCCCAGCCTTCGTCAAACTTCCCCTGCAGCAACAGAACCAGGGCCGTACTGCTGCGTGCCTCGCCCGTATGAGCATCATCGGCTGTGGTTCCCAGTTCGATCGCCCGGCGGTAGCTCACCAGTGCATCGTCAAATCGTGCCTGGTCCATGCATGCCGAACCGCGGTTCACGTGAGCGGCGATGTTCTCCGGCTGGACCTCCAGCACACCGTCCAGCACACCGATCGCCTCCGACGCCCGGCCCGCACGAATCAGGACGGCCGCGCACTGCTGTAGCGCGGCCGGGTCACCGCCGCCTCGCGTCGCGCCCATGCGCGCCGCCGTGACCGCATCGTCAAACCGCCCGAGATCCACCAGCGAACCGGCCAGGTTACTCCAGACGCCCGGCACGTCGTCGCGAAGTTCCAGCGAACGGTTGAAGGCCAGCATCGCGTCCTCGTGCCGCCCCGCCGCACGCATGGCCAGGCCCAACTGGTTCCACGCCCCTGCCGACCCGGCCGCAAGTTCGATCGCACGGGCCGCAGCAACGATGGCTTCGTCGCACTGCCCCGCCTGGCGAAAAGCGGCGCTGAGATTCGCCAATGTCGGCGCGTGGTCAGGCCGCACGGCCAATGACCGCTGGAAGGCCGACGCCGCTGCATCGGCGCGCCTGGATTCGAGCAGCGCTCCGCCAAGATTACCCCACAGGGCCGGCTCACCGCCTACATCGTCGATGGCCGAGCGGATCCACTCCGCAGCCTGCTCGTGACGCCCCTGCCGGGACAACACGAGGCCAAGAAGCTGCTTTGCGTCCGCTGAATCGGGCCGGACCTCCAGTGCCCCGCGCAGCAGGGGCTCGGCTTCCTCCAGCCGCCCGAGGCGCAGCAACTGCCTCGCCCCGTCGAGGGTTTGAACGAATTCAGCATGTTGGGAGCGGTTCACGACAGTCTGCTCGGCAAGCATTGCGTCTTCGGCAACGATCAGAAATCGGCAAGCGTATTGCTGGCGGTCTTCTGAGCCCCACGTCCGATCCGCCTCAGATCGATACCGGTCGGGCTCTCGAAGAACTGGCGGGGGAGGCTTTTCTGGTCGCTGTGCGGGTCGATGGTTTCGACCACTTCGTGGGAGACGAATTTCTGGAACGCGCCGGTCCCCATGATGGCCAGTTCGTCGCCGACGGGCTGGTACGTCTCGCGCATCTCACGGAAGAAGTACCGCTGGATGCGCGCGACGGTCTCGCGTTCGGTCGTGTCCCAGACGTCGTCGATCGCCCAGACCAGCCGCCCGTCTTTGAGGTCCATCAGGCGCACGTACAGGCCGACCTGGGTGCTTGGGTATGGCTTGAAGCTGGTGATGCGCCCAAACATGACGGCGTCGCAGTGGAGATCCTCGCGTATCTTCGCCAGTTCACGAATGGTGTACGGCTCGCGTTTGCTCAGGTCGAGGTCTCGCAGTTCGAACCGGCCGGCCGGGATAAGATCAACGTGAAACAGGCCGAGTTCCTGCAGTTCCTGCTGAAGGGCCCGGCTCATGCGTCGGGCGATTTCCGGGTAGCCGGTGTTCTCGGCCAGTTGAACGAAGCAGATGCGACGGATGCGGCCAAGGTCACCCGTCGACCCACGGTAGAAGTTCACTCGCCGCTTCGGATAGATGGCCAGCGAGTCGCAACCCGCCCCCGCGAGAAGCACGGCGGTCAGCAGAATCAGCAGCAGACAGTTTCTCACGATGGTACTCCTTGACGTCAGTCGACGGTTGCGACAGTGCTGTTCGCTTCGACGAATGGGCTACTTGCGGTTTGCGGATCGACCGGCGCTGCCGGTCTGGACCTCGCCGCCGAGCAGTTCGAGGATCTTCTGCAGTGCGTTGAGCTGCGCCGTCTGCGACATCCTGATTTCCTTGCGGTAGGCCAGCACGTTCTTCCGCCAGTCGTTGAGGTCGCGCTTCATCTCTTCGAGCATGACGTTGGCGTCGGCGAGTTCGCTCTTGGTGCGTTTCAACTCGCCTTCGAGTTCCGTGATGCGTTGGTTGAGCTGGGCCTTCTCCTTCTCCAACTCGCGATTGCGACGGTCAGCATAGACGAGTTTTTGCGAGATTTTTGCGTACTTGTCGGCCCATTCGAGCGCCACGTCGGTCGCGCCGCGGCCGTCGGTGTTTACATCGCCAACGATCGACTCGTCGTCCAGATGAGCGACCTGCCGGACCTCGGTCTCGTCGTTCATGGGGGTCATCTGGGGCGTCAGGCCACGGTAGCTGACATTGGTTGGCTCGCATCCGCCCGTGGCGATGAAAGCCGCCGCGAGGGCGACGCTGATGGTGTTGCACTTCATGGTTAGCTCCCTTGGATGGTTCGGGGCCTCTCACGGCCCGTGTGGGTTTCCATGTTGCTGCCAGTTACGCTCGACCGCCGTCGGCATACGCACACCGAAGCTGGATCTCTTCACCGCAACGGCACGTTACCTTGATCACGACCTGTCCGTCCTCACGTGCGACGATGTCCGCCTGGGCGGTCGGCCCCTCGGCCCCGCCACCGGCGCCCGGCAGGCGACGGCGTCCGCGTATGCGAACGTCCGACTGCTTCAGTACCGAACAACGTGAATGTCTCGTACCCATGATCGTTTACGTTCCTATAGCAGCAGATCCAAGTCGTTCTGCCGGTTGTGCGGCAGGTCCTCGTCCAAGGCGACCGGTTCGTCGTCCTCGGCCAGCAATTCCAGGCGGTGGTCGATCAGGTCTTCCACGTCGGCCTGCGAGTCGTCCTCATCATGCTGCTTCTGGCGTTTGTCTCTGTCGTCCTTCTGCCTACGTTGCTCGTCCGGACGCCGTCGGTCCACGCGTCCGATCGACGTTGTCTCACGCAGACGGTCGATCCGGTCGGCGGTCATCGCGCACGCTCCAAGGCCATGGCCAGTTTGAACACGGCAGCAGCATGAACCTGGCTGACGCGCGATTCGGTCACGCCGAGGACCTCGGCAATTTCCTTCATCGTCAGGTCACGGTCGTAATAGAGGACGATGACGTGCCGGTCGCGCTGCGGCAGGTCCATAATTGCGACGGTCAGCGCTTCGAGCGTCTCCTTCTTCTGGGCCTGCTCGTCGGGCGACGGCTCGGGCGAAGGAGGCACAAGCGACGGCATGGCCGGCTCGTCGCGCGACAGACCGTGAATCGACAGGAACTGCTGCCGACGGGCCTCTTCCAGCACGGCGTACATCTTCGCAACGGGCAGATTACAGGCCCTCGCCAGCTGCTCGTCGCCAGGGGGCTGGCCATTCTCGGCCGCCATGATCCGGTACATTTCTTCGATGCGTTTGATCTCGTGATGGACGGCCGAGGGCACGAACGTGCGTCCGCGGAGCTCGTCGATCACCGCGCCGCGGATGCGGATGTAAGCGTAGGTCTTGAATTCCGTCTCGCGCGACGGGTCGAAGCTCCTGGCCGCCTTGACCAGCCCGAGCGTACCGGCGGAGACGAGGTCTTCAAACTCCATCGTCCCGCGTGCATGCCGGGCGACCTTGTGGACGATGTGGCGAACAAGCGGCAGGTGGTTGAGAATCCACGTCTCCTCCATCTGCTCGCGAGACTGCTGCCCGTAGGCCTGCCGCGCACGCGTACGTCGCGCGACATCCGGCGTCAGTTCTTCTGTTGTGCTATTCCTGTGTTGCAAGTTGCTTGTCCGCCTCGTCCTGGTTTGTATGATCGGCTCCGGCCGTGTCGCCATGCACCTGGTGCTCGTCGTCATCCACAGCCATGATCGAATCGTCGCTGTCGATCACCGCCTGGACGAGCACGCTGACGGCCATCCGCAACGCGATAAACGACGCAGCAAACGCGATCATCGATCCGACCACGGCGCGAATGGCAATCTTCTCGTTCGGCAGGTCGACGATCAGTCCGAACACCGTCATTGCGAAGAATGTCGCAAGCGAGATCTTCAGGGCTATGTGCTTTACGCTTCCCATGGGCATCCGCTATGCCGGTTGAGGCGTGCCCGCTTCGGCCGCTATCGCTTCTGAAGGCTCGGCGTCGAGCGTCACTCGCGCAACCGCCTGTACATCCGTGCCGTTGGCAACCTCGTCGTATGCCAGAACCGGCAACTGCGGAATCTGGCGTTCGAGCAGTCCGGCTAGGTGGGCCCGGACGCGGTAATCACACAGCAGCACAACGTTCTCGTGGCCTTGCTCGATGGCCTGCTTCCACCCCTCGGCGACGCGGCTGGTCAGTTGCATCGCGCGGTCGGGTGACAACGCAGCCTCCTCTCTATCGGATTTAGATGCGAAGCGGTTGCACAGATCATGCTCAATGCCAGGATCGAGCGCAACGGCGTAGATCGTGCCGTCCGCTTCGGCATGTTGTTCGGTAATCGTGCGGGCCAGGGCTTTGCGGACCAGTTCGGTCAGCAGATCCGGATCCTGCGTTCGATTGGCATGGTCGCCGAGGGCCTCAATAATCTTCGCCAAGTCGATGATCGGAATGCTGTCGCGAAGCAGATTCTGTAGGACGCGATGCAGCAGACCCATCGGTATCGATTCACCGATGACGCCGTTGACCAGAACGGGCTGGCGCTCCTTCAGCCGGTCGACGAGTGCCTGGACGTCGTCGCGGCTGAGCAGTTCCTCGGCATGTTGTCGCAGCGTCTCCGAGAGGTGTGTGACCATCACGGTTTCAGGGTCGACCACGGTATAGCCGTTCAGTTCCGCCTGTTCCTTCTGCTCAGCATCGATCCACAAGGCCGGCAGATTGAACACCGGCTCGACGGCCGGCATACCCTCAAGCGGATTCGTCACGATGCCCGGGTCCATCGCCAGCAGGTGGTCGGGCTCGATCTCTCCACCGGCTACGACATGGCCGTTGACGCGAATTTCGTAGGCGTTGTTATCGAGCTGAACGTTGTCGCGCAATCGCACGAGCGGCAGCACGACGCCGTACTGCTGGGCGAACTTGCGGCGCAGTGGACTGATCCGCTGGGCCAGGCTGCCCTTGCGACGCGGATCGACGATTTTGATGAGTCGCGCCCCGACCTGGATCGACACGCGGTCGACGTCCAGCAGTTCTTCGATCGGCTGCTCTTCGGCCGGCGCGTCGTCCTGCGTCGTCTCGCGGGCCTCCTTGGCAAGTTTGCGGCTCTGTTCCTGCTTGCGCAGCGACCGCCCGAGCAGCCCCGTGCCCAAGGCCAGGACCGCAAAGGGCAGCTTCGGGAAGCCCGGCACGAACATCATGGCGCCCATGATAAACGATGCCGTCGTCATCGGCTTGCTGCGAGCAAGGAACTGCCGCGTCAGCTCCGTGGAGATGTCCCGCTTCGTGTTGGTCTTCGAGACCAGGAAGCCGGCGGACGTGGCGATAATCACGGCCGGAATCTGGCTGACCAGACCGTCGCCGATGGCCAGAATCGCATACGCACGCACCGACTCACCCGCCGTCATGCCCTGCGTCATGCCCATCACGAAACCGCCAATCAGGTTGACGGCGGTGATAATCAGGCCGGCGATGGCATCGCCGCGGATGAATTTGCTGGCACCGTCCATCGAACCGTGGAACTCGCTCTCCATCGCGATCTTCTCGCGGCGCTTGCGAGCTTCCTTCTCGCCGATCAGGCCGGCGTTGAGATCAGCGTCGATGGCCATCTGCTTGCCCGGCATCGCGTCGAGGTTGAACCGGGCGGCGACCTCACTGATACGTTCCGAGCCCTTGGTAATGACCACGAATTGGATGATCACGAGAATCAGGAAGATCACCAGACCGATGACCAGTTGGCCGCCGGCGACAAAATCACCGAACGTCAGGATGATCTTGCCCGCGTTGCCCTGCAGCAGGATCAGACGCGTTGAAGCGACGTTGATCGACAGGCGGAACAGCGTCATGAACAGCAGCAGCGACGGGAACGTGGAGAACTCCACGGCCTCGTGGGTGGCCAACACCGTCACGAGGACGGCGAGGCTGATGGCGACACTGCAGGCCAGCAGCAGGTCCATCAAGAACACCGGCAGTGGCACGAGGAGCGTGCAGAGGACCGTTGCAACGCCAATGGCGAAAAGGATGTCGTTGTGCGCCAAGAGACGTCGAAGGCCCGCACTGCCCGCCTCGTCGAGCAGGTGTCCTTCCGGAATATCGTGTGGTTCAGCCATAGCTACTTATCGGTTCGAGGCTCATACTTGTGCGGCGCGACGTTTGCGTCGCATGCGGTAGATCATGGCCAACACTTCGGCAACGGCCACGAAGAGGTCTTCCGGGACCGGCTGGCCGATTTCGACGCTGGCGTAGAGCGTCCGCGCCAGCGGCGGGCGTTCGATGATCGGCACGTCGTGAGCCTTGGCAATTTCGCGGATCTTCATTGCCAGTTCGTCCGGCCCCTTGGCCACCACGAGCGGCGCGTCCATCTCGCCGGGGTCGTATTTCAGCGCGACCGCAACGTGCGTGGGGTTGGTGATGACCACGTCGGCATCGGGCACGTCCTGGAACATGCGCCGCTGGACCATCTGCATCTGGGTCTGGCGAATGCGACTGCGCATCTCCGGTGAGCCCTCGTGCTGTTTGTGCTCTTCCTTGACCTCCTGCTTGCTCATCCGCAGCTTGCGCTTGTACTGCCACTTCTGGTAGATCAAGTCGATCGCCGCGATGACCAGCAGCGCAATGACAATCCGAAGCAGCAGACCGAAGATCAGCCACGCCACGCGCTCGATGATTTCCGCCGGGCTGCCCCAGCGGAGTTCCAGCAACGCATCGCGACGATTTCGGAGGTACAGGTAGCAGATCGTAATCATCATGATGAGCTTGAGAATCGCCATAAGCAGCTTCATCAGCGACTGCAGCGAGACCATCTGTTTGACGCCCTTGACGGGGCTGATGGCTCCCCAGTCGAATTTGACGGCCTTGGTGGTGAAGTTCAGTCCGCCAACCACCACAGACCCGGCTATGCCGGCAACCACAAAGGCGATCAGGAACGGCGCGACGACCTTGCCCATCGCCAGGCCGTGAACCCGAAAAGCATCCCTGACCGTTTCGCCGTCGCCGACGCCGTGGCCGACTGCGGCAATGGACAGAACCACCGTATTCTGAGCCCAGTGCAGAATCGTGCCGCCCAGGGTTGTCAGCATCAGCAGGAACATCGCCGTCATAATCGCCGAGGGCACTTCCTGGCTTTGAGCAACCTGCCCCTCTCGCCGTGCCTTTCGCAAGCGGTGCGGAGTTGGTTGTTCAGTTTTGTCCTGTGCGCCGCTATCGGCCATTCGGTACTACTCCGCCGTCATGCGGCAAAAAGGTGAAGGTCGAACCACTCCGTCAGCTCGGCCACGAAGCTCTCCAGCGTGCTCAGCACCAGCAGGCTCAGGGTCACACCAGTGGCAACGCGCAGCGGCAGCGAGGCCATCAGAATGTTCATCTCGGGCATGATCCGGGCGATGACACCGAGTGCCACCGTGAGAATCAGGAATCCAGCCAGCAGTGGCGCCGCCAGCTTCATCGCAAACAGCAGCATGGCCGATCCGGCAACGATAACGCCTTCGGCCAGCGTGGCGATCGTCGCCGGTTGGCCGACAGGGAAGGCTTCGTAGCTGCGGTGAATCGCCAGCAACAGCAAGTGGTGTCCGCCGATGCTGAGGAACAACACGGTAAAGCACATCTGGAACAGCAGCGAGATCGGGCGCGAACTCGACCCGCTTGCCGGATCGAGGATGCCTGCGTCGCGGAGGCCCATTTGCTGCGTGCCCATCTGGGCGCCCTGCTGGGCGGCTGAGAAAATCAGCCGGGCAACCAGACCCAGGCCGACACCGCAGGTGATCTCGCGGACGAGCATGAGTGCCGCCTCCAGCCACGCCGTATCCGTCTCGCGAATGCGAGGGATCGGCAGGATCGAGGCGAAGAACACGGTAATCAGCAGGGCCATCATCATGCGAACGCGCACCGGCAGCATTGACCAGCCGAACAGCGGCAGGACGAGGAAGTACGCCGACACCCGTGCAAGCACGAGCATGAACGGCATGAGGATGCTTAACCATTCGCCCATCTCTACGTCCCTATTGTGTCATCAGCATGATCGCGTCGAAGACTTCCTGCGTGAAACTGACGGCCTGCTGCAGCATCCACCCGCCGGCAATCATGATCGTAATGCCAATGCCCGCAATCTTCGGGATGATCGTCAACGACATGTCTCGAATGGAGGTGATCGCCTGCAGGAGGCTCACCAGCAGGCCCAGGCCCATGGCCACGATCATCACCGGGGCGACGACCAGCAAGGCCGTCTCCAGTGTCCGGCGTCCGAGGAATATCACCAGTTCTCCTGACATTGCCAGTGTCCTTTGCGTCAGTGGAAACTCAGTACCAAGGCCCTGGCCAGCAGTTGCCAGCCGTCTACCAGCACAAAGAGGATGAGCTTGAACGGCAGCGACACCATCACCGGCGGCAGCATCATCATGCCCGCCGACAGCAGAACGGCACCGCAGACAAGGTCGACAAGAATAAACGGGATGAACAGCAGGACCCCGATTTCAAAGGCCGTGCGGAACTCACTGATAGCGAAGGCGGGCACGGCCACGCGCATGGGAATGTCGGCCTGCGTTTTCGGCGAGGGGACGGCAGCCATGTCCATGAACAGGGCCAGATCGTTCTGACGCGTCTGGCGAAGCATGAAGTCCTTCAGCAGGTCGCTGCTGACGTCTACGGCGTGCTCGCCACCGAGTTCGCCCGCCTGATACGGGATGATGGCCCGCCGGTTGATCTCCGCGAACACCGGGGCCATCGTGTAAAACGTCAGGAACAGCGCCAGGCCGATCAGGGCGATCGTCGGCGGAATAGACTGCGTGCTTAAGGCCCGTCGCAGGAAGCCCAGGACGATGATAATCCGCGTGAAGCTCGTCATCAGCACCAGCAGGCTCGGCAGCAGGGCCAGCATCGCGAAGACCACCGCCAGGCGCACCGGCGCGCTCCAACTGCTCGCGTTCTTCGGTGCGTTCTCGTCCTGGGTCGCCTTGTCGATGACATCGAGGACCTGGTTCAACTCCGGCACAGCGTTCGGGTCTCGCGGCTGGGCGACCACGGGATCGGCGCCCGTTTCATCGGCAACGTCTTGTCCGAACACAACCGTCGGCAGCACGGCGACCGCGGCGGCAAGCAGCCATGTTGCCGTGCGGACACTCATCCGTCACCCCCGGCCTCGTCCGCATCCTCGGCCTCGGCGAGTTGGGCGGCAAAATCGCCGGACGTTTCGGTTCCGGCGTCACTGACGTCGGCCAGCATGCTCACGCGTTCGCGGGTCGACGCCAGAAGGAGTCGCCGCGTGCCGACTTCGACCAGGACGACCGCCTGCCGCGTGTTGAGATTCGTGGTCTCGACAACACGGATGTTGCGTGTCGGCGTCGTGCGGCGACATCGGGGTAGAAGGTACTTGAGGACGATCCACGTCACGATTCCCAGTAGCACGATGACCACAGCCGTCGCCAGCAGTTCGCTCATCAGATTAGCCGGCCGCTTGCTATCGGACGTCTCGGGCAGCGGCAACGGCTTGCGCTGGAAGGCGGGTCGCTTAGTCGCCTCAGTCTGCCGGTCCGTCTCCGAATCCTGCGGCGATGGGCCTGCCTCGTGGGCCGTCGTCTGCGACTCAGGCTGTGGCGGCGTGGCGACCTCCATGTCCGCCTCCACGGCAAACAGCGTACCGGCGGCGGCGAGGATAGCCAGGGACGCCAGAATCAGGCTTCGACGGACGTCCGTATATGCACACCGGTTGCTCATGCAGGAGCATTTGCACATACTGTGCCAGAACGGGAAACACCGAAATGGGCTCCCGGCCGGGCTGTCCCGGCGCGCACGGTGAGCCTGCAAGCCCCCGGTGCATGGAATTTACGCTCCGGCGTTGAAAAACTTTACGCGGCGCCCTGTTCGGCGGCGGCAACGGCAGCGGCCGCCGGCGCACCGTCAACACAGTCCGACTTGCGGCGTGGCAGAATCTCGATGATGCGTACGCCAAGCATATCGTTGGCGACGACCAACTGGCCCGTCGCAAAACGAATGCCCTTCAGATACAGATCCAGCGGCTCGCCGACGAATTTCTCGACTGTCACGATGGACCCGGGCCCGACTTTCAGCAGGTCGCGGACCTCCAGGTCGACCTCGCCGAGACGGATCTCGACCGGCATGGTCGTGTCCAGCAGGATATCCACCTGGCCGCCACGAACGTCCGCCCCCGGGCGTACACCGTGCGGCAGATCGGCCTCGGCGACTTCTGTCGCATTGTCCGTCGTCGCCGCGTTGCCGTCCGGCGCATCGGCTGCCTCGGCCGCTTCAGCGCCGGCGTGAGCCTCGGGGGCTTCCTCGCCTTGCGTTTCGGCGGCGGCTTCGTCGCCGGTGTCGGCAGTTTCGCTGGGTTCTTCTTCGGGGGTCTTTGCTTCCTCTTCAGCCATGATTCATACCTTATTTTCGCGTGTCATTCAGGGTTACAGGTTCGTCGGCCTGCTGGGCAACAGCCTCCAACGGAGGCGGCATCTCATCACGGAATTCCTGCACGGTCACCGCGTAGCGCCCGTCAAACTGCACGGGCATGCCGCGAAAGAGAACCTTCTTGCAGAGCATCACGTCAACCGAATCATAAATGCGCTTGCCGAGCATGAGAATGTCGCCGGCGCCCAGCGTCGCGATGTCTCGCACGGCGACCTCGGCCCGGTCGACCCGGACCTCGATGGGAATGTCGACCTCGTTGATGCTCTGCAGGAGTCGCTCGCGTGCCTCGCCAGGCGTCAGCGAAGCCGGTGGAATCAGCCCGGCCATCGGCTCGACGATGTGCGAAAGGATGATCATCGAAAACGGCAGGTCATACTCGGCATCCAATCGTTCGAAGACGAAGCGGCTGTACTGCAGTATCGGCTCTTCGGAATCGTCGAACTCCGGCCGTACCGGCGTCACCTCACGCAGCAGCAGGAACTCCGGCCCGCCAAACTCGATGCTCGCGGCTGCAAACGGCTCGACGAGGTGCTGCCCCAGGTCCAGCAGCAGGTCGTTTTCCAGGGCCGACATCTCACGCGTATCGTCCACATCGCCCTTGCAGATGCCCCCCAGCATGCTCGTGATCCAGACGATCGCCGTCTTGGCCGGTATGCTGATATAGCCCACCATCCCGTCCTTGACGCGGAGGGGAATGTAGTACCGGTTCTCCGACTCGTCGTGCCGCACGGCATATTCTTCATTCACACGCGAACAGGTCATCTTGTAGTGTGAACGCAACGCGCTGGTCATAACCTCCGACATGTTCCGGGCAACCTGATCAGCGAAATCGCTCAGTCGCTGGTAGTGACTGGGCATGAAGCGATGCGGACAACGGAAGTCGTAGTCGCGCACGTCGGCCTGGTCGGCCCAGACGCTGGGCTCGTCCTTGCAGGACGTCAACAAGGCGTTGAATGCTTCCTGATTGATATCAACGGCAGTCATAGGACACACAAGGATGGCCGGCGCACGCCGGCCTACTGAATGGCGAAGTCTTTAAACAGCACCTGCTCAACGCGGGGACGCCGGTCCGGCCAGAGCTGCTGGTTGACGGCGTCGCGTATCTCGCGCTGAATCCGGACGATGTTCTTCCGCCCCGTGACCTCATCCAGCGTCAGCCCGGCCAGGTGGGTCATCAGCCAGTTCGTCAGCTCCACACGTCGCTTTTCGAACAGCGGCATGGCGTCCCCGCGGTCTTTCTCGCGAACGGCCAGCACCACCGTCGCCCGAATATAGCGATTCTGACGCGGCACGTTCAGGTTCACTGTCAGCGGGTCGAATTCGTAATACGCATAGTCGTGCAGGGCCGAGGTCGTATCCGCCGGCGGCAGTTCAGCCTCCTCTTCGGTCAGCGTTTCCTCGACCTCCGGGGCCATGAGGATCGCCGTTCCCGCGCCACCGGCGCCGCCGGCACCGACGGCCACGACGACCAGTATCAGCGGCATGAGCTTCGACTTCTTCTTGTCCGGCGCCTTCTTGTCCGAATCGTCGCCGCCTTTTTCGCCGCCGGTGCCTTCGGTCTGTTCATTGAGTTCTTCTTCTGCCATCGTCAGGCTCCCATCACGACAATACCGATCTGTGTTCCTTCCGGCAAACGGCCGAATCGCCGCCCACCACCCCAGCAGACGACCGTCCATCGGCCTGCATGTTGCCTCAGCTGCGCCTGCAGGTATCGCCGCACGGCTTCCGCCCGCTGGGCGCCGAGAACGTACTGCTGACGTTTGCCGGCGACGTCGGGTGCCAGGCCAATGACGTAAATCGTGCTGTTGGCCGCCCGGCGGGCCTGCAGTACGTTCACCGCGAATTCGTCCAGATAGTCCGTCGCTCGACGGTTCAAGCGCGTCGACGTCCCGTCAAATCGGATTGGGGTGGCCGCAACGTCAAAGGTTTCTTCGGTAATGTCGTTCGAGGACGAGTCGAACTTCTCTCGCAGCTCCTGGAGCACCTGCTTGATACGGTCTTCCTCGGCGTCGATGATCGGCTCGGGCGGGCTTGGGTGTTTCGACGGCTCGACGGCATGGCGTTTGATATAGAAATCTCGCCTCAGGCGTTCTTCCTTGCCCAGCAACCACTGTGGGATACCCATGCCGCGTATCGCACGACGGAACGAGCCCTGCCCTGCATAGAACAGGTCCGGATCCTGAATGTGTGCAAACGCCTGGAGCATCACGAAGAAGCTCAGCAGCAGCGTCACCATGTCGGTGAAGCTCACGACCCAAAGGGGTATCTCGTTGTTCTTCTCTTCGTCTGCGCTCATTGCTCCACCTTCACATTCAGAAGCGCAATTTCGATGAAGGCCCGGCCGCCGAAACGGTCGCGGGAGGCGGTGACGTCCGCGGCTACACTGAAACGCGACCTCGCGACATGCTGAGCCGTAACCAGTTCGTCCATGACCGCCCCGGCCCGTCGCAGGCCGAGTGCGCCGTCGTTGTCACCGTGACTCTCGGCAATGATGATCCGCGAGCCGACCATCGTCATGAAACCGCTCAGCTGCTTCAGGTAATCGCGCCCCGTGCGGGTCACCGCCACGCCACGGCCCCAGAACAGACGATCGCTCGGCAGGTAGAAAACCGTCCGGTCGCGGTAGACGTCGATATCGAGCAACTGAACCGGAGGGCGCGGTTCGAAGTTGTTCGGGTCGCGCGGCGTCGGCATGTCGCTTCCGTACGGCGTGTTGTTCGGCCGATCGGGCAGTTCAAGCAGCGATTCCTTGTCCAGTTTTGTATTCTCCATGATCGAATCGTTCGGCGTTGTGCGGAAGGCGCCGGCCAGCTGCTCGAACTTGACTTCTTCAAAGCTTGAAAACGTCAGCAGCAGCACAAAGAAGCACAGCAGCAGCGTCATGCAGTCGCTGAACGTAACCATCCATCCCAGGCCTGCACCGCCTTCTTCCTGCTGTCGTTTTTTCTTCTCTGCCATCGTGTGTCTTGCCTAAATCTTCGGCCTGACGTTGAATCGCTGCCCGCCGGCAACGAACGTCTGCATGCGTTCCTTGACCGTGGTGGGCGCCTCGCCGGCGGCGATGGCCACGATGCCCTCGATGACCATCGCCCGCATAAGCGATTCGTCGCGTGAACGGATGCCCAGCTTGCCCGCCATGGGGATGCAGACCAGGTTCGCAAGCACCGCGCCATAGAAGGTCGTAATCAGGGCCGTCGCCATACCAACGCCAATGCTGGACGGGTCCTCAAGCGAGCCGAGCATCTGTACCAGGCCGATCAGCGTGCCGATCATGCCGAACGCCGGGGCCGCTGAGCCCATGAATTCCAGCACCTTTCGGCCGACGGAGTGACGCTCCATCAGGTTGTCTATTTCCAGATTCAGCGTCTTCTCGATCTGTTCCTGGTCCACGCCGTCTACGATCATCTTGATGCCTTTGACCAGGAAGGCGTCGCCGGCCTGGGGGATCTGCTTTTCCAGTGCAAGCGACCCGTCGCGACGGTTGATGGCGGCGTAGTTCACCAGCTTCTGGATGACTTCCTTCTGGGTTGGCAAGCTGAACAGGAAGGTCTTTCGGACGACCGGCATGAGCTTGAGTACCTGCGGGATCGAGAAATGGATGAACGTCGTCGCCATCATACCGCCTATAACGATCAGCATGGCCGGGATATTCAGAAAGACCATCGCATCGCCACCGGCAATAAGCGACAGACCGATGCAGACGGCCCCTGCTATCAGTCCTATCAGTGTCCCAAGGTCCATCGTCTCTGTCTCCCGATCTCTATCGCTACACCAGGCCTCATTCGCCTTCGACGGTGCCTATGACGTCGCGCTCTCTCGCACGACGCCCAGCTGCCGCAGTATCACCTCGACTGCAGGGCCGAGTTCCTGAATTTCATCCATAATCGCCGCCCACTTCTTGTCCGGCAGGAAGTGGATGATCTTTGTGGCCGCGTCGGCCTGGTCGTTCTTGAACATCTCGACAATCAGCCGCGCGCAGTTTGCGGGCTCCATCCTGGCCCACATCTTCGCGGTGTTCTGCACGTTGAGCGTTTCCTGGCTTCTGATGAGTGTGCGTGTCTTCATCATCTCCGCGCGGCGCTCTTTCAGCGGAGTGTAGGCCGCGGCCAGTTCCACGCGCAGCTTCTCCAGGTCATCCGCCTGTCGTTGGAGCTGTTCGCCGGCCAGCGTCAGCCGGCGCTCGCGCTCGTCCAATTCGCGCTGCCGGCGTTCGAGCTGCTGAAGCCGGATGCGCACGTCCTTAATGAGCTGGCTGAGTTCCTGCTCGCTCGGCTGGAGCCGTCGGCCCTCGGCGGCGGCCAGGCTGTTGAGCAACGTCTGGTCGGCGCTCGGTTCCTCAGCAGCTGTCTGCTCCTCGTCAGCCTTCTCTACGACCATGCGCTGCGTCAGGACAAACGACACGCCGAAGCTGACCAGACCACACACGGCCACGATCAGGATCATCAGCACCTTGCCACTCAACAGCGTCTTCAGACATTGGGGCATCATCGACTCCTATGCGCTGCGACCCGACGACCTCGCCATGCGGCGCCGCGCCAGGCTGATATGGTGAACCTCATCGAGCTGCTCCTGTTCACGCTTGTCACGTTTGCGTTCATGCACGTCTTCGGCCTCGTCGCGAAGGTCGCTCAGGCGGTCTTTCTTGTTCTGGATGCGAGCGAGTTCCTCGACCTTCCGACGTCGCTGCTCCATCCAATCACGGATCTGCTCCGCGATCCCCCGCAGCGCCCGGTCTTCCATCGCGAACCAGGTCATCATCATGTCCTGCCGCTCGCGCCGCACATTCATATCCAGCATCGACAGCTCGTCCATTGACCGACTGAGGCCTTCCCGGCGGGTCAGCAGTTCCTGCTGTTGCGATGAAATCTGCCACGACAGCTCGTACAGTTCGGCCTTGACCGCCTTCTCCCGTGTCGCGGCCACATCAAGAACCTTCTGCAACGGCCATTGAAACGCCATCATTCACCCCTCTCGCCGATATCGGCGGGCTGCGTATCGCATGCCGGCAGGAACTCCCATGACGCCGTCAGTTCAAACAAGTGAGCAACCAGCCGGTCAATCTCGCACGGCGGTTCCCCTGTCTCCTGCACAAGAAACTCGCGAAGCGGCTCGATCAGCTCGACCGCTTTGTCAATTCGCGGATTGCTGCCCGGCACGTAGGCGCCGATGTTGATCAAGTCCTGGCTGTCCATGAACGTGGTGTAAATCGCCTTGGCCCGCCGGGCGGCGAGTTGGTGCTCGCGCGACGTCACGGCCGGCATGAGCCGGCTGACGCTTTGAAGAATGTTTACGGCGGGGTAGTGGCCCTGCTCGGCAAGTTTGCGGTCGAGGACGACATGGCCATCGAGCAGCGATCGGACCGAGTCGGCCACCGGGTCGCTGAGGTCGTCGCCGTCGACCAGCACCGTCACGATGCCGGTAATGCTTCCGTGGTCGTCGCAGCCCATGCGTTCGGTCAGCTGCGGCAGGAGGCTAAAGACGCTGGGGCAATAGCCTTTCGTGGTCGGCGGCTCGCCGCTGGCCAGGCCTATCTCGCGCTGGGCGTGGGCGAGCCGCGTCAGCGAATCCATCATCAGCACCACGTCCTTGCCCTGCTCGCGGAAGTACTCCGCGACGGTAATGGCCAGGAACGGCACCTTGACGCGCTGGATCGGGCTGGTGTCGCTGGTCGCCACGCACACCACGCTGCGGGCCAGACCTTCCGGGCCAAGGCATTCCTCGATGAACTCGCGGACCTCGCGACCGCGCTCGCCGACGAGGCACAGCACACAGACGTCAGCCTCCGAGAGTTTGGCGATCTCGCCGAGCATGGTGCTCTTGCCCACCCCGCTGCCGGCAAAGATGCCGAGCCGCTGTCCGCGGCCGCACGTGCTCAGCGCGTCGATGGATCGCACGCCCAGCGCCAGCGGCTTGGTGATGCGGTGGCGCGACAGCGGCGGCGGCGGTGTGTTCTCGATGCTGCGCCACTGCTGACAGCCCAGCGGCCCGTGACCGTCGATGGGATGGCCCAGCCCGTCGATCACGCGGCCGAGCAGTTCAGGTCCCACGCCAACCTTCCGCGGCTCGTGACGGGCCACGACGGCATCCTTCGGCGTAATCCCCTCGATGCGCTCCAGCGGCATGAGGACACGGTGCTGCTGGTTGAAGCCGATGACCTCGGACGGCACGACGCGACCGTCGGCGAGGTGAATATCGCACAACTCGCCAATGCCGACCGGCGGGCCCTTCGACTCGATGGTCAGGCCGGTGACGCGCACCACCTCGCCCCGGCACGCCTTGAGCGGCATGTCGGTCAGATGGGCACGCAGGTTTTTGATATTCAGGATCACGCCGACTCCATGCTGTCGCGTACGGTTCGTTCGATTTCGTCGATGCCGGCCTCGGTGGTCGCATCGACGCGTCCTTCACTGCTCTCAACCACGCAGCCGCCGCGGCTGATATTCGGGTCGCTGACGAACTGCACGGCCGCCGCCGCGCCCTGTCCCGCGCCGCGGGCGGCCATATCGCTCTTCGCGTGGTCGTCCGGATTTATCCGAACGACGATCTGCCCGCGAGGAGGCAGTTCCTTCAGGGCCTCGCGGACGATCACGTCAATGCTGTAGTCGCCGGCCTCGATCGCCTGGCCCAGGATGCGGGAGGTCAACTCGGCAATCAGCTTCGGAAGCTGCGTCTGGGCCTCCACCTGCAGATCGTCGCGAAGCTGCGTCAGGTCCGCCACCACGGCGTCGACGGCCTGCCGGGCTTTCTGCAGGCCTTGCTGGCGGGCGGCGATGTCCTGCTCCAGTGCCTCACGTCGGGCCTGCAATTCAGCCTCTTGTTCTTCTCGGATTTGGCGGAGGCAGTCTTCGCGAATTTCGGCGCTGACGTCTTCCAGAAGTTGTTTGTGCAATTGCTCATAGATGTGCGCCGGCACCTGGGACTTCGCGTCCACCCGCTGCTCGTCGGCAACGGCACCGACGACACCGACCTGGCTGATCGGCTGGGGCAGATGAACTGTCAGGCCTTTATGGTGCGGCATCGGTCCGGCCTTTCTGTTGGGCGCGCCCGTCTGTGGCCGCCCACTGCGGGAACGGCAGAACGACCTGGCTTTCGTCCGCGGGGATCACCCGCAATGCGGGGCGCTGCGGCTGGGGTCGAGGCGGTTGCGGAAATTTCAGTACACGTCGCTTCATTACTCTTCTCCCTCAAATTCCAGCATGCCCGCTTCGTTCAATTCTCGCAGGTCGCTGAGAATCAGCTCACGGGCCTCGTCGATCTGTTTCGGTTTGGGCGAGGTTATCAGCAGCGATTCCTCGTAGAGCATGTTGCGGGCCGACTCGGACATGTTCATCTTGATCCGGTCGGTGACCGGTGTTTCGGCATTGTGCATCGCCAGGGCCAGCTTCCGCAGGTCGGCCGATCGCATCGCCTCCTGCAGCGCCCGCTCGCCGATGATCGGGATGTCCTCCCACATGACCATCAGCTTCATGACGAGGTCGCCGGTTTCCTGGTCCTGCTCTCGAATGTTGGCGACCATCTGCGTACGCTGGTCAAACGGCAGGCCACGCAGCAGGACGCTGACTTTGCGGAGCTGCTGCTCCTTACCCTTACTCGCGCCCTCGCCGCCTTCACGCATGCGGCTTAGCCGTCCGTGAATCACACCGGCTACACGGACCTTTGCGTCGATACTGATGTTCGTGGCACCGGCCATACCGGCGATGGCCGCGTTGCGTTGGTCGTCGTCCATCATCTGCAACAACTGGCCGGACTCCTTGGCGGGCAACTCCGCGAGCACGACGGCAACGACCTGCGGCGGCTCGCCGTCAATCGCGGCGAAGACCTCCTCCAGCCCCGCCGATCGGATCGGCGCGAAGGGGTCGCGGTACGTCAGGCGGTGCTTGACCTCCTGGAACGCCTTGGCCGAGCGGTCCTCGCCCATGGCCGAATCGAGCATCTGCTTGACGAAACCAAGCCCCCAGTCCGACTCGCCCTGCAGAAGCGTGCAGAATTCCTTGATCACATCGTGCGACGCCGCGTCGGCCTCTTCCTGGCCCGAGCCGTTGAGATACGCCATCTCCGTCGCGATCTCCGTGGCGGTCTCCGGCTTAACGACGCTGAGCAACTGCGAGGCGCTGGCGGGGTCCAGCGTCATCAACAACATCGCTGCTTTCTTGCTTCCATTGATTGCCACGTTCGTTCACTCCTGATCCCGGTGGTTCACTCACCGGGCCTGAACACCAATTGCACTCATCACTCGCCGCTCTCGCTCTCTACCCAGGAACGAAACAGCTTCTTGACCTCGCCGGGGCTTTGCGTCAGGGCGTTGACGATCTGTCCCCGAAGTACGCGATCGGGGCCCTTGATGCTCGGGGCGGATTTGCGCCGGCCACCGGCCGCCGCTGCGGCATGCTCGCTGTCGCTCCCTTCAGCCGCCGGCTCGCGACGAACGACTCCCTGCGGTTTCTTGCCGCGAATCAGACGGAACGCCAGCAACATGCCGACCACGGCGATACCGAGCGAAAACTCGCGTGTGTAGTGGAGAATCGTGCCCATAATCTCCAACGGAGGCTCGTCCATCTCCGGCGTCGCGATGTCCTGGAACGGCACGTCGACGACCGTAATCGCGCTGTCATCCGGCAGGCCAAGGGCATTGCGAACGGCCTCCTTGATCTGCTTGATCGTCAGCGCGGGAGCCGCCGGGGCCTCGCCACCGTCGCCACCGTCGCCCCCCGCCAGAGACGAAAGGTCCACGAACACCGACACCGCCAGCGATTCGATCTTGCCGGGCTGGTCCGTACGCTGCTCGACCTCGTAGCCGGCCAGATAATCGATCTTCTCCGTGGACTCCTTGGTCTCCCCGCCCGGCTTGTTGTTGGCCGTCCGCGTGCCGCTCTTGACGTCCTTCTTCTGGAGCTCCTCCCGGGTCACCACACGTTCGTCGGGCGAGACGACCTTCTTGGAGGAGCTGATCGTCGCCGTGGTGAGGCTGGCGTTGACCTTGACCGTCGCGCGGTTCGGCCCCAGCACGCGTGAGAGCATGTCCTCGGCCTTCTCGCCGAGGTACGTCTCGATCTTCATCTTGTATTCAAGCAGTGAGTTCGGGGCGCCCGACAGCTCGTCCGTGTCCTGACCGTGTTCCTGAACCCCGTTGACAACCACCACGACCTTCTCCGGCGAGACGCCCTTGACCGCCCCGGCGACCAGGCTGGCGACCGCCTGGACGTTCCGCTGGGTCATTTGGCCGCCGCGTGTCTTGATGTAAACACTGGCGGAGGATTCCTGCTTGCTGTTGCCGAGGATCCGCTGCTGGTCGCTGACAACCAGCACGCGGGCGCTGGAAACGCCGTCAATCAGCGTGATGGTTTTCTCCAGTTCGCCGGAGACGGCCCGGATGTAGTTGACGCGTTCCTTGAACGGACTGACGCCCAGGCCGTCACGATCCAGGATTTTGTAGCCCTCGTTGCCGCCGGAGATCATTTCGCCGGAGGCGATCTCTAGCCGCAACTGGTAGACCTGGTCGTCGGGAACAAAAACGCTCGCCCCGCCGTCGCCGAGCTCGTAGGGTATGTTTTTCTCGCGCAGGTGGTCGGCGACGCGTGCGGCATCCTCGTGGCTGAGATTGCCATACAGCAACGCGAACTCCGGCCGCGTCGACCAAAACACGAGCAACAGCACCACGGCGATGAATCCGCCGGCAATGCCCACCAGCGACAGCCGATGTCCCCACGACGCCTGCTGCCAGACCTGCTTGAGATTCTCTACAACATTTGACATCGAATGCCTCGCTGAAGGCCTGTTCCGATCATGGTCCTGCGCTCAAGCGCTCCCGTCCCACTCGCGGCTGCCCGCGGCATCAGATCTGCATCCGCATGGTTTCCTTGTACGCCTCGATCACCTTGTTTCGCACACCGACGAGCAGTTTGAAGCTCAGGTCGGCCTTGGCGACTTCGGTGACCGCCGGCAGGACGTCCTTGGTCTTGCCGGTCACCAGATCCTGCACGGCGGCTGCGCCGCTGCGCTGGTGCTGGTCGACGCCGTCGACGTACGTTTTGAGCACGTCCCCGAAGCCCTTGGGCTTGGCCTGCTCGGCGTGCTTGTCGATCGGCTGTGCGATCGACGGTAGTTGCGCACCCGTGGCTCGAATGGGATCAATTGCTGCCATCGTTCTTTCTCCTATCGAAGCACTTCCAGCGTCGCGTTCTGGATGTCCTGGAACCGCTTCATCACGGCCACGGATGCCTGATACGCACGCGTGGCGGCCATCATGTTCATCATTTCCTTGGGTACGACGACATTGGGCATTGTGACGTAACCATCTTCGTTGGCCATCGGGTGGCCGGGGTCGTAGAGCACCTGGAAGTCGGTAGCCGTGTCAGCCACGACATCGCCGACCTCGACGCCGACAAGCATTTCGTCATCGCTGCTGAGCAGCACATCCTTGCGGCGGTAGGGCGCGCCGGCGCCGGCATCAGTGGTCTGGGCGTTGGCGATGTTGTTGGCGATGCAGTTCATCCGCACCGCCTGGGCCCGCAAGCCGCTTACCGCAATATCAGTCGTGGAGATATTGGTTGGCATAAGGCACCTCGTCGCTACTTCATCGCCGCTTCCATCTGCTCATATTGCTTCTTGAGAAACTTCAGCAGGGCTTTCTGCCGCCCTGCCGTCTTGACCAGTTCGCCGATCTCCACGTCCAGGTCGACGTCGTTGCCGCGTGCGTCGACCGGCGTGTCGTACGGCTTGAACAGTTCTGCTTCCATATCCATGAGCGTTGCTTTGCTTATGCCCATCGTCGAATCGAGCGCTTCGGCCAGCGCGTCCTCGAAGTGGACCTTTGTCCGCCGGAATCCCGGCGTGTTCACGTTGGCCAGGTTGTTGGCGACCACCCGCTGCCGCACGGAATTGGCCCTCAGCCCGGCCTCGATGATGTCTACGATGCTCGGCTTGTTAACCATGACGGTGTGTCCTTGCTGTCTGCCTCGTCGTCCCTGTCCAGTTGCCCGTCTTCGCGATATCGCCGCAGCTTCGACCGCAGCGTCCTATCGCTGATACCCAAAAGCTCCGCCGCCTTGGCCTGGTGGGAATCCGTCCGACGCAGGGCCTCCAGCACAGCGTGACGCTCCAGGTCCTGCAGGCTCAACGTCGTCACCGACTCGCCGCCGGACCCGCGCTCGACCTGGCCGTCGGTGAGTTCCTCGACAATCTGCGGCGCCCCGTCGAGGTCCAGCGTGTCGCCCTCGCCAAGGAGCATGAGCGTGCGGACCACGTTGCGGAGTTGTCGGACGTTGCCGGGCCAGCTATACCGTGCAAAGACGCTCAGCATCGCCTCGTCGAGCCGCCGAATCCGTCGCCGCGACTCGGCCGCGTAGACGTTCACGAAATGCCACACCAGCGACGGAATATCGTCGATCCGCCGCCGCAACGCCGGCATGCGAAGATGCACGCCACGGATACGATAGAACAGGTCGGCCCGGAAGTCGCCGCTGTCGACCTCGGCCGCAAGATCGCGATTCGACGTGCATACCACTCGCACGTCCACATTGACGGCCTCGCTGCCTCCGACGCGCCGGAAGTCCTGCTGTTCGAGTACGCGAAGCAGTTCAGCCTGCAGCCGTGGGCCGGTCTCGGAAATCTCGTCCAGCAGGAGCGTGCCGCTGTGGGCAAGCTCGAACCGGCCCTTGCGTTGGCTGACAGCGCCGGTGAACGCGCCACGTTCGTGGCCGAACAGCTCACTCTCCAGCAGGCTCTCGCTGAGGGCGGCGCAGTTCACGCGGACGTAGGGATTACGGACACGCCGGCTGCTTCGGTGGACGAGGTAGGCCAGCAGTTCCTTGCCCGTGCCGCTCTCGCCGGTAATCAGCACCGGCACAGTCGAGGACGCCACTCGCTGGGCGAGGCGGATCGTCTCCCGCAGGGCGTCGCTGCTGCCGGCGATACGGTAAATGCTGCGGGTGTCGCTGGATTCGCTGGCCGCCGTGTCCACGTCGTGCGCCGGCAGGAGCGTCTCGATGAGCGTCTCCAGCCGTTCGGTCGTCAGCGGCAGTGTCAGGTACTCGGTCGCACCCGCGCGACAGGCGGCCACGGCCTGGGCAACGTCCCCGTCGTTACCGACGGCCACGACGGGCAGGTCAGGGGTTTCGCCACGGACGTCGGCAATCAACCGCTCGATACAATCGCTGCCGTCGCCCATGATCGCTACGACCAGATTCCACCGGCCGTCGCGAAGATAATGGGTCGCGGCGGCAACATCCTGGGCCACCACGCCGCGCACACCCCTGCCTGCCAAGGTCTGGAGGATCAGGCGTCTGATCTCGCCCGCCGTGTTCACGATCAACACATTCTGTCGGACATTCTCGCTCATGAACATTCGTGGTGGGACGGCCGCTGCTCGGCCGGCCGTTGGGGTTCTCAGGTGTTCTCGAATCCAGCCGCGAGTTCCTGCAAGAACTCGCGTGGACGGTTCGCGTCCATCCATTCCAAAAGGTTCTTGTTCGACTGCGCCAGCGGCGCCCACGGACTGTCAGGAAATTCGGCAATCACGCGGCGATACAGCTCGATCGCCCTGGGCCGGTCGCTTTCGGCCAGGCAGTTCGCCATCTGGTAGACCAGCCAGGCCTGATCGTCCGGCCCCTCGGAGTTCTCCAACTGCCGTTTGTAGACGGTGTAGGCCTCGGTCCGGTGACCGCTGGCGAACAGCGCGTCGGCGACACGCAGAGGATCGACCATGCGCTCGGGCGCCCGGGCCGTCACCGCCTCCAGTACCGGCGCCGGCACGCGACGGTTGTTGCCGCCGTCCTGCGACGTGTCGGCCTCTTCCGTTTCCTCGGCGGCATCATGGTCAGGCTCGTCGGCCGGGGGGCTCTCCGCGTCAGCGTCGTCGGCATCATCGGCCGTCTCTTCCTCAGCCTGGAGGTCCGGCCGCTGGGGTGCCGTCACGCGGCGGCTGGACCGGGCCTCCGGCAGCGAAATGGCGTTGACCTTGTCGATGAGGTCCTGGAGTTCCTGCTCGGTCTGGTCGTCAGCGATGCCGGGGGGGGCGAAACTTTCGCGATAGGCGTCGTTGAGCTGACGCGACACGCGAAGATTCTCTTCCTCCCCGTCGGCCAGCAGTCCGCCCACGATCAGCAGTGCCGCCATGGCGAACCCGAGCAGCGCGACGTGTTTGATATTCGTACAACTCACGGCGACACCTCCCCGCTGTCGGTGGATGTCGGTGCCGTCGTTGCCTCCTCCGCCTGGGCACCGAGGTCGGCGCCGGCGAAGCACGCGGTCGCCTTGGCGTAGTTGTCCTTGTTCAGCCATGCCTCACCGAGTACGCGGCGTAGGCGACGCTTGACACTCGGGGTCACGTCACGCTTGAGGATCGGTTCGGCAACGCTGATGGCCTGGTCCGGCTCGCCCAGCTTCAGGCAGGCCTCGGCAAGCATCGCGCTGGCGTCGAAGACCGGCTCGCCGTCGGGCAGGTCCCTCATGATCTCGGTCAAGAGTTTCCGAGCGGCCCCGTAATCGCGACCGGCGATGTGGCAGCGGGCCAGTTCCAGGCCTACCATTGCCCGCGTCTGAGGATTCTCGCAGCGGCTCAGTTCCATCCGGAGGTAAGAGCGGGCCCGATCGATGATGCCGATTTCGCGGCAGATGCGGCTCAGCAGTCCCACGTGGCGGACGATCTGGGCGGGCGCTATCTGTTCACGGTCCAGCCGCTGCAGAACGCCGAGAGCCATGACGTACCGTTCCTGGTTGATGCGGACCGTGGTCAGGTCCAGCAGCGCGTCGACGCGTTCGGATTCCTCGGGAGCCCCCGCCAGACCGCGTTGGAACGCCTGGGCCGCAACGCTGTAGTTGCCCTGGACGGCCTCGGCCCGCCCGAGCAGGAAGTAGCCGCGGGTGTAGTCCAGACCGCGTGACTGGTCGAGCAGGGCCAGATACCGTGCCAGCCACGTCGACGCCTGCTCGTACGATCCGCGTTCATAGTGGCAGCGACCGGCCCCGTAGGCAGCCTCGCAGCGAGACTCCGGCGAGAAGTTCCGGTGGTACAGCCGCTCGTACAGCAAGGCCGCGTCGTTGAGTTGGTTGGCCTCTTCGGTGGCTTTGCCGAGAAGCAGATACACGGCCGCGATGCCCGGATGGTCCGGGTAGAGATCCAGCAGGTCGTTGAGGTCGCGACGAGCGCCGGCCTGGTCGTGTACCTTGAGCTTGATCGTTGCACTGCGCAGCAGCGCCGTCGGCGCGACGTCCGAGGCCTCGAATCGCCGGGCCAACAGTTCGTACTCGCGCATGGCCCCGACGTCCTCGCCCCGCCACTCGCTGATAGCCGCGATGGCGAAATGTCCCAGCGGCACGCGGCTCTCGCGGGGATGCCGCAGGAAGAACAGCCGCCAGGCGGAGATCGCCTCCCGCGCGATCAGTTCCATCTGCGCGTTGGCCGAAGCCTCATTCATCGGATCGTGAACGAGCACCTGTTCCAGCGTGAAGCGGCTGATAAGCCCCACCGAGCCGGCGGCAATCTCGCAGTACCGCTGCGTGCCGACCTCGGCACAGTAAAGGTCAACCGGCCGCTTGCGGACCTTCGCGTCCACGCCCACCCATCGCACGTCGCGATCGGCTTGGGCGCCAAACTGGTTGAGGGCCTCTTCGACCGTCACCTCGGCGGCCCGCACCTGCCAGACGCCGTCGCGCCCCGCGATCCGCTGGGCCTTGAATTCCGGCCCGAGCATCGGCGGCGCCATGCGGCTGCTCCCCTCGGCCAGCAACTCACGGAGCTGTTCCCGCGTCAGCCCGGCGAAAGGGTCGCTGGGGACGTCGGACGGCCAGTTGGTAAACCGCTCGGTGCTGCGGAAGGTGCGGACCTTCTCGGTCAACGCCCGGTTGATGAGAAAGTCGCAGTCAACCGTCAGCGGCGTCTCGCGCTGCAGCGACGCTAAGGCCCCCGCTGCCCTGCACCCGTTCATCCGCGCCGCCAGGAACCGCTGGTCCGCCAGATCCATCGCTGCCCGGCCGTAGTATCCCATCGCCCGTACGACCGGCGAAAGGCTCTGCGAGACCTGCTCGAAGAGCCCGCGTGCCTCCGCCATGTTGCCCGTACGACGGAGACACTGTGCGATGCGTAGCGTGAAGTAGTCTCGCAGAAGCTTCTCGGAGGGTGCTTGCCGACATTTCAGGGCCAGGTCCTCATAGAGGTGCCTCGCCGTTGTGTAGTCCTGCTTGTGGAAGGCCGCTTCCGCATTTCGCCATGCCGGGCTCGTCGTGCTGAAGACACCCGAGTCATCGCTGACGACAGCGCCTTCCTTAATGAGTTCGATGCGTGTCTTCGGCTCCTCTTGCGGAGAAGGCGAGGCCTGGAGAGTCGGCTTGGGAAAGAGTTTAAGCACCACACCCACCACCAGCAGGATCAGCAGCGTATTGACGCCCAGCAATACCTGGAAGATGATCATCTTCACATCGCCCAGCCGTGAGGTCGTCTGTTTGTCGTCTGTCGTTTTGCTCATGCGAGTCGTTGCTTCTGTCGTGGTGACGATCGTCTCCAGGCTCTTCGCGCAGAGAGACGCCGGATAGGGATGCAAGTCATGTGCCACAACCAGAAAGACCAGAATAACTGGCAATCAGGCCTTCTGGCAGGCCGACACTCGCATCTGCAAGGCAACCTGCTCACCACACCGGCCGGTCGCGCGCTTGGATTTTGCGGTGCAGCGCGCACTATCTTTGCGCCCGCATATAGGCATAATGCTCCGATCACCCGGAAAACCATTCCTGTTACCCCGAATGTACTAAGCAGGCTGACACCCGTCGAAATTCTGTGTGTGAACATGTACCGTATTACTGTATATGAGTTTGCATTTTTCTGGTTTATTGGGTTATTGCCACGGCACGGCTTTTGCAGCTTATGAGACGAGTCGGATCGTTGCCCAGGGAGTTGAAAGTGACAGCCACCACGCTGGCAAATCTGATGGCTCCGTCCCAACCGCGGCGCCATGCCGCGATCGCCGGCGGCACGTCAAACCGCCGCCAGCAGGATCTGCCCGCCGAGCCACGGCAGGCCAGCTCGCCCCCCCCGCCTCGCCAGCGACCCCAGCAACCGCAACGACATGCGGAACTCACCGCCGACCGTCACCCCGGCCCACGGCGTCGCGAGCCTGACACCCGCCACGCGACCGACGTTACCGAACGAATCGAGTTGTCCCCCAGGAGACTGCGCGAGGTGTTCCGCGAGGCCGGGCTGCCACCCGTGACCGTCGAGCTCCTTCTCGACGGCCAGGCGGCTGAGGACCTTTCACCCGAACAGATGAAGCTCTACGACGCCCTGGCCAGGCGACTCGGGTTCGCCGACGCCACGACGATGGCCGCGGCAGTGCGGCAAGGTCCGGCCGCTGACGCGCGCGCCGTAGCCGGCAAGCAGGCGACGTTCCGGACGCCCCGGGCGGGCAACAACGGTCAGGTCACCGACCAGCGAAAACGGCTTGGCATGGGCACGCCCGTGGAGGCCGTCCGCCAGAGCGTTGCCGTTGCTCGCGAGGCAGCGGAACCGAAGGACGCCGCGGCCGCGGGCGAAGCCGCTCCACCGGCCTCCAAGACCGAGGCATCCGCGACGCCCGTGGCCCGCCCGGCCGCTCGACTCGCCGGCCAGCCAACCGCCAACCCAGGCGACCGCCACGCAACACAGGGAGTCGCCACTGAAGGCAACGGCAACACACAGACCCCCGCAACGCCGCAGCCGACCGTCGCCGACACAGTGACCCACGCCGTGTGGCAGGACGGGCAAAACGGCCTCGCCGCCGGTCAGCGCGAGACGGTTGGCCGAACTGTTGCCGCAACAGATCCTGCGTCGACGGGTAACGGGCCGTCGGCGACACCGGCCGCTACAGCAAGAACTGGCGCAGCGAGGTTGGCACAGACGGCAGACACGGCGCCCCCTACCACCGGCCGCCAGGTCGACGGTCAGCCCCAGGCCAGGCAAGCCGCCCCGCGGAGCAGCAATGCTCAGGCAGAAGGAGCGTCATCGGCACCGGCGATCACGGCCCACGCACGGACGGCTGAAATACTCGCCGAGCGCGTCCGGCAGACGACCGGCCGCGAGAAGCGCCCCGCTCAGCCGCAGCCGACCGTGCCGCGGATCACTCACGCCGCCGATCGCCCCCACGCGACACGACAGGCAGCCCAATCGACAACCCCGCAGACTCCACGCGCGCCTCAGTCGGGCGAACACACCACTCCACCCGCACCGACACCGCAAGGCCCGCCGCAGAACGTGATCAACGCCCAGGCCGACGCCGTGGCTCGGCGCTACGGTCAGGCCGGCGCCCGCACGCCGGATGCCCCGTCGGCCGCACAGGCCGAAGCCGACAACACCCGGCAGGCGGCCGGCGCCGCGCGAGCCACCGAGCAGACATTTCCAAGCACCGGCGAACGGACCACCAGCCACCCGCAGACCTTGCCAGCAACGCTGCTTGATACGCCGTCAACGCCGGCAGCCCGGGCCGCGATGGGTGTGGCACCGGTCGAACAGCCCCCCCCCGACGGCAAGGCGGTCGATCAGGTCGTCGCGGCCGTCCGCTTCCAGGCAACGGCCAGCACGCGAGAGATGACCGTGCAGTTGACCCCCTCGGAACTCGGAGAGGTTCGCATCGAGATTCGCACCGACGCGGGCGGACTTCGGGGCATGGTGCAGGTGGACAACGCCCGCACCCTGACTGAACTGCAGCGCGAGGTTCCGCAACTGATGGAACGCCTGGAAGAAGCCGGCATCCGCGTGAAGGACCTGGAATTCCAGATGAACGACCCGCAACGCGACGCACAGGGCAACCCACAGCACGGCCAGCAGCCCCAGAACGCCTACGCCCGGTTCCAGTCGAACATGAGCCACGACCAGCGCGGCCGGACGTGGGATGCCGATCGCGAGACGGAAAGCACACGTGGCGGCATGTCTGACCACGACGAGACAGAGAAAACAGGCACAGCCGCCGACGGCGAGTACGTCGGCAGCGACGCCCTGAACGTGATGATCTAGGAGAAGCAGACCATGACAGAGGCAGTATCGGCAATTGGTGCGACGGCATCGGCGGATTCGATCCGCAACGACTATCTCAAGCTGCTTTCGGCGCAACTGTCGAATCAGAACCCGCTGGAGCCGATGGACAATCACGACATGACGCTCCAGATGGCCGCGCTCGCTGAGTTGGAGCAGATGGAGAACATCGGCCACACGTTCCAGAAGCTGCTGCGGAGCTACGACATGGTCGAAGGCTCCAAGCTCATCGGCAAGAAGGTGACCTTCTTCCCCAAAGACTCGCACGGCGTGACTGATGACACCTCGGTGACGGGCATCGTCACGGATGTCAACGTCGTCGACAGCGAGGTCACGGTTCGCGTCAACGGCCACGATGTGGCGATCGACGAGATCGTCAACATCACCGGCACGAACGAGCTGACCACCAAGGTCGACATGCTGCTCGAGACGATCACGTCGCCCGAGCAGCGGCAGGTCGTCGAACAACTGCTCGCCGACGCGCCGGTCGGCAAGCAGGAGCAGATCCTCCAGGGCCTGGTCGACCGGATCGACTACCTGCCCGACAACGCAACGCTCCAGCAGTTCTACAACTGGCTGTCGACGATACCCGCCGTCGAAGCGGCCTTGTAACCGCCCCTGTACAGACACGTTATCCCCCTGGTTTCTGAGAAGTACGCAACGAGGTAAACGATGAGTAATGCAATGCTTTCCGGCGTCGGTGGGCTGAAGGCACACCAGCAGATGATCGACGTAGCCGGTAACAACCTGGCCAACGTCAACACCACGAGCTTCAAGTCCAGCAGCGTGACTTTCCAGGAACTGCTGGCCGAAACGCTTCGAGAGGCCTCGGCCCCGACGGCCAGCCTGGGTGGCACGAACCCGATGCAGATTGGCTCGGGTGTGATCACCGGTGCCGTCAACCGCGACATGTCCCAGGGCTCGCTGATCTACACGGGCAATCCGCTGGACATGGCCATCGAGGGTGCGGGCTACTTCACGCTCAACGACGGCCTGGGCGACCGCTATACGCGTGTCGGCCGATTCGCGGTCGACAGCGAATACTACCTCATCGACCCCACGACCGGCTACCGCGTACAGCGTCTGGGCAACGAAGGTGTGGCCGAAGGCTTCCAGGACGCCACGAGCAACGACATCCGGATTCCCTACGACATCGCTCTGCCCGCCAATGCGACCGAGACCGTCAGTTTCGCCGGCAACCTGTCAGGCAACAAGAACGACCCGACGCGGAACCTGCTGACCAGCGACGAGGAGTACTCGATTGCCGCCACGGGTGCGGTGGCATCGCGACTGACGGCTCTGGATGATCTGACGCAGGCAACGGGCGCACTGAGCGGTACAGTTGATACGCTGGCCAACCTTCAGTTGGCTGATAAGATTACTGTTGCCGGCATGCGACAGGACGGCACGAGCTTCAACAGTACGTATTACTACAATGACGGTTCGGCGACATCAGAACGCGTGTTCTTCGACACCGGCAACGCCCCGGCCACGGCAGGCGCCGCGTCGAACTTCATCACGAATGCCAATGCCGGCAATCAGGACATCGTGGTCAACTTCGCCGGCGAGACCGTCACGCTGACCGTCCCGGCCGCCACGACCTGGACGCCTACCGACTTCACGACGGCCTGGAACGCCGCCGCCGCCAACAGCAGTTCGGCGCTGGTCGACGGGCAGGTCGTTCTGATGAATACGGCCGCACCCGGCACGGCGACTGGCAACAGCTTTGCCGTAACGTCCTGCCACGCAGATATCACCTGGGCGAGTACCTCCGACAATATCGCGACGACCGATACGCACTACTTTGATGGAGCGGCCGCCGGCGATGCCGACACCGTCGGGAACGTGCTGGACTTCATCACGAGCTGCTTTGATGAAGACGGGACGAGCATGGCGACCGCCACCATGGTCAACGGCGAAATCCGCGTCGAGGACAATGACGCCGGGTACAGCCAGTCGTTCATCGACAGCATGACCTTCACCGACACCGACACGTCAGGTAACTCGCTGACCATGCCGTCGCAGTTTGACATCCTGACCGCCGGCGGTGAACTTGAGAAGCCTATCAACGTGGATGTCTTTGACGCCCAGGGCAACAGCTACACACTGGCCGGCAGCTTCGTGCGACGCGACGACAATGCCAACCAGTGGGACTTCGTCGTCAAGAGTTGCGGCGGCGATACCGTCATCCAAGATCGTTTCGTGCGCCAGATCGGCTTCCAGGTCGACGGCTCCTACGGCGACATGCAGGGCAGCGACGCCAATACCATCGAGATATCCTTCCCGTCCGATCCGACCAATATCCGCACGATCACGCTGGACTTCGGAACGCTGGGAGAACTCGACGGCCTCACGCAGTTTGGCGGCCCGTCCACGGCCGCCTCCAACGGCCAGGATGGGTATGCGGCCGGCTGGCTGTCGACGCTGTCGGTCAGCCGCGAAGGCACGCTCGTCGGCGTGTTCTCCAACGGCATCCGGCGCGACATCGCGGCCCTGAAGATCGCGACATTCCAGAACGCCGCGGGCCTCAAGAGCACCGGCGGCAACTACTACGAACCGACCGCCAACTCCGGCGACCCGGTGCCGAACAAGGCCACTGAAGGTGGTGCGGGTGTCTGCCAGGGCGGCGCGATCGAGAAGTCCAACGTGGAGGTGGCCGAGGAATTCGTGCAGTTGATCGAGGCCCAGAACGGCTACCAAGCCAATGCACGAACGATCAAGGTTGCCAACGAGATGCTTCGAGAACTGACCAACCTGATCCGATAGGTGAAGGGCGTATGAGAATTCCGGACCCACGGTAAGAGCAAGGCGGGGCGAGTTATGAGCATGCCGCTCACATTACAACTGAGATGGGGACGTGGCGTGCTGGCCCTGACGCCGTCGGAACGACTCCGCGCCGCACAGGACGGCCCGTCACCGTGGCTCGGTTGGCAGTGGGGGCTGCTCGTGCTCGTCTGCGTTGCCGGCATCGCAGCGGTTGCAATCGTCCGACACGTCTGGAAGCAACGGCGGCAGCTCCAGGCCGCCTGGGATGCCTTTTACCGGGAGGCGGACGCACGCGGCCTGAGCGATCAGGAAGTCGACCTCCTGAAGGTCATCGCCCGCGAGAGCGGCGTGCTGCATCCCGATGCGATCTTCGGCATGGACACGGCGTTCTACCACGGCACGCAGGAGTTCCGCCACAGCCAGCGGTACGAGCACATGTCGACCTCCGAACGATCGGATGTCGACCGCCACCTTGCGATTCTGCGATCGAAGTTGGCCGCCAGCGATGACGCCCACGCCAAAGGCAAAACCGCCACCAATGACAGTCGAAACATCCGCCAAGGAACGCGTGTTACGCTGCTCCATCCGAGCCACCCGGAAGGATGCTCGGCCACGGTCACACAATCCAGCGGCAAGCACCTTGGCGTCAAGCCTGACATTCCACTGGCACTCTCGGCGGGCGAGACATGTCGCGTCCGATACTTTGATGGACACGCTATCTGGGAATTCGACACGCCCGCGGGCGCTGTCGGCCTTGAAGAAGGCGAAGTCCTCCTGGTCCACAGCGATCAGTTGAGGCTCGTCGACCGGCGACGTTTCCATCGCGTCCCCGTCCAGCGACGGGCGTTGCTCGCCCAGTACAACTTCCACATCGACGATGAAGCACTCAAGGCGCCGGAGTTCTCCGACACCCTGGTTGTTGAGATGGCCGGGCCGGGCCTGAAGGTTCGCACGCCCATGGGCCTCTCCAAGGGCGACCACGTGCTGATCGTCGTTCAATACGAGGACAACCGAAGCTTTCAGGGCATCGCCCGCGTGGTGCGTGTTGATGACCCCCACCGGATGATCAAGAGCGTGGCACTGGAAATGCTCGGCCTCTCGCCGCGCGAGGTCTCGCAGATGACGACCGTAACGAACGCCGCCGCCATCCAGCAGCGTAAAGATAACGACCGACAGAAACGGCAAGAAGCTGCCGCACAGACCGCCACGGGCAGCGCGGACGACGTCGCAACGACGGTCTGAGACCAACCCAGGTCGCTACGGGCAGCGGCCGACTGAATAACCCGGGATAGCGCTATGGGCAATTTCAATGACGTATCCGCTTCGTCACTGGCAGCGCTGACGCGTGAGTACCGTGCGATCGCACAGAACCTCGCCAACGTCCGTACGGCCGGCTACAAGCAGCATGTCAGCAAGTTTCACCGCCTGCTGCAGCAGACCCCCGCCACGCCGAACGACCCCGTCGTCAGCGAAGCGCCGGCCGAGGTCCAGAACGAAGTGACGCTCGATTTCCGCCAAGGCGGCATCATGCCGACCGGCCGCTCGCTGGACGTTGCCATCGAGGGTGAAGGCTTCTTCGTCATCAACACGGCCCGCCGCGGGCCGTTGTACACGCGGAACGGCCAGTTCATGACCAACGCCAACCGCCAACTGGTGACGACGCGCGGCGAACTCGTCGCCGGCGCCGGCGGACCGCTCGTGATCCCCGACAACGTTCCACTGCAGAAGGTCGCCATCGGCAAGGACGGAACGATGTCGGCCGGCGCGCAGGAAATCGGACAGTTGCAGATTGTCGCCTTCGACCGGCCGAACGACCTGCTGCCACAGGGCGCCAGCACCTTTGCCGCTCCACCGCAGATGCGCAGCACGCCCGGCGAGCACGTCACGCTTCACCAGGGCTTTGTTGAGAATTCGAACGTTTCGGCCATCAATGAGCTGGTGAAGCTCATCCAGGTCACGCGGTTGTACGAGGCCGGTGTCAAGAGCATCGGAAAGCAAGACGAGCGGCAGCGCATGCTGTTGCGTTTCGCCACGGGTTAACACCCGGGCAGATCACGGGAGCGAGAGCATGTTACGGGCATTTTCAACCAGTGCGACGGGCATGACGGCCCAGCAGCAGATTGTGGACGTCATCTCCAACAACCTCGCGAACATCAATACGACCGGCTTCAAACGAAGCCAGATGGACTTCCAGGACCTCATGTACGTCAAGCTGCACCCGCCGGGCGCGGAGGTCACGACGGGCAGTCCCTCGCCGACCGGCCTGGAGATCGGCAACGGCGTCAAGGCGGCCAGTACGCTGCGGGTCTACACCGCCGGCGAAATGGAGAACACCGGCCGCCCACTCGACATTGCCATCGAGGGCGACGGCTTCTTTCAGATCCAGATGCCGGACGGCGAAACACGCTACACGCGCGACGGCTCGTTGCGGATGGACGCCAACGGCAATCTCGTGACGGCCTCGGGATACCTGCTGGCCGACGGCATTTCGATCCCGTCCGACTGGCGTTCGATCAGCGTGGGCAAGGACGGGACCGTGACGGTCATCACCGGCTCGACGGCCTCGCCGACGGCGGTCGGGCAGATCCAGCTCGCACGATTCGCCAATCCGGCCGGCCTCAGCGCCGAGGGCGGCAACCTCTACAGCGAGACGCCCGCCAGCGGCAGCGCCATTGTCGGCGCGGGCGGCACGAACGGGTTGGGCCTGATGCAGCAAGGCTTCCTGGAACGCTCGAACGTGCAGATGGTAACTGAACTGGTCCGCCTGATTACCGCCCAGCGCGCTTACGAGATCAACTCCCGGGCCATCAAGGCCGGTGACGACATGCTATCCACCGCCAACCGACTCATCAACTAGGAAGGTCGATCATGACGACACGAACGTTGAAAATTCTGCTGATCCTGCTGATTCCGCTGACGATGCTGGCGACCCACGCCTTCGGAGAGGACGCGGACGCAACGGCCGACGCGCCCGAACCAGCCGTGCGCGTCTATCTGCCGCGATCACGAACCGTCGACAAGGCGTCGCTGACTGTCGACGACGTCGCGTTCGTCTCCGGGCGCAACAATGAACTGGCCGGGAAGGTCAAAGCCGTCGCGATGGGGCGCTCGCCGTTCCCCGGCGAGAGCATCACCGTCAACCGCCAGACGCTGCTGTCGCAACTCGCCGCCGCAAACCTACCGACCGATACGCTGCGTATCATCGGCGCCGAGCAGACGGTCATTGACCGCAAGGCCACCGAGGTGACGACCGACGACATCATCACCGCGGCCACCACCTTCCTGAAGGCCAGCAAGCCCGCCGGCGTGACATCATGGGAACTGGCGACCCGGCCGAAGGACATCTCCATGCCGGCCCGGGACGGCGCGCGGGTTCGCTGCCGATTCGCCAAGCAGTCGCCCAGCGGCCAGGTGCATATTCATGTCCTGCTCGCCACCAACGCCGACGTCCTCGCCGAGCGACTGGTTGTCTTCCGCGTGAAGTATCAGGCGAAGCAACTCGTTGCCGCACGCGACATCTCGCCGGGCGAACCGGTCACGCCGGATAACACGACAATGGAGACCGTCCAGGTCACCCAGCCGCCGGACGAGGTCTACTTGCCGCCCTTCGGGAAACGGGCCCGCGTCCGCATCCAGGCCGGCGCGCGCATCACGGACTCCTGCGTGCATGAGCCCAAGCCCGAATTGACGATCCGCCGTAACCAGACCGTCCGCATGCGGATCCAGGGCGACGGCTGGTCGGTCACGGCTCTCGGCAAGGCGCTGCAGAACGGGCGTGCCGGGGAGACGATCCGGGTCCGCAACCTCGACAGCCGACGCATTATCGTCGGCGAAATTGACAAGCACGGAAATGTCATCCCCATGATGACGCGGCCTGAAGTGGCCGCCGCAAAGGAGCGCACTCCATGAAGGACCGACCCTACGCCATGTGCCTGCTGCTCATCCTGGCCGTTGCGGCCACCGTTGCACGCGGTGGGTCGATCTACCTGAAGGCCGAGATGGCGCACCGCAGTCCGAACCTGTACGAGGACGACAAAGCCAGCGGCGTCGGCGACGTGCTGACGATTCTCATCAATGAGGAAAGCAAGATCGATACAAAGCGCAAACGCGACAGCGACGCCGAAACCGGCGACGAAGGCTCGATCAGCGGCACATTCGACCTCGGCGATTTCCTGCCCGACAGCTGGACGCCGGACGAGATGTTCAACCTCCCGAACGCTGACTATACGGGATCGGTGAAAACGAACGTCAAGGGCAAGGCCGACGTCAGCGACGAACAAAGCTACGAAGACAAGATCACCGTGGTCGTCGAGGACGTCATGCCGAATGGCAATCTGCTGGTGCTCGGCAAACGGACACGGCAGGTCGGTTCGGACAAGCAGATCGTCCAGGCGAGCGGGATCGTCCGCCCGAGCGACATCGACGGCACGAATATCGTCCAGAGCGATCGCGTGGCGAACTTCCACATTGTCTACATCAACCACGGACCGAACAACAACTTCATGCGGTCCGGCTGGTTCTACCGCATCTGGCAGTTGCTGCGACCGTTCTGATGCGTGCTTCCATGAGCGAGAAAGGACCGACCGTGCGACGCATTGCGTGCATCCTGATATTGCTGGCCGTTGCATCGACCGCCCGCACCGAGCGGGTCAAGGACATCGTCGCCATCAAGGGCGAGCGCGGCAACCACCTGTGGGGCTACGGGCTCGTCATCGGGCTGAACGGCACGGGCGATAACTCCGAAGTTTCCAAGCGTGCCCTGGCCAGCGTGCTGCGCCGCAACAACATGGCCCTGAGCCCGGACGACATCGATGCGGAGAACATCGCCAGCGTCATCGTCACGGCGGAACTGGGACCGTTCAACCGGCGCGGCTCGAAGCTCGACGTGAAGGTCAGCTGTATCGGCAACGCATCGAGCCTTCGAGGTGGCCAGTTGCTCATGACGCCGCTCGTAGCGGCCGATGGCCAGACCTACGCTCACGCGCAGGGTTCGCTGGTGCTGGGGGGCTTTGGCGCGACGGGCGATAATGCCTCGGTCACGAAGGGGCACCTGACGGCCGGCTCGATACCGAACGGGGCCACCGTCGAGCGGGAGGAACTCGCAACGGTCATCGAAAACAGCGAGATCACGCTCCTGCTGGCCAACCCCGACCACGCCACGGCTGAACGCATCGCCGAGACCGTCAATGCGTTGGCCGCCGATGACCGCCCCGCCGAAGCACCGGACGACCTCGAGCCCGCCCCCCCGACGGAGATCGCGACGGCCGTCGATGCCGGCACGGTGCGCATCCGCCTGCCGGACGGCATCAACAAGAAGAACATCACGGCCTTCATCGACCGCATCGGCCACCTCAAGGTTGAGGTCGACCAGCCGGCCCGCGTGGTGATCGACGAGAAGACGGGCACGATCGTCGTCGGGCAGAATGTGGTCATCTCTACGGTCGCGATCACGCACGGCAACCTGACGGTGACGGTCGAGGAAAAGAACTACGTTGTCCAGCCGAGCGGCATCGACAATGACGGGGCCACGACGCAACAGGAGAATCGCACGTCCGTCAAGGCCACCGAAAAGCGAGTCAACCTGCACGTGATCCCCAGGACCATCACCGTCACGGAACTCGCCAACGCCATCAACGCCATGGGCCTGACGCCATCGGACATGATCTCCATTTTTCGGGCGATCGACCGCGCCGGGGCGCTACAGGCCAAACTGCAGGTGGAGTGACGTGAATCCCCTTGACGCACTGACACCCACGAGCCCACCGGTCGACGCGCTCATGCAGCGAACGTCACCCGTGCATTCGCGAGCAGAAACCCAGGCCCTGTCGCGCGATCCGGCCAAGATTCGCGAAGCGGCCGAAGGCTTCGAGGAAGTGCTGCTTAAGAAACTGCTGGACGAGATGCAGAAGACCGTGCCAGACGGCGAACTCTTCAAGGACAGCGGCATGGACCAGGTCCGCAGCCTCTTCAACATGATGCTGGCCAAGCACGTGGCCTCGTCCGGCGGAATTGGCCTGGCCGACGAACTCTCGCGGCAGTTCCGGCAGATGGCCAACATCGACGAGCCCCCCACCGTCAACGAATTGGAGCGTGCCGAATGACCCCCCAGGCCGCCGGTTTCGAGACCATGGTCGACGACCTCCTGGCCCTCCTCCAGACAGAAGCGGACATGCTGAGCCTGCGTCGCGAGCAGATGTGCGAGCTCTATGACACGATCCTGGCCAATAACGATGCGCGTATGGAGTCGCTCCTGGCGGAGATGGCCTCGGCGCAGCAGGACCAGACCAAACTTGACGAACAGCTCGATACGATCCGTGGCGTGCTGGCGCGGCTGCTGGAACTGCCGACGGCCGCGTTGAAGCTCGGCGTGCTTGCCGAACGCCTCAGCGGCGACCGACGCCGACGCCTGCGCGAAATGCACGGCGTGATCGTCGACCGCGCCGAGCAGTTGAAGATACAACACCTCAATACGGCCCTGGTACTCGGCGAAGCCGCCCGACTGAATCGTATGTTACTTGATGGCCTGTTCCCCAAGGCCGGCGAGGTCCGGACCTACGGCACCGACGGCAAGCAGGGCTGGCGAAGTGCAACCGGGCTGGTAGACGCCGAGATGTAGGGCCGCCAGGCTCAAGTTGCCCACGATGACGTCGAGAATGGACACAGCAAGCGGTGAGGCGAACGCATGAATTACGGCATTGGACTGACAGGCCTGAAGGCCGCCCAGCAGGCCATTGAGCTGATCGGTACGAACCTGGCCAACGCGGCCACGCCCGGTTACCACCGGCAGGAGTTGATGCTCATGCCGCTGCAGCTCAGCGGCCAGGGCCAGAAGGTCTCCACCGGCGGCGTTGACATCCGGGGCGTCACGCGTTCCTATGACATTCTGCTTGAACGTGAGCACCTTCGCCAGCAGCCCATCCAGGGCCAAGTCGAGCAGGAACTCGCCGCGCTGACCAGCATCAACAGCGTTCTCGGACAGGTCGAGGGCAATGCCCTGGCCAAGAGCATCGGGGACTACTTCGGGGCCATGACGCAACTGGCCAGCGACCCCAACAGCCTCGCCTACGCCCAGAACACCGTCTGGACGGCCGACGCGATGACCGGCAATATCCGCAGCGCCCAGACGTTCCTCGAACAGATGAAAGACCAGGTCTATCGACAGGCCTCGCAGCTCATCGAGGATATCAACGTCCGGGCCGACAGCATCGCCGAACTGAACGGCGAGATCGAACTGAGCATCCGTCGCGGCACGAGTGCGAACCTGCTGATGGACCAGCGCGACCAGGCCGTTCTGGAGGTCTCGACGCTCACCGACGCCTACGTTCAGAAAATGGCCGACACGAACGGGCAGGTGCAGGTCCAGGCCTGGGGCACGCCGCTGGTCCTTGGCGAGCGCGTCATGCACCTATCGGTCGGCGTCTCCAGCGAGAACAAACTCGGCGTGAGTCCCGAAGGCCAGTTGACCTACGACACCGAGGCGCGCGGCGGCGAACTCGGTGGCCTCTTTGAGCTCTACAACGAGATTATTCCGGCCATGGAAGATCGCCTCGACACCCTTGCCAAGCAGGTCATGCTCGAAGTCAACAGGCTTCACACCCAGGGTGTCGGCACCTCCGGAGGATTCACGGACCTCACGGGCATCCCGGTCAATACAACCGACCCGATCAGTGCCTGGGACTGGCCGCCCGTTGAAGTCGGTGAGGTCTTCCACATGCGCGTCACCGACGACACCGGTTCGACCGAGATCCACACGATCGAGATCATGCAAGACGATACGATCTCTGACATCGCCGACCGTATCAACAACCTCTCGTGCAGCGCCCACATCAAGGCGTCGGTCGTCTCCGGACGCCTGCACATGGAAGCCCTGACCGACGATTACACCTTCGACTTCCGCCCCGACTACACGCTGAATACCTCGGCGCGCAAGGAAGGCTTCATCGGCCACGGCACGGACGACCCGGCCGCTTTGGCCTACTGGGCCGGCGACAATGCAGCCGACACGCTCACGCTGGACCTCGGGACGGCTCCGGCGGACGTGCTGACCTACAACATCGGTGCGGCCTCGCGTACGCTTGACCAGGTGGTCGGGGACATCAACGCCCTGTCCAACGCCATCGACCCGCTCTGGGACGCCGCCGTGAAAGTGCAGGACCCCTCGACCGGGCAATGGCGGCTGCACCTGCAAGCCCATCAGGACGGCGACCTGGCAGACGGAGAGGTCAGCATAACCAACGTAGGCAATGTAGTGTGGTCCGGCGACGGTACGTTCATCGCCGAAGGCGAGGATAACCTGGAACACCAGAAAGGCCTCAGCGGGCTGGACGGTACCGGCGGCGGCACGTTCGCTCCACCCATCGAGATCGACGGCATCTATGACGGGGTGAACCAGGAGTATACGTTCACCGTCGGATCTGTCGGTGGCGAGGTGGGCAATGTCAACAACATGAAGATCACCGTTGCGGACGGCGACGGCGCGTTCGTCAAACAGATCGACGTCGGCCACGGCTATGCTGAAGGGGACCGCATCGAAATTGAGAACGGCCTGGTGATCACCATCGGTCGTGGCCAGTTCAACGCCGACGAGACCTTCAGCATCCTCGCCCGAGGCGACTCCGACCCCGCGGGTTTTCTGGTCGCAGCGGGTCTGAACACATTCTTTGAGGGCATCAACGCCGCCGATATGGACGTACGGCAGTGCATGTTCGACAACGCCCATAACGTGGCGACCTCGCTAGGCACCCGCGACGTGGACTCGCGGAACATCCAGCGACTGTCCGAACTCGGAAGCACAATGCTGGACGGCCTCGATGGCTCGACGATCGGCGACTATCACCGTGACTGGGTCAGCGACATCGGCCAGCAGACACTCGTTCGCGAATCACGCCTGTCAGCCAGCGAAGCCGTCCTGAAACAGCTGGAGAACCAGCGAGACTCGGTCAGCGGCGTGGACCCAAACGAACAGGCGGCCAAGATGCTGGTCTTCGAACGCATGTTCCAGTCGATGAGCAAGTTCATTGGCGTCCAGGACAAGGCCTTGCAGACTCTGATGGACATTATCTGATGTGGAAGGACACGAGGTGAATCATGGGCAGTTGGGGCGCCATATACAACAACGCGATCTACGGCGTGCGTCTTCATACCTCGCGCATGACGATGCTGCAGGAGCAGATTGCCACCGGTAACCGGATCATTCGCTCTTCAGACGGGCCGTCCGACGCCTACCGCATCATGTCGCTACGGCAGACCGAGCAGGAGTTCGACAACTACTTCAAGAACCTTGACGAAACTGAGGTCTCGCTTCTGGAGGGCAGCAACGCCCTCCAGCAGATATCGGATATCACCACGCGCGTCGGCGTGCTCGTCGCTCAGGGCGCGACCGGTACGTACGGCGAGCAGAACCGCGAGGCCATCGCCGAGGAAATCAACGAACTGCTCGAACAGTCCGTCTCGTTGGCGAATCACCGCGTACTGGGCCGCTACATTTTTGGCGGCGCCGACAGCACGACCAAGCCGTTCGAGACAACTGAAGAGAACGGCCGCATCACCTCCGTGCGCTATGTCGGCAGCTACGACGAACGTCCGGCCCCCGTTGCGCCGAGCGTTGAGATGTCCGGCCAGATCGTCGGCGACCGCGTCCTGCGAAACCACGACCGCCAGGACATCGAGTTCTACACCAATACGGGCGCAGAGCCCGGTACGGGCACGCCCAGCGTTCGCAACGACTTCTGGGCCACCATCAGCGCCCACACGCAGTATCCGCTTGGCGCCAGCGGGATCCAGGCCGGTCATGACAGCAACCAGGACACTATTTTCGGCAACCACACGATCACGCTCGACACGGTTGGTCAGACCCTACAACTCGACAGTGGGCCGCTCGTCAGCTACAACCCCGCTACCGACGACAATCTCGAAGTGGCAAATGCCGCGGGCGAGAGAATCCACGTCGACATGACCGGCGGCGCGCTGGTCGGCGGAACCTATAACATCACCAGCGGACAGGTGCAGATCGAAGGCGGTCCGGCCACCAACATCGACTTCAGCGACAACAACATGGTGGTGGAAGACCGCGATGGCAACGTGATGTACATGGACGCAACGGGCATAAGCAAGACGGGCGTCGTGCGAGTGGAGAACAGGGGCACGTATGACCTGTTCAACACGCTCATCCATGTCCGCGATCTGCTGCTGAACACCCACGGCCTCGACAACAACGAACAACTTGAAGCGATGCGATATGCACAGGAATCCATCGACGAAATCTCCCGCGGATTCCGCCAGCGTATCACGATCCTCGGCGGGCGCCTGGGCGGCATCGACCGCCTGCGACAGACGCTCACCGGCCTGCAGGATCAGGCCGAAGCCGAGGCCAATGCCGTCGAGCAGGCCGACGTCGTAGACGTAGCGACCGACTTGGCCCGGACACAGACGCTCTACCAGATGTCACTCGCCGCGACAGGCAAGGTCACCAAGCTGACGCTGCTGGACTTCATCTGACAAACCCGGCTGCCGCGCCGCAGCCGACACCAATCTCTATCCCATCGCCCCGTGCAAACCGCCCGTGCCCGCGGGGCGTCTTTGTAACTGGCCCTTGCGTTGTCGAATGATCCCGCAAACCGCCCGTGCCCGCGGGGCGTCTTTGTAACTGGCCCTTGCGTTGTCGAATGATCCCGCAAACCGCCCGTGCCCGCGGGGCGTCTTTATGCGCCGACCGCAATGCGCCAAAATTCTGAGCGCCACGAACGGATCTCGGCAATCGATCGATACCCTAACTGCATGCATCACATGCACTTACTGATTCGTCGCGCGGCGGCATGGTGGTTGCACAGGGATTACCGAGGCGGCCTGATGTGGGCCGTCGGATCACGAAAGGACTATAGCGTGCAGGTGATACACAGTGACGCCCTTGACGCTCACCGCCAGCGACGCGATGCCTACGAACAGGCCCGCGAGCTCGGCGACTGTCACGTCGCCATGGGTAACTGGGACGAGGCCCGACGCTGCTACCAGCAGGCCGCTGTCCTCGCCCCTCAGCAACCCGAGCCCCATGTCGGCCTCGGCGCGGTGGCCATGCAACTCGGCCGGGACGACGAAGCCCTTCGGGCCTTCCACGCCGCCCGCCGACTCGACGGCCAGTGCCTCCCCGCCCACGCCGGGGCCGCCATGATATACCAGCAGCAAAGCCGCCACCCCCAGGCGTTCGAGATGTACCTTCGCTGCCTCGAACTCGACCCGGACGATCTCAACGCCCTGCTGGGGCTCTTTCAGGCAAGCTGTCAGATGGGCACCTTCGCCAAGATCATCCACTACCTCGAACTCTACCTGAGAAACCATCCGGACGACCCGGCCGTGCTGTTCTGCCTGGCCTCGCTGTACGCGCGGGAGAATCTGAACATCCAGGCCAAGGAAGCGCTGCTGACCGTCCTGGCCTGCGATCCCGACACCCCGCAGGCCCACGAACTGCTTGCCGACATCGAAGACCGTCTGCTTCACGAACGCACCCAGGAGGTCGCATGAGCGATACACCCACCGTCGATACCGCCATCCGCGATGCCGCCAAGCTCGAAGAGCAACTCGCCGAGGTGCGCCAGGAGATGGAACGTCAACTCAAACTGGTCGACGCCGAAGATTACGATGCCTTCGACGCCAGCTGCGCCGCGCTTGGCCCGAAGCTTCGCGTCGTCACGGCCGCCGACTGCCAGATCACGAACACCGCTTTTGCGCACATCGAAGACATCCGCAGGCTGCACCACGAGATCGGCTTGCGCCTCGCCGACCAGAGCGCCGCGGCCGCCAAAGGGCTCGACCGTGTTCGGGCGGGCAAGAACATGCTCAAGGCCTACACGTCCTGAGGTGGGCCGGCCTCGCAAAAAACAAAGCGGCGCCCGACCGGACGCCGCTTGCCTATACAAAACGGGCCGCTTACAGATCCGACTTTTTGACCTTGCGGCTCTTCGCGATGGCGTCGACCATCTCGTCCTTTCGCATCGATTTCTTGACGGACGCAATGTCGGCATTGCTCGCGAGTTTGAGAAGCTGATCCTTGGTTTTGTCCTGAAGCATTTCTTTCTTGGTCGGCACGATAGATCTCCTTTCGATGTTGCGCGCCTTGTTGAGGTACACCCCTCGTACCTAAGGGCTGATCGCGCGACATGCAAGGAATTCCTCGCCGGCGCGCGATCACTTGGCCAGGCCGCCCCATCCCGACCGGGCCAGCTCCAGCACCTTGCCGACGCTGTTTTTGTGCTTCCAGTCCACCAATCGCCACCAGTCGGTCATGTCCTCCGGCGGCGGCAGCTGGCGTGCAATGTCCTCGTCCGTCAGGCCCTGCTGGACACCGACGACGGTCCCCTTCGACAGCCAGCGGAAGTACTCCAGCCACCGCTCGAGCTCGGCCGTTGAGCAGTTCGGGCCGTGGCCGGGAATAACGGTCGCGGCATCCAGCGCGATCAGGTCATTGTAGATATCAACGATGCGGTCGGCCTTCTCGCACACCAGATGGCCGTTGACAGGAACCAGCCCCCAGCCGAAAAGGTCGCCGACAAACAGGACGCTGTCCTCCGGCAGGTGGATGCAACAGTCCTCCGCCGTATGAACCCCGCCCGTGTGGAACATGCGGGCCGTTCGGCCCGGCCCGCCCAGCGTCAGGTCGTCGCCGCCGGCAAGGCGTTCGTCCCGACCGTTGATGACCGCCAGGCCGTACTGCTGCTTCAGCCGATCGTTCAGGCCGGTGTGATCGTAGTGCGTATGCGTGTTCAGCAGATATTTCAGCGGCGTCTCGCCGAGGGTCTCCTCCAGCATCTCCTCGACATCCTCGGCCAGGCCGCTATGGGCCTCGCCGGTATCGACGATGGCGGCCCCGTCGCCGAGATCGAACCAACTGATGTTGTCGACGGCCTGGCGGACCCACAATCGGGTGGCGATGGTTTTCAGTTCCGGTGTCGTCATTGGATCATTCTGCATCATGACCTCCCGGTCGAATGATATGCGCGTCACGGTCGCCTTGCGAGCGGCGCAGACAAGAGGCCCGCCGGGCAAACCACACCGAGCGGGCCTCAATCCGTCCGTTTCGTAATCGACGATCTGTAGGAGGCGCAACGTCGTACGCACCGGATCGATTTCAGACAGCGGCGGCGACGGCGTCGCCGACGTCGCTGCAGCTCATGCCCATGCGGCCGGCCGACATCGATTCCATGGTCGGCGTGACTTTCATGATGGCTTCCTCGACGGCATCGCCGGCCTGAATGTACATCTCCTCGCCCTTGTTGTTGCCGGTCTCACGCAGCAGCATGGCCAGCGAGGCGATCGTGGCAACGGGGTTGATGACATCCTTGCCGGTGTATTTCGGCGCGCTGCCGCCCATCGGCTCGAACATCGAGACGCCCGAGGGATTGATGTTCCCGCCGGCCGCCACGCCGAGGCCACCCTGGACCATGGCCGCGAGGTCGGTGATGATGTCGCCGAAGATGTTGTCGGTGACGAGTACGTCGTAGTACTCGGGGTTCTTGACGAACCACATGCAGCAGGCGTCGACGTGGTTGTAGTCCTTCTCGATCTCGGGGTATTCCTCGCCGATCCGCATGAAGTTGCGGTACCACGTACCGCCCGCAAAGGTCAGGACGTTGGTCTTGTGGACCAGCGTGACGCGCTGGCGGCCGGTGCGCCTGGCGTACTCGAAGGCGTAGCGGATGGCCCGCTCGGCGCCGAAGGCCGTCGTGCAGTTGACCTGCGTGGAGACCTCGGCCGGCGTGTCGGGATACTGCACGCCGCCCATGCCCGTGTAGATGCCCTCGGTGTTCTCACGGACGACCACGAAGTCGATGTCCTCGGGGTTCTTGTCCTTCAGCGGCGTCCAGACGCCGGGATAGAGCTTGACCGGCCGAAGGTTGATGTACTGGTCGAGGTAGAATCGCGCCTTGAGCAGCAGGCCCTTCTCCAGGATGCCCGGGGCGATGTCCGGGTGGCCCACCGCACCGAGGAAGATCGCGTCGAACGTCTTGAGTTCGTCGAGTTCCTCGTCACTGATCACGTCGATCGAGGGACGCTCCGGATCACCGCCGCGCTCAAGATAGCGGTCACCGCTGACATTGAAGTGCGCGATCCTGACTTCAAAGCCGATCGTCTTCGAGACCGCTTCAAGAACTTTCAACCCCTCGGCCACCACTTCCGGGCCGGTTCCGTCTCCGCCAATCACTGCGAGATTCAGCATACCTATTCCTTACAGATCTGGGGCGCGTCGCCGCGCCGACATGTGGTTCAGAAACATCGCTTGCCTCTGTAGCGAATCGGCTAAGCTACCACCCCGCCCCGCGACTGACAAGCCCATTCCCCACGGAGCAACAGTCCACGGATTGCACAGATGCCACGGATGATCCGAAGATAGATTCAGGACGTGAGGGTCTTGTCGCATCCATCTGTGCAATCTGTGAGATCTGTGGATTGTCTCAGGCGAGCTCGTCTTTGAGCGTCTTGAGCAGGTCGAGGGCCTGCAGGGGCGTGAGGTTGTCGAGGTCGGCGTGTTTGATTTCGCTGGCGATGCGTTCGGCCGGGCTGGCAAAAAGGTTCATCTGCGCCGCGGCCTGGCGGGCGCGCTCGGCGAGTTCGGGCATATCGAGGCCCTGTGCCAGGTGGGCCTGGAGCTGGGGCAGGATCTGGCGGGCGCGGGTGATGACGTCCTTAGGAACGCCGGCCAGCCGGGCGACATGCACACCGTAGGACTGGTCGGTCCCGCCGCGTTCGATCTTGTGCAGGAAAACCACCTCGTCGTTCCACTCGCGGACCTGCACGTTGAGGTTCTGCGTGCCGTCGAGCAACGCCTCCAGTTCGGTCAGTTCGTGGTAGTGCGTGGCGAAAAGCGTGCGACACTTCACCTGCAGCGCGATGTGCTCGCAGATCGCCCAGGCCAGGCTCAGGCCGTCGCACGTGCTCGTTCCGCGACCCACCTCGTCCAGGATCACCAGGCTGCGGGACGTGGCGTTGTTCAGGATGTTGGCCGTCTCCACCATCTCCAGCATGAATGTGGACAGGCCCTGCGTCAGTTCGTCAGCGGCCCCCACGCGAGTGAAGATCCGGTCGGCCAGTCCGATGGTCGCCGACTCGGCGGGGATGAAACTGCCCGTCTGTGCCAGCAGCGTCAGCAGGGCCACCTGGCGGATATACGTACTCTTGCCGGCCATGTTCGGGCCGGTGATGATCAGCAGCCGCTTGTCCTTGCCGCCCATCTCGATGTCGTTGGGGACAAACTGCTCGCGCAGTTGCGCGGCCAGGACCGGGTGCTTGCCGCCGACGATCTCCAGGACATTGTCCTGCGTGATGGTCGGTCGAACGTAGCCTCGCTCCACCGCCAGCTGCGCCAGGCCGGCCAGGGCGTCGATGGTGCTCAGTGCCTCCGCGGCGGCCTGGAGGTCTTCGAGGAAGTCCATCAGCTCGACACGGACCTGCTCGAAGAGCGTCTGTTCGCGATGCTTGGCCCGCTCCTCGGCGGTGAGGACCTCCGACTCGTAGCGTTTGAGTTCGTCGGTGATATACCGCTCGGCGTTTTTGAGGGTCTGCTTGCGGACGTAGTCGGCGGGAACCTTCTCGCTGTGGGCGTGGGTGACCTCGATGTAGTAGCCGAAGACCTTGTTGAACCCCACCTTCAGCGGAATGCCGCTTCGCTCGACCTCGCGATTCTGGTACTCGGCCAGCCAGGTCTCGCCGTCGGTGGTGATGGATCGCAGGCGGTCGAGTTCCTCGTCGTAGCCGTCGGCGATGACACCGCCGTCGCGAGTGGTGTTGGGACAGTCGGGGTCGATCGCCCGGGCGAGCAGGGCCTGGGCGTCGTCGAGCCCGAGGAGCTTGGGGCGATGCTCGGCCAGCAGGTCCGGCAGATCGCCGGCGAGATTTTCGGCCACGTGAGGCAGTCGCTGGAGGGTCTCGCAGAGAGCGACGAGTTCGCGCGGCTTGATGCGGGCCATGGCGATGTTGGTGGTGATGCGGTCGATTTGCGCACAGTCGGCCAGCAGGTCGCGCAGGGCGGCGAGGCCCTGGCGATTGTCGGCAAAGCAAGCGACCGCATCCTGCCGGGCGAGGATGGCGGAGTAGCTTCTCAGGGGGAACGTCAGCCACCGCTCGAGAAGCCGGGCGCCCATACCGGTGGCCGTGCGATCGGTGCAGTGCAGAAGCGAGCCGGCCCGCTGGTTGGTCCGCAGCGTCCGCTGCACTTCAAGGCACCGCAGCGTATTGCCGTCAATGGTCATGTAGTCCGTGCGGTCGAAGGGCCGCAGGTCGCGGATGTGTTCCAGGGCGGCCTTCTGCGTTTCGCGCAGATACTCCACGACGGCCCCGGCGGCGGAGACCGACGGGTCCCACTCGTCAATGCCGAAGCCTCGCAGCGTCGTGGTCCCAAACTGCTTGTGCAGGGCCTCCTCGGCGGCCCGGCGGTCGAACGCCCACGGCGGCCGGTTGGTGGCGATGGCCCCGGCGGCATCACGGACGCGGCGGCGGAATTCGGGCGTGTCGAGCGGACCGTCCTCGGCAACGATCACCTCGGCCGGCGCGATCCGCACGAGTTCGTCTATCGCATGGTCGCGCGGGACGGTCATGGTCCAGAACGCGCCGCTGGAAAGCTCCACCCAGGCAATGCCGACCTGCCCGTGGTCCTTCTCGCCGACAAAGATGGCCGCGAGATAATTGCCCTCCCGCTGCTCAAGCAGGGTCTCGTCGGTCAGCGTGCCGGGCGTGACCAGTCGCGTCACGTCCCTCTTGACGAGCCCTTTGGCTTCCTTGGGGTCCTCGACCTGCTCGCAGATGGCCACGCGATGACCCGCCCGGATCAGGCGCGCAAGATAGCCGTCCAGGGCGTGGTACGGGATGCCGGCCAGCGGAATCGCGTCGGGACCCTTGGACCGGCTGGTCAGGGCCAGGCCGAGGGTGCGGCTGGCGATTCTGGCGTCCTCATGGAAGCATTCGTAGAAGTCGCCCATGCGAAACAGCAGAACGTAGTCCGGGTACTGCTCCTTGAAGGAGTGGTACTGCCGCATGGCCGGCGTATCGGATTGTGCTTTGGGTGACGCCATGGCAACCTTGCCGCATCTGCACGGTGCGCGGGGACAATCCCGAGGATCATAGGCGAATCGGGGCGCCGCGGGCAAGCCCGCGCGTTGGGAAGCATTCGGCATGTTACGCGCTGGCGGCGGTCGTGCGTTCGTCGGTGCGGTCGGCGAGCTGCCGGCGCGAACGGTCGACATGGCGATGCAGCGTGGCCGCGAAGCAGTGCGCGAGGTCCTCGGCGGGCCAGGTCTGTTCGTAGGCTTCGCTGGCGAGGTCGATCCACCGCGGAAGCGTGGCCAGAATGACCGACTCCGGCGGCCGGCCGAGCATCAGGCCGGCGGTTTCGTACAGCACTTCCGCCACGGAGACGGGCATCGCCACGCGGTCACCCACGTCGACTTGCGGCCGGCCGCAGACCTCAGCAGGGAGGGTCATGATGCATTCACGGCACACCAGCGGACGGGCGGCATAGAGGCTGCATAGCTGGTCGGTCAGCAAAGGACACGGCATGTCCAGCGAGCCGTACCATTCGCTGAGGCCCTGCAGGACCTCCGGCTCGTCCAACCCGTCGAGATCCGGCGGCGGGTGCTCGCCGATTGTCCGCAGTGCCCGGAGAAAGTCGGTGACGGCGTCCTCGCGATACGGGGCCGGCATGCGCAGCACGTCGCGCCAGATGGCCAGGGCCTCCGGCGGCGAAACCGGTATCAAGTAGCTGCAGCACGCGCAGCAGCCGGCCTGGCAGGAAATGGGTGTCGACCGCTCGGCAAGTCGTTCCACGACCTGCGCCACGGCCGCGTCCGTCAGACACCGGGCCACGGGGACAAGATCCACCAGTCCCGCCTCGACGGGTGCGACCGCGAGGTGCCCCTCCAGGCGGACGCACCCCGCCCGGATATCGACGGGCACGGTCGCGCCGGCCGCCCGCCCAACCGCCGATTCTCCATCGGCTTGCCATCTGATGTACTGGGTCTCCATGCTTGTCGTCCAGAACGCACGGCCCGCTACCGCACCCGCACGCCGGGCACATCCCCGCCGACAGCGGACGTCAATCGAGAATCGGAGGTTTGACGTCGATCAATAAGCACCAATTGCGAAATCGACGCTCAGAAGCCCGTCTATACAAACGTGCCTCGATCTCGCTTTCCAGACGGGCTGTTAGCGTCAAGCAATTCGCTCAGGATGCTTCTTGACAGCATTGGCTTCGACGCGGATACTGTCGCTCTTTCCGCCGCGGTGTGGGCGCATGGTAGCCAAACGCAGCAGACGCCCGCAACGCGGCTGCTGAACGTCACGTGAGGTCACGTATCCAATGCAATAATTCCGGAAGGAGAACGCAACGCAATGCCCGAACACCTGATCGAACCGCATGGCGGAACGCTGGTGGATCTCGTCGTCGACGAGGCCCGTGCCGCAGAGATGAAGGAAGCCTCCCGCGACTGGCCCAGCTGGGATCTGACGCCCCGCCAGATCTGCGACCTCGAAATGCTCGTCAACGGCGCCTTCAGCCCGCTGACCGGATTCATGACGCAGGACGAATACGACGGCTGCTGCAAGGACATGCGCCTGCCGGACGATACGCTCTGGCCGATGCCGATCATGCTGGACATCCCCTCGGACATCGCCGACACCCTCACCGCCGGCGAAAGCGTCCTGGCCCTGCGCGACCCCGAGGGCGTGATGCTTGCGGCGCTCCACGTCGAGGACCTCTGGACCCCGGACCGCGAGAAGGAGGCCGAGCAGGTCTTCGGCACGACCAATCCCGAGCACCCGGGCGTTGATTACCTGCTCAACGGCATGAACCCCGTCTACGTCGGCGGCAGGGTCGAGGCGTTGCAGCTTCCGCACCACTACGACTACGTCGAGCTTCGCAACACGCCGGCGGAGGTCCGCAAGATGTTCGCCGAGAAGGGCTGGCGGAAGGTCGTCGCGTTCCAGACGCGCAACCCGATGCACCGCGCGCACCAGGAACTGACGTTCCGGGCCTCGAAGGAACTGGAAGCCAACCTGCTGGTTCACCCCGTCGTGGGCATGACCAAGCCGGGCGACGTCGACCACTACACTCGCGTCCGCTGCTATCAGGCGATCATGAAGCACTACCCGCACAACACCGCCGCACTGAGCCTGCTGCCATTGGCGATGCGCATGGGCGGCCCGCGGGAAGCCGTCTGGCACGCGATCATCCGCAAGAACCACGGCTGCACGCACATCGTCGTCGGCCGCGACCACGCCGGGCCGGGCAAGGACAGCCAGGGCAACGATTTTTACGGCCCCTACGACGCCCAGGAACTCCTGCAGACACACGAGGAAGAACTCGGCATCGCGATGGTACCGTTCAAGCTCATGGTCTACCTCAACGAGCGGGACGCCTACTGCCCCATCGACGAAGTGCCCGAAGGCATCAAGCCGCTCATGCTCTCCGGCACGGAGCTGCGGGACCGCCTCGCCCGCGGGGCCGACATCCCGGAGTGGTTCAGCTTCCCGGACGTGGTGTCCGAGCTTCGCAAGAGCTACCCGCCGCGCAGCAAGCAGGGCTTGACGGTCTTCTTCACGGGCCTGAGCGGTTCGGGCAAGAGCACCGTCGCCAACGTGCTGCTGGTGAAGCTCCTGGAGATGGGCGGCCGACCGGTGACGCTGCTGGACGGCGATATCGTCCGCAAGAATCTATCGAGCGAGTTGGGCTTCAGCAAGGAGCACCGCGACCTGAACATCCTGCGAATCGGCTTCGTGGCCAACGAGATCACGAAGAACGGCGGCATCGCCATCTGTGCCCCGATTGCCCCGTATGCCCACGTCCGCAAGCAGAACCGCGACCTGATCGGCAGCAGCGGCGGATACATCCTCGTCCACATCTCCACGCCACTGGAGGTCTGCGAGCAGCGTGACCGCAAGGGCCTGTACGCCAAGGCCCGCTCGGGCATCATCAAGGAGTTCACCGGCATCAGCGATCCCTACGAGGAACCGGACGATGCCGACCTGAAGATCGATACCGCTGACATCACGCCCGAAGAAGCCGCCCAGCAGGTCATCCTGCACCTGGAGAAGGAAGGCTACATCGGGGTGTAAGTTCCAACTAATCCCAGGCTCCAAGTTCCAGGACAACCCGCCGGGCACGTCTCTTTTGGAGCTTGGAGCTTCTTCATTTGCTTGAAACGTGACGGTTGACACTTGGAGCCTTGGCTCCTTGTTTGAAGCGTCGTCGTTGGAATGTGGAGCTTTTTTGAATGAATCGCGAAACACTGCAGACGCTGCTGACCGAATGCCGTGACATGGCCCGCCGGGCGGGCCTGGCCATCAAGGCCGTCGCGGACGAACCCGAAACCATGGACGTTGAGGCCAAGGGTGACGGCTCGCCGCTGACGAGGGCCGACCGCGCCAGCCATGACGTCATCCGACAAGGCCTGGACGACCTGCAGCCCCACTTCGACATCCTCAGCGAGGAAGGCGAGGACCAGAGCTACGAGGCCTACGGCACGAAGACGCACTGGCTGGTCGACCCGCTGGACGGCACGAAGGAATTCATCGCCCGCCGGACGGACTACACCGTCAATATCGCCCTCGTCGAGAACTGCCAGCCTATCCTCGGCGTCATTTACGCCCCTGCCCATAAAGCGAGTTGGTTCGCCGCGGCCGGCTGCGGCGCCTTCAAGCAGATCCACGACGACGAACCCCTTGAACTCACCCCGTCGACGAACGAGCAGCCCACGTCCGCCGTCGCCAGCCGAAGCCACCTGTCCGCCGCCACGAAAGCCTTCATCGAACGCAACGGCATCGAGACGTTCGTCCAGCACGGCAGCAGCATCAAGATCTGTGCCGTCGCCGAAGGCTCAGCCGACATCTATCCGCGACATGGCGTTACCTGCCTGTGGGACACCGGCGCCGGGGCGGCCATCGCCCGGGAAGCCGGATGCCGCATCGTCGACCTCGCCGGGGAGGACCTCATCTACGACCCCGGGCTTGGTATCAAGCGGGAAGGCTTCATCGTCTTCCCAAACGGCATGACGTTCGAACGGTAGAGAACGGCGGTCGAATGCGTTGCGCTTCCGCTGCCGCATCTTTCGGCGCCCCCGCAACCCTCGTGCGCCGAGGCACGACCGCCTCGGCCGTGGCACATGCGCCCGGCTGAACGGCTCGGGCCCTCAGTTGCTCAGGCCCTCAGGCCCTATCCTTCTACCGCCGGCGTTTCTGGCGGCGACGTTTGCGCCGCTGCTTATTGCTGAGGCGCTTCGAGCGTTGCTTGGTCTTGCCCGGCATGCCGCCGCCCATCATGCCGCCGGAGGCCATCTGCTTGGCAAAGGCCATCCGGTCGCGCGTGCCCATGCCGGCCATCTGCTTCATCATGCCGGACGCCTGGTTGAAGCTCTTGACTAGGCCGCTGACATCCTGCGGCTGCATGCCACAACCGCGCGCAATGCGCCGACGCCGCGAGGCCTCGATGATATCGGGGTTGTCGCGTTCATCCTGGGTCATGGACTGGATGATGGCTTCCATCTTGCTGAACTCGTCACCGGAAATCATGTCCAGCGCGGCTGCGTTGCCGCTCATGCCGGGCATCATCTTGAGAATCTGCTTCATCGGGCCCATCTTCTGCATCTGCTTCATCTGGCCCATGAAGTCAGTGAGGGTGAACTTGCCCTTGGCCATTTTGGCCTGCATCTTCTCGGCTTCTTCCTGGTCGAAGGTCTCCTGGGCCTGTTCGACCAGCGAGACCACATCGCCCATACCGAGGATGCGTCCAGCCATGCGGTCGGGGTGGAATTCTTCGAAATCGTCGAGCTTCTCGCCGACGCCGATGAACGTGATCGGCTTGCCGGTGACCTGCTTGACGCTCAGGGCCGCGCCGCCACGGGCGTCGGAGTCGAACTTGGTGAGAATCACGCCATCGAGTTCCAGTCGCTCGTTGAACTCCTTGGCGGAGTTGACGGCGTCCTGGCCGGTCATGGCGTCGCAGACGAGATAGATCTGGTGCGGCTTGGTGGCCTGGGCGATGTCCTCGGCCTGCTTCATCATCTCGTCGTCGATGTGCAGTCGGCCGGCCGTGTCGATGACCACCACGTCGATCTTGTTGGCCATCGCGTGGTTGACGGCCTTGCGGGCGACCTTGACGGGATTGGTCTCGCCCTCGACGCGGAAGAACCCGGTCCCGGCCTGTTCGGCGACCACGCCAAGCTGCTCGATCGCCGCGGGGCGCTGGAGGTCGCAGGCAACCAGCAGCGAGGACTTGTCCTTCTTGTCGAGATACTTCGCTAGCTTGCCGCAGGTGGTGGTTTTGCCCGAGCCCTGCAGGCCGGCCATCATGATCACCGTCGGCGGCGGGTCGACGACGTAGATGCGCGAGTCGACGGGGCCCATGAGGTTGGCCAGCTCGTCGTGGCAGATCTTCTGCATGAGCTGGCCCGGGCGGAGGGTCTTGATGACCTCCTGACCGATGGCCTTGTCGACCACGTCGTCGCAGAACTGCTTGACGACTTCGTAATGCACATCCGCTTCCAGCAGCGCGGTGCGGACCTCTCGCATCGCTTCGCGGACATTGTCTTCGCTGATGCGGCCGCGGCCGGTCATCTTGCGGAAGACGCCGTTGAATTTGTCGGTCAGTGCTTCGAACATAGACGCCTTAGCGTATCAGATTTGCGCCCGCGTGGAAAGCCGCTGACTGGCCCATTGTCGCTGACCGGCCCATGGGCGTATAGACATGCCGTCCCGACCTGCGTACAATGCCCGTTTCCACCATCAGGAGCAAGCACTATGGTCCAAAGCGACATCCAGACAATCGTGCTCGCCTACTCCGGCGGGCTGGACACGTCGGTGATCCTGCCATGGCTGAAGGACAAGTACGGCTGCGAGGTCATCGCCTACGCCGCCGACCTCGGCCAGGGCAAGGGTGAATTGGACGGCATCGAAGAGAAAGCCCTCGCCAGCGGGGCCGACGAGATCGTCGTCGAGGACCTCCGCAAGGAATTCGCCGAGCAGTACTGCTGGCCGATGCTGGCCGCTAACGCCGTCTACGAACACGTCTACCTGCTGGGCACGAGCATCGCCCGGCCACTGATCGCCAAAGGCCAGGTCGAATGCGCCAAGAAGTTCGGCGCGGACGCCGTCGCTCATGGCGCGACCGGCAAGGGCAACGACCAGGTACGCTTCGAACTGACCTTCATGGCCCTGGCGCCGCAGTTGAAGATCGTCGCCCCGTGGAAAATGAGCGACTTCGAGCTCACCAGCCGCGAGGCCGCCATCGAGTACGCCAAGGCCAAAGGCGTGCCCATCCAGCAGTCCAGGGAGAAGATCTACTCTCGCGATCGCAACCTCTGGCACATCAGCCACGAAGGCGCCGACCTCGAAGACCCCGCCAACGAACCCAAGGACGACCTGTGGGTGATGTCCGTCCCGCTCAGCGAGGCGCCGGACACGCCGGCCGTCGTGCAGGTGGACTTCGAGGCGGGCAGGCCGGTCGGCCTCGACGGGGTGAAGCTCTCCGGCGAGACAATCATCGAGAAGCTCAACGCCGTCGGCGGCACACATGCGGTCGGACAGGTCGATCTGGTCGAGAACCGCCTGGTCGGCATCAAGAGCCGCGGCGCGTACGAGACGCCCGGCGGGACGATCCTTTACGAAGCCCACCGCGCGTTGGAGAGCCTGGTCCTTGACCGGGACACCTCGCACTACAAGCAGCAGATGGGTCTGAAATACGCCGAGATGGTCTACGACGGCCAGTGGTTCCATCCGCTCCGGCATGCCATGGACGCCTTCATCGCGGAAACGCAGCGGAACGTTACCGGCAGCGTCCGCGTCAAGTGCCATAAGGGCCACGCCCGCGTCGCCGGCGTCGAGAGTGCCAACAGCCTCTACAACATGGACCTGGCCAGCTTCACCATGGGCGAGGAGTATACGCCGTCGGATGCGACCGGCTTTATCAAACTCTTCGGCCTGCAGATGCGTGGCCGGGGTGAGTAAAACATCGCAAAACGGTCGTCCTGGACGGTCCCAACGTTGTCCCGGCCGCTGGTCGCTGGACGTGGCTGCTGACCACCCGTGCAAGGATCTGCGTTGTCAGGTTGCTTTAGGCCACCAGATAGTGGGTGTCCAAGGCGCTGCGAAGTTTGTCCAGTGCGTGGTTCTGAATCTGGCGGACACGCTCATTGGTCAGGCCGACCATCTTACCGACCTGGGCGAGCGTACGGCCCTTCTCGCCGTCGCGTCCGAGCGCGAAGCGTTCCATAACGATCAACTGCTCGGTTTCAGTCAGGCGGGCACGATTCTGCGAGATGATGTCCCGTAGCGACTGCACGGAATCGTCGCGCTGCATTTCATGCTTCTTCTCGTCGTAGTCACTGCGTTCCATCGCGGGGTCGTACTCGGTCGGGAAGTACTGGCGGTACCGGCCGGTCTTGGTCGCCAGCCGGTTGAAGCCCTTAAGAATCGCGCGGCAGGCGTACGTGCTGAACTTAAAGCCGCGTGCAACGTCGAACTTCTCGATGCTGCGCAGCAGGGCCATGTTGCCCTCGCTGACAAGCTCACTGAATTCGACATTGGGGATGCGCGTCCGCTTGGCCATCGCCAGCACCAGGGCCATGTTCGCCGAGGCGAGGGCCGCCCGCGTCCGCATGACGCGCTTGAACCAGTGGATCATCTGCCGGGCCCGACCGAGGCTGCGGCGGCGGTTCTGGGCCTTGATCAGTTTGCCGAGCCGGTAGCAGGCGTAGTTGTGTCGCAGGAAGAGTTCCACTTCCTCCTCGTCGGTCAGACTGGTCTTGCGTTTCGGAGCCTTAGAGACGTCCACGACATCGTCGGCACAGCTCGTCCAGACCGGCACGTCGACGTCCATCGCCCCGTCGCCGAAGAGACGCTGCTCGGCCTTGGCTGTGCTGAACAGCGGGTTGTCGACGTAGTCCATCTGATCCGGGATGCGCCGATAGGTGCCAAGTTGCTCATCGGTAAGGGTCTCGGTGAAACTTGGCGGTAACGTGTCCGTTGCTTCGTTGTTCTTGGTCGCAGTATTCATGGCCTGGTTTCCTTTGGTTCCTGTTGCCCTTTCGGCGGCTCACCCAGCCGCCTGATTTATAATCATGTATATGTTATACATCTTTTACGTGTTTGTCGACCCAAAATATAGGATACCAGTAACAATAATATCTGTTTATGCTGTGCATCCGAGCGGATGAACTGCCAGGAATCACTTAACTATCTGTATAGAATTGCCTTATGAATGCTTTCATCTGGCGTCTCACAGCATAACCCGACCTCGATATCCATCGCACATTCTGACATCGCGATTGTTGGACACTTGGTTTGACCCCTCTCGATCCACCCCGATCGCATCGGCCTGCTCAAGAATCGCCGGTTGTCCCGCGGCGCGTCAATCGCTCCGCGATCCGCCGCACCACCTGCGCCTCGCCGCTGCGGTTGCCCTCAACGAGGTGCCCGATGAACTGCAGCGCATAGCCGCCTGCGAACATTCCCAAGGCCACCCAGCCCGTCGGCTCGCCCGTCAGCCACATCACCAGGAAGATCGGCGCAGCGACGAAACAGGCCGGCACACCGATTATGTGCAGCCAGAAGCTCGTGGGGTTCTTGTGGCGGTCCAGCCAGTTCTGAATCGGCTTGATCATGGCAGCCAAGATACCACCCCACCTCCGCCGAGACACGCAGAAAACCCCACTCACCGTTGGTCTGGGTGCAGGCCCGGGAAAAGTCCTCTCTAGCTCAAAGACTCGCCATCTCTCCCAGAGGCAGCGAGGTCCAGACGAAGCCATGCCGGACTGCGTGCCACCCTATTGCGGCGACCGCCCGTCGTCTCAGCCCAGCAACACGCGCAGGCCCCAGATCATCTCGATGACCGTGTTGAGGAACATGCCGAGAAACAGGTTCAGCCCCAAAATTGCCATGCAACTGGCCACGAAGGCTTCCGTGCATGCCCGGCCGACGCCGGCAGCGCCCGCCTCGCAGCGGAATCCCTTGTAGCAGCAGATCAGTGCGATGACGGCCCCGAAGAACACGCTCTTGATCGGGCCGTAGACAATGTCGTAGGTCATCACGCTGTCGGCAGCGTTGCGCCAGAATTCCGCCGAGTTGGCGCCAAAGAGATACACGCTGACGACATAGCCGCCCAGGATGCCCATGAAACACGCGTAGAAGACCAGCACCGGAATCAGCAACACGCAGGCCAGGAACCGAGGCACGACCAGCACGCGAATCGGGTCGGCTCCCATCGCCCGCAGGGCGTCGATCTGCTCGGTGACTCGCATCGTACCCAGCTCCGCCGTCAGCCCGCCGCCGACACGACCGGCCAGCAGCACGGCCGCCAGCACCGGCCCCAGTTCGCGCAGCACCGAGAGGTTCACGATAGTCCCCATCTGCGCGATCAGTCCGATGGCCTTGAACTGATCGGCCGCCTGGACCGCCAGCACGCCGCCGACGAACAGGCCCGTGACCATCACCACCGGCACGGACCGCGTGCCGACGTCGAAGAACTGGTCGAGCATCGGCTGAAGGCGTCGCCGCGAAAGCCCGGGCATTACCCACGCCAGCGCCCGGCCGCTGAAGCGCACGAAATCGCCGAACGCATCCAACGCATTGAGGACCAGCAGCCCGAATCTTGCCAGCAGTGCCATGCCACCGTTCTACCCCTGCCCCTGTTTGAAATCAAGCCTCGCTGGCTCGCAGCGGACATGGGAGGCAACGCAGGCGGAAAGCGTCGTTGGAATCAATGCGCGCCTGCTTGGCACCGTGTGTGTTTGGGTGGTCGCCCTCTTCGTGGCCCCATGGCCCCAAAGGGGCCTGACAGGAATGGCCGTGGGCAAACCTGTTTCGTCATAACCTCGGCGACGGCGAAAGCCCACGGTTGAGGCATCAACAGAAGTCAGGCTTGAAGGGGCAACACCGACCCCGGTGCCGCCCGTACGCGCTGAAGGAAGAAGACCTCTCGGCAATTTCGCTACCGGCATGGGGGCAGCTTCTTGGCTGCGTGGCCCCGGTGCCGTCACTGACGGTTTGTGCGGTTGATTTCGCCCGGCGGCGACTCTATTCTTCAATCAGCCGGTGCGGATGCCCTCGCACCACCAGCCAAAGGAGAAGCCTCATGGATCTGACAGGACGACGCATCGCGATTATGATCGACAATGAGTACCAGGAGCTCGAAGTCTGGTATCCCTACTACCGCTTCCTCGAAGCCGGAGCGAAGGTCGACCTCGTCGGCCCCGAGGCCGGCGCGGTATATCCCTCGAAGCTCGGCTACCCCTGCCAGAGCACCGCGACGGTCACCGACGTCAAGGCCACCGACTACGACGCCGTGGTGATTCCCGGCGGCTGGTGCCCGGACTACATGCGCCGCAGTGAGATGATGGTGCGGTTCGTCCAGGACGCTGCGGACAACGACGTGCTGCTGGCGGCCATCTGCCACGGCGGCTGGATGCTCGCCAGCACCGACGTGCTCAAGGGCAAGCGGGCCACCAGCTTCATGGCCATCCGTCACGACATGGCCAACGCCGGGGCCGAGTGGGTCGACGAGGAAGTGGTGGTCGACGGCACGGTTATCACCGCCCGCAAACCCGACGACCTGCCCGCCTTCTGCGTGGCCATTGGCGATGTCCTTACGCGGTGACCGTCCGACAAAACAGGCGACTCACACACCCAGGCGGCGAACAATGGGAATGGCAACATCCTCAATCACGAACTGCGGGCGGTCTACTACGGCATGTGCGCCCGCTTGGATCACCAGTTCGGCCTGCTGATGGACGCCTTGCAGACGCGCGACCTGTACGACGATACCGCCGTCTTCCTGTTCAGCGACCACGGCGACTTCACCGGCGACTACGGCCTGGTCGAGAAAACGCAAAACACCTTCGAGGACTGCCTCTCGCGCGTGCCGCTGGTCGTCAAGCCGCCGACCGGCGCGGCCCTGCAGCCCGGCGTGCAGGACGCACTGGTCGCACTGGTCGACTTCCCCGCCGCCATCTACGAGTTGACCGGCGTCGACCCCGGCTACGACCACGTCGTACCCAGCCTCCCGCCGCTGATCGCCGGCGAAACTGACCGGCGATAGCGGCACCGGACATCCGCACATCCACGCGCCGGAAAAATGCTTGTCGGCCGTGGCCGCTTTGAGCATGATGATCACAAACAAGCTGAGCTTTGCTGAAAGGAATCATCATGGCTGAGAGTCCACTTCTGGAAGAACAGCGAGAGAACTGGGGCAGCCGGGCGGCCTTCGTACTGGCGGCCATCGGCTCGGCCGTCGGGCTGGGTAACCTCTGGGGCTTCCCCTACAAGCTCTATGCCTACGGCGGCGGGGCGTTCCTGATTCCGTACATCCTGGCCATGCTCATCATCGGCATCCCGGTGCTCATTCTCGAATTCAGCCTCGGCCACATGACTCAGCGGGCCGCCCCGGACGCCTTCCGCCGCTCCGGGCGGCGCAAACAGTTGGTCGGCTGGTGGGGCATTCTACTGGGCTTTGTCATCATCACCTACTATCCCGTGATTCTCGCCTGGTGCCTGAGCTTCCTCGGCCGGGCCATCGAGGGCATTATCTACTACAACGGCGAACTGCCCTGGGCAAAAACGGTCGACGGCGCGAAGCAAAGCTTCCTCTTCGACTACGCCAACATGTGGACCGGCAAGGAAGGCGTCGCCGGCTGGACGCTCGGCTCGTTGAGCCCGGAAATCGTCTTCTGCCTCGCAGGCATCTGGATGCTCCTGTTCCTGTGCATCGTCAAGGGCGTCAACGTTGTCAGCAAGGTCGTCCTCTGGACGGTGCCCCTGCCGTGGCTGATGCTGGTTATCCTCATGGTTCGCGGCCTGACGTTGCCCGGAGCCACCCAGGGACTGGCCTACTACATGAACCCCGACTGGAGTCAACTCGCCCAACCCACCACGTGGCGATTCGCTTTCGGACAGGTCTTCTTCAGCATGTCGCTGGCCTTCGGGGTGATGATCACCTACGCCAGTTTCCTGCACCGCAAAAGCGATATCAACAACAACGCCGCGATCATCGGCCTGGGCGACCTGGGCACGAGCTTCATCGCCGGCATTGCCATTTTCGCCACCGTCGGCGCGATGAGCCTCGCCGCGAACGTCCCGGTCACCAAGGTCCTGCCCAGCGAGGACAACACGACCGTGAGCATGTCCTTCATCGCCTTCCCCTACGCTCTCGCCCAACTGCCGCACAGCGCCTGGTTCGCCCTGGTATTCTTCGTCGCCCTGCTGACGCTGGGGATCGACTCGGCCTTTTCGATCACCGAAACCGTCCTGGCGAGCATCGTCGACAAGACCGGCTGGAACCGCACCACCACACTGTGGGGCCTGACGTTCGTGGGCCTGACGTGCGGCCTGGTCTATACCTCGCGCGGCGGCCTGGTCTGGCTGGAAGAGATTGACGGCTTCGTCAACGGGCCGTGGGGCATTGCACTGCTGGGCATGGTCGAGTGCGTCGTCCTCGGCTGGATGTTCCGCATCAAGCGCCTGCGCGACCACGCCAACGAACGCAGCGACTGGAAGCTCGGCGTGTGGTGGGACTGGAATCTCCGCCTCCTGGTCCCGGTCGTGCTGTCGGCCTTGTTCGCCTGGAGCCTCTACGACACGATCACCGCCTACGACGGCTATCTCGTCACCCACGGCGGGCAGGCGATCTGGCCGGTGATCATCGGCCTGATCTTGGCCGGGCTCGCGCCGATTCTCGCCGTGCTGCTGAGCATCACTCGCTTCCGCCCACGCGAGGAAGAAGCGAAGATCACCCTCTTCGACGCCAAACCCGACGAGGCAACCGACACCACCCAGACGCGGTTGGCCTTCTACGCCACCCTCGTGGCCCTCGTGCTCGTCGCCGGGCTGGGCACCGCCACCATCGCCAGCAAGCTCAAACACAACGACGTCGTCCATGGCGTCCTCAATCCCATCGGCAAGCCGCTGAAGGACATCGCCAACGACGTCAAGGCCGCCGCGTGGGACCGGGCCGTCGAGGGCGGCCTGGCCTGGGGCGTACCCGAATGGCTGATGAGCGCGGGTTTCACCGTGGCGGCTGCCCTGGCCGTCCTCGGCGTGATCGCCGGCGTCAAGGCCACGCTCAAAGCCGACACCTCCGAGAAGAAACCCCACTGGACCGGCCAACTCGCCGGTGCCTTCGGCACCCTCGCCTTCGGCGGCGCCGGCGGACTGCTGCTGGCCTTCCTCACCATGCAGGGAGCCGTCACCAAGCAAGAGGTCGAGCACACCAGCGAACTGAACGTCTGGGCCTATGTCATCATGGGCGTGATGCTGGCGATCCTTTTGCTGGGCCTGGGCTGGTGCTTCCATCGAGCCATGACCGCCGCACGCAGCGATGCCGTGGAAGAACAAACCGCCGAGCTGTAGCGCCGAGCTGACGCTCGGACATCCCAATATGCCAGAAACAACAAGCTCCAAAAGAAAGACGGACGTGCGTTCTTCTCTTCGTTGGAGCCTTCTTCCTTGGAGCTTTCGTCTTTGGAGCCTCTTTGTGATTTGAGAGTTGTTGATTGAACATTCCGCGTCATCAGCGGCGCCGCATGGCCCGGTCGATCTCGCGCTGCTGTTCACGCTTCTTGAGGTCGCGACGCTTGTCATGCCGCTGCTTGCCCTCGGCGATGCCGACCTCAATCTTCGCCCAGCCGCGTTTGAAGTACAGGCTCAAAGGCACGAGCGTCTTGCCCTTCTGCTGAACGTGCCCGCGGAGTTGCTCGATCTGCCGGCGATGCAGCAGCAACCGGCGCTTGCGGGCCGGGTCGTGCTGCATACCCTCGCCCGCCTGCTTGTATGGCGAGATGTTTGCACCGATCAGAAACACCTGATCACCGTCGATCCGCACGTAGGCCTCGTCGATCTTCGCCCCGCCGGCCCGGGTGCTCTTGACCTCCGTGCCCGTCAGTTCGATACCGGCCTCGACCTTCTCAATGATGTTGTAGTCGTGCCACGCCCGCTTGTTGCGCATGTGCGGCGCGTTCGCCCCGCCCTTGTTGTCGGCTTTGCCCTTCTTCGCCATGGACAACAGCTTACCGTCCGCGCCCGACAATACCAAGCAGTCCGTCTGGAAATGGATGGCGTCGCGAGGTTTTCTTGTATGAATGGGCCGCCCAAAGTCCCTCTAGCAATGGGCCGCCAAAAGTCGCTATGAGGTCGAGGCGCTTTGCCGAGCATCGAGGAGCGGACACGCAGGCGGATTGGTCAATGCGTCAATTGGTTGATCGTTAATCAGCAAAAGACGGCTTTTCGGACCGCTGACGCGCAGGCAAAGGGCCCGACCGCAGCACCGACAGCCTTCTCAACGGCCGGTTGCGACCGGCGAATCCTGCGCCTCTTCGAGGCTCGGGCTACCAGTCGATCTCGCCGCCCCGGTTGCGC
>JAAAOJ010000055.1 GCA_009908915.1 Planctomycetota bacterium
CTTATGGCCAATCACGGGCAGAACGCGCAGGGCGCATCGGGCCGCAAAAGCAACCTGCGCCTTCGGCGTCAGCTTCTCGATGTCTTCCCGTGTCAGTTCTCTGCTGGCCATCTTCTGCAGCCCCTTTCTCAGCACATGCACACCAGAATAGACTTCGGTGTCCGCTGGGGTTCTCCGCACAGACTACACAAGTTCGGGCACCGTGACAATCCGCATGCCGACAACTGACGGGGCAGCAACCTTCTTTGAACTTCTCTCCCTTTGGGAGAGATGGCCCGCCGTAACGGCAGTGCAGGCGGGTCAGAGAGGGCTCCGCGGACACCGCCCAAGACCCTCACCGGCTCGCAGACCCTTCGGCATGCTCAGGGCCGTGCTCGCCACCTCTCCCAACGGGAGAGGGGTCAGGACAGAGAATGCGTTTGCCTGACGGGGCGCGACAATGGACGGGGGATTGAACCGTCCCCCGCTGCCGCCTAGGATGCGAACACGGCGACGGCCGCGAAAGGAAGCCCCTTCATGAGCATGACAATCACCGAGAAGATCATTGCCCGCCATGCGGACAAGGCGAGCGTTCGGCCGGGCGAGAAGGTGTGGGTGGACGTGGATGTGCTGATGACGCACGACGTCTGCGGGCCGGGGACGGTGGGCATTTTCAAGGAGCAGTTCGGTCCGGACGCCAAGGTCTGGAACCGCGACCGCGTGGTGGTCATTCCGGACCATTTCATCTTCACCGCCGACGCCAAGGCCCAGCGGAATATCGACATCCTGCGCGAGTTCGTCGCCGAGCAGGACCTGCCGCACTACTACGACCCGGATTTCATCCCTGCCGGCGGGTGCAAAGGCATTCCGCCGGCCTATGACGATCCGCGCACCACGCCCTACGCCGGCGTCTGCCACGCCGCCCTGCACGAGAAAGGGCACGTCCGCCCCGGTGAGCTGCTCATCGGCACGGACAGCCACACCTGCACGGCCGGGGCGCTGGGCATGTTCGCCAGCGGGATGGGCAATACCGACGCGGCCTTCATCCTCGGCACGGGCAAGACGTGGCTGATGGTGCCCGAGACGCTCAAGTTCGTCTTCCACGGCACGATGCCCCCCTACCTGATGGCCAAGGACCTCATCCTGCACGTCATCGGCGAGATCGGCTTCGACCGTGCGACCTACCGCGCGATGGAGTTCGCCGGCGAGGCGTTGATGAGCCTGAACATCGACGAGCGCTGCACCCTGCCGAACATGGCCATCGAAGCCGGCGGCAAGAACGGGATCATCGCGACCGACGAACTGACCTGCGAGTACGTCCGCCAGCGAACCGACAAACCCTTCGAGACCGTGGCGTCCGACCCCGATGCCGACGTCGCGCTGCTGATGGAATTCCAGACCGACCAGCTCGAGCCGGTGGTCGCCTGTCCGCACGCGCCGGACAACCGCCGGCCGGCCCGCGAACTGGGCGACGTCCGCGTGGATCGCTGCTACATCGGCAGTTGCACGGGCGGGCAGATCACCGACATGCAGGCCGCCGCGGAAGTTCTCAAGGACCGCGAGGTGAAGATCGAAACCTTCGTCGTTCCGGGCAGCACGGAAATTGACGCCCAGATGGACACGGTCACTGTCGGCGATCGGTCGGTGCGGCAGGTGCTGCAGGACGCCGGCTGCCGGATCGGCCCGAGCAGTTGCATGGCCTGCCTCGGCGGCCCGCGCGACACCTTCGGCCGGGCCAACGAGCCGATCAACGTGGTCTCGGCGACTAATCGCAACTTCCCCGGGCGCATGGGTCACAAGGAGGCGGGCGTGTTCCTGGCCAGTCCGCTGACGGTGGCGGCGACGGCGGCCGCGGGAGAAATCGTCGACCCGCGCGACTGGATCGACCTCGATAAACCGGTCGGCCTGAGGTAGCTACAGCGCCGACGGTGTGCCTGCGTCGGTCGGTGTGGTGCGCGTCGGCGCGTCAGCATCCGCGGGGGGCAGGCGATACTCGATGCTGTTGACCTTCCAGTCGCCGTTCCTGAGCAGCGAGGCGTAAACCGTCCCCGAGCCGTTCTCCCAGACCACGCGGTACAGCAGCGTCGCGCTGGCGGCCCCGTCGTCGTAGCGGTGCGTGGCGAACGTCGTTTCACGTGCCATGGTCTGCACCTTGCCCAGACGCTTCCGGGCGGCATCGGCGACTTCCGTCCAATCGGCCAGCGAGACACGACTCCTGTGCTCCTCGGTAAAGTGCGTCTTATAGACCGCCTCGGCATTGCCGGCCGCCACGGCATCGAGCACCTGGCGAACGACGGGACCGGCATCGGAGGTCCGCACCGGGGCGGCGTTGTCTTCGCAGCCTGTGAGGGCAAGCATCATCATGCAGATCGGCAGGGCAAAGCGTTTCATCGCGTCTCCTTCGGCCTGTAGCTTGCGATGATTGTCGCCTCTCGCATCACGGGCGTCAAGCCCGGCTCACGTGCTCAGCGATGCAGCTTCTCCAGGAGCTTTCGCCCGGCGGCCGTGTCCGGCAGGCGGAAGACGTCCCAGGTCATCTCCGGGCCGCAGGCCTTGCAGTAGCAGTTGCGTCTCGCCCGCCGGGCCACGAAGCTGTAGCCGCAGTCGCTGCAGCGATGCAGGTAGAGGTACTTGCTCTTGCGCCGTCGCCGCACGCGCTCGACGTCCAGTGCGTGGGTGGCCCGACTCGACAGGCCCAGCCGCCGCATCAGGCGTCGGAACTGCGGGCCATGCGGCGCAACGCGCGTGCCGTGGCGTCGGTGGACCACCAGGTGGGCCAGTTCGTGCGCGAGCGTGGGTACGAGTTCGGCGGGGTTATCTCTGAGCAGGTGCGGGTTGAGTTCCACGCGCCTCGCGTTGAGGATGGCCCGGCCCAAGGTTGTCCGCAGCCTCGGGTTGTAGACGACACTGACCTTGCGTAGCAGGCGGGCCTCGTCCCAGCGATCCCCGCAGCAGCCGACCAGCCGGCGCAGGATTGGTCGCGCTGGCAGGGGTTCCTCGGGCGTCCAGATCTGATCGACGTCGCTCTGAAGCGTCGTTGCAGCATCCATGCGCCACCTCCGGGGCACTGCCATCCATGACACGTCGGCGGCGGGGCGAGACGACCTTGCCACGCTCGACGCTCTGTGCTATCTTGCGCTTCGCTTTCCGCTTTTACCAACAAAAAGCAACATATGCACCATAGCGGCCCTTCCGCCGCGCAAGGAGTATCGACGTGAGCGAAGAAGTCGCCTACGCATTGATTACCCCCTACAGCCTGTACAAGAGTCGCACGGGTGGCATCGTCAGCCGTCTGCTGGCCAACACAAAGGCTCAGTTTGTCGGCGCAAGAATGTACGTTTTCAGCAACGAATTCCTCGACGCCTACAAGAACTGCCTGGCCCCGCCGGGAATGGACCCGGCCATCGAGCGGGCGTGGCATGACTACATCGACCGCCACCTCCGCCAGGACAACCCCTACGGCATGCTGCCGCGATGCATGGTCCTGCTGTTCAAGGGGGAAAACACCGTCCGCCATCTGAAAGAGGATGTGATCGGCTCGTTCACCGAACAGCCCGTCGGCGACACCATCCGCGGCACGTACGGCGATTTCGTCCGCGACGCCTCCGGCAAAATCCACTACTTCGAGCCGGCCGTCATCACCGGCACCGACCCGGATCTCAACAACGACCAACTTAAGCTGCTGGCCGACTACGCCATCACCGACGGCGGTGTCCTCGAAGGCCGAATCGACTACGCCGACAAGCAGCCGCAGACCACACTGGTGATGCTCAAACCGGACAACTTCGAACGTCGCAGCCGCCGGCCGGGCAATATCATCGACACCTTCAGTCTCACCGGCCTGAAAATCGTCGGCGCCAAGCTGTTCAACATGACCGTCGAGATGGCCGAGGAATTCTACGGCCCGCTGAAGGAGATCTTCGCCAAGAAGCTGACCTTCCTTGTCAGCAACGTCGTCAAGGATCGGCTGGACAATGCGTTCGGCTTCGAGTTCACCAAAGACGACGCCGACCGGATCGCCGAGATGTTCGCCGATCGCAACGCCCTCTGCGAGTTCAACAAGATCGTCGAGTACATGACCGGCGTGGACCCGACCACCATCGACGAGACCGACAAGCCCAGGGCGTCCAACGCGACTTGCCTGGCCCTGCTGTACGAAGGGCCCAGCGCGATCGAGCGCGTCCGGACGGTCCTCGGCAGCACCGACCCCAGCAAGGCCGAGCCCGGTACGGTCCGCAGTGACTTCGGGCGGGACCTGATGCGCAACGGCGCCCACGCCTCCGACGCCCCGGAGAATGCCGTCCGCGAACGGCGAATCGTCGGCCTGCTCGAAGGCGAGCAGACCACCCCCTGTGACTTCCAGAAAATCATCTACGACCACATCGGGTAAGAGATCCCTGTGCGCGGTGTAACACTTCCAACGGAATGTCGTTGGCAGGGCTGCACCGCGGAAACAGGTGGTGGAGCGGGTGCTCCATCACCCACATGCCAGATGGTTTTTGCACATGCCAAGTGATGTTTTCGCGCGGGGGAGCACCCGCTCCCCGGCGTCTGCTTTTTTCAGGTATCACCATGGACCTCACGATTACGACCATCGAACTCGGGCCGCTGGACACGAACTGCTACGTCCTCACGGCCGGCAACACCTGCTGGATCGTCGATCCCGGCATGTGGCCCGATCCGCTGATGACGCATCTCGACGCCGCAGACCTCGCGCCGCGGGCCATCTGCCTGACACACGGCCACGGCGATCACATCGGCGGCGTCCGGCCGCTGAAGCAACGCTGGCCGGAACTCGATGTGATCTGCCCCGAGGCCGACGCGGACATGCTCGGCGACGCCAACCGCAACCTGGCCGCCACCTTCGCGATGGACGTCACCGCCCCACCAGCCGAACAACTGATTCGCCCGGGCGAGACGCTGGCCATGGGTGCGCTGAGGTGGCAGGTCCTCGACACGGCCGGCCACACCCCCGGAGGCGTGAGCTTCTACTGCCCCGCGGCCGCCACGGTCATCACGGGCGATGCGCTCTTCGCCGGCAGCATCGGGCGCACGGACATTCCCCGCGGCGACGCCGGCCAGCTTGTAGCCAACATCCGCAACCACGTGCTGACGTTGCCGCCGGAGACGACCGTCTACCCCGGGCACGGACCGTCAACGACCATCGGCCACGAAAAGCAGAGCAACCCCTTCCTTCAGCAGGCCGACCGATGACAGACGCATCCGCGGACAGGCTCAAGGTCGTCTTCATCGGCGGGTGCAGCCGCAGCGGCAGCACACTGCTGGGACGCCTGCTCGACCAGTTACCCGGCTGGCAGCACGTCGGCGAGCTTCACCAGCTATGGAAACGCAGTGTCCATCGCAACTCGGCCTGCGAATGCGGCAAGCCTTTTCGCGACTGTGGTCTCTGGCAGCAGGTCATGCACGAGGCCTTCGGCGGCATCGAGGCCGTCGACGTCCAGGCCATGCGCGACCTGCGCCGCCGAGCCCACCGGGCGGCCCTGGCAGGACGGGACAACGCTCCGGCTGTCTCCGAGTATGCCGCGATCCTCGCACGCATCCTGCGGCGCGTCGCCGCCTGCACGCCGGCACGAACGATTGTCGACTCGTCCAAGAGCGCTGCCCATGGCGCGGTCCTGCTGGCTGCCGGTGGGCTCGACGTACGCGTCGTGCATCTGCTGCGGGACCCGCGAGGCGTGGCGAACTCGCTGGGCCGACAACGAACGATGAGCGGCCAGGCCATCCCCATGGAACGTCTCGGCGCAATCGGTGCAGCACGGCACTGGCGCCGCGAGAACCGGCGTACGGCCTCACTGGCCCCTGCCGCCATACGCCTACAGTACGAAACGCTGGCCGCTGATCCCGGAGGGACGCTGCGATGGCTGCTGGAGCAATTGGACAGCCCGCCCCAGACACTCGGTTTCATTGACGGCTCAACGGCCAAACTGGCGGGCGGCCATTCGCTGTGCGGCAACCCGATGCGCCACCGCAGCGGGCCGATGGAAATTTGCAACGACGACGCCTGGCGCAAGCAGATGCCCCTCTGGCGACAACGGCTGGTGCGTTGGCTGACGCGCGGGCCGGCCCGATCGTACGGCTACCAATGACCGCCGATGGCAGACACGTTCCACATCGTACCTCCTCTCCCTCTGGCAAAGGTGCAGGGCATACGAGCCGGTGAGGGGCATTTGCCGACGTCGGGCACGCCTTCTCTGGCCTGCTGCGCACGCCGCTCGCCCAACGGGAGCGAGGTCTCACAAGAGGCGTTTGCCCTGAACGACCGCGCCGGCGCGTTGCGGCGAGCACGCCGGATCGTCTAGAATCACATCATGCCCGAACTCCGTATTGTCCAGGGCCCGGACGCAGGACGCGAGATACCCCTGCCGACGGGCAAGTTCACGGTCGGCCGGCTCGATTGCGACCTGACGCTGACCGACACGACCTGTTCGCGCCGGCACACGCAGTTCAATCTCCAGGACGACGTCTGCGTGCTGGGCGACATGAGCAGCACAAACGGCACGTTCCTCAACGGCGTGCGGCTGACCCGCCCCGTGCGTCTCCAGCCGGGTGACCGCGTCCGGTGTGGCCGGACCGTCATCGAATACCACGGACCCGCCGAGACAATCCGGATGTCGCTGCATCGCCCCGAGCAACAGGAGGATGCGGCGGATGTCCTGGCGGCCCTGGCCTCGGGCGAACAGATGGCGGCCGAGGACGAGGCCCCCCAACCCGGCGAGGCCGACCACAGCCTGCGGATTCTCTACGACGTGATCTCCGATGCCGTCCGGGCTGTCGACAGCGAGACCCTGCTGCAGCGGGCACTGGACCGGGTCTTTGAGGAACTGCAGGCCGAACGGGCATTCGCCTGCCTGCTGGAAGCCGACGGGCACCTGACGGTCGTCGCCCGGCGACTGATTGAAGACGCCCACGCACCGTCCGAGCCCCTGCCGCGATCGATCGTCGACGACGTCCTGGCCCGGCACGTCGGCGTGCTGGTCGAGGACGCGCCACACGACCAGCGATTCAACGACGATCCGTCGATCGCGCGACTCGGCGTGCAGTCAGCCGTCTGTGCGCCGCTGACGGGCAGCGGCGAGGCGATCGGCATCATCTACGCCGACACCACCAGCCCGACGCGACGGTTCGATGAGAAGCATTTCCGCCTCGTGGCGGCCGTTGCGAGTCAGGCCGGCATGGCCCTGGAAAACGGGCGATTGCTCGGTGAGGCGATCAGTGCCGAACGTCTCTCCGCTGTCGGTGAGACAGTGGCCTACCTGTCGCACCACATCAAGAATATCTTGCACGCGCTGGCCGCCGGAACCGATATCGTCGAACTTGCCATCGAGGCCGGCAACCTCGACAAGGCCCGCAAGGCCTGGCCGACCGTCGAGCGGAACCTCACGCGCATCAACGACCTGATCCTCAACATGCTTGCCTACTCCAAACGCCGCCAGCCCAAGCTCGCCCAGGCCGACCTGACCGCGACTCTCGAAGACGTGATCGATCTCGTCGAGCCCCGGGCCGCCGAACGCGGCGTGCAGGTCAACCGCCATCTGGCGGAACTGCCGCCCGTCCCGGCGGATCCGGCCGGCATCCACCAGGCCGTACTGAACCTGCTGAACAACGCCCTCGACGCCGTCGACGACGGCACGGGCGTGATTCGCCTGGCCAGTCGCTACATCCCACCCGATCGCCCGGACGAAGCCCGCAACCACGGCGACGTCGAACTGGTGCGAGAGGAAGAGCCCGAGGACAAGCAGGGCAAGGTCGTCATTGAAGTCGGCGACAACGGCAGCGGAATCGCCGACGCGGACCAGGAGACGATCTTCACGCCGTTCTTCAGCCGCAAGGGCCAAAAGGGAACCGGCCTGGGCCTGGCCGTCGCCAAGAAGGTCATCGACGAGCATGAGGGCGCCATCGAGATCACCTCCTCCGTGGGCGTCGGCACGACCTTCCGCATCATCCTGCCGACCGCGCCCGTCGAAGACGCCGACCTCGCCGACACCATCATCGGCCTGGAGTAGAGCAGAGCACGTATGGTACGCGGTCTTCCTGTGAACACGCGCGCGGTATCCCGCAGCGGCCGTCGCGTCAACCGGTGGGCTGATCGGTGGACAACCACCCGCGGATCTCGCAGCCCACACAAGCGAAACAAGCCGGCTCGTTACGAACCGTTCTCGTCCGGTCCAGTCTCGCATCGCCGCCGTCAGATTCATCGGCGGGCCTGTCGGTGGACGCCGCGGCTTCGTCGACCTTGTCCGCGTCAGCATCGGACGACTCATCGTCGTTCTCGGCGGGCGTCTTACCGGTCCTGGTCTTGCCGTCCAGTGGCAACTTCGGCGCGTCTTCGTCCTCGTTGATGACCTTGGCCACGGCCACGAGTTCATCGTCCTTGCGGAGCGTAATGATGCGAACGCCCTGGGTGGCCCGGCCGATCGTTCGGATATCATCCACGCCGATGCGGACGATCTGTCCGCCCTGCGTGATCAGCATGACCTCGTCGGAATCGTGGACGCTCTTGAGCGCCACGATGCGGCCGTTGCGGTCGATGCCCTTGATGTTGATGATACCCTTGCCGCCACGGCCCTGCAGGCGGTACTCGTCGATGGCCGTCCGCTTGCCGTAGCCTTTCTCGCAGACCGTCAGCAGTGTCGACTGCGAATCGACGATCACCATGTCCACGACCTCGTCATCGTCGCCCAGGTTGATGCCCTTGACGCCGCAGGCCGTCCGGCCCATGCTGCGCACGTCGTCCTCCGAGAAGCGAATCGCCATACCGTTGCGCGTGCCGAGGACAATCTCGTCGCTGCTGCCGGTGATGGCCACCCCGATCACGCGGTCGTCGTCATTGATGCCAGTGGCGATAATGCCGCCCTTGCGGACGTTCGAATAGGCTTCCAGCGGCGTCTTCTTGACCAGGCCGTTCTTGGTGGCGGTCACAAGGAAGCGGTTCTGGTCGAATTCCCGGACGGCCACCACGGCGCAGATGCGCTCCGTGGCGCCCATCTCCAGGAGATTGACGATCGCGCGGCCTCGACTGGTCCGAGCCATCGACGGGATGTCGTAGACCTTCAGCCAGTGCATGCGGCCGCTGTCGAGAAACACGAGCATGTAATCGTGTGTCGAGGCGATGAACAGCTCTTCGATGAAGTCGCCTTCCTTCGACTCGTTGCCCTTGATGCCCGAGCCGCCGCGGCCCTGCCGGCGATAGGTGGTCACCGGCGTGCGCTTGACATAGCCCTCGTGGGTCAGCGTGACGACCACGTCTTCCTCGGCAATCAGGTCTTCCATGTCGAGGTCGGCCGCATCGTCGACAATCTCGGTCCGGCGGGCGTCGCCGTAGCGGTCCTTGATTTCGTAGATGTCCTCGCGGATGCAGTCCAACAGGACGTTCTCGTCGCGGAGGATGGCCTCGTAGCCCTCGATTTCCGTACGGAGATCGACGTAGTCCTTGGCCAGCTTCTCGATCTCCAGACCGGTCAGACGGCGGAGCTGCATGGCGAGGATCTGCTCGGCCTGCACGCCGGTGAGGGTCTGGGGACTGGAAGCCCGGGCGACGAAGCTGTCCGGCAGCAGTTTGCGGATGGTGGCGTCCTCGGTCAGTGTAAGCTTGAGGGCCATCAGCCGCTCTTTGGCCGTCGGCACGTCCGGGCTGGACTTGATCAGGTCGATGATGCGGTCGATATCCGCAACGGCCAGGATGAGGCCTTCGAGGATATGCGCTCGCTGGCGCGCGCGGCGGAGCAGGAACATTGTCCGGCGACGGATAACGTCCTTGCGGTGCTCCAGAAAGTGGAACAACATGTCGCGGATGCTCAGCGTCTGCGGTGCGCTGTTGACCAGCGCAATGTTGATGATGCTGAAGGTCGACTGCAGCGGCGTGTACTGGTAGAGCTGGTTGATGACGACCTGCGGCTCGGCGCCCTTCTTGACATCCACGACGATCCGCATGCCGGTCCGGTCGGAGTGGTCCTGCACGTCGGCAATATCCGGCACGCGGCCGTCACGGACGACGTTGGCAATGCGTTCGATGATCGTGGACTTAAGCACCTGATAGGGAATCTCGGTAATGACAATCTGTTCCTTGCCGCCGCGAAGCTGCTCGGTATGCATTGTCGCGCGCACGCAGAGGCGGCCGCGGCCGGTCGTGTAGCCTTCCAGGATGCCCTTGCGACCGCAGATGATGCCGCCCGTTGGAAAGTCCGGGCCTTGGATGAACTCCATGACGTCGCGAACGGTCGCGTCCGGGTTGGTGATCATGTGGATCAGGGCGTCGCAGACCTCGTTGAGGTTGTGCGGCGGGATGCTGGTGGCCATGCCGACGGCGATGCCCTGGCTGCCGTTGACGAGCAGGTTGGGGAACTTGCTGGGCAGGACCATCGGCTCGGTGCGCGTGTCGTCGTAGTTCGGCTGGGTGTCGACCGTGTCCAGGTTCAGGTCGGCGAGCATCTCGGGGGTCACCGCATGCATGCGGGCCTCGGTATACCGCATGGCGGCCGGGGGGTCGCCGTCAAGGCTGCCGAAGTTGCCCTGCGGATCGACCAGGGGATAGCGCGTGTTCCAGTGCTGGCCCATGCGGACGAGCGTGGGATAGACGACGCCCTCGCCGTGCGGGTGATAGTTGCCGGACGTGTCGCCGGCAATCTTCGCGCACTTACGGTGCTTGCTGCGAGGCCCGAGGTTCAGGTCATTCATGGCGACCAGCACGCGACGCTGCGAGGGCTTGAGCCCGTCGCGCACGTCCGGCAGCGCACGGTCCATGATCGTGCTCATGGCGTAGGTGAGATAGCTCTCGCGCATCTCCTCTTCGATCGGAAGATCGGAGATGTGCTCGGCGTCGAACATCGCGAGCATCGGCCCGCTGGGGCCTCGACCGCCGGCGTTGTCCACACCGGCCTCGCCGGCATCGATTGTCTCGTCATCAGGTGACGGTGTAAGATCCGATTCCTCAGCCAAGTCTCTGCTCCATCAAGCTGGGTTAACATGGTCACGGGCAGCCGCGAGGCCCCTCCGGGGCGCAAAAATCGACCGCCTTCCCAAACAAGAGATTATCGCAGATTTCGCGGGCGAAGTACACCACGCATCCCGCGTTTTTGATCAAGCCGCGGAGAGAGAAGAGAACCAAAGAGATCACAGAGAACACGAAGGAGAAAGGGAGATTGTGGTTTCAAGTATGGGTTCAGACAGACCAGATCGCAAAAGGAATCAAACCGCAGAGGACGCTGAGGACGCAGAGAATTCTTCGAAGGAACGTAAGAAGTCACCAGACGAGCGTTTAGCCGTCGACGCAACGTCGACGCTCTTTCGTGGTGCGTAACAAGTTACGCACCAGCGTATCACTTCCCTCGCTCGGTTGTCTCGTAGAGGACGGTCTTGTCCTGCATCCAGCGGACGGCGATGGCGTCGCGGAGAACTTTGAAGAACCGATCGAAGAAGCCGTATTTGGCTACCCCACGCGTGCGGGGACGGTGGTTGACGCGGGCCTCGGCGACCCGCCAGCCATCCATGCGGATCAGTGTGGCGAAAAAGCGGTGGTAGCCGTGGAACATCCGCACGCGGCGGTAGCACTCGGCCCGGAAGACCTTCAACCCACAGCCGCTGTCGTGAATGGTCTCGCGCGTCATCCAGTTGCGAAAACGGTTGCCGTACTTGCTGACGACCAGGCGCCAGCCGGCGTCCTGGCGGTCGGCCCGCCAGCCGTTGACAGCGTCGTACGCGCCGGTCTCCACCCTCGCCAGCAGCCCGGGGATATCGCGTGGGTCGTTCTGGCAGTCGGCGTCGAGCGTGGCGATATACTGCCCGAGCGCGGCACGGATGGCCGCGTCCAGGGCCGCCGACTGGCCGGAATTCTTCACCATGTCGATGACGCGCAGCTCCGGCGTCTGGGCGCGAAGCTCGTCGAGGACCTCGCTCGTGCCGTCCGTGCTGGCGTCGTTGGCGAGGACGATCTCGAAGCTCCGGCCCGTCGCCCGGCCGGCCTCGACGCTCTCGGCCACCAGTTGCGGCAGGTTCTCGGCCTCATTGTAGGCCGGCGCCACGATGGACAGATGCACCGCATGGGTATCAGGGGATGTTTCGCTCATGGTCAACCCGCGGATTGTACCGGACGGGCGACCAACACTCCAGCCTGCAAACCGAGGTATCCGGGAAGGCCGGCCCGGCGGACGGCCGCATCAGATATGTGTCACGATGCGACGCCGTCCTCCTGAATCCCGGGAGGGATGATGTTCAATAGCCCCGGGCGTCAGCCCGGGGTTCCAAACGGCTGGTGAGGTAAGCTCCGGCAGGAGCGCCTTGGGCCTTCGCTGGATCAAGGCGCCCCTGCCGGGGCTTCAGTTGTCGGGGAATCCAAACCCGCGCGCTCGCGCGTGGGGCTACTGAATGAAATACATCGTTCGCTCACAAGAACTCTATCCCGCGCGCTCGCGCGTGGGGCTACTGAACGTCGCCCCTGCCGGGGCTGAAGAAAGCAACGGTGCGTCATGGAAGAGTTGAGGCACAGACGCCTGTTGGGATTGCAGAACGACCGGTACTTGGCCAACCGTGCATCTTCGGCGCCAGCAGATTCGGGTCGTGCCCGAGGGAGCGTCTGCGAGTTTAGCACATCAAGCCGGGAGAAACCTGCGGCGCGTACGACCGAGCCCACCGACGCCGCGAGCCCTTGCCGCCGGGGCCGCTCCGAATCGAAGTCAGCCTAAGCCCTCCGACTATGCCAACGGCCGGCCGCGCTGTCAGTTCGTTCGTACGGACACAGGTTTCACCCGGCCCGACGCTGTCGCCATGGGACGACCATCGGGTAGATCACGACGCTGAGATTGCGGGCCGCCAACGCCCGATCGAGCACGCCCGCACGCATCTCAGCCAGTCGGCATGCCTGGGCATGATCGATCCGCCCGTCCGCGTAGAGCTGGATCGCCAGGGCCAGCCTGGCCTCGCGAGCGGTCAGTTCCGCCTCGCTCACGATGTCGGTCGGCACCTCGATATGCACGCCGCATGGCTCCATCGTCAGAATTCCACCGTCGCCCCGATTGCACTGCACCGGGATCACAGCCTTGTTATCGGCCGGACCGCCGCGCCGATGAAGTAAGGACCCGCGATTTCTCAGCGCCCGCCCGACAATCGCCGGAAATTTCCGCTCCGGCCCGGAATTGCATTTGACAGCCGCCACGCCGAGCCGACATACTTCGCCATGGGTACAAGAGCGTACAGCCCCGCCTCGCCGGTTTTCGGCACCCTTGCGGCAGCGTCGGCTGCCGTTTGCATACCACGAAGCACACGGCGCTACCGGTGCATCCACAGCGACCGACCCGACAGGCAATCCACGAGCGATATGGAGGTCACATGAACGAGAAAATCGTTGCTGAAGGCATTACGTTTGACGATGTCCTGCTGCTGCCCGCCCGAAGCGGCGTTGTGCCCGCCGAGGCCGACACCTCGACCCAGCTGACACGCAACATCCGCCTGAACATCCCCGTCCTCTCGGCGGCCATGGACACCGTCACCGAGTCGCGCATGGCCATCGCACTGGCCCAGGAAGGCGGCATCGGCATCATCCACAAAAACCTGAAGGTCGCGACACAGGCGCGCGAGGTCGAGAAGGTCAAGCGCAGCGAAAACGGCGTGATCGCCGACCCGGTGACACTGCCGCCGACGGAATCGACCGCCACTGCCCGCAAGCGTATGGAAGAACAGGGCGTCAGCGGCTTTCCGATCGTCGACGACGGCGGCACGCTGGTGGGCATCCTGACCCGCCGCGACATGAGTTTCCTCACCGACGACCGTCCCATCGCCGAGGTCATGACCACTCCGCCGCTGGTGACCGCCCCGCCGAAGACGGACCTCGACGAGGCCTACAGCATTCTCAGCCAGGCCAAGGTCGAGAAGCTCCTGCTCGTCGAGGGCGAGAAGCTCGTGGGCCTGATCACGATGGCCGATATCGAGAAGAACCGCACGTTCCCGCACGCATGCAAGGACCAGCGGGGCCGGCTGCGCGTCGGCGCCGCCGTCGGCGTGCATGACTACGAACGCGTGGCGGCCCTGATTGCCGCGGACGTCGACGTCGTCGTTGTCGATACCGCCCACGGCCACAGCGAGAACGTGCTGAAGACCGTCGAGACGGTCAAGGCCGACTACGACATTGACGTGATCGCGGGCAACATCGGCACGGCCGCCGCGGCGGAAGACCTCATCGCCGCCGGCGTTGACGCGGTGAAAGTCGGCATCGGGCCCGGGGCCATCTGCACGACGCGCGTGATCTCGGGCGTCGGCGTGCCGCAGATCTCGGCCGTCATGGACGTGGTGCGCGTGGCGGCCCCCAAGGGCGTGCCCGTCATTGCCGACGGCGGCATCCGCATGTCGGGCGACGCGAGCAAAGCCATCGCGGCCGGCGCGTCGGCGGTCATGCTGGGCAGCCTGCTGGCCGGGCTGGACGAGAGTCCGGGGCAGATCATGCTCTACAAGGGCCGACGGTTCAAGGTCTACCGCGGGATGGGCTCGCTGGGCGCGATGGTGGAAGGCTCGGCCGACCGCTACAGCCAAAAGGGCGCGCCGAAAGACAAACTCGTGCCGGAAGGCGTGGAAGGCCGCGTGCCGTACAAGGGCCGACTCGGCGAGTACGTCTACCAGCTCGTCGGCGGGCTGCGGGCCGGCATGGGCTACTGCGGTTGCCAGAGCATCGACGATCTGCGCGACAAGGCCCGGTTCATCCGCGTCTCGGCCGCCACCGTCAGCGAGAACCACCCGCACGATATCGCCATCACCGCCGAGGCCCCCAACTACAGTCTCTGGCAGCCCATGGAATAGGTGGAACGGCTACGAATTGCCTCCCGCCCCTTCCCTTTGACGTGGCAGACGTTAGAATACGTCTCGACAATGGACAACAACCGCACAGGAGACGCGACATGATTCGCAACACAACCACCATGATTCTGCTGAGCCTTGCCCTGCTGGCCGCCGGTTGTCAGCCCGCCACCCAGGGCCTCGCGCCCGGCCGTGGAACCACCCGCGCCCTCGGCGACGTCAGCTACGGCCAGGCCTTCGCCACCGCCAAAGTCGTACTGGCCCAGTACTTCCCGATCGAAGAAGCCGACGTCAACACCGGCGTGATTACGACCAGGCCCCGCGCCGTCGATGCCGGCAACGATCGGCTGCTTGGCGGCTCGCCGGCCCGCCAGCGTGCCCGCATGGAAATCACCCGGCAGAACGGCGTGCCGTTCGCACAAGTCGCCGTCACGCAGGAACGCCAGGGCTCGGCCCCGATCCGCGAGATGGGCTACGCCTCCGAACGCCGTAACTACAGCGGCAATCCCGGCGACGTGACCCCCGCCGAGCAGGGCGCGGCGACAACCCCCGACCAGAACGAAGCCTGGCAGATCGAGAAGCAGTCGGTCCCCGCCGTCGAAGGCACAATCCTCCAGGACCTCTTCAGCAAACTCCACGCCGGCGCCTGACGAGCGAGCGAACCCGCCCCGCCGAGCCTTTCATCAGCGCGTTACGATGTGACGCCCCAGAACCAGTGCGTCCAGGCCGCTGTTGACGAAAACGGCCATCGCCTCGGCCGGCGTGTTGACGATGGGCTCGCCGGCACGGTTGAAGGACGTATTGAGGACAGCCGGCACGCCGCGCCGGGCGTCAAAGGCCTCGATCAGGCGGCGCCAGCGGCTGTGGTCGTCCGGCACGGCCTGCATTCGTCCGGTATTGCCATGAGCCGTCGCGGACACGAGCCCGGCTGCCCCATCGCGATACGGATGCACCGTCAGCATGAAGCGGCTGGTCAGGCCGTCGACCGGGGGATCGAAGTCGAACAGTTCCGTGGCCCGCTCGGCGAGGACGGCCGGGGCGAAGGGGCGGAACGGCTCGCGGAATTTGATCTTCTCGTTGATGCGGTCCTGCATGTCAGGCCGGGTGGGGTCGGCGATGATGCTCCGGGCGCCCAGCGCGCGAGGTCCCCACTCGAATCGCCCGTTCAGCCAGCCGATCACCTGCCCGTCAGCCAGCATGCCCGCCACGCGATCGGCCAGGTCGTCATCGTCGCTGGCGGCTTCCGCGGCGATGCCCTGCCCCGCGAGCCAGGCCGCGATTGCCTCGTCCGCGTGGCCCTGCCCCCAATATGCGTGGTCCATCACGAAGCGGCTCGCACCGCCGCCTGTGGCGTGGGCGTACAAGGCCGCGCCGAGCGCCGCACCGGCTTCGCCCGCTGCTGGCTGGACGTATAGCCCGTCGAGGCCCGCCTCACGAGCGATCCGCCCATTGGCCACGCTGTTGAGAGCGACCGGCCCGGCCAGGCAGAGGTTTTGCGACCCGCTGCAACGTTTTGCCTCGGCGACGATGCTGAGCAGCACGTCTTCGGTCACCCGCTGGACACTGGCGGCGATATCCCGGATCGTCGCGTCGATAGGCTCATCCGCCTGCCGTGGCGGACGGCGGAGAACCTCGGCAAGCCGCCGGCTGAACAACCGCCCGGACGGATCCGCGACGCGGAAACAGTCCACGTCCAACTCAAACGTTCCGTCGGCAGAGGCGTGGATCACCTGCCGAACCTCGTCGGCGAACCGCGGTTCGCCGAGTGCGGCCAGCCCCATCATCTTGTACTCGCCCTCGTGGGCCCGGAAACCGCAGTACTGCGTGAAGGCCGAGTAGAACAGTCCGATCGAGTGAGGCGGGCGGACCTCGCGGGCGACGTCGATAACGGCCCGGCCCGATTCGTCGACCCGGCCGTGGCCGATGGTCGTGGTGGCCGGTTCGTCCAGGCCGTCAACCGTCACGATGGCGACATCGTTGAACGGCGAGCACAGGTACGCGCTGGCCGCGTGGGCGAGGTGACGCGGCACGACGAGCAACTGCTCGTCGCGCACGTTGAGGCGTTCGCACAGCAACCGCCGCTGCGAGGGATCGTGGCACGCCACGAGATCGACATCGCCGCGGGACAGGCCGGCCTCGTCGAGGCAGAACGCGACGGCCGACGCGGGGAACCCGCCATCGCCCTTCCGCCGCGAGAATCGCTCTTGCTGGGCGGCCGCCACAAGGTCGCCGTCGCGCAGCATGACCGCCGCCGCATCGTGACCGCTACAGGATATACCGAGAATATGCATACAACTCCTGCATGTCGGCAGACTACCGCGGTGCCTCCGATCACTCAATAGGCATCACCAATTATGCGGTCAAGTCGTGACCGTACCCGCCGACTACACCAGCAGCCCTTGCCGCCAACGCCAGATCGGCCTCTAATGCATCAAGACTATGGAAGTCCTATTCCAAGAGCGCTACGAAATCCCTCCGCCCGCCCCGTGCCACGGTTTCACTCCGCCATTTACACTGTCCCGAGACGGGCGAGGCAGTCGGGATGCTCTCGCCCTATATCAACGTCGCCGTCATGAACATCTTCCTCGAACGGTTCTCGGCGTCGCTGGCCGAGGATGTTCACGCCCGGCCAGGCCTCCGACGCCCAGGCGGCCGCCCTGCGTAACCGCCGACGCTACAGCTTTGCCGAAATGGCACTCCTCGGCGATGCCGACGCCTTCAACGCCCGCCGCGCCGACATCCGCCGCGAGCAGATCCGCTGCGCACTGCACCGCACATTCGGACCGGAGAGCAACTTCTCCGCCGAAGACCTGGCCATGATCCTCGCCGGCCTGGACTCCGCCGCCCGTGCCGACTGGACCGCCGCACTGCTCAGCGAAGCCTGGTGGAGCGTCGGACGCGAGGGCGGACCCATCGGCGCAGCCTTCGCCTTCTCACGCATCCTCCACAGGCTGGGCTCGGCCCTGGCGGGCATCGCCCCTGATCCCCAGGCCACCGTCGGCGACTGCCTGCCCAACCTGGCCAATGGCCTCAAGGACGCCCTGTGCGACTGGCTGGCGAGGACCGGCATCGTACCCTTGGCCCACCTTCCCCTTACCGACTGGGCCTCCCAACTGCAGGCCGGCGCGTTTAGCCTCATGGGCCGACGCATCATCACCTCCACGCCGAAACACCGCCAGCACCCCCGCAACGGCCTGCGCAGCGACGAGATTGTCTGGGGCCGCGCCCCGGCCCGACTGGATGTCGGAGGCGGCTGGACGGACACGCCACCCTACGCCCTGGAGCATGGCGGCGTGGTGATCAATGCCGCCGTGGACCTCAACGGCCAACCCCCCATCCACTGCTATGCCCGCGTCATCGACGAGCCGGTCATCCGCATGTCCTCGATCGATCTGGGCAAGCGGATCGAGGTGAGCACACTGGAGGACCTGGCGGATTACCGATCGGCCACGGGTGAGTTTGCCCTGGCCAAGGCGGCGCTGGTGCTGAGCGGCTTTTCGCCGGAGACGGCCGACTGGCACGGCGCGACCGACCTGCCGGACATGCTGCAGCGTTTCGGGGGCGGGATTGAACTGACCACCCTGGCAGCGATCCCCAAGGGCAGCGGGCTGGGCACGAGCAGCATTGTCGGGTCGGTGATTCTGGGCACGGTCCGGCGGCTGGCCGGGCAACAGCTATCACCGAGAGACATCTTCCACGGCGTGCTGCGAATGGAGCAGGCACTGACCACCGGCGGCGGCTGGCAGGACCAGATCGGCGGCGTGATCGACAGCACCAAGATCATCACGGCCGAGCCGGGCCTGATCCCCGACGCCCGCATCCACTACGTCCCCGACGAGGTCCTGGACCCCTCTGCCAACGGCGGGGCCACGCTGCTGTATTACACCGGCGTGACGCGACTGGCCAAGAACGTCCTGCAACAGGTCGTCGGAGGCTACCTGGACCGACGCCGCGCCACGATGGCCACGCTGGACCGCATCCGCGCCCTTCCCGCCCGGACGGCCGAGGCCATGAGCCGGCGAGATCTGGCCGGTTTCGGGGCCGCCGTGGCCGAAGCATGGGAGCAGAACAAGGCCCTCGACCCCAACTCGACCAATGACGAGGTGGAGACCATTCTCGACCGCGTCGCCCCGCACCTGTATGGCGCAAAGCTGCTGGGGGCCGGTGGAGGCGGATTCCTGCTGATGATCTGCAAGTCCCCCGAGGCAGCGGCCACGCTGCGAGCCGACCTGGAACGTGACCCGCCCAACCCCCGCGCGCGGTTCTTTGACTTCTCCATCAGCCGCGACGGCCTGGCCGTCACCTGCTGTTGAGGCCTTTGAACACACTGGCCCAGCACATCGCTATAGAAAGTTTGTGTTGAATCCGTCTCGTGGAAGGTGGTATGCTTCCGCAAAGAATTGAACGCCATTGGCATTACGCCATGTGAGTATCCGAACATTGTTTGATTGCCAGGGAAGGAGCCTGACAATGGACCTGCTTGAGAACATTGACAATGTCTTTGTTTTTGCACCCCATACGGATGATGGGGAACTGGGATGCGGCGGGGTCATTGCACGCCTGATCGAAGAGGGCAAAAATGTTCACTATGTGGCTTTCTCGACTGCCCGAGAATCGCTGGCCAATCCAGAAGATGGGGATATTCTGCGTGTAGAAGTCAAGAACGCAACAGCCAAGCTGGGGATACCCAATGAGAACCTCCACATCTTCGGCTACGAGGTACGAAAGCTGAGTTACGTCCGCCAGGACATCCTTGAGGAGATGGTTCGCTTCCGCCGCGAGTACCCGATGGACCTTGTCTTTATGCCGGTCGTCCATGACACACACCAGGACCATTGGACCGTCGCCACGGAAGGCATGCGTGCGTTCAAGAATAAACCCCTTCTTGGATATGAGTTAATCTGGAACAATATCTTCACCAGTAACTGCTTTATCAATCTTCAGCGGGATCATGTTGACGCCAAAGTCAATGCCCTGCGTGAGTATCGGTCACAGGCCCATCGCACGTATATGAATGAAGAGTTTATCTACGCCTTGGCAAAAGTACGTGGAACCCAGATTGGCATGGAATTCGCCGAATGCTTTGAAGTCATTCGATGGATCATGTAACCCCGAAATCACACAAGATGCCCCAGGATTCCGTCTCTGACAAATCGCAGCGTCGAGCCAGCTATCTGCCTGACACCCAGGACGAGCGTTTCTGGCTACATCTCAATGAATTGCTCCAGACCCATCCGGACTTGGCAAGTCAACCACGCCATCCGATCGTCTTTGCCGCCGGCGCACCGCGAAGCGGCACCACATTTCTCGCCCAAACCCTTTGCCAATACATGGAGTCCACGCACGTTGACAACGTGGCAGCAAAATTCTGGCTGGCGCCTGTCCTGGGGCTCAAGCTTTCAAAGAAACTCTTCGATGCGAACGAGGAGGATATTTCCTTCCGCTCGGAGTTCGGCCGGACGACCGGTTCGGATATCCACGGCTTTCATTACTTCTGGATTCACCACCTGCGACTCGATCAAAGCGGAGCGCTTTTTGAATCACTGGAAACCCGGGGCATCGACCCCGCCATCGTCCGTGGCCACCTGGCGGCCATGACCGACGATGCCCAGAACACGCTGATCATGAAGGGCTATTACCCCTCCTACTTCATGCCCTGGTTTCACCAGCACATACCTGGTAGCGTGTTCGTTTTGATACGACGCTCGCCCGTGGACCAGGCACGATCCATTTACCGCGCGCGACAGGCCTACATGACCTCGATATCGGACTGGTGGAGCATGCTGCCGCCGGAAATTGGCGAACTCAGAGACCTCAGCCCCGAAGAACAGATCGCAGGCCAGATCTTCGGCCTGCGGCGTATGTACGCCCGACAGATGACCAGGAAAGATGTCGCAGCCACATGGGTGGACTACGAGCAACTGCTCCAGGATCCTGCCTCATGCCTGCGGCAGATCCATGCCGACCTCCAGAAGCACACAGACCTTCCCCTCAACGCACGCGGCCTTCTACCCAAGATTGAACGAACAGCCCCCGCCCCGCTGGAAAGCGACGTTGAAAAACGCCTAGCGGACGCACTGGACAAGTTCTCCATATGGGACGAGCCATGGGAGCCCTCTACCGCATGACTGAAACCCACGATACGATTGTCGTTGCCCACCAGCCTAACTTCCTGCCCTGGCTGGGTTATTTCTATAAAATGGCTTACAGCGACATCTTTGTCCTGCTGGACAAGGTGCAATACACCAAGGGAGGCTACACGAACCGCGTTTCCATCAATGCTCAGGGCCAGGCCATGTGGCTGACGGTCCCTGTCAGTCTGCCCCAATCCAAATCCCCTATCGACACGGTCAAGATCAATCCGAAGCAATTTGCTCGCAAGCATCTGGCGACACTGCGACAGTACTACGGCAAATGCCGTCACTTCGATGAAATTTATGCATTGCTTGAAAACCACTATGCCTATGAGGGAGATTCCCTTTCTAAGTTCAATATCGGCCTGCTCAAATCCCTTGCCGAATACCTGTCTCTGCCCTGCCGATTCGTCCTGCAGTCCGATCTTGGAATCGAAGGGGTCAAGAATGAACTGCTGGCCGATCTGACCAAGGCGGCCGGGGGAAATATCTATGCCGCCGGCAAGGGAGGACAAGGCTACTCAGAAGGCGAGACAGCCACCTACACCCAACGCGGTATCAGGCTTGCCTATCAGGCATTCAAGCATCCCGAGTATTCCACTGATCATGCCCCGTTTGTCGCGGGGTGCAGTATCATTGACGCACTCTTTGAGCATGGCATAGACACCAGGACTTACCTGGAACCCCAGGCATCTCCCCCATATGATTTGCTGAGCCCTTGAGCGGAGGAAAATGCACGGCTCTCGCTTGCTCCACCCATCTCACAGACATTTGCCTGGAACCCACTCTAGCCCATTTGTATAATATGCGGACATTATGAACTTGTCTGTACGGATATTGATTCTCACTAGGAGCATGTTGATGCAGGATGCGAGCAAACACCATGCCATTCTCATGACCTTGGGTCGCTTGGCGTAACAATACCACTGGGAAATATGCCATGTCTCCCGTCAAGATAATTGACTGCAAAGAACAAACTAGGCCAGACCAAGCCTAGCCAGACTGCTGATCAATGCAAACTTACTTGCCGACTCTTTGGAAAACTCCGGATAATGAACAATAATGCTTTCAATAAAGCTTTGAAGCGAGCCCTCATACATGTGGGGGTTAGGAAAGCGGCCTCGACATACCTGCAGTCATGGTTTGCTAATCACAAGGGAGTGACATTCAGCCCCGCTAAAACAATACTGGAGCATTGTGTCGCCATTGCCAGCGAATCCAA